>CAYMNB010000051.1:0-18957 GCA_964391725.1 uncultured Anaerolineaceae bacterium | reverse complement strand
GATCATCCCAGGTAATTGACAGCAGTTCTTGCGCGGTTAACTCAGTTGTAATGGACAGCAACGATGCACCTCAGTTTTCGAAGGATTCAATTTTTTATGTGTCATTCGCCCAGAATGGGGCGGAACACCGCGGGATTGTCTTGCAGGTATTGCACACGAATGTAACTGCCGGTTTTGAACATTTCTGCCACCGAACGCGGTACAGAATGTTTGGCATACTGCTTGCCGCCAGCATACAGATACAGCAGATGTTGCACCTCTTTACGGTTCATCACGCCTCCATCCAGGTAGCGGTCCGACCAGTTATCGATGACCTTGACAGATTCTTCCACCGCCCCACGGTCTAACGCACGTGCCTCATTGATGTGGCGCAATTCATCATAGGCAGAATAGAAACCTGCCAGCGCACCCAGGGCGAACAAGCCCGAAATCACCCAACCCAGAGTATGCACCGGTTCTGGCTGTATGAAGACGTTGATCACCACAAAAGCCAGCAATGCGCCAAACAGCGCATACAGCACGCCTACAAAAATAACCCGCCATGTTGGTTTCACCGGCAGGTGATCCTTCATATTGCGGGTCAGTTCTTCAGAGGTATACACGGTTTTGGGTTCTTCAGTCATCATGCCGCCTGTTCTTTCGCACATAGAAATGCGTTACGAATTATTATTTTACTCTGAAAACAAAATCGCTTCAATGCTGGCGAACAGCTAATTTATGAGAAAGCATTCATCCACGTTTTGCCAGGCGCTCCAGCCAGTCCATGGTGGCGCTGCCCAGTGTATGACGGATATCACAGCGGCGGCAAGTGTAGGTCAGGCGCTGGAAACGCAGGTCGTTGAGCGCATTACAGTGCGGGCATTTGACCGCCTTCACACGCAGCGCCCGCTCAAACTCATCTTTGCCATGCAATTGATAAGCCAGTTCCTCGCCGCAGCGGCGACAGTGCAGGGTGACCACATTGGTGAAACGGTTCTTCGCGCCGCAGCCCGGACAGCGCTCTTTGTGCGTCACCGGCGCCAACCGCAGGCGCCGCACACCACCGCGCCAGATCACCGCCGAACCGATCACGATCGCCACCAGGTCAAGGATCGCCCAGCCCGCCCCCAGAAAGTCCGGAAAAATCAGCGACAGGCTGACCGGAATCGCCATGATCAACACCCCAAGCGCCACCACCAGCCACGCCGGGCGGCGGAATTTTCGAGCAGGCACCAGCGACAGGCGCAAGGTATCAGCTTTACGTTCCGCCTCCGCCACATACGTACCGCCGAAGGTATACACATAATACATGCTCTGAAGCGCCGGGCTGTAGACGGCATCCTGATAGGCGCGTGCGGCCTCGCCATCCTTCAAGTGCCAATGGCGCGCTTCCATATAGCTCAACTGGCGCGCCACCAGCATCTGTTGAAAGTCATTGTCAGAGACCAGCGCGGGGGTAACCGCTTCCTGCCCGCCCCATTGCTGCGCGGGGATCAGCAGGGTCTCGGCTTCCTCCAGGTTCAGCTGGCGCGGCAGTGCCTCTTGCAGCACCTCCTGCAGCGGACGCTGGCTGCCGGGTCCGGCTTCGAATATGACAATGGTTTTGATCTTTGCCATCGGTCGTCTGTCCTTTGCCCATGATTATACATGCGAACGCCCCCGATGATGAAATCAGGCTGCACTCTTTTTTTTCGATGGCGACTTACACCGTATGTCAGATGTGATTGTCACAACCGCGCAGTGACCATATCTGCAGGTCATGAAAAACCGCCTGCCCGCCCTGGCTGAACAACCCTAATCCGGTGCTCGCCGCATCAAAATCTTTCAGCACCCGCACCGCGCAATAGCGCCCGCCATCGACGAACAATTCTGCCACCGAATGGTCCATGAACAGGCGCACATCAATCGGCTGCGCCAGCTCTGCCGCACCCAACGGAATATGCACCCGATCCAGATGCACCCCCGCCCGGTCTATCCACAGGCGGTGGATGCTGATGCCGTCCTGCGAAAGACACAGGTTGAATCCGGCTATATCTGCGCTGCCTAACGAGAGGCGGCAGTGTAGTTCATACTGGCTGCCAGCCACCGCGCCCAGCGAATAGTTGTCATCCTCCAAAGCGATGTGACTTTTCTCCACCATCAGCGCGCTGCGCAGAGATGTCATTTCGGCAATGGGTGGCGTGCGCAACACGCCCTGCCCATCCACCCTCACGTCGCGCGGGATGCCCATGCAGCCATTCCAGCCGTGTCCCGGCGCCCAGCCGCGGATCCAGCCGAACAGGATGCTGCGGCCGTCTGGCGCATACAGATGGTTGGTGGCGTAATAATCAGAATGGCCGAACTGGCTCCAGTCATAGCGCCCCTGCCAGTGCGGCTTGAAGCGATAGGCGGTAAGGTCGAATTCGCCCAGCGCCGCCTGCACATTGTTGAACGGCGACCACAGATACAGCCAATGCCCGTCCACCTCAAAGAAATTGGGGCATTCGGCGTCAATCTCTGAAATGATACCGCGCAATTCCCACTGCAGGAAGGCGTCATCCAGCGCTTCATACAGCGGCAATCCTGCGCCGGTCATGCCCACCACCATGAATGTACGGTCCGGGGTGTTGAAGACAAAGGGGTCACGCCAATCTGCGCGGAAACCCGCCGAAGCTCCCTCGCGCTTCAATACCGGTTCGGGCAGTTTCTCCCAATGGATCAGGTCGGTACTGCCTATCGCGGCATCCTGGGTGAAATCGCCTTCGACTCCCTCTGCCGAAGGCAGGTTGGAGCGTGTGTAGAAAGCCAGCGGCTGCCCCAGCTTGTTGATGGCAACGCAGCCTGACCAGATTCCGTTTTCTGTGCCGTCCATCGCCGGTGTCAGGGCAATCGGCAGGTGTTCCCACTGCAGCAAGTCACGAGAACGGGCATGCCCCCAGTGCATGGGCCCCCATTCGTCACTAAACGGATGATGCTGGTAGAAAAGATGATACCAGCCGTCATGATAGATGGTGCCGTTGGGGTCATTCAACCAACCGGCTGGTGCGGTGAAATGATAGCACGGACGGGCGGGATCGGTCATGAGTGGGTGCTCCTTGGATGTTTGGTTCATTGACAGACAAAGAAATTATACGCCATCGCCCGGACAGACAGCGTCATTTTTCACACTTACTATGAATACTGGTGGGTGAGAGAATCCCAGCCTTTGGGGTCGCTGGGGTCATACAACAACTGGTCAATGTGCCCCAGGTGCAGCGCAGCATGAAAGATGGCGTATTGAATGCGCGAGTAGTTGCTTTCCATGCTCTTCAACGGGTCGTTGTCCATCAAGCGTTCATCATCGAAGTGGCTGAGATAATCGAGACACAATATTTTGACCTCATCTACATACGCTGCGATTTCCTCCAGCGAGGGCAGCTGCCTGGCAGGTAAGGTATCACGCCTGCCGTGTTTGAACGGAAATTCATCATACGACAGGCCCTCATCCGCCATGGGAGAGATATTTTTTTCGAAGGACTGCAAAAGATGCAGCAGCAGCCTGCGCGCGCGTATGCCTGCCGGTGAAAGGCTCTCGTCGGTGCCATTGGAGCGCAGCTGTGTAAGGCAATCTTCGATTAACTCAAACACATACCATGTATCACCATGACAATGCTCCGAGAAAAAGTCCATCATGCACTCCTTTTCAGTACTCAATTTTAAGTGTACAGGTTGGCAGCGGAATTTCAAGCACCAATTTGAAAATTAACCCGAAAACTGACGGTTTGCCCCTTGCCACCATCCCTATTGCTTTGTATAATTTAATTAATAATGTAGAAAAAAGTTATAAAAATTGACACACTGCGTCATAAACGCTCATTGCCGATGATCCCCCAAACGGCGGGCAGAACAAGATCGATACCAGGTGTGACACGCCTGTTTTTCTGACACATTCATCGACACATGCATTCACGACAAAGGAAAGCGAAGGTTTCAATATGCGGTATGAGAACGTCTATATCGAAGCAATGGGTTATGTTGTCCCAGAACGGGTCATCAGCACGGACTGGTTTGAAGAAGAGCTGGATCCTGTCTATAAAAAACTGCGCATTCCCAAACGATTCTTCCAACGCATCACCGGCATTGAAGAACGCCGCTGGTGGCCGGATGACTGGCAGCCCTCAGACGGCGCTGCTGAAGCCGGGCGGCGTGCTATTCACAATGCCGGTATGACCAATGAAGACATACAATGCCTGGTGTATGCCGGGGTTTGCCATGACTACATTGAACCCGCCAACGCTGTTTTTGTGCATGACAAGATCGGCCTACCGCCCGAAGCCCTCAACTTCGATGTGGTCAACGCCTGCCTCGGTTTCCTCAACGGCATGCTGATCGTTGCCAATATGATCGAACTGGGGCAGATCGAGGTCGGCCTGGTCGTGGCGGCTGAATCTCCGCAGGAAGGGCAACTGGCGACCATCGAACATATGCTCAACAATGGCGTCGGCAAAGACGACATCCGCGACAACCTGGCTTCCTTCACCCTCGGTTCTGCCGCGGTCGGCATGGTACTGACCTCGAAAGAACGCTCCACCACCGGCAAACGCCTGATGGGCGGCGCGCACTACAGCGGTACCCAGAACAACAAACTGTGTGTGGCGCAGCGCACCTGGATGCACACCAATTCGGCAGAACTGCTGGAAAAAGGCACCCTGGTGGTATTGGAGGCCTGGGACCGCTTCAAAGAAGAAATGGGTTGGAGCAATGATGACATTGACCGCCTGTTCACCCACCAGGTCAGCGAGCCGCAGCGCTTAGACGCGCTCAAAGCCCTGCATTACCCCAAACACGGCAAAGATTACCCCAACCTCAAACATATGGGCAACACCGGCTCGGTGGCGGCACCACTGTGCATGGCCATGGGCATCCATGACGGAATTTTAAATGAGGGCGACAAGGTGGCTTTGCTGGGGGTCGGTTCCGGCATCAACAGCATCATCCTTGGAATCCAATGGTAAACTGATACTACCCAACCGGTTCCACCAAACGAAAGGAGCGGTTTGATGGACTATCGAACCCAGTATACGTTTCCCTCGCACTACTTTGAGAACAACGGGGTGCGCCAGCATTACCTGGATGAAGGCCCGCGCGATGCGCCGGTGATGGTCATGGTGCACGGCAACCCCACCTGGTCCTTCTACTGGCGCCATCTCATCTGTGAATTTTCCAAAGACCACCGCGTGATTGTGCCCGACCATATCGGCTGCGGCCTTTCAGACAAGCCGCAAGATTACCCTTACACGCTTGAGACCCACATTAACAACCTGCAGGCGCTGCTGAACTCGCTTGAAGTAAACGACATCACCCTGGTGATGCATGATTGGGGCGGCGCCATTGGCATGGGTTACGCCACCCGCCATCCTGAACAAATCCGCCGCCTGGCGGTGATGAACACCTCCGCTTTCTTCCGCCCGGTGCTATATTGGGCCATTCGCCTGTCCCGCTCACCGCTGCTGGGCGACCTGCTCACCCGCGGGTTGAATGCCTTCCTGCTGGGCGCTCTCGTCCTGGGCACATCGCAGCCCAAACGTCTTAACCGCACAGTGCGCACCGGTTATTTGGCGCCCTACCGCAGCTGGCACGACCGTGTCGCCATCCTGGGCTTTGTACGCGACATCCCCATGCGCACCGACCACCCAACCCGCATCACCATTGACGAGATCGAAGCGCGCCTGCCGCTGCTGCTCGACAAATCCATGATCATTTTCTGGGGGGTGGATGACCCCGTGTTCACCACCGAAGCTTTCTTGAGCGGCTGGCGGGAATATTTCCCGCAGGCAGAGGTACATGAACTGCCCAATGCCGGCCACTTTGTGGTCGAAGATGCCCACGAGCGCATCATCCCCTTGCTGCGCGCCTTTGTCACCCAAACAGGAGAACCTTTATGACCATCAATAACATCGCCGAAACCCTGACCAGACGCGCCGCCGAAGCACCAAATGCGCTTGCCATCAGTTTCACCACCGGTTACGAACCCGATGGACAGGCTATCTATGAAGAATTATCAGTCGGCGAACTGAATGCGCTGTGCGACCGCTATGCACATGCCATGACACGACAGGGCATCACGCGCGGCGAACGCGTACTGATGCTGGTATCGCCCGGCATTGACCTGATTGCGCTGGTGTTCGCCCTGCTGAAAATGGGCGCCGTCCCGGTGATCATCGACCCCGGTATACCGCGCAAATCTTACCTGCGTTGTGTGCAGGACACCGCCCCGACTGCCTTCCTCGGCATTCCCAAAGCACATTTGCTGCTGCGGCTGTATCCGCGCGCCTTCAAAACCGTCAGGCATGCCCTGGTGGCTGGAAAACGCGGCATTCTGGGCGCTCCTGCGCTGGATTCGCTCCTGCGTGAGGGTGAACCGCCCTTCCCGACAGTGGATATGGCACCCTCTGAGGAAACCGCCGTGGCGTTCACCTCCGGCTCAACCGGCATCCCCAAGGGCGTGGTCTTCCAGCAGGAAGTATTCACCGCCCAGATGTCCTTGCTGCGCGATGAGATCGGCATCCAGCCCGGCGAAGTTGACATGCCGGGTTTGTTCACCCTGTCGTTGTTCGGTCCTGCCCTGAACCTGGCGGAAGTGTTCCCTGACATGGACCCCACCGCCCCCGCCACCTTGAATCCTGCCCACCTGGTGCAGACCATCCAGCGCAAAGGCGTCAACAACTCCTTCGGCTCGCCCACCATCTGGCGCCTGGTGGCCGATTATTGCCTGCCGCGCGGGATTAAACTGCCATCATTCAAACGCATTCTGATGGCCGGTGCGCCGGTGCAGCCTTCGCTGATCGAAGCCTACACGCGCATTCTGGAAGGCGGCGAGGTCTATACCCCTTATGGCGCTACCGAAGCCATGCCGCTGACCATGATGAGCGGCAGCGAGATTCTCGCAGAAACCGCCGCCCTCAGCGAACAGGGGCACGGCATGTGCGTGGGCCGTCCGGTCAGTAACATCACCATGCGCATCATTCAGATCAACGATGAGGTCATACCGCAATGGGACGACAGCCTTGCGCTGCCACAGGGCGAGGTCGGTGAGATCACGGTCAAAGGGCCGGTGGTCACACGCCAGTACCTCAACCGCCCCGACCAGACCGCCCTGGCAAAGATCTACGAAGGCGACGACGTGTGGCACCGCATGGGTGACCTGGGTTACTTTGATGAAAAAGGCCGTTTGTGGTTCTGCGGGCGCAAATCACACCGTGTGGAAACCGCCGATGAACTGCTGCTGCCCGTGCCCTGCGAAGCCATCTTCAACCTGCACGAAGATGTCTTTCGCTGTGCCGTGGTGGGTGTGGGCGCAAAAGGCGCACAGATTCCGGTGCTGGTGGTGGAACCCATGCCCGGCAAATTCCCACGTTCAGTGGAAGAACGCGTCAAATTCTCTGAAAGCCTGCTATCGCTGGGCAGTCAGCACGAACAAACCCGTCCCATCCAGACCATCCTCTACTACCCGCGTTCCTTCCCGGTGGATGTACGCCACAACGCCAAGATCGAGCGCCTGCAGCTGCGTGATTGGGCGGCAAAGAGGTTGTCATGAAAGCGCTGGTAACCGGCGGCGGTGGTTTCCTCGGCCGCTATGTGGTTGAGCAATTGCTGGCACGCGGTGACGAGGTTGTGGTTTTCACCCGCGGCAGCTACCCAGAACTGACCGCCATCGGCGCGCATGTCATTCAGGGCGACCTGGCAGATGAATCCGCCATCATTACAGCATGCGCGGGCATCGAATGTGTCTTCCACATCGCCGCCAAAGCCGGTGCCTGGGGCGATTGGGACGATTTTTACCGCACCAATGTCATCGGCACGCAGAATGTGATTGCCGCCTGCCGCGCCAATGGCGTCAAGAAACTGGTCAATTGCAGTTCGCCCAGCGTGATCTTTGATAACCGGGCACATGAAGGCGTGGATGAATCCCATCCCTATCCTGACAGCTATGAATGCCACTACCCGCATACCAAAGCGCTGGCGGAACAGCTGGTCACACAGGCCAACGACAGTGAACTATCGACGGTGACCCTGCGCCCGCACCTCATCATCGGACGGCGTGACCGTCATCTGCTGCCCGCTTTGCTGGCAGCCGCCGCGCGCGGCAGCCTGCCCCAGGTCGGCGACGGCAGCAACCGTGTGGATCTGTCGTATGTTGAGGATGTCGCCCGCGCGCACCTGCTGGCGGCTGACCGCCTCACGCCTGATTCACCCATGGCAGGCTCGGTCTATTTCATCAGCCAGGATGAACCGGTGGTGCTGTGGCCATGGGTGCGCAACCTGCTGGAGCGGGCCGGCTACCCCCAACCGAAACTGACCCTGTCCCTGGCCTTGGCGCGCGCTGCCGGCGGGCTGCTGGAGTTCATCTACCGCACACTACGCCTGAAAGCCGTCCCGCGCATCACACGTTTTCTGGCGAGTGAACTGGCGCTCAGCCACTGGTACGACATCTCCGCCGCCAAACGCGACTTTGGTTACCAACCCCAACATACAATGCAAGAGGTCGAAGAAATTATCATACAATGGGTCAAGGACGGTATGCCGCAGTGAACGTCAGGAGGTTGCTCATCCTGACATTCACCCTCGTCTGGCTGGCTGCCTGTACCGCATTGCCTGTTGAACCAACCATACCCGCCCCCGTTTTGCCAACCACGACACCGCAAACGCTTGACACAGCCACACCTGCACCGACCGCTACCGCCACCCTGTCACCCACACTCACGCCATCACCCACGGTGACGCCTTATCCGCTGGCATTTCCCCTTGGTGAGATCGCCTATCGTATTCCACCCACTATCCGCTATTTGACCAGTGACAGCGTCACCATTTTCTTTGAATTGGATCAGCCTGCGCAAGGGATGTTAATGCTGATCGATGAAACTGGTATGCTGGCGCAGGAACAGACATGGGACACCACGGCAACCCGCCACCTGCTCACAGTTGAGGGGTTTACCCCCGGCGCGACTTACCATGTGCTGCCAGTGCTGACCAGCGAAGAACAATGGACACAACCCGCATTCCTGGGTAAACCCTGGCCGCTGGCCGTTACTTTCCCTTCTGGAAAAACGCCGCTGCGCATCGGTGTGATCAGTGACGCCTCGTTTGGTGATGCGGTCACACAGCAATTTGTCAACGAAATGGCAGCCGCGAATCTGGATTTTGTGCTTCATCCGGGCGATGTCGTTGACGAAACCGAATGGGACATCGATCCGTACGTGTCGTATGCCGAGAAGTTCTATACCCCCTTTGCACCGCTCCTGCAGCAAATGCCGGTGTATACCGTGCCGGGCAACCACGATTACGATGCCGATATCCGCTACAACGATGAACCGTTCTATTTCACTGCCTTTCCGCCTGCCCCGCCGATGGCAGACCGCCAGTTCTACGCCCTTGACTATGCCGGGATGCGCTTTCTCTTGTTAGATTCTCAGACCCTGTGGGGCATGTCTGGACGGGTGGAACAGGATGCCTGGCTGGCGGAGCAATTGCAGGACACACAAACCACCACCATTGCCGTGTTCCACATCGCGCCATTCAGTTCCAGCAGCGTACATCCTGAAGACAGCGCCCCCCTGCGCAATTTTTGGGTGCCGCAATTCGAGTCCGCCAATGTGCCGCTGGTGCTTTCGGGGCATTTTCACCATTACGAGCGTTTACTGGTGAATGATATTCATTACATCGTGGCCGGCAGCGGTTCCGCCGTTACCTACGCCCTGGGGCAATATCTACCTGAGAGTCAGTTCGTGCGCCGCGTTTCCAGTTATGTGCTGCTGGAGATTGACGAGGAAACCATCTACTTGCAAGCCATCGATATCGATGGGAATGTGATCGACACGTTGACCGTCGGCAGATAACCTATTCCAATTCACTTTTCAACTGGCTGGAAAGCAAACCGCCCTTAATCTTGTTTTTTCTTGCGCGGCGCCAATGCGCTCATGCCCGCACCCAACAGGAACACAAAGCCCAGCACCGCCGCGATCACGATCACGAACGGCAGCTCCAGTTGCAGGAAGGAGGGCAGAATGGCAAGGAAAAAACCCGCCGCCAGAGTCAGTCCCAGTTGTTTCAGGTGGTGGTCTTCCATCTGACGCTGTTTATGGATCACATCAAATTGTGATAACTGGTAATCAAAACGTCCCAGGTTCCAGGCCGCCAGATTCAACACCAGCAACACCGCCAGCCAGGGCAGAGCAATCCCCTCAATCGCGCCATACAGTATCAACACCACGAACAGGATGAAGAAGACGGTGTGCAAATCTGTTTTTCCGCGCAGGATCATTGCCAGCCACAACACAGCGGTGACAGCGCTGGCAATGAACAGCACCGTCAGATTGACGAACGCCCCCAGCACAGTGAAAAGCGCGCCTAACACAAACACCAGCGCCAACAGGATGATTTTCATACGTGTGAAGGTGATCTGCTTCATACCAGGATCCTCCCGCGGCGGATATTGGGCTGCAGGGTGTGCAGCGACCGCTGCAAGGTTGCATTCAAGCTTTCACCGGTCTCCCAATCGACCACCTGCACCCCGATCTGGCGAAGTTGCTGCAGCATAAAAGTGCGTTCCGCAATGGCAAAACGATAACCGAGTGAGTCATTGTCCCCGCGCGCTTTGGCGATGAACTTAATCGGGTTGGGGCTGATCAACATGACACCATACCCGCGCATAACCATTTTGCGAATGTAGGGAATGTCTTCGCGCACGATGGGGCTGATCAGCACGATCTGGCTTTTGGGCGCGAAGAAGCGCACCGGCAGGTTGTCAAAGTTGGTCAGGGCGAAATTCAACACCGGCGTCACCGCCGAAACGGTGTCCAGTATACGGCGCTGCTGCAGCCGCCCATAACCCGGGAACACTCGCTGCTTGCCGGAGCCATACACCAACAAACTGACGCGATGGCCGTCGCCAATGAACAATTCCGCCAGTGATGCCGCCGCACTGACACTGTTCTCGAAAATCGAATCCTGCCCGGCAGCCAGGTTGACATGCTGGCGCGCATCCAGGATAATGCCCACATCTGCCACCTGCTCCTGCTCAAAGATGTTGGTATACAGGGTCTGGTTGCCGCGTTGTGACACCTTCCAGTTGATCTTGCGCAAAGAATCGCCCGGCTGGTATTCACGGATGGTCAAGAAATCAAGGCCGGAACCGCCGCGCCGCGAAGGAATCGAACCGGCAAAGCCATGTGTTTGCGGTGGGTGAATGCGAATCGGACTGAGGTTTTCCGCCTGCGGATAGACCAGCACCGGTACCGCATCACTGTGCAGCGCTTTCCACTCAAATCCCCCCAGTGGCTGCTGTAACGCCAGCTGCGTCAGGAACTGGTTATAGCGCCCACGGCTGGCTTGCAGCGTATACTCCAGCGTCAGGCTGTCGCCTGACGGCAAGTACGCCAGCACCTTGGGCGTGCCTTCCAGCACGCGCATACCCTCGAAAATGGTTTCACTCACCACCAATTCGGGAATATCAACGCCTTGATTCGTGATCCTGACCTCAATGTTGAGCGGTTCATTCTGCCGCGCGCGTTTCGGCGAGACTTCATGCTCAAAGCGCAGCCGCGGCGTTACCGGGCGGGTCATGATCGACACAATCGCCATCACCAGAAACGGCGCTGCCAGCGCAATCAACTCGCCCGACAATGTGATCATGCCAGCCAGTACGAACAGCAGCGTGAACAGGAACAGGAGGAACAGGGGTGGTTTCATCAAAATATCCGGCTTACAGCGGCGCGTTGATCACCGGCACCGGCGTGGAATGAACAATTTCTTCGATGACGCCTTCAGCAGCATTGGGCATCGCCCACAGGTCAGGGTCAAGGATGATACGATGGCTCAACACTGGCTCAACAAAGCGGCGCACATCATCCGGCAGCACATAATCACGCCCATAGATCGCCGCCCAGGCGCGTCCCAGTTTCAACAGCGCCAGGCTGCCGCGTGGGCTGGCGCCCACCGCAATCTTACGGTTCTGGCGGGTGCGCTGGATCAGGTCCACAATGTATGACTCCACATCTACATCCAGGTAGACATTCTCAATGTCCTGTTTAGCTTGCAGGAATTGCGCGGCATCAGACACCGCCGCCAGGTGAAAGTCGTCCTCACGCCGTTGACGGCGCCGGGCAAGGATCTCAGCTTCCTGTTCGCGGGTCGGATACCCGATGGAGAGCTTTACCAGAAAGCGGTCCAGCTGTGCTTCCGGCAGCGGAAAAGTGCCTTCATATTCGATCGGGTTCTGCGTGGCGATCACGATGAAGGGTTCCGGCAGCTGCATGGTCACACCCTCAATGGTTACCTGGTGTTCCTGCATCGCCTCCAACAGGGCTGATTGTGTGCGCGGCGAGGCGCGGTTGATCTCGTCCGCCAGGATGATATTGGCGAAGATAGGCCCTTTGCGCAGCACAAAAGCATCTTCCGCACGGTCATAAACATAGCCGCCGGTGATATCACCCGGCAGCAAGTCAGGCGTGAATTGGATGCGGTGAAAGCTCATCCCCAGCACATCGGCAAACGAATTGGCGATCAGGGTCTTCGCAAGCCCGGGGTAGTCTTCTAACAGCACATGGCCGCCCGCCAGGAAGGCCGCGAAAATATTTTCGAGCACTTCCTGCTTGCCGACCACGGCGTTGGATATCTCTTTGAACACCTTTTCACTCAACTGCGGCACAATCGAGGGCTGGGAAGGTTTGGTTTGATCACTCATTGTAGGAAATCTCCAATCGTTGTTCAATAAAGGTTAATACCGCGTCTACCTCTGCCTCAATGGCGTCGGTGGCGGCAAAATAGCTGTACTCTTCAGGGCGAAATACCAGGCGGATACGATAGAACAGCTCTTTGAAAAGGGTACGCCTGGGCAGGCTGCTTTTAAAGCGACGGTCCAATAAAAGCGCCCGTATATGCGCCGGCAGCTCTAACTCATCCGCCAGCACCATGCGTTCAACCTCATACACATCGCAGTGCTGCTGGTTGGCGAGCAGGTCAAGGATGAACTTGCGCGAGGAGCGCATCAGTTCTTCATGCGCAAAATGGCTGCGGTGCAGGTTGCCGCAAATACGGTTCCAGAAATCATAGCGTGAGGTCATGCTGCCGCCATAGCGCTTTTCGGAAACATAGGCAGATTCCTTCTGTTTTTGAAAAGTGACGACCAGACGGTAAATAGCCACGCCTGTGAATATCAACAGCACCAGCACCAGATACAGCAATTGTGGAACAGCCCCCAGGGCATAATCGATCAGGATTATCATGCTGTAGATGGGCAGGATGATATTTTCGCTAACGAACTCCCAGAATACAACCGTCAACCCCCCCACCACCAGCATGGTGGCAGCGATGGCAAGGAACAGCGGGAAAAGGTCGCGCTCTTCGTTCATGCGGCCTCCTTCAACGCTGCCAGGTGGCGAACGGCATCCACCAGATCAGTCAAAGCCTGCACCGCCACGTTCTCTTCAGAGGGTGCCGGCGGGCGGTTGCTGTAGCGCGCGCGTTCAAACAATTTGGTCAGGTCATCGATCGGGCGGTACGGGATGCCCTTGTCGATCAGGTAATCCTCAAAATCACGCGCGGTCATCGAACCGCTGCGCCTGACTTCCAGTTCTTCATTGATAATTCGGTTCATTTCATAATAGCACTGGAGAATGGTGGAATTAAAATCCGCTCCGGCGCGGATTTTGTCGATGGCATCCTGCGCCTGTTCTGCCACCTGGTCCAGCGCGCTCAAGCGCCTTCGGCGCTGGCGCTCCACGTAAAGGTAGATGCCGACCACGATGGCAACGATCAACCCGACCAGCAAGATGATAACCAAGGTATTCACCCATGGCGGGGCTTCTTCCGGCATCTCCGGCACTGGTTCGGCATCCGGATCTTCCAACGGGAATTCAAACGGATTGCCGCCCATTTCCGTTTCTTCTTCCTGCGCTAACTCCTGCGGGTTTTCCTGCGGCTCGTTCAACAGATTGAGCAATAGGAATAAAAACGCAATGATGAGGATATTGACCAGTAACCGACGGCGGCCTTCAGGGCTGAACAACGATTGGATCACATAAATTGGCAAAGCGATCATTGTCAACGCCAAAAAACCGCGCATAATGGCTTCAAAAACCTCTCCGCTGGTCGTAGGGGGGTTTTCTTCCAATATCCCGCCTGAATCCTGCTCAGCAACCGGGACCGTATAGCCTTCCTGCAATTCCAACTGGCTGACACTGACCGCCAGCAACACCAACACGATCAATGCGGCTGCCATGATGAGTAGAATGCGTTTCGACGGTCGGTTATCTTTTGGTGAATGCATACTGGTTTAGTCTATCATAAATAATAAACTTATTTCTATATGACGGCTGTCACGATACTGGTCATCAGCTGACAACATTCTTAAAAATATGTAAATTCGTCGGATCATCCCTTGATTGTAATGCTTATCTGTGGTAAATTGTAGCCTGATATATTTTGATATTGAAGTAGTTTTGGGAGGATTCCCGTGCACAAATTGATAAATTCAGAGGAACTGGGGCTGCCGCTCAGCACCTTTATTGTGATGAGCCACACCCTGCGCTATCTGCACAACAAGCTGGAAAACAGCGGCGGCTACGGCGACCTGACCCGTTCACAGTTCTACACACTGATGACCCTCGAACATCAGGAAGGCATGCCCCTCAGCCAGATCAGCGAGCGCATCAGCCGCAGTCCCGGCAACATGACCCTCGTGATCGACAATCTTGAAAAAGAAGGTCTGGTGGAACGCCAGCGCTCACTGCAAGACCGCCGCGTGGTGGTTGCCACGCTGACAGAGAGCGGCCGTCAACGCATCGAGAAAGCCCGCTGCGCTCACCGCGCCGCGGTGGAACAAGAACTGGCCGCTTTGTCCGATCAGGAATTGCAGCTGCTGACTGAATTGTTTGAAAAAATCAATCCCGGACTGTGTGAACAAGCACAGAACCAACAACAAACCGTGAAAACGGAATCATAGGAGAACGAATTTATGGGTGCCTTAGGCAAAGTTTTTAAGTATCTGAAACCATATTGGAAACTGGTGCTGTTGTCGATCGTCATGTTGATCATCGTGGTCGCTTTTGACCTGTTGATTCCACGCCTCACACAGCGCGCCATTGACGAGGGCATCAACGCCGGCAATCTGCAAATCGTCATCAGCAGCGCCCTGTTGATATTGGGCGCTTCCTTGCTGTCAGCGTTGTTTGCCATCATCAACTCAACTGCCTCGATCGTGGCATCGCAGCGTTTCAGCCATGACCTGCGTGAAGCCCTCTTCCGTAAAATTCAACAGTTTTCATTTGGCAACCTTGACCACCTCGGCACAGGCGAACTGCTCGTGAACCTCACCAGTGACATGAACATGGTGGAGATGGCAGCGCGTATGTTGATGCGTATCGCTACGCGTGCCCCCCTGATGATGGTTGGTGCGATTTTCATGATCTTCCGCACCAGCACCTTCCTGGGGTATCGCGTATTGATCATCATGGGCGTGGTGGTGGTGCTGATCGGCTTCCTCATCCCACGGCTGCAAAAGCTGTTCACCAGTGTGCAGCAAAAGTTGGACAAACTCAACACCGTACTGCAGGAAAATCTATCCGGCATGCGCGTGATCAAATCATTCGTGCGCCAGGACTACGAAAGCCAGCGTTTCGAAACCGCCAACGAAGATTTTACCAAACTCAATATCACCACCGGCCGGTTGATGGGCGGGTTGTTCCCCCTGATGTTCTTCATCCTTAACATCGGCATTGTGATCGTGGTCTATTCTGGCGGCAACCAGGTCATTCAAGGCACCCTGACACTGGGCGAGATGATTGCCTTCCTTAACTACCTGGGCATGGTCATGTTCCCCTTGCTGTTCCTTGCCATGATTATCGGTATGCTGGCATCTGCCGGCGCGTCTGCCAAACGCATCTGGACAGTACTCAGTGCTGCTGAGGAAGTCGTGGACCGCCCGAGCGCGCAGGAGATGCCCGCTATAAAAGGCCAGGTGGAGTTCAAAAATGTATCTTTTTCCTATCGTGCCAAATCCGAAAACGGCGACATAAAACACGGCGATCCGGTGTTGAAGAATATCAATTTCTCGGTTAAGCCCGGCGAGACTGTCGCCATTCTGGGCGCTACCGGCTCCGGCAAGACCAGTCTGGTAAATCTGATCGCGCGCCTGTATGAGGTCACCGAAGGACAGGTGCTGATCGACGGCATCGATGTGCGTGATGTCACGCAGGAATCACTGCAATCGCAGATCGGCATTGCCCTGCAGGAAGCGATCCTGTTCAGCGGCACCATTGGCGACAATATCCGCTATGGACGGCCGCAAGCCAGCGAGGAAGAGATCCAACGCGCTGCCCGTGTGGCGCAGGCGGAAGATTTTATCAACAGTTTTGCCGAAGGGTATGAATACCATGTGGGCGAACGCGGCGCCAACCTGTCGGGCGGGCAGAAACAGCGTGTATCAATCGCGCGTGCCGTAGCCATGGATCCCGCCATCCTGATCCTGGACGACTCCACCAGCGCGGTGGATGTGGACACCGAAGCCCGCATCCAGGAAGAAATGGCAGAAGTACTGAAAGGGCGCACCTCTTTCATCATCGCCCAACGAATCAGCACCGTGCTCGGCGCCGATAAGATCATCGTGCTCGATGATGGTGAGATCTGTTCGGTCGGCAATCATCAAGAATTAATGCAACGGTGTCCGGTCTATCGCGACATCTACACATCACAACTCGGAAATGGAGGAGTAAACAATGACAACCGCAACTAAAAGCTCCCGCAGCAGCTCAGCCCCACGGCGCGGGCCAGGACGCGGGCACGGCTCCATGCCCATCGAAAGCGTAAAAGATTTCCGGCAAACCACCCGCCGCCTGTTCAAATATTTTGCCAAATTCAAATGGGCGTTGATTGTCACTGTTTTTCTGGTGATTGGTTACACATTATTAGGGCTGGTCAATCCCATCCTGTTGGGCAGAGCGATTGATGTCAATATCCTGCAAAGTGATCTGGAAGGGCTCAGGCAGACGGCAGTGTTGATGCTGGTAGTATTCTTCTCCAGCGCAGCGCTGCAATTCACTGCCTCCTTCATCATGGCCAGCGTGTCACAGCGTATGCTCAAACAAATCCGCACCGAACTATTTGATCATCTGCAACAGTTGTCATTGAAATTCTTCGATGAAAACCAGGCCGGCGACCTGATGAGCCGCCTCACCAACGACATTGACGCCATCAACCGCGCCATTTCGCAAAACATCACCCAATTGATCGGCAATCTGCTGACTGTGGTGGGGGTGGTGATTGTCATGGTCACTTTAAATCTGTGGTTGACACTGGCAGCCATGATCGTCACTCCGATCATGTTCTTCGTAACCGGGCGCATCGCCATCCTATCACGTAAAAATTTCCGCCGGTTGCAGGGCGCTACCGGTGAATTGAATGCCGTCATGGAGGAAACCATCTCTGGACAGCGCGCGGTTAAGATCTTCCGACAAAACAGATCAGCCATACAGCAATTCGGCCAGGCCAACGACGAAGTACGTAATGTCGGCATTCGCGCCCTGACCATCTCCATGGTTTTGATGCCGTTGATGGGCGCCATGGGCAATATGGATGTGGCTGTCATCATCGGCATCGGCGGCTGGCTGGCGGTCAGCGGTATCGGCGGCGTAACCGTCGGCTTGATCGCCACCTTCGTCAACTACGTGCAGCGCTTCACCGAGCCGCTGCGCCACATATCAGAACTGTATAACTCGTTGCAATCTGCCCTGGCGGGCGCTGAACGTGTCTTCAAGATCCTCGACACCGAGCCAGAAATGATCGACCTGCCGGATGCCCTTCCTGTGGATGACATTGCCGGAGATGTGCGCTTTGAAAACGTCAGTTTCAGTTATGTGGAAGATGTTCCGGTAATGAAAAAATTCAATTTGCACGCCAAAGCTGGCGAAACCATCGCCCTGGTGGGCCCCACCGGCGCGGGCAAGACCACCACCATCAACCTGCTTTCACGCTTCTATGACATTGATGAAGGCGCCATCTACATCGACAACAACGAGATTAAGACCCTCAAGGTCGATGACCTGCGCCGTTCGCTGGGCATTGTTCTGCAGGATAATTTCCTCTTCAGCGGCACCGTGATGGATAACATCCGCTACGGACGGCTGGATGCTACCGATGAAGAGGTCTATGAAGCCGCACGGCTGGCAAACGCCGAAACCTTTATCCACCGCCTGCCGGAAGGCTATAACACCCAGCTTTCTGAACGTGCCAGCAACCTCTCGCAGGGACAGCGCCAACTGCTCTCCATCGCGCGCGCCATCCTTGCCAACCCCAAGATCCTGATCCTGGACGAAGCCACCTCTTCGGTGGACACCCGCACGGAGAAGCACATCCAGGAAGCCCTGCTGCGCCTGATGGAAGGCCGTACAGCCTTCGTCATCGCCCACCGCCTGAGCACCATCCGCAACGCCGATCAGGTGCTGGTTATCAATGGCGGCGAGATCATCGAGCGCGGCACTCACCACGAATTATTAGCACTGCGCGGGTTCTATTACAACCTGTATATGAGCCAGTTCAAAGGCAAAACCATCGAGGAGTTGGAAGTGGCGCTGGGTTAAACGCCCTATTTGGTTTACCCAGGCTGGTGAAAACCCGGTTTCTTCCAACGCGCAGCGGTGGGGAACCGGGTTTTGTGATTAATGCCGTGAATGTGCCATGCTGCGCCTTTGTCGCTGAGCACGAGTAGACGACTGAATCCTGAGTTCTTTGTTTTGTTGATCCATTTGCCGCCCCTGTTTTTCTACCGGTGGCATCCCATCATCTGTTTTGGTCTGACCATTTTTCCTTTAGCCCTTGACGAACACTTTCATAAATGACAACCATTAAACCGCGTTCCTTGTTTTAAAGCAGACACGGAGTTTACAAGAATAAACTCCGTGTCGGTCCTTACTTTTTTTTTGCGGACAGGGACAAGGAATCAGCAAAGCTGATACGAGCCCTGTCCCT
>CAYMNB010000050.1:0-19409 GCA_964391725.1 uncultured Anaerolineaceae bacterium | reverse complement strand
CCCAGGCGCCGATGGCACCCCAGGCGTTGTTGGCTCTGGGTTGGCCGGGTTTTTCGAAGATGCCGTGCAAGCCGTTGCGGAAGCCATCATCAAAATCAGGGTCAAAATCGCCGTAGTACAGGGTGGCAAGAGCGAAACCTGCCTCAACGATCATGCTGACCGGCCAGCGAGCGTCGGCGCTGCCACGCGATTCTTCTGAGGCGGCGTGATCTGCATTGCCTTTGTCTGCGTTCTCGCGCATCCAGTTGGGATTGAGACGGATGGCGGGATCAAGCTCGATGGTATGATTTCCGTCGAAATTGAGTCCAAGGAACGCCGGCAGCGGTTGATTGGCGTCTGCGGGGGCGTACAGCAGCAGGTAGGCATCCAGAGAGCCAAACTGCGTGCTGATGGTGAGGGTTAGCTGTTTGCGTTTGGCAATACCATTCTGTGCTGGAGTCCAGTCTTCGTCAGTGTGAATGGATAGTTCGTAGGGCAGAGAAGGTGTGCGGCCGTAGATATGTTCCTCAAGCAGTTTGAGCAGTTCGGGACGCCTGCGGAGCCAGTCATCGCGCGAATAGACAGAGGTGCCATCTTCGAACACCAGGGGATTCGGTAAGGTATAGGGCGGCACCAGTTCTTCGGTGAATATGAAAGCCATTTCTTCGCCATTGCCCATGGTGCGCAATACTTTTCTGTCCGGTGTGGGGGTCAGGTCAGACATAGTTTCTGTTCTTTCTCAACCTCGGTATCTGTATTGTAAAAGAATTTGCTGTTGTGTGGGTGCAGTTGGGGAATTTTAGCGAAGTGAAATCTTAAATGTTCGTTTGTGCTGCCTTAAAAATTGGACAGGTTTGCATTAAATAACAGGAAAGTTTAAGGCTATCTACAAGATGTGCAGCAGTGCGCCATGCTATAATCATGCATACATTCAGAGGCAATGGTTCGCAGAATTCACTCACATCAGGACAGACTTCAATGACTACATAGCGCTGTCCTGTTTTCATCCCCGGTAGTATTGTATGGAACGGAGCAAGGAATATGTCGTTTGTGCATCTTCATAACCATTCAATGTATTCGATTCTGGATGGTTTTGCCAAAATTGAAGACATGGTGCAGCGGGCGTTGGATACCGACATGCCGGCGATCGCCCTGACTGACCATGGCACCATGTATGGGGCGGTGGAATTTTACAACAAAGCCACCAAGGCAGGTGTGAAACCTATCATCGGCCTGGAAACCTATGTTGCGCCGCGCAGTATGCGTGACAAAGAGGTATCGCATGACAAAGAACCCTGCCACCTGTTGCTGTTGGCAGAGAACATGACCGGTTATAAGAATCTGCTCAAAATCGCCACTGATTCGCAGTTGGAGGGTTTCTATTACAAACCGCGCGTTGACCATGTTTATCTGGCAGAACACAGCGAGGGCTTGATCGCTACCACTGGCTGTTTCGGGGGTGAAATCCCGCAGGCACTGGTCAAGAAGGATGAAAAACGCGCCATTGAATTGATTGACTATTACTTTGATGTCTTTGGGCGCGACCGCTTTTTCTTTGAATACCAGCGGCATGACATGGAAGAACTGGAATATGTCAATCACCGCCTGCTGGATTTAAGCAAACGCTACAACGCTTTTAATATCGCCACCAATGACGCCCATTATGTCACAAAGGCAGACGCGCTCGGGCAAGATATTCTGCTGGCGATCCAGACCAATGCCAAATTGTCTGATGAAAAGCGCATGAAAATGAACAACGACAGCTATTATTTGCGCACCCCGCTGGAGATGGCTGAATTGTTCCGCGATGTGCCGGGTGCGATTGATAACACGTTGTGGATCGCGGAGCGCTGCAACATTGATTTGAGCCCCAAAGGTTACCACCTGCCCGAATTCGAGGTGCCGCCTGGCCACACCCCGCAGACCTATCTGCGTGAATTGTGTGAAGAAGGGTTGGTTTGGCGCTATGGAGAGGCACGCTCGCAATCGGAAGAGGTTCGCAACCGTATGGATTATGAGTTGGACGTCATTCATACTATGGGCTTTGATGCCTACTTCCTGATTGTGTGGGATCTGGTGCGATATGCGCGTGAGAACAATATCTGGTATAACACGCGCGGTTCAGGGGCAGGTTCGCTGGTTGCTTATTGTCTGGCTGTGACGCTGATTGAACCGTTGGACCTGGGTTTGATATTCGAACGTTTCTTGAATCCCGGTCGTATCTCGATGCCGGACGTGGACCTTGACTTTCAGGATGACAAACGTGCGGAGATGATGGAATATTGCGCGCACAAATATGGTGCTGACAAGGTCTCGTCGATCATCACCTTTGGCACGTTGGGCGCCAAGGCAGCTATTCGTGATGTGGGGCGGGTGTTGGGCATGGATATAGCTTTCTATGACCGCATCGCCAAGATGATCCCCACCTTGAAAGCGCCGCCGTTGAAAGATGCCAAGGAGAGCATCCCGGATTTGCGCGAGGTCTATGCCAATTCGCAGGATGCACGGTTGTTAATTGATAATGCTGAAAAAATTGAAGGCATGGTGCGTAGTGTGGGTACGCATGCCGCGGGTGTGGTGGTTACCGACATTCCTATAACAGAATACGTTCCGCTGCAGCGCCCGACCAGTGATGCCGAAGATGTGCCGATCAAAACTGTGTGTCAGTATGAAATGAAAGTGGTGGATGACCAGGGGTTGATGAAGATCGACTTTTTAGGGTTGGCGACCCTGACCGTAATGCAGCGCTGCTGCGGCATGATCGAACAGCGGCATGGCAAAAAATTTGCCATTGACACCATCCCCATTGATGACCCGGAGACCTTTGCCTACCTGGGCAAAGGCAACACCGCCGGCGTCTTCCAGTTGGAAGGCAGCGGGATGACGCGCACACTGACCCAGATGCAGCCCAAAAACCTGCGCAATGTGCTGGCGTTGATCTCCCTATACCGCCCGGGCCCGATGCAATTCATTGACACCTATATCAAATGTATGCGTGGCGAAGAAACACCCACATACGCGGTGCCGCAGATCAAACCGATCATGGAAGAAACCTACGGGATTCCGGTCTATCAGGAGCAGATCATGTCAGCGACAGTGGCGCTGGCAGGCTACAGCGCACCGGAGTCTGATGATTTACGACGGGCCATTTCGAAAAAAATGCCTGATCAGGTGGTCAAACACCGTGCTCAATTCATTGCTGGTTGTGTGAAGAACGGAATTGCTGAAACGAAAGCAGCGGCTATCTTCAAAGATTGGGAAAGGTTTGCCGATTACGGCTTCAACAAATCGCATGCCGCAGATTATGCTCTGGTGGCGCTGACCACTGCCTACCTCAAATGCCATTATACAGTGGAGTATATGACCGCGCTGCTGTCAGTGTATCAGCATAACACCGACAAGGTTGCCTACTATGTGGCAGATTGCCGCGACCAGGGCATTGATGTTTTGCCACCGACTGTCAACCAGAGCTGCTGGGACTTCACTATCGAAGAGGCAGCCAATGGCAACCAGGTGATACGCTATGGCCTGGGCGCTATTAAAAATGTGGGACATGGCCCGGCGGCGATCATTGTGGAAACGCGCGAGGACAAAGGGCATTTCTCCGATATCAGCGACTTTGCTCGCAGAGTGGATTTGCGCGCGGTCGGCAAACGCGCATTGGAGTCCTTGATCAGGGTCGGCGCGTTGGACGAGTTCGGTCCGCGGCGGGCGTTGTTGGAGGCGATCGACCACATTGTTTCGATCAGCACCAGTCACAACGATGCTGCGCGCAACGGTCAGTTGAGCTTCTTCGGTATGACCGATGCCTTTGAAGAAAAGGTGGTGCTGCCAGTGGCGACCGAGATGAATCAGCGTGAGATTCTCAATTGGGAGCGTGAACTTCTGGGCCTGTTCATCTCCGCCCATCCGTTGGATGCTTACCTGAGCAGCCTTCAGCAGGTGATCTCGCATCAATCTACCGATTTGATCACAGCCAAAGACGGACGCAGTGTGGTGGTGGCAGGATTGGTTTCCAGGTTGCAGCCCTATGTGACCAAAAAAGGCGATCCGATGGCATTTGTGAGCCTGGAGGATCTGCAAGGGACCATGGAATTGGTGGTATTCCCCCGTGTGTGGGAGCAGTATCGCGAACTGCTTGGCAGTGATAAAGTGTTGATCGTTTCTGGTAAGTTGGATCGCAAAGACGATGATACCCCCAAAATCCTGGTGGATAAGGTGGAAGAGGCGCATCTGACAGCCGTTGCTGATAGCGGTGCAGGGGTCTATCCGGCAAAAAAATTACGAAAGCCCGAGATCGCGGATGAATACCTGACGGATGACGATCCTTTTGCCATTCAAGAATATCTGGATGGCAACGGGTATCATGAAGATAGTAAAATGACTGGCTTTCAAATGGATGAGAGTGAGTTTGGATTGTCTGGCGCTGGCACCATCATTGACTTGCCATTGACGGAGCTTGATGGTCAACAACTTGATAGCGCCACTGTTGAACCAGAAAAAGTCCAAGCAATCGATCCTCCGCCTGTACAACAATCTCAGCCTATCATGACAAACAACCACCCGCCACAAAATGGCAACGGCAATGGCAATGGGAAAAAGCCGGAGGTATTGTACCGCGGCCACCTGCCATTGGACACCCTGCCAGAATTACCGGATCGCAAGAAAAAGGAAGAGCAGCGAATGCAGAAGATCTTCATCACCTTGCAAGCCACCGGCAATCCTGAGCATGATCGCCGGCGACTGCGCCGTATTCATGGTGAGATCCTGGCGTATCCCGGCAAGGATGCCTTTGCCTTCTACGTGATAGAAAAAGGGGTTCGCTATCTGATCGATTTTCCCAATGACACCACCGGATGGTGCCCTGAACTCCAGCAACGTCTGACCACCAGGCTTGGTAAGGAAAATCTCGAAATCCGCTGGCTTGACGAATGTTAAAAACCCTTATAATGATATTAGGTAATTCTTAGCAAGCCAACAAGGAGTCAGTATGAATACTGTCTATAAGTTTCCTGAGGGGTTTCTTTGGGGTACGGCGACGGCTGCCCACCAGGTGGAGGGCAATAACTACAACAGTGACGGTTGGTTGATGGAACACCTTACCCATTCGCTGTATCTCGAACCTTCGGGGGACGCGGTTGACCATTATCACCGCTACCAGGATGATATTCGCCTGCTGGCGGAGTTGGGTTTTAACAGTTATCGTTTTTCGATCGAATGGGCGCGGGTGGAACCAGAACGTGAATTTTTTTCCCATGCGATTCTGGACCATTACAAGCGCATGTTAGAAGCCTGCCATCAGAACCAGTTGGTTCCCATGGTGACCCTGCACCATTTCACCTCACCCCGCTGGTTGATTCACGAAGGAGGCTGGGGAAGTTTTGAAACCGCTGCGCGCTTTGGTGAATATGCCGGCCTGGTGATGCGCGAACTGGGCGATCTTGCCGGGGCGGTGTGCACGGTCAATGAGGTCAATATCCCCACCATGGCGCGCATGTTATGGATGCGGCATATGGAGGATGAAGGGGAGAATGACGAAGAAGGCGGTAGCTTTTTCCGTATGGCGCTGGCAGAAGCCGCCAACAGATTCCGTGTGCCGGTCGAAAAGTTAAAGCCATTCATGCTGGCGACGAGTGAGACTGACCGTGAGGTGATGTTGAATGCACATCAGCAGGCGGTGCTGGCGTGCAAGGCTGAACGCCCTGATGTACCGGTTGGCATGACGCTGGCGATGGCGGACATGCAGGCAGAGCCGGGGGGTGAACTGATACGTGATGAATACCGCCATGAGTTGCAGGATATTTTTCTGGATGCGGCCAAAGATGGCGGAGATGACTTCATCGGGGTGCAGACCTATACCCGTGAGCGCTACGGGCCCGAAGGATTGCTACCGGTCAGAGAAGGCGCCCCGGTGACACAGATGGGGTATGAGAACTATCCCAAAGCGCTGGAAGGCACCATCCGCTACGCCGCTGCTAAGAGCGGTCTGCCGGTGTATGTCACCGAAAATGGCATTGGTACTTCGCTGGATTCAGAGCGGTTGGATTATTATCGCACCGCTCTGCAAGGTGTGGTTGCCTGTATGCGTGACGGAATAGATATGCGCGGGTATTATGCCTGGTCTGCCTTCGACAATTTCGAGTGGAATTCAGGCTATGAAAAGACTTTTGGCATTATCGGGGTTGATAGGAAAACCCAAAAACGCAAAGTGAAGACCAGCGGATTCTGGCTGGGAGATGTCGCCAAAGCCAATCAGTATCCGATTGATTGAGGTATGATAGCAGAGACTGTCTCAAAAGAGATATAAAAATATGAACTTTTTGGGTAGTGGAGGTGGATCCACCGCCACTACGGGTAAGAAATTGCTATCCTTCTATCATGGCAAAAATCCGGATGCAGAAAATTGTGGACAATGAAACAGATTAACTGCCTGTATACGTATTATCAAAAAAATGTTATTCATAATAAAAAACGGCTGCTCTTATCAAGAACAGCCGTTTTTTTGTACAGTTAGTTTAATCTTTTTTGAGAAGGATTGTCACTTTGCGTGATTCACCCTCGCCGACGCTTTCGGTGTATACCTGCTTATGCTCGCGCAGCGTCAGGTGAACGATACGGCGCTCATGCGCTGACATGGGTTCTAACATCTGGCGGCGGCCAGACTTCACACACTGATCAGCCATGCGCAGCGCAAGCTGGCGGATCTGCTGGGTGCGGCGGTTGCGATATCCCTGCACGTCGATCATGAAAGGCACCATCCGCCCCAATTGCTTGTTGATGATCAGGGAGGCGATGTATTGGAGGGCGTTCAAGGTTTCTGACCTGCGGCCGATTAAGATGCTGAGGTCTTTGCCTTCGACGTCAACCCACAGCAATTTCTCGTCAAACTCATCTTCAGGTTCAACAAAGTGCGCACTGACTTCTGCCTGCACTCGCATCTTTTCCAGCAATTCTGTTACTACCGCAACGGCGGTCTGGATGACCTGTTCGTCGTCGGATGAAGCATCGTCATTCGCGGAAGTGTTTACCGGTGTTGATTGCTCTGCCTTAACCGGTTGCCGGGGTTCGCTTGCTGTAGTGTTTTTCGTTGGCTGTTTGGCAACTGGCGCGGCGGCAGGGGCTGGTTGAGACGGTTTTGGTTCCACCGGTTTTTCGGCTGATTTCTCCACTTGTGCGGTTGGCACTTCATAGCCCTGTTTCTTGATGCGCACCAGCGCATCACGTCCGCCAAACCCCAAAATCTTGGGTCGCGGATGCTCTAAGATTTCAACATCTACCTGGGTGCGGGTCAGGCCTAAAGCAGCTAACCCCTGGTCAATGGCATCTTCAACGTTCGCAGCGGTGATATCAACATAAAATTTTTGCTCAGTCATAAGAGTGCTTCTCCCTGGTATTATTTCTTCGATTTTTCAGCTGTGTCAGTTCTTTTTTTCCAGAACATGATATTTTCCCAATGCACGTTGCCCATAATGGCATATTGGGCGATACCGGCGATGTTTGAGATCACGAAATACAGCGCCAGCCCTGAGGCAAGTGTGTAGGCAAGATACCCCATCAACAGGGGCATGTAAATGGACATCATTTTGGTCATCTGTGCGCTCTGATCGGGCGTTCCGCTGGCGGTTGGCTGGCTGGCGGGCGGCGTCATCAGGCGTGATTGCAGGTATGAAGTTACTGCCACCACAACGGCCATAATGGGAATGGCAAACGGCAGGAAATTGACGTTAATCAAATCCGGCTGGCCAAGGTTCATCCACAAAAAGCGGCTGTTCAGCGGCAGCAAGTCGGTTTTGAACCAGAATGAGCCCGGGTATACCAGACGGGTCAGTTCGAACATCTGCATGGGGGTCTGTGCCATGGTGCGGATGATACTCTGGTAGAGGCCCAGAATCAACGGAAATTGCATCAAAGTCGGCAGACAGGAACTGAAGGGGCTGATGCCTTTTTCTTGATAGAAACGCATTTGTTCTTGCGCCAGTTTTTCACGTTCACCTTTGTATTTTTCCTGGATCTTGATCCATTCGGGATCTGAGTTCATATCCTGCATGGCGCGCGAGCTTTTGATCTGCTTGGCGGTCAGCGGGTAAGTAACCAGACGGATGAGAATGGTGAACAGGATGATGGCGATGCCGAAGTTCTGCCCCAAATATTGATAGATCAGTAACAGGACGTTTATGAAGGGTTGAATAATAAAAGTTTCCCACATGTGTTTTTCCTCAATTCTCGGGGGTGAATGACCAGACTTCGTTGCCGTTCAGGTCATACGCGATAACCCACTTGTCGGCTGATTGGGTGACGGGAATAATGATGAGATCATCAACGATCACCGGCGTGCTGGTGAAGGAACCCGCACTGATGTTGGCAGAGCGTGTCCAAATTTTTGCGCCATCAAAATCGAGGGCGATAATGTCAAGGTTGTGCGTCACTACAATGAAGCCATCCTCATAGAATGCGGCGGAAGCGGTCACATTGCCGCCACTGGTGGCGGTCCACAATTGTGAACCGTTCTCAGTATCAAGCGCCAGAATGGTGCCGGAAGCGTTGATGACGAGGAGCAAACCATCTTTGACAGAGGGCGCTGACCAGACATAATCTTCCGCGTCGGCTCGCCAGCGGATGCTGCCATCGCTGGTGTTGAGGGCAATCACTTCCTGCCCAAGGGTGGCGATATAGAAGACGCCATTTTCAAGCGCGGGAGCGGCCGCCACTGCGCCGCCGACATTGGTAACCCAACGTTCGTTTCCGCTGTTGGCATCAAAAGCATACACATTGTGATCCATTGAAGGCGCATACACCGTGCTGCCGTCAGTAACCGCGGAAGCCCAGTTGATCTGGTTTGTCTCAATCTTATAGTTCAGATTGCCGTTCATGTTGATGGCATAGATGTTGAAATCGGCAGATGGCGCGATGATGGTGTCGCTGGCGAAAGCTGCCGAAGCGATGAATCGGTCACGGGCGTCGGCAAAGATCCACGCCTCCCGGCCGTCCAGGGCATCAATGGCATGCACACTCTTTCTATAATCACCGGCAATGATCAGGTTGCCTGCCACGGTCGGGGCTGCATAGAAAGTGATATTGCGCGCAGGAGTTTCAGGGTAGCGCCAGGCAAGCGTGCCGTTTTTGGTGGTCAGGGCAAACACATGCGGGCCAGCTGAAAGGTAGGCGATGCCGGCTTCCGGGTCTGCGGTGATGCCCGGCCAACTGGTGGCAGCTGCCAGGGCGTTGCCACCCGCACAACTGCTCAACAGCATAACTGCCAGCACTGCCAGGATAATAAGAATAAATGTTTTTTTTGTCATGGAAGTTTTCCTTTATGGTATGGGATCGATCCCACCGGGGTTAAAAGGGTTGCAACGCAGGAGACGCCAAATCGCCTGCAGCCCTCCTTTGATTGCGCCGTGTCGGTAAATGGCCTGGTAAGCATAATGTGAGCAGGTCGGGTAGAAGCGGCAGGTGTTTTGCGGCAATCCGGGTGATATCGCGAGTTGATAAAAGCGGATAGGCGCCAGCAATAGCAGGCGCGGTAGATTGCGCAGGGTGATAGGTATATCACGCAGGCGTGGTTCTTCCGCATTGACATCCATTGTCTCGTCTGAGAGAAGGCTGTCATCGCTGTCAGGATTGTATGTATGGGAATGGGTATGGCTACTCATGGGTATTTTCGAGAAGTCCAGCACGCTGCAGACTGGTTCGCACGGCAGTGTCAATTTGCTGAAAAGAAGCGGTTAGGATGGGTTGCCGGGCGATCAACAGAATGTCCCAATGCTTTGCCAGCGATGGATAGACTTTCTGCATAATAGCCCGTAACTGCCGTTTCGCCTTGTTGCGGATGACCGCGTTCCCCAAGCGTTTTCCAGCAACAACACCCACCCGTGTGTATGGATAGGGGGGGATGGCTGGGTTCTGGGGTTGTTGTGCATAAAGCAGAACGACATAGGGGTTGCGCTGAGTCTTTCCGTGTTGGCGAACACGCTGTATGTCTGCCGTGTGTCTGAGTCGAAGCGATCGCTTCACTTCGGGAACCTGCTTTCTGGCTCCTTTTTGGGGATAAACCTTCTCATGGAAGGGCTATCCTCAAAAAGAATGCGCATGCTCAAGGCATTGATTCTGTTGAATCGGACACGACAATTCGACGATAGGTGTTACCAGCGCAGTCTTTTGTTGGCGTTGTTGGCTTTCACCGTCAATTGTTTGCGGCCCTTCAAGCGGCGCCGTTTCAATACCTGACGGCCATCGGCGGTGGACATGCGTTCGCGGAAACCATGCACACGCACGCGGCGTCGTTTTTTGGGTTGATACGTTCGTTTTGGCATTCTATACTCACCTCATATTCCAATAATAAACAAGTGCATCAAGCCGCGCTCTACAGAGCGGCTAACTGGCAAATTATACCGTATCGTACCAATAACGTCAATTCAAACAGCAATCAAGCTGATGTTGGAGGCGAATAACGTGGAGGTACGATATGGGTGGGGATAGGGTTCGTGTAGCCCTGCGGTTGCGCATCACGGAATTCTTCCCAGGCTTTCACAATATGCTGTGGGTTCATAAAACATTCAATCGCAGCCAGCGCCATGGTTTTGGCGGCGAACATCATGCCTTTATGCCCGATGGAATTATGTCCGGTGGCGGTGACTGCCCAGGAATGGCCCGGTACACCACCGGCCCAGCAGGCTGTCCACAGCATGCAAACCGGCACCGTGCGCGAGAGGTCGCCGACATCGGTGGAGCCACCGCCCACGTGTCCTTCATCCAGCGCGGGGAAGACTTCTCCAATCAACGGCTGATCTGCCAGTGTCAACGCGTGGGTTTTGATCTCAGGCGGCAAACTGCTTTTTTCGAGGTATTGACGGGTGTCTTGCGGGTCATGCCCCACCTGGCGGTTGATCTCCGCCGCGAATGCCAGTTCCTCCTCGGTGTAGGTGATCGGGCCAATCAGTTTCATCTGTTCATAATGTAAATCTGCCAGGTATTTATTCGGCAGCGTGCTGGAGGTGGCGGATTCGAAGATTTCTTCGGCTCTGGTTTCTGTCATCATGGCTGCCCCCTGGGCGATCTTACGCACCCGATCGGTAACCTCAGCCAGGTTTTTGGGTTCATGCGCGCGCACATAGTACCAAACTTCGGCTTCGTCCGGTACGATGTTGGGAGCTTTACCGCCGTTGGTGATAACATAGTGCAAGCGCACATCTTTGGTTACATGTTCGCGCAGATAGTTAACAGCCACATTCATCAATTCGACCGCATCCAGGGCAGAGCGTCCCTCGTGGGGGGAGCCGCCCGCGTGAGCGGTTTTGCCATGAAAGGCAAAACGCAGGTGATTGACACCCACATCGCTGCCTTTGGAGGGGGCATTCATGCAGCCGGGATGGAAGTTGAAGGCCAGGTCGAGGTCATTGAAGAGACCTGCGCGCTGCAGAAAGGTCTTGCCGGCGCCGCCTTCTTCTGCCGGGCAGGCGTAGTAGCGCACGGTTCCGGTTGTCCCGGTGGCTTGCAGCCATTCTTTCACAGCCACGGCTGCTGCCAGACAGCCCACGCCCAACAGGTTGTGGCCGCAGCCGTGTCCGGGGGCGCCCTCCTGCACCGGTTCTTTTGTCGGTTGATCTTTTTGTGAAAGGCCGCCCAGGGCATCAAACTCACCGGCGAAACCGAAGATCGGCTTGCCCTCTCCCCATTCCGCCACAAAGGCAGTGTTCATGCCGGCGATGTCTTTCTCAATGTGGAAACCTTGCTCCGCCAGATAAGCAGCTTGCAGACCTGAGGCGAAAAATTCGTGATACCCTACTTCGGGGTTCTCCCAAATGGCATCCGACATGGCCGTGAATTCTTTTTGATGTTGATCCAGCCAGATGATTACTGCTTGCTTATCCATTTGCTTCTCCTCTGTGTGTGATATGTGGCTTATTGCGATAGGTAAAGCACCATCTGCATTTCATCGAAGGCGAAGAAATCGTGTTTGGTGTGGCGTGCTTTACCGCTGGGCCGCATGCCCTGTTTTTCATAAAATCGAATGGCAGTCAGGTTGTCTTGCATGACCCAGACGACCAATTTCTGCGTATCCTGTCGGGTGATATGTTCGAGCATGGCAGCGAACAGTTGGGTGCCACAGCCGCGGTTTGCCATTTCAGGGGAGATATACAGGCCGATCAATTCCCAGCGGCCGGCTTTTTCACTGCGGACGTAGGAGATATATCCAACCGGCATGGCTTTGTTGACCGCCACGAGATTGTAGCGATCGGTGTCTTTGATGACTTGCTGCCAGGTATCAAAAAAGTAATCCAGGGTCAGCTGATTGACCTTTTCCTCAGGCACTTTTTCCTGATGGACAGACAGCCATGACTCACGATGAAAGCGGGCAACATAAGGGAGGTCGTCAACCACCAATGGTCGTACATCTATACAGGTATCCATAGCTTCATTATAGCCTGAAAATTTTCGCTTTTTTCTCAGGAATTTATAAATTTTCTCATCGATCAAAGTTTGGGGCGGGTAGGGCTGGGTGCTGGCATCAAAAGCACACTATAATTACGCAAGGAGGCATCAGACACTTTTATGGCATCACAACCACTGGTGGAAGCAATTCAACTGGCAAAAGAGGGGAAAAAGAAGGAAGCCCGCTTGCTTTTTATGGAGATCATCAAAAGAGATCCCCACGATGTGATGGCCTATTTATGGCTGGTGGATTTGGTGACACATCCGCGCGAGAAGATGGAGCTATTAGAGCGGTGTTTGCTCTTCAATCCAGAAAGCATGATGGCGCGTGATGCACTTGAGGTCGTGATGGAGCAGCAGGAACCCGAGCCGGATGATTACCAGATACCGCGCGCATCCATGGCGCAGTATCTGCAGGAAAAAGAACCCCAAAAGACTCCCTGGGGCAAACACATCCTGCGCCTGACGTTATGGACATTGTTCCTGTTTGTGGCAGCCATTGCCATCTATACGGGGGTGATGCTGCTGCCCGGGCTTTTGGCGGGCGATACAAATTTGCAAACCGCCATCAGCGGAGATGTTATGGCGGCAACCTGGACACCGCTGCCAACCGCAACACCAACGATCACGCCCACCCCGACTCCGGAATTGCCGTTACCGTTTGGTATGGCAACGCCGCCGCCCGCAGCGGTGATATCGGTCTGGGATATCCCTCAATTAACGGCTTTTTCCACCTGGGGTGAGGGCGCGCCATTGATCGTTGAAATGGTAGCCGAAGATGCCCTGGTGGTGGTGACCACGCGCAGTGTGGATGGTTTTCGATTATCCAGCGGGGAGCGTTTTTTCCATTATGCGATGAAGACCCCCATTTATCTGGCTGACATCTGTGCGGCTGAACAGTCTGTGATTTTGCAGACACTGGCGGGAAGCCTGTTGAAGGTAAATTTGTCGGATCAATCAATCACGGAGGCGGCAATCAAAGCTGTTTCCCCATTGAAACGATTGGCAGTATCGGCGGATTGCAGTCTGGTGGCAGGTGTGGATGCTGATGGCCGCACAACCGTCTGGCAGTGGGGCGGCGGCAGTGTCCAGTTCCAATTGGGCAACCAATACAGCGATATCCGCTCGGCCGCCTTCAGTCCAGACAGCGAAACTTTGGTATTGGCGAATTCCTGGGGATTGGCGTATTTGTTCAATGCTCGTTCAGGGGTGGAGGAGAGTAAACTCTTCGACCAGGAAGGCAATATTGACGTAGTAACTTATTCTCCTGATGGCAGGCGCATGGCGATGGGGGGGACAAGTAAAAACGTTGTGATTTGGGATGTTTACGAGCAAAGTGTGATCCGCAGCCTGCCTGAAATGGCGGCACCGGTGACAGCGCTGGCTTTTGCTGAAGACAATGGTTATCTTGCGCTGGGGTTGAACAATGGCGATATCTTTGTATGGGATGAAGCAGAACGCAGGATCCTGGGGCAGTATGCCCGGCACCATGCCGCGGTGGTATCACTGGCATTTGGTGAAGATGGCAATACACTGGTCAGCAGCGCACAGGATGGTGCGGTGCTGCAGTGGCGTATCGATGAAAACCAGGGCAGTGACAGCTATCAATTTCCAGCGATAAATTCTATATACACCGGCGCAGTCAGCCCGAATGGCCAGTTGCTGGCGATGGCAGGCGCTTACCCGATCATTGAAATCTATGATTTGGCTTCGCAGGCCAACGTTGCCAGCCTGCAGGGACATCTCAGCAGTGTGTTCTCGGTCAGCTTTTCACCGGATGGCAAACGGCTGCTGTCTGGCGGGTTCGATCGCAAAGTGCGCCTGTGGTCGATGGAGAACTATGAACTGATCGCGGTGTTGGGGGAGCATGGCGACCGCGTGCGCAGTGTGGCATTTTCCCATGACGGCACCCGTGCTGCCAGTGTGGCAGATGATGAGATGATCAAAGTGTGGGACCTGAACAACCGAACAGAGTTGTTTACATTGGCGGGCCACACCCAACCTGTGAGGAGCGTGGATTTCAGCGAAGACGATTCCGAGTTGATGACGGTATCTTTGGACGGCAGCATCCGCACCTGGGATGTGCAAACCGGCCAGCAGCGCTCGGTGCAGGGCAGCGAGAACGAAATTGTGTACTATTCCGGGTTGTTCCGCGATGATTCGGTGGTTTTTGCTGGTAATGACCAGGGGCAGATCGAGGTATGGGATACCACCCGCAACCAGCTGGTGAAGGTGATGACTGGCCACAGCGGTGAAGTCAGAAGCATGGCGATTTCCTCAGACGGCTCTATTCTGGTCACAGGTACGGATGAGAATGAGATTATTTTATGGGATGCAACCGCGTATGAGCGTATCCGTGTGTTGGATGCCCATCGTTCGGCGGTGGTCAGTGTGGCTTTTACCGAGAGCGGGCGTGAGTTTGTCAGCCTTGACTTGAGCGGCAGGGCGATTGGGTGGGATTTACGCGGTTTGATGCCGCCGAATGTTGTACACCAGTATCCTCCGCGGGTGTTGTCTGGCGCTTTGAGTGAAACCCTCCAGTTGGCGGCCTTCGCCGGTGTAGACCGGTCGTTGATGGTGGTGGATCTCGCCAGAGGGTCTTTGCGCTATCATGTCAAAGGTTTTCCAGCCAATGCCAGCCTGCTCTCGTTCTCTCCGGGGGGGAATTTTCTGGCAGGGGCGCTGGCAGATGGCACGCTGATGTTGTGGGATATGGCAACCGGTGGTGAAACCCTGTCGGTCAGCAGCAACCGCCGTATCACCGCGCTTGGGTTTGAGCCCGATGGGCGGGTGGTGCTGGCGGCACGCAGCAATCACATCATTGAACGGCGCGATCTTGCCAGCGGTGAATTGCTGGACGAACTGGTTGGCCATTCTGCCGCGGTAGATGCCATGGCGATAGCAAGTAATGGAGTGACCATGGCGAGCGGTTCAGCGGATGGCGCGATTCTGATGTGGGACATGGACACTGGCAAGGTGCTGTTGCGCATCAATGCCTACGGTCAGCCTGTCAGCGGGTTGCAATTCAGTGGTGACGGCCAGCAATTGTTTTCGTTGAGTGCGGATGGCGTTATCAAAGTTTGGCGCACCACCAATGGTGAATTGATTGACACCATGGAAAGCAGCGGAATAAGCGCACAACAATTGTTGTATTGCGAGGAGCAAGGCTGGCTGGCAGCCAACCAACAACAAGCAGGGCTGGCTTTTTGGGGAAGTGACGGCAGCCGTATCGATGGCATGGCGGGCAGTGTATTGGCGCCTCTGAGTGCCTTCTCACTTAACGCGGATGGCAATTTCCTCATGACAATAGAAGGCGATGGTACGATCCAGGCGTTTGGGGTGGCAGAGAGCATTGCTCCGTTGGCGGAAGAGCAGCCAGAACTGGATTTCATTAAGCCCACGCCTACACTCACACAGGAAGAAGAATCGTCTGAGGAAACAGTATCTTTGCGAGAACCATTGCCTGCCCCGGTATATTACCTGAGCGATGCCAGCGGCAGTGCCCAGGTGTGGCGGTTGGACCCCGGGGGTTACATGAGAACACAGATCACTTTTGAAGGCAGCCCGGTGACCGCTTTTGATGTGTCACAGGCGGCAGACCACCTGGTGTTTGTCAGCGGCAATCAACTGATACTTATAAACAAAGGCGGTGAGAATCGCCGGGTGCTGGTGAGTGGAGAGGCATATACAGCAGATTCGCCCCAGGATGTGATGTTGAAAGCGATCACATCACCGTTATTCTCGCCGGATGGCTTTCGTGTGGCGTATGCCATGAACGGGCTGCACACGTATTTCCTAAGGAGCAATGAGAATACCCAATACCGCACCAATGTGGTGTCTGAATCTAACAGTGTGGTGTATCGCCCTATCTTCTATTCGCCGGGCGGCAACAACCTGTATGTACAGGTGGAGGTCAATCAGAAAAAATCACTGCTGGTGTTGAACGCCTGGAATGGTGAATTGTATGCGGAGTTCGAAGATGGTGCGTGTTGCCAGCCGCAGTTGAATGCTGAACAGGACGCTGTGTACTTCACAGGTGAGGATGAATACGGCAATGCGGTAGGCCTGTGGCTGGTGGATATCGGGGAAGATACGATAGAAACAATTCTACCTGGCGCGCAAAGCGCAAACGCAGAGTTTTTCAGCGCATTTCCGATTCAGGAACCAGTCAACGGCGACCTGCTTTTCTTTTATGCGCCGCGTGAAAAGCGGAGCGATGTGCCATTGATGATGGCGCAGGCAGCCGATGACGGGGTGTCTCTGCTACAGGTGATCCGCCCCGATAGTTATGCAGGATTGACTGAGGTGCTGTGGGCACGTGATGCTTCTCTGGCATTAATCTCAGATCCCGTGACAGGCGAGCTCAAGTTGCTGCGTGCTGGTGACCGGGCGGCAATCACCTTGCCTGCCAATGGAACGATGCTGCGATGGGGGAATTAACAGGATGAGGATAGAGCATAATGGATAATTTACAGGAAGCCATCTCGCTGATTAAGGAAGGCGAAAAAGACAAAGCACGTGAAATCCTGCAAACGCTGGTGGATGAACAACCGCAAGAGATCATGGCATGGTTCTGGCTGGCAGACACTATGCCGAACGAAAAGGAACGTTACGAGGTGCTGACCCAGGCATTGGCATTTCATCCTGATGATACCCGCCTGCAAAAAGCGCTAACCATGCTTGCCTCACAGGTACAGTCATCGTTTGATACACCCGAGGAAGAAGTCAGCGGAATTGATCCCAAGGACTTGTACGTCGAAGAGGATCAAGAAGAACTAGATATGCCAGAGCCTGAAAATGAGTCAGTTCAGCCAGAGGAGCAAGAAGAAACCCCCCAGCCAACCTCTGGGCTGACAAAATCCCAAAAAAGGATTTTGTTCACAATTGGTTTGTTGGCGGTACTTGGGCTGGTTGCGCTGGGGGCCTGGCTGACTCGTGATTATTGGATGCAGGTAGATACGACAGATAACCCTTCGGTGGCTATGTTATTCACCGAAACCGTGGAATTGGCTACAGCGACCAATACCAGCACCAATCCCGTCACGAACGAAGAGATACCACCCACCGAAACCCCAACCCCGACCTCGACTCTGACATCAACACCCACATATACACCAATCGTTGGACGCAATGATCAGGTGACAACGGCGGTGGTGGTTACCACCCCGACCAGTACACCGGCTGTTTTGGAGGGTGTCTTCAACCTGGTGCGCGGCAGGTTGCTGGCTGATATGGCATGGTCACAGGATGGCCGCTTGTTCGCCCTGGCAGGCAGTGAAGGCATCACCATTTATGATGGCAGAGAGCTTAATGAAATCCTGTACATTGCCATGGATCCGCCGGTGCCGGTGAGAACACTGTCTTTCTCTGCTGATGGCGCATATATCGCGGCTGGGTTTGACCGCACAGGTTCCGGCGACGAATTCACTACGCGTGCGAAAATGTGGCGGGTCAGCGATGGGGCAGAAGTACAGAGTTTCGATTATACCGAAGCGCGCGGTGACATTGACCAGCTTGCTTTTTCACAGGACGGGCAGACACTTTTCACCAATGCCAGGTTGGATATGATCTTGAAATGGCGTACCAGTGATGGCGCCTTGCTTGACGTTTACCGCTTGTCGCAATCCGCAATCAATTATTATGGAGTGGTGTTTGCACCAGACCGCCGTTCTTTTGCTGTGTATTCGTTGTTTGATCGTTTGCGGCTGCTTGACAGCGCGACTGGCGAGAGAATCACGTTTCTCGGTGACACCCGCGATGTCACCGGCGTGGCATACTCCGCCAACAGCCAATACCTGGCGGTGCGCTTCAAGGACAAACCGGTGGTCTTTCTGTGGGATATTCCAGCGCGTGAAAAGGTGCGTGAATTTAACACCTTTGCCGGCAATGTGACCGCGCTGGCGTTCAACGCCGATAATCAGACCCTGGCAGTGGCGACCGAAGAAAACCTGATCAAGTTCTATCAACTGCGCAGCGGTGAGGAGCAGCGTGTCATCAGCCGTCAGATTCCACAAGTGCAACAGATGGTGTTCGCGCCGGATGACATTCTGTTTGCTGTGCGCAATGACCGCGAAGTGCAGATCTGGCACCTGGTGACTGACAGCTTGGTGGCTACATTCCGCGTAGAGTAGTAACTTCGGTCTGCTGCAATTTGCTTATATTTCGATCCCGAACACGTTTTTCACCACCACGCCTACCAGGAAAGAAATGGCAGCCACACCCATACTGATCAGTGCCATTTCGAAAAACCGTTTGCGGAAATTCAGGTCTTTGGCAACCGAGATGTAGTAGTTGAAAATAAAGATGACAAGGATGGCGTTAAGCAGGGTGAATGCCAGCGCTACGAGGTAGTTGGCGAACAGGAGGTAAGGCAGCACCAGGGCGGCAACGGTGACGATGTAGGCAATGCCGGTGTAAATGGCTGATTTCACCGGATCTTGTTTCAAACCACCTTCTTCGGTTTGTTCGTTCTTTTGCGACAGGTATTCAGAAGCCGCCATGGAGAAGGAGGCAGAGATGCCGGTGATCAGGCCGGTGAGGGCGATCAGCCGGGTGTTCTGGAAGGCGAAGGTCAGGCCTGCCAGGACGCCGGTCAATTCTACCAGGGCGTCATTCAACCCCAGCACGACCGATCCGGCGTAGGTCAGGGCTTCTTCATCGATCATCGCCAGCAGTTCATCTTCGTGGACTTCTTCTTCCTGCATCACCATACGAGCTTCTGGCACCTGGTCAATGATTTGTGAATAAGCAAGCTGGGCGGCCTCTTCGCCTTTTTCCATCAATTTGACACCAAAGGTAAGCCCGAAGACCCGACTGATGAAGGCGAAGAGCCTTACTTTGCCCATTTGTGGTTTCAAATCACGTTGGGTGTACTTCTTCCAGATGTTGTAATGCTTCATCTCCTGAGCAGCGTTTTTGCGCAGGGTCTGGCTGTTGTGTTCGTTTTTTATTCGTTTTGCCAGGCGGTTATAGGTGTGATAGCTGTTGATCTCGTCTTG
>CAYMNB010000049.1:0-19420 GCA_964391725.1 uncultured Anaerolineaceae bacterium | reverse complement strand
ATTTGTGCAGCTTTATCTTGCCCGACTTGCCCAGCACCGCCGAAACATGCCTCTCAGGCACATCCACCAGCGTATAATTCTTAGAAATAAAGATCTTGCCGATCTCTGAACCGGGAATATCCGCCTGATAAGCCAGAATACCGACCACATCACGCGGACGGGCGTTGTGATTTTTGCCCACGCTCAACTGCAAGCGCACCATACCGGCTTCGTGCGACTCTTTCGAGATCGGTTCGCCGGGCGTGCCTCTATCTGCACGAGGTTCGCGCCGTTTCTTCTTATCATCCCGTTTGCGACTGGCCGGTGGCGCTTTGGCTTCACTGATATCCCAGATCGGCCGCTGCCGTTCCTGAGCGCGCGCCAGCTTTAACGCCACCGCCGCCAACATCATCGGGTCATTTCCCTCACTGACCAGTTCCTCGACCATCTTCAATTCTTGTTTGCAGCGATCTCTCGCCAGCCATTTGGTCAGTTCATCCATCAAGGCCTGGTTGCGGTGAGCAACGATCTCCTCTTTGGTGGGAATGGGAAATTGATGGATCGGCGCGTTGATAAACCGTTTCAAACGATTAATGCGATATTCTTCCTTGGGTGTGACCAACGTGATGGCAATACCGCTCTTGCCTGCTCGCGCTGTGCGTCCGATGCGGTGCACATAGGCTTCTTCTTCATAAGGCAGGTCATAGTTGATGACATGCGAAATGCCTTCAATATCCAAACCGCGTGCCGCCACATCAGTGGCTACCAGCACCTTGATTTGTTTGTTCTTAAACCGCTCTAACACCTGGTTGCGCGCATCCTGATTCAAATCGCCGCTGATAGCTTCCGCCGGATACCCGCGCTGGCTCAATTCATTCGCCACCTCACCGGTGCGCACACGTGTTTTGGTGAAAATCAGCGCGCTGCTGATATCTTCCACCTCGAACAAGCGCGTCAATGCCGCGATCTTGTCGTTCTGGTTGATGATGTAATAACGCTGGTCAATGCTCTCCACCGTCAGATGGTCGCCCTCAATGTGTACTTCCATCGGTTCAAATAGGTGTTTCTGCGAAAGTTCCACAATGCGCTGCGGCATGGTGGCGGAGAACAACGCTGTCTGGTGCGGCACGGTGATATGCTCAAGGATGGTTTCGACATCGTCGATGAACCCCATGCTGAGCATCTCATCAGCTTCGTCCAGCACCACATGGCGTACATGGCTGAGATCGAGAATTTTTCGGTTGAGCAAGTCCAGCAGACGTCCCGGCGTGCCGACCACCACATCCGCGCCACTTCGTAAGCCAGCAATCTGACGGTCATAGCGGTCGCCGCCATAGATGGAGACCACCTGGATATCGGTGTGCTTGCCATAAGCTTCCATAATTTCTGCCACCTGCCGCACCAATTCGCGCGTCGGGGCCAGCACCAGGCATTGCACCTGGCGTTCTTTGTGCTGCATCACGTTCAGGATCGGCAGGGCAAATGCTGCTGTCTTGCCGGTGCCCGTCTGTGACTGCGCCACCACATCATTGGCTTCCAACATCAGCGGAATCACCGCTTGCTGGATGGGGGTCGGGGTTTCATACCCGCGTTCTTCAATTGCCTGCAGCAATTGTGGCTGCAAGCCAAATAAAACAAATTCACCTGTCATTAGAAAATCTCCTGCTGTTCTTGAGGCATCCATGCCTGTTATCACCCATTAGCCAGCCACATAGGGCGGCATCCGAACAGGAGCTTCCAATGTCAGAAACGTGTCTTAGATTGAAAGGGCGCTCAGCATCGCGAGCGGTGCCGCGCCATCCAGGATTTCTCATTCATTAAAAAAGTACGGGGTTGTTCATTGCTGAACAACCGGATGGATTATAACAGGTTTTCTTAAAAAGAAAACCTGAGATGATGAGAATCACCTCAGGTTTCTGGTTGTTTATTATGTTTTACCGAATAGCGGGCGGATTATCTTCGTCAACACTCTTGTCGAACAGGTGAATTTTGTCGAGGTTGAACATCAATTCGATATCCTCACCAACGGAGAAGCCAGAGCGTGGGTCAATGCGGGCAACGTGTTCACCGTCACCATACACCCAGTACAGGAAGATCTCATTGCCCATCATTTCCAGCACGTCCACCTTTGCCTTGACCGGCGCAGTATGAATGCCAGACGGCAAATACGAAGGATCGTGAACATCTTCAGGACGAATGCCGAACACCACGTCTTTCCCTTTGTGTTTGCCATACAGATCCAGCTTGTCGGCAGGCACTGAGATGATAAAGTCCTCAGTAACAATGCTGAGTGCTCCGTCCACCGTATCCAAGCGAGCATCGAAGAAGTTCATTGCAGGCGAGCCGATAAAACCAGCCACGAATTTGTTATTTGGCCGGTCATACAGCTCCTGAGGAGAGTCTAACTGCTGCAGTACCCCAAAATTCAGCACCGCAATACGTGTCGCCATCGTCATGGCTTCCACCTGGTCGTGGGTTACATAGATGAAAGTGGTTGCCAGACGCTGATGCAGGCGCGAGATCTCAGTACGCATTTGTACGCGCAGCTTGGCGTCCAGGTTCGAGAGCGGCTCATCGAACAGGAACACTTTGGGTTCGCGCACAATAGCGCGCCCCACCGCCACGCGCTGCCTCTGGCCGCCTGACAATTCACGTGGTTTACGATCCAATAGCATTTCGATACCAAGGATCTTCGCCGCCGCCGCCACCCGTTCTTTGATCTCGTCTTTGGGGGTTCGGCGCAGTTTCAAACCAAATGCCATGTTATCAAACACACTCATGTGTGGATACAGCGCATAGGATTGGAACACCATTGCGATATCGCGGTCTTTGGGTGGTATGTCATTGACAACCTCATCCTCGATAAACACCTCACCCTCACTCACTTCCTCCAAACCTGCCAGACATCGCAGTGCTGTTGTCTTACCGCAGCCTGAAGGGCCAACCAGGACAAGGAATTCCTTGTCTTCGATCTCAATGTTGAGATCTTGAAGCGCAATAACATCCCCAAAGCGCTTCCATACATGTTTGTAGCTAACATTAGCCATGGTTAAAATACACTCCTTTCAGTGCAAATATATTGGCAACATTATACCCTTGATTCACGGAAAATTGGTGAATTTATACAAAGAAAAGGAATGGCAACCGTTACCGCTGGCTTTGTGCCAACAGGCGGCAAAAGCCGCACAAACCTTCGGCGGTGGTCGGCTGGCCGCACTGAAGGCAACGGTTCAAATTGGCCCGGGTCGCTTCATCTTTATCACGGTTGAAGAAATCCTGTTCCTGCGCCTTGAGAAAATTCATGTAGAAATTCAACTTAGCACCAGCTGATTGGTCCTCCAATTGGTTCAGGAGGTGTTTCAATTCGATGGTGCGACTGCCTTCCGCGAACGGGCATTCATCCTGTATGTAATCGATTCCTCGCAGCAGTGCATATGCTGCAGTCTCGCGTTCATAAAAACGGAAAAAAGGCTTGACCTTACGGGGCATGCCGTGGCGTGCCTCCAGCACAGGTGATTGACGCATCATCATGTCCGTGTCCCAGCGCAGGGTGTTGCTGAACAACACCGCCGCCTCATCATCCAGGTTATGTCCGGTAGCGATCACATCATACCCGCCCTTTTGCGTGATAGCATTCATCGTGTGCCGTTTGGCGATCCCGCACACCGAACAGGGTTTGTCGGTCCCGCGCCGCGTCCGTTTTGCCAGTTCCCCGATGGTGAGCCCGTATGCACCGGCAAAATCAACCACAGTAAGTTGAGCGTCTTTTGACTGCGCAAATTGTTCCGCCGTCATGCGGCTTTTCGAAGAATATCCCAGACCCTCATCAATGCCCAGGTCAATGTAGAAACCATCTGCCTTATATCCCAGCGTCAGCAGCACATCCCACAAAGCCAGTGAATCTTTCCCGCCTGAAACCGCCACCAACACCCGCTCTGAGTGGGCAAACATGCGGTATTTTTTTATCGAACGCAAGGTTTGTTTTTGGATATACTCGATATAATGGTCAGCGCAGAGATTCAGACGGTGGTGCTTCATACGCATGGCTGCGTGCTGATCGCATTTGTGACAGCGTATATAGCTCACCCGGCGCCTCCTGAGATCACCGCCACCAGCCTGACCACCTCACCCGCGCGCACCACATCGCCCTCGTTCAGCAAAACACCATCTTTCACCGCCAGGTAGGCCTGTGGAGACAGGTGCAACGCCCGCATCGCATCCCGAATGCTGATGGATTTCTCTTCCACCTTCAAGGTTTGTTCTTTCAAGACAAATTCTATCGTCATCTCATTCCTCCACCTGCGGCAACTCGGATTGCACACACACCAGCCATGCTTGCTGTAACGCATCAGGCATCTGCTCCCACATTGCCAGAAGCGGCAGCGCTTCAAATGCCAGATCACGCAGCGGTACTGCCCGCACAGACGAAGTCAACTCCCACAGCGGCACGAACCCGACCGCCAGTGCATCCTGTGCCACCTGTTCAACCAATGCCACGGGGTCAGGCGCTGTAAACCACGCTCCCTGCAGATTGTTCGCCGAAATACCTTCAGCAAAGGCATCCTGCAATTCACTACCCGGCATGTAGCCCCATACCGCCATTTCGCCGCCATACGACGATAACGGGCTGAGATCACGCCAATCAGTAATTTCGCCCTGATACATCCGCAACAGATCATTTTGCGAGAAATCATCGACCGGGTTGTCCGGGTGTACGATCATCACCAATGGCGACCTGCCAACCTGGTACACATGCTCTGGTAACTGTTTGCCACCCTCGCCATACACCAAAAAGACATCTTTTGTCTTATCGCCCAGCACCCTCCATGGCAGGGTCTCAACCAACACGCCTGCATCTGTGGCGCAATCATACAAGATTGGTTCAAATGCACTGAGGCTATCGCTCAGCCCCACCTGCAACACCGCCGGCCTGGTTGGAGCTTCCACCGTTACCAGCGGTTCGATCACATCCGATGCACAGCCTGCTGCAAGAACAAGCGCCATTAACAAGAGTATGCATCGCCTAAAAAACATAAATCACCATCAATGCCGCTACAGAAAAGGCAACGCAATAATAGGAGAATAATTTCAACGATCGTTCACGCATGAATTTCAGCAGCCAGGCAATGGAGAAGTACCCCACCACCCCCGCAGTAACAAACCCGATCACCATCGAAGGCAGGAAAGCCGCCAGGTTCTCGATCGCCAGCAAGTCACGCAAGCCCAGCAAGCCTGCCGCCAGCATGATGGGAATCGACATCAGGAAAGAAAACCGTGCTGCATCCCGCCGGTTGATCCCCCGCACAACCCCGCTGGCAATGGTTGCACCTGAACGTGACACGCCCGGAAAGATGGCCAGCGCCTGTCCCAGTCCGATCCAGACCGCATCCCGCCAGTGGATATCATCCAAAATTCGCTCTTGGTGAGAAATGTGCTCAGACACCCACAAAATCACCGCTGTCAATAGCAGGAACAAACCCGCCGCCAGCGGACTTTTGAAGGCTTCTTCGACCACATCTTCCAACAGCAACCCGATCACACCTGCCGGAATGGTTGCCAGGATGATCAGCCAGGCACGCCGACTGTCCGCTTCTTTGAAAGGCGCTTTTTCTCGCAGGCCATTGACAAAGCCTTTCACCATCAGCCATATATCTTGGCGAAAGTAGATGAACACAGCCGCCAATGTGCCCAACTGCACCAGCACGCCAAAGGGGAAGACCTGGTCCTCAGGAATGGTCCAACCCAGCATAGCCGGTACCAGCACCAGATGGCCGGAACTGGAGATAGGCAGAAACTCAGAAAGCCCCTGCACAATGCCAAGAATAATCGCCTGAAAGATACTCATTGTGAACCGTCCTGATAGTTGGCGAGGAAATTGGCGGCAAAATCGGCAAACCGGTCCGCTTCGATTGCCTGGCGGCACTGGCGTACCAATGCCAGCAATGTAAAGAGATTGTGAATAGACACCAGCGTACCACCCAGCGCTTCTTTGGCGTTGAACAAATGCCGCAGATAAGCGCGTGAGAAATGCTGGCAGGTATAGCAACCGCACTGTTCATCCAGCGGTGCCGGGTCATTGCGATAGGTGGCGTTCTGCAAATTGATCCTGCCCGTCATGGTCATGGCAGCTTTGTGGCGGGCAAGGCGGGTCGGCAGCACACAGTCAAAAATGTCCACCCCCCGCAGGATACCATTGACCAGGTCTTGCGGCGATCCCACACCCATCAAATAACGCGGTTTGTCTTTCGGCAGAATCTCATTCACCTGGTCAAGCACGGTATTCATCTCTTCTTTGGTCTCGCCTACCGACAAACCACCGATGGCGATGCCAGGTGTGTCCAACGCGGCGATCGCCCGGCAGGATTCCTCCCGCAAATCCGGGAAAATTCCGCCCTGCACGATGCCGAACAAAGCCTGATCATCTCGTTTCTTGGCTTCCTGACAGCGCTGCGCCCAGCGGTGGGTGCGCTCCATGGCAGCTTTGGAATAGGTATGGTCATACGGTTCCGCACATTCATCGAACGCCATGATGATATCCGCACCCAATTTCTCCTGAATCTCAATCGAACTTTCGGGTGTCAGACGCTTCATGGAACCATCCAGATACGAACGGAAGGTGACTCCGTCTTCATCCACCTTGCGCAATTTTGCCAGCGAAAATACCTGAAAACCGCCTGAGTCCGTCAACATGGGGCCGCGCCATTGCATGAATTCATGCAAGCCCCCCATCTCCGCCACCAGATCTTCACCCGGACGGATGTGCAGATGATAGGTGTTGGCAAGCACCAGGTTCGCGCCAGCCTCTTCCAATTGGGCCGGCGTCACGCCACCCTTCATGGCTGCTTGCGTGCCAACCGGCGCAAAGATCGGGGTCACTACATCGCCATGCGGGGTAGAAAACCTGCCGGCGCGCGCTTGCCCGCTGGCTGCTTCTATTTGAAATTGGAACCACTGTTGTTTTTCGCTCAAGATGGTCGCTTATCCTGTTCTACGAATGCCCACTCATTATACCCGACAGGCGCAGGCATCTCATTTACGACTACACAACGGTCAGGCGTATTTACCCCGACACAACGCCCAATACTCGCAGAATTTCTCACTGCAAGCCCAGTCACTGGTGGGATTCTCGAAGAATACCCCCGCTTCAATACCGCCCCAGACATTGCGAATCATCGCAAACAGCCAGTCCTTTTGCTGCGGTCGAAATGTTGACCGCAGGTTTTGAAACTGGTATTTGCCCTTGGTCAATACATAATGGTTAAATGACCATTCCGGCAGTGCATGCCCTTCCTGTTCCAGCGCGGCCAGGTAAAACAACGGTTGAATCTCCTGTCCCGCTTTGCTTTCGCTCCAGCGGTTTTGCGATGTTTTAAAATCACCCGGCAATTGGTCTGCCGTGATGATGTCGACATAACCAATCACCGGCACAGGCACATCGTCCACCGTGAGCACCACTTTTTTCTCGATCACGGGCTGGTCGTCTTCTATTGCTGGCTGGACCGTCTGTAATCCAGCGAGGATTTCCTCACTTTGCAGCATCTCCAACCCCTGCTGAAACAACGCCTGATCGGTTTCGGCGTCAAAATCTACTTCCTCGTCCATGGATTTCTCCACCCAGCGAGCTTCCCAGATGGCCGGCAAATCACCGCCGCTGCGCAGATAATCCTCAATGGCGTTATGGATCGCTCCACCGAAAGCCAATGCTTCACTGGCTCTGGTGGGAATTTTCTCAAGGTAGCGGAATTTCCATTTGCGCGGGCAGCGCTGGTACAGGCTGATACTGCTATAAGAAAGATGACTGATCTCCATACTCGCTCCATTTCTACGTATATCGGTTCATTGTAACAGAAGCCCCATTTTCATTAAAAAACTGCCGCCCATTCTTCCATAAAACGGAGTAGAATAAGGACTTATGACTCCCTTACACGAGAAACCCACCGCTTCCTTCACCCTTGATCTCGAACCGATTGGTCTGCGGTTAACTGCAGCCGCTGACCTGACCATTTTGCAAGTCGTCCAGCAAGCCGGCGTACAGATCAATGCCGTGTGTGGCGGTGAAGGTTGGTGCGGTAAATGCAGAGTCCAGCACATGGAGGGTGACCTTACAGCTATCACCGACACTGAAGCTGAAGCCCTTACTCCTCACGATATGGCGCAGGGTATGCGTCTTGCTTGCCAGACCAGTCTGTGCAGTGACGCCCGACTTTACCTGCCGCCTGACTCGTTGACTACCGCCCAACGCCTGCAAATTGAAGGCGAAGATGGCCATATTGAGATTGATCCCCTCATCACCTGGTTTGACCTTTCCCTCACACCGCCCACCGTGCAGGACCTGCGGTCGGATGCCACCCGTCTGCAAGATGCGCTGGCAGAGCAGGGCTGTATCGGGGCTGAGATCCATTTCCCGCTTCTGACACGCTTATCGAACGATTTGCGCGAAAATGACTGGCACATACGAGCAGTGGTGCGCCAATCCCGCGAAGTCATCGCCCTCCTGCCGCAGCATATCCCCGTTTACGGGCTGGCTGTCGATATCGGCACCACCAAGATCGCTGGCTATCTGGTTGATCTGGAAAGCGGCGATATTCTCGCCAGAACCGGCATCACCAACCCTCAAATCCCCTATGGCGAAGATGTGGTCAGCCGTATTCAATTTGCCAATGAAAACACAGAAGGCGCAGACATCCTGCAGCAGCGACTGGTGGATGGTGTTAACAACCTTATCAGCCAGCTCGGCCAGCAGATAAATGCCACCCCTGCGCAGATCGTCGATTGTGTTTTCGTCGGCAACACCGCCATTCATCACTTGTTCCTGGGCATACCAGCCGCTCAATTGGCCCAGGCACCCTACGTCGCCTCGCTGAACAAAGCCATTGAACGCCGCTGCAACGATATGGGATTGTCGGCTGCCATCAGCGCCTATCTTTATATGCCGCCCAATATCGCCGGCTTTGTCGGTGCAGACCATTCTGCCATGCTGTTGGCCACGGACATAGTCAGACGGGCTGCCCAAGAACAACAAACCATCGTAGCTGTCGATATCGGCACCAACACCGAAATCAGCCTGGTGCATGAAGGACGCTTGCTGAGCTGCTCCTGTGCCTCAGGCCCTGCCTTTGAAGGCGCTCATATCACCCACGGCATGCGCGCTATGCCGGGCGCTATCGAGCATGTCTCCATCGACCAACACCAACCCGCAGTACAGACCATTGATGGGGCTGCACCCATCGGCATCTGCGGTTCCGGCATCCTGGATGCCGTGGCGGAACTGAGTCGCACTGGTGTGATTGACCCTAACGGCCAGTTAAGAGCTGACGTTCCCGGAGTGACCTCAACCGGCACCCGCAACCGCCAATATCTGCTGGTGCCCGCAGAACAGAGCGGTAACGGCGCCGACATCATCATCACCCGCAAAGACATTAACGAGATCCAGCTGGCAAAAGGCGCCATCCGCGCAGGAGTCGAGGTGCTGCTGCGGGCGTGCGGCATCAGCGAACAAGCCATCGACCGCTTTGTGGTGGCAGGCGCATTCGGCACCTACCTTGATCTGCAGAGTGCGGTTCAAATCGGCATGTTTCCACCATTGCCCCTGGAACGCTTCGAACAGGTCGGCAACGCTGCCGGCGTCGGTGCAAAATACCTGCTGCTCTCGCAGAACAAGCGCGTCCATGTCAACGATATCCTCAAACAGGTGGAGTATGTGGAATTGACCGCCCACCCTGAGTTTTCAGACATCTATGTAGATGCCTTGCTTTTCCCCGAAAACCAACCATAACTAACAACACCAACCCTTTTCAACCTGCAATTAAGGAGTTCCCATGAATTCACAGGCATTAATAAAGGGACTATTCGCCAAACAGACCGTTGAGCGCGCCGCCCTGACCGGAAACCCCTGGCCTGAGACCTATGCCAAGTGGGTGCAACAGGGCTACCCCACCCAAATGGTCGTAAAACAGGCAGGTGAAAAGCGCTGGGATCCAGCAACGGGCAGAGAAGTGGAAGTCACGCGAGCGAGCGAATATCCGCAACCGGTGCCCGCCTGGCAGCATTTCCAGTATGACATGTCGCACACCTACGGTTTTTGGGATTACCACCCCCTGATCGATCACAAAGAAGTCATTGAAGAAACCGATGAGTGGGAGGTCTATGAGAACGGCTCTGGCGCCCACCTCAAATATTGGAAACACAAAAGCGGCACCCCTGAGCATATCGCCTTTAAATTGACGACCCGTGAGATATGGGAACAGGAATACCGCCCGCACATTGTTGCCTGGGATCCCGCGAGGGTCAATCTGCAAACCGCCCGTGAAAATCACCAGCAAGCCACGGGTGCTGGCGTGTGGCGCTACTTCGGCCACCTGCATGTGTTTGAAGCCATGCGCTCCTCCATGGGCGATGTGACCCTGTATGAAAGCTTGCTGCTTGATCCCGATTGGATTCATGACTATTGCCGCGTTTATACGGATTTCTTCCTCGCCAGTTTTAAGTACCTGTTCGATCATGTCGGCTTGCCTGATGGTTTGTGGCTATACGAAGACCTTGGCTATAAGAACGGTTTGTTCGCTTCACCCCGCACCTACCGTAACCTGATCTTTCCCTATTACAAAGAAATGATAGATTACTTCCACTCGCTGAGCCTGCCCGTTGTGCTGCATTCTTGCGGTTCGGTCGCCCAGGCGATGGAAATGATCGTCGAGGTCGGCTTTGACGCCCTCAACCCCATTGAACGCAAAGCCGACGGCAATGATCCCTTCCTGTTCGCTGAAAAATACGGCGAAAACCTGGTCTTCATCGGCGGATTAGATGTACGCGTCCTTGAAACCAACGACAAAGACACCATCCAGCGAGAGACGAAACATCTTTTGGAGGGCATGAAAGCCAGAAATGCCCGCTTCGTCTTTACCGAAGATCACTCCATCCCGCCCACCGTCGACCTCGCCTCCTACCAGTGGATGCTGGATGCCTTCTGGCGGAACTGTCGTTATTAACTGTGAGGGTTTGTTTCGTCTTTTTATGACGGAAAAACCTCCCCAAAAACACATTGAGCATACGTAAATATCATTCACTATTGTTTTATCTGCAAAAAGATGTATAAATATATACAGTGAATAACGATATTGCGTTTAATTGCATCATATTTTATGGGAAGAAACGCAGCAGCCACAAGGAGTGACCTATGGAGACAAACCCCGCCCCATTCTCTGGGCGCGTACTGACAGTGACCGCCTTTGAAGACCAGGTGGGTCGCATCGAAACAGTCGCCAAAGCGCTTGGCAATGAAAAACGCGTCAATATCTTGAATTTCATTGGCGCTGATGCCCGCTCTGTCGTCGACATCGCCGAAGCCCTCGATCTGCCCATCTCGACCGCCACCCAGCATATTAACCTGTTGGAGAAAGCCGGCCTGCTGCAATCTGAACTGCTGCCCGCCACTCGCGGCTTGCAGCGCATGTGCCGGCGCGTCTATGACCAGTTCATGATTCAATTCCCGGTGGATTTCAAGCAAAAAGAAGACAATGTCGAAATCTCTATGCCAATCGGCTCCTACAGCGAGATCAAGGCCACGCCCACCTGCGGTATCCTCGGCGAAATCGGCATCATCGGCCAGCTGGATGACCCGGCTTCCTTCTTTGAACCCGAACGCATCTATGCCCAGATGATCTGGTTCCACCAGGGCTATGTCGAATATCTATTCCCCAACCGTCTGCCCCGCAATATCCACCTCGATACTTTTGAGGTCAGTTTTGAAGCCTGTTCTGCAGCCCCGCTGCACAATCTCGAATACCCCTCCGATATCACTGTATGGATCAATGGCATCGAAATTGGCCGTTGGACCAGTCCATCTGATTTCGGCGGTGAACGCGGCTTGCTGACACCTGACTGGTGGGGCACGCAAAATTCGCAGTATGGCCAGCACAAGGTCTGGAAAGTCTCCCGCGACGGCTCCTACATCGATGGCTTGCGCTCCTCATCCGTGAGTATCGATGAATTGGGGTTGGCAAAAGGTGACGCCATCAAAGTACGCATCGGTGTAAAACCTGATGCCCACAATGTGCGCGGCGTCACCCTGTTTGGCCGCCGTTTTGGCAACTACCCGCAAGACATCACCATCAAGGCGCGCTTCGAACTCGAAAAAAAGTAAACACACCACTCTTCACCTTTTCGTAGCAGTAAAATCACACCATTCATTTGATACAATCAATTCATATTGATATCACAGGAGTAAAGCCAATGAAAAACATCCATGATTTTGAGTTCTGGTTCGTGGTTGGCAGCCAGCACCTGTACGGGCCGGATGCCCTCGCCACTGTCAAAGAAAACGCCCTGCAGATGTCACAAGAATTAAACGCCGATCCCGCTTTCCCCTGCCAGATCAAATTCGGCGGGCTGGTCACCACCCTCGACGAAGTCACCAACGTGATGAATGACGCCAACCATGACCCGCACTGCGCCGGTGTCATCACCTGGATGCACACCTTTTCTCCTTCCAAAATGTGGATTCAGGGATTGAGCCTGCTCAACAAACCCTACTTGCATCTGAACACGCAATTCAACCGCCGCATCCCCTATGACACCATCGACATGGATTTCATGAACCTGCATCAATCCGCGCATGGAGATCGCGAGCATGGCTTCCTGAGCGCGCGCCTGCGCAAACCGCGTAAAATCATCGCCGGTTACTGGCGCGATGCCGCCATGCGCCAACGTATCGCTGATTGGATGCGCTCTGCGGTCGGCGTCGCGGTATCCCGCTCGCTAAAGGTCGCCCGTTTCGGCGACAACATGCGTGAAGTCGCGGTCACCGAAGGCGATAAAGTTGAAGCACAACGCAAATTCGGCTGGAGTGTCAACACCTGGGGTGTGGGTGAATTTGTGGAACAGGTCAACGCTGTTACCGACCAGCAAATCGCCGCAAAAATGGATGAATATGAAGGAAAATACACTGTCGCCACCGATCAGGTCGATGCCATCCGTTACCAGGCAAAGATGGAAACCGCGCTGGAAACTTTTCTCACCCAGGGCGGATTTGGTGCCTACACCGACACCTTCGAAGACCTGTATGGACTGGAGCAGCTGCCTGGTCTTGCCACCCAGAACCTGATGTCCAAAGGATTCGGCTTCGGTGCGGAAGGCGACTGGAAATCGGCTGCCTTGCTGCACATCATGAAGGCCATGGCGCAGGGACTCGAAGCGGGCGTCACCTTCATGGAAGATTACACCTATGACCTGGCGCAGGGCAATGAACTGGTGTTGGGTGCGCACATGCTTGAGATCTGCCCCAGCATCGCCGCAGACAAACCCCGCATCCATGTAGATGCACTGGGCATCGGCGGAAAAGCCGCCCCCGCCCGCCTCATTTTTGACGGCAAAGCCGGCCCCGCCATCCTGGTTACCATGATTGACCTCGGCAACCGATTCCGCATGATCGTTCATGACATCCAGGCATGCCAGCCGCTGGCGCCCATGCCCAACCTGCCGGTGGCGCGTGTGATGTGGAAACCCATGCCCGATCTCATCACCGGTTCCGAATGCTGGATTTTGTCAGGCGGCGCCCACCACAGCATCTTCAGTTACGCCCTCACCGCCGAACACTTGCGCGATTGGGCGGAAATGATGCAGATCGAGTTCATTCACATCAACGCCTCCACTTCGGTCAATTCACTGAAGCAGCAACTGATTACCAACGAAGTCTATTGGAAATTGCGCGAGTAAATACTCTCGCAAACCAAAACGATTCATCTCAGGATCAATGTGAAAAAAACAAAAGCACCTATAAAAAGTTAACGTTTACCAAGTATAGTCAGATGAGAAAAACTTATGAATGATCAATACAGTTGAAAGGATATCTATATGCAACCCTTTACCCTCCCGCTTGGCGCTTCACCCAAAGAGTTTACCCTGCCCGCCACCGATGGCAAGACCTACTCACTGCACGATTTCGATGATGCCAAATACCTGGTGATCTTCTTCACCTGCAACCACTGCCCCTATGTGATCGGGTCTGATGAAGTTACCCGCGCCACCGCTGAAAAATTCGCCCCGCACGGCGTCAAATTCGTTGCCATCAACTCCAACAGTGAACAGACCTACGAAGAAGATTCATTCGAACACATGGTCGAGCGCATGGCAGAGCACAAATTCCCCTGGGTATATCTGCACGACCAGGACCAGACCATTGCCACCGCCTATGGCGCGTTGCGCACCCCTCATTTCTACGTGTTCGATGAAGACCGCAAACTGGTCTACACCGGCCGCGGTGTCGACAATCCCCGCGACACCTCCAAGATGACTGTCAACGACCTTGACAACGCTCTCACCCAGCTGGTGAATGGCGAAGAAATTACTACACCACTGACCAACCCTATTGGCTGCAATGTCAAATGGGCTGGACAGGATGCTCATTGGATGCCGCCCGAAGCATGCGACCTGATCTAAGCTAAGATAAATAATGACACACAAGCCGGTAAACATCTCTTTACCGGCTTTTTTTTGATGTTCAAAGTCCGCCGCCCTACATTTGCATCACAAAACAAGTCAAACACACAACTTTTTGCTATGATTGATATATACAGCAGTCATGTATCCCCTACCATATCATTAACAATCCAATCGGCGAAATATATCCCTGATGGAGGTTTCGATGGACAAAGCTGAACAAGTCATCCGTTCGTTGATGGCGCTGGCAGAGATCGAAGTGAATGGCCCGCATCCGTGGGACATTCAAGTGCATAACCAAGGTTTCTATCGACGCGTGTTGGCGCACACGTCTCTCGGTTTGGGAGAATCCTACATGGATGGTTGGTGGGATTGCCCCAGTCTGGATCAAATGATGGACCGCATTTTGCGCGCGAATTTGAGGGACAAGGTGAAGCAAAGCTTTTCTATAAAAGTGAATGCCCTCATGGCAAGATTGTTCAACCGGCAATCATCTGCTCGCGCCTTTATCATCGGAGAACAACATTATGACCTCGGCAATGACCTCTATCGCGCCATGTTAGACAAACGATTAAACTACACCTGTGGCTATTGGCAAGACGCTGACACCCTGGATGACGCCCAGGAAGCCAAGTTGGCATTGGTATGCCGGAAAATTGGTATCCATCCTGGAATGCGCATTCTGGAATTGGGCTGCGGTTGGGGCAGTTTCGCCAAATATGCCGCCGAAAAATACAATGCCCATGTGCTGGGAGTGACCGTATCCAAAGAACAGGTGGAACTGGGGAGGCAATTGTGCAAAGGCCTTCCTGTTGAACTTCGTTTACAGGATTATCGTGAGGTGCAGGGAACCTACGATGCGGTGATTTCCATCGGTGTAATGGAACATGTGGGCTATAAAAATTATCGCACTTACATGCAGGTGGTTGACCGCTGCCTGAAACCCGGTGGCATCGCCTTCATCCATACCATCGGAAGCAATGTCAGCCGCACCAGCGGTGATCCCTGGACTGACAAATACATCTTTCCCAATGGCATGCTGCCCTCCATCGCTCAATTGGGGTCTGCCATGGAAGGCTTGTTCGTTATGGAAGATTGGCATAACATCGGCCCTCACTATGACCGCACCTTGATGGCGTGGCATGGCAACTTTACCAATGCCTGGCCACGCTTGAAAGACAATTATGGCGAACGCTTTGAACGCATGTGGCGCTATTACCTGCTCAGCAGCGCTGGCGGGTTCCGCTCCCGAACCAACCAGCTCTGGCAGATCGTAATGACCCGTCCAGGCACTCCCCAGCCCGATTGCCGCTTCAGTTAACCTCCATGATTAACACCAAAATTCTCATCATCGGAGCTGGCCCAGCCGGGGCTGCCTGCGCCGGGCACCTGCAGCAACAGGGTGTGGATTGCCTGGTGCTGGACAAACACACCTTCCCGCGGCCCAAACCATGCGCCGGCTGGACCACGCCTGAGGTTTGGCAATTACTCCAAACCAGCCCGCAGGAGTATCCCTATGGGTTGACCCATTTTTCTTCCTTTCAAGTGTCTGTCAAAGGCATTCGCTTTCGCCTGAAAACCAATCAATACGCCATCCGGCGTTATGAGTTTGACGCCTGGCTGCTGGAGAAATACCAGATCCAACCAGTAACACACACTGTTCGGCGTATCGAGCGCTGTAAGGATGGTTTCATCGTCGACGACACCTACTCCTGCCAGTATTTAATCGGCGCGGGCGGCACGAACTGCCCGGTTCGACGGTTTATCGATGCTGAGAGAGAACAACTCGGCCACAAAAAGCAGATTCTGGCGATGGAAGATGAATTCGAATACCCGGTCGTTGATCATCACTGCCATTTGTGGTTCTTTGAGAACCGTCTACCGGGTTACAGTTGGTATGTCCCCAAGGCTAACGGCTATGTCAATGTAGGCGTGGGCGGTTCTGCCGCCCGTATGAGTGACAGAGGCGATTCCATCAAAAGGCAATGGCGGCATCTGATAGATTCTCTGGCCGCATCCGGCCTGGTTATTGGGCATGACTACCAACCGCGCGGATATGCTTACTACCTGCGGGAAAAATCACCTGCGATACGGCAGGGTAATGCCTTTCTGCTTGGTGATTCCGCCGGACTGGCGACCAATGACATGGGCGAAGGCATTGGCCCGGCCATTCAGAGCGGAATCCTCGCCGCCAGTGCCATTGTTGAAAATAAGCCATATACCATCCGGTCGATACCGCGCTTCTCACTGCCTTCGTTGCTTGGTTTACGCAAATAACAGCCTGCGCAATCTGAGTGGCATTTCAATTTGCCTCATTCGCTATCAACGGATAATATGTCGTGCATGATTCCGTTATAATTCACCCCAGCCATTAACCCCGAACAACCAAAGGAGCCCTTCATGTCCTATCAAGATGGTATGGCTGCCATACAATTGGCAATGCCCAACCGCATCCCCCATACAGAATACTCGGTCGAACGCCACTGGGAAGTTGTGCGCCACGTGACCGGCATTCAGGTGAATGAGAACAGCCCTTCTGATCAACAACAAGCCGCCTCTGTCGCATTGCGAAAATCCTGGAACTACGATTTCCAATGGAGCACCCAGATCGGCCGGGAATGGTTGGGCGATTGCTACACGGAAATGGGCCACGCTGAATATGAACCCGGCGGCGTTGATTTTCACCCTGTGGGACAGCGGCCTTTTGCCGACACAGACGCCATTCTTGCCTTTGACCCACTCGAACAGCTGCCCGACCTTTCTCACACTGATCTGGTAGATTTTTTCAATAAATCCTATGCCGCTCTGCAAGCAGAAAACCCCGATTGCGTCCACACCGTTGGCACCTACATCACCCTCATTTCAGGCTTCATTTATCTCTTCGGCTGGCAGGATATGCTGATGGCACTGGGAGAAGACCAGACCGCCTTTGGCGAAATGACCTTCCGCTACGCAGACTGGATGATGCCCTATTATGAAGCACTGGCAGCCTGCGATGCGCCGGTCGTGTTGATCCACGATGACATTGTGTGGAGTTCTGGCCCATTCCTTTCGCCCCGCTGGTACCGACAAAATGTATTTCCCCACTACGAACGCTACCTGCAACCATTGAAAACTGCCGGCAAGAAGGTCTTGTTCTGTTCAGACGGCGGTTTTAACAGGTTTGTTGATGATCTGGCAGCGGTTGGCATGGATGGTTTCATCTTTGAACCTTTCACCAGCCTGGAAAAGATTGCCCGTAAATATGGCCAGAGCCATGTCATCATCGGCAATGCTGACACCCGCATCCTGCTATCGGGAACGAAAGAAGAGATTCGCAAGGAAGTAGAGCGCTGCATGTTCATCGGCCGCGATTGCCCGGGTTATTTCATGGCAGTCGGCAATCATATCCCCGCCAACACACCTTTGCAAAACGTTTTATACTACAACCAGGTCTATGAAGAATTGAGCAGTGCGCTCCGCAAAGGTGTGGCATGATCCCTGACAACCCGGTAAAACGTAAATTGAGCCAAGGCCTGGTGTCACTCGGTACCTGGAATTTAATCGGCCATCCGATGGTGACGGAGATATTGGCGAACGCCGGTTATGAATGGATCACGCTGGACCTTGAGCATGGTACCATCCCATTTTCTGACCTCGCCACCTACTGCCAATTGTTGGAAGGCAAGGGCGTCCTGCCATTGTGCCGCCTGCCCGGTCTGCAGCCCGAATACTTCAAATGGGCGTTGGATGCCGGTGTCATGGGTGTCATCGTCCCCATGGTCAAAAATCCGCAAGATGCCCTTGATAGTGTTCGTTACGCCAAATATCCCCCCCAGGGTGAGCGCGGTACGGCATTGACCCGTGTGCATGCCTTCGGCGACACCTTCGATGAATACATGGCGCTTGCTAACCAGGAAACCATGTTGGTATTGATGATCGAACATATCGAGGCTGTCCGACACATTGAATCCATAGCAGAAGTAGAGGGCGTGGATGCTCTCTTCATCGGGCCCTATGATCTCTCCAGTTCAATGAACTTGACCGGTCAATTAAACCACCCCGAAGTCGAAACTGCTTGTGACAAGGTGCTGAGAACTGCCCGCAAGCATGACATTGCTGCTGGCATTCACCTCATTGACCCCACACCGGAGGAGATCGCCCTGCGCATCCGGAGGGGCTACACCATGATCGCTCTTGGCATGGATGTCGTCATGCTGCGCAAGAGCAGCCAGGCGCCGCTGGCCTGACCGCCAAAATGAAAAACATGCCTCAAGTAAAATAGCCGTGATACAATAGAAGACGAGAATGAAGAACAAAGTGACTGCTTTGTTCTTGAACCCAAAATGAACCAAACACTTTCAACAGGAGGTATCTATGAAAGGAAATGAACTTGTTTTAAAAACATTGAACGATATGCTGGCCGATGAACTCACCGCTATCAATCAGTACATGGTTCACAGTGAAATGTGCGCGGACTGGGGTTACAACAAACTTCACCAAGCCATCGAAAAACGTGCCATTGATGAGATGAAACATGCCGAAAGTCTGATCGGCAGAATTCTTTATCTGGAAGGCATTCCCACTGTCAGCGTGCTCAACAAAATGCACATTGGCGGCGATGTTCTCACCCAGTTCAAAAATGACCTGGCTGGTGAAACCGATGCAATCAAATTCTATAACAAAGCGATGCAGATCGCCTCAGATGCCGCCGATAACGGCTCGCGCGAATTGATCAAATCTCTACTCCTGGACGAAGAGGGGCATGCCGATTGGTTGGAAACCCAACTGGAACAGATCGACCAGATCGGCTTGCAGAATTACCTGATCGAACAGATCTAAAACTCTCTACAGAGTAGGTACAAAACAAACGGCGGTCTTTCGACCGCCGTTTTTAGGCTGGGGGCAAGAGATTTGAACTCCTACTGACTGCTCCAGAGGCAGCTGTCCTGCCGATTAGACGAGCCCCCAATTGCTTACTGATTGTACCACCTGGGCTTTTTCTTGTAAAGATTTTATTAGCCAG
>CAYMNB010000048.1:0-19809 GCA_964391725.1 uncultured Anaerolineaceae bacterium | reverse complement strand
ACATCGGAATGGGTATCACCCATTTCTTCGCTTGCTATATAATAAAAAGTATCCCAGAGCAATGCGAGGAATACATGAAAGTTATCATCCAGATGCCATGTTTGAATGAGGAGGACAGCCTGCCGGTGTCGCTGGGCGATCTGCCGCGCCAACTGGAGGGGGTTGACCAGGTGGAATGGCTGATCGTGAATGACGGCAGCCGCGACAACACCGCCCAGACTGCTATCGCGCACGGCGCTGACTACATCGTGTCGCATGTGACCAACCTGGGGCTGGCGCAGGCCTTTCTCTCCGGCATTAACGCCTGCCTGCATTTCGGCGCTGACATCATCGTCAACACCGACGCCGACAACCAGTATTGCGCCGAAGATATCCAAAAATTGATCGATCCCATCCTGCGCGGCGATGCAGAATATGTGATCGGCACCCGCCCGGTACGCGAGATCAGCCACTGGTCGCCGGTCAAGAAAACCTTGCAGCGCCTGGGCAGCTGGGTGGTGCGCAAAGCCTCGCACACCGAGGTCAAAGACGCCCCCAGCGGTTTCCGCGCCATCACGCGCAGCGCCGCCATGCGCCTGCATGTCTTCAATCAATACACATACACCCTCGAAACCGTCATCCAGGCGGGGCGCATGCGCATCCCGATCATGTCCGTTGACATCCGCACCAACGGTTTTCTGCGCGAAAGCCGCCTGATCTCCAGCGTCAACCGTTACCTGCAGCGTTCTTTTGTCACCATTCTGCGCAGTTTCAGCACCTATGAACCACTGCGCTTCTTCCTCACACCCGCCATGATCCTCACCCTTGCGGCAGTCATCATCGGCATCCGCTACCTGACCTTTTATTTTCAGGGCACCGGCGCCGGTCATGTGCAATCGCTGATCCTGGCGGTGATCCTGGCGGTGGTCTCGGCAGCTTTGTTCATCGTCGGGTTTGTGGCTGACCTGATCAGCGTCAACCGCCGTCTGCTGGAGGACATCGATGTGCGGCTGAAAATGCTGCAACTGCAGCACCAGTCTGACAACAGCACGCATACGCCGGTCTTTAACCACGCCTATCTCACCTTCCAGAAGAAACCATGAACCTGTTAGCCCTGGCAGAGAAACTCACCAAGAAGCACTATACACCTGCACAGCAAGCGAACATCATGGGCGATATCAGCGGCGCTTTCCTGGCGCATGCCGTTGATGATTCCTTGCGTGCACACAGCGCCTCCGGTGGGGCAGTAACCGCCATTCTGGTGCACCTGCTCGAAAGCGGCCAGATCGACGGGGCGCTGGTCAATGAAGCCTACGTGGAAGACGGTGTGGTGAAAAACCGCTTCCTGATAGCCGCCAACCGCGCCGACCTGCTGCGCGCGCAGGGCAGCAAGTACATGGCGGTGCGCTTTTCCGCCCAGGCGCTGCCGTTGATCCGTCAATTTGACGGGCGTCTGGCAGTGGTGGCGCTGCCGTGTGACACCGCCATCCTGCGTGCTGCCCTACAGCGTGATGAAGCACTGGCGCAAAAAGTGATCTGGCTGATCAGCCTGTTTTGCGGCCACAACAGCTTGCCCGAACTCACCCAGCACATTGTCGCCAAGCATACCAGGGGCAAGGATTCTCCCCTGACCGCTTTCCATTACCGCGTGGGTCATTGGCGCGGTGAAATGTGTCTGTCATTTGCAGACGACAGCCATACGATGTTACCTTTTGAATCTTTCAGCACCTATCAGAACCTGTTCTTCTTCTGCGAGAAGAAATGCCTGTATTGCCATGATCATTTTGGCTATGCCAGCGACATCTCCGCCGGGGATGTGTGGCTGAGTGCCATGAAAGAAGCAGCGGTCAAACCGACCGCCTTGTTGGCGCGCAGTCAGCGCAGCGCCACTTTGCTGCAAGCCTGTATCGACCTGGGCGTGCTGCAAGCAGAGCCGATGGAACCGTCCTTGGTCCTGCAGAGCCAGGCACGCTCGGTGCGCGGCCACTACAACCTGTCAGCGCGTTCCAAAGCCGGAAAACTGCTGGGAATGAAGATTCCCGACACCCTGCACGAAAAGGTCAACCTTTTCGACTGGCTGACAGCTATGATCATCCTGTTCAACTACCGCCTCTCCACCAAAGCCTGGGGCAAGAAACTCATCTTCACCCTGCCGCGTCCGCTGCTCAAGCTGTATTTGTACCTGTTCAAAGGGATCGAAAGCCTATGACGCAAGTCCCTCGCATTGCCATCATCGGCGGGACGCTGTGGGGCAACCGCGGCGCACAGGCCATGCTGGAAACCACCATCGGTGAAATGCGCCAGCACCTGCCGCAAGCGCAGTTTGGTGTATTTTCCTACTATCCAGAACAAGACCGCATCCTGCTGAACGACCCAACCATTCGCATTTTCGACGCAAAACCGCTCAGCCTGGCGGCCAAACTGTTCCCGCTGGCTTTACTGCACAGAATCCTTCATTTTGTCGGCATCCATCTGCTGCTGCCCGAAGGCCTCGCTTTCCTGCGCGACAGCCAGGTGCTGTGTGATATCGGTGGGATCACCTTCAACGACGAACGCCTGAAATACCTGCCCTTCAACGTGCTCAGTATCCTGCCTGCCATGCTGTTAGGCACACCGGTGGCGAAATTATCCCAGGCCACCGGACCTTTCGAGAACCCACTCAACCGTATGGTCTCGAAATTCTTCCTGTCGCGCTGCCGCCTGGTGGTGGCACGTGGTGCCATCACTGCCTCGCATCTGAAGAAATTGGGTATCGACCCGGCACGCACGATGGTCGCTGCCGATATCGCCCTGCGCTACCACCCTGATTACGCACTGACCAGCGAGAACATGCAGCAGGTTGAATCCTTGCTGAACGACCTCAACACATATAAGCATGTGATCGCAATCTCTCCCAGTGTGCTGGTCTATAAAAAGAGGGGCGAGGAGTACCTGCACCTGCTGCTTGACCTGATCGAGTCAACAGCGGCTGACGATCGCGCCTGTGTCATTTTCCCCAACGCCAGCCGCGCTTCTTCCAGCAAGGCCCACAACAACGATCTCATTGCCCTGCGGGCATTACACCGACTGGCGCAGCAGCGCCTGCCGCAAGCTCTGCTGTCGTCAATCCATTGGGTTGATTATGACGTCAACTATGGCAGCATCCAGCGTATCATCAGCGCCTGTGATCTGCTGGTCACCTCGCGTTTCCACGCTATGATCGCCGGCCTCACCTGCAGCACCCCCACGCTGGTGATCGGATGGAGCCACAAATACCAGGAATGCCTGGCCGGATTCGAGATGGAATCCGCCGCCTTTGATTACAGCGCTGATACGCAGCAAATCCTGCAGGCAGTCCCTGCCATGCTGGGGCACCTGGCTGAAATCCGCGCCCAACTCGCCGAACGCCTGCCCGAAAACCAGCGTAGCAGTGCCAGTCAATTTGACCGGCTAAAGGAAATCATCACTTGGAAAAACTAAAGAACTCCAAACTGCTGGTCGTCATCAAATGGGTGTGGATGGGGGCTGTGTTTGCGGCGGTGATCTACTACATCATCACCAATTTCCCACGTGTGCAGGATTATTTTCAAACCATCCACTGGCTGCGTTTTGTCATTTCTTTCCTTTTGCTGCTCTCCGCCAAACTGCTGATCATCGAGGGCTCGCGTATCTCGGTGCAATCCGAAGGTATTGCATTGTCGTATTGGAAATTTCTTTCCATTTTCAGCCTGACCGCCCTGGGAAAGTACCTGCCGGGCGGCATGTGGCATCTGCTGGGGCGCTATGGCGCTTATCGCAGCGAACAGATCGATAACAACCATTCACTGCGTGCCATGCTGGCGGAAAATATCTGGATCACCACCAGTGCTTTTATAGCAGGGGTGGCGGCATTGTTGCTGTTGAACCGTGACGTTTTGGTGGCAAACGATATCAACCTGACCGCCATGCAGGCTTTTCTGATAACGTTCGGGCTGGTTTTCGCCTGGGTAATCGGCTTGCTGATCACCCAGCGTTATGTACAATCTCCCCACACGTTGAAACCGCTCTTCCTCCTGCGCGTCATGGCGGTGTATTTCCCGGCCTGGCTGTTGTTCAGCCTGAGCTATGGCTGGTTGTTTCCCACCGTTGACCTGTTGACAATGAAACTGGCCGTGGGCGCTTTTCCGCTGAGCTGGTTTATCGGTTCGGTGAGCATATTTGCACCTGCCGGCATCGGGGTGCGCGAACTGGCATTGACCATTTTCTATACCTCCACTAAATACGCCTCGCTGGCCTTGATCCTGGCTTCAGTGCATCGTGTGCTGTGGGTGCTGGCAGAATTGACCCTGGGGTTGGTAACCATCAGCGTGGATACACTGAAAAAGAGCGGGAAACAAAACAGCTGAAGCTTCTCTGACAGGTTCCAAAAAGAAGCTTATTAACTACGCTCAACGCAGTCTTATCGCTGCCTGTCGCCCATCACGCGGGTGGCATTCAGCACCGCCAGCAGCGCCACGCCCACATCGGCAATCACCGCCAGCCAGATATTGACAATACCGAGCGCACCAAGCAACAGCACCATCCCTTTGACGCCCAGCGCGAACACAATGTTCTGCCACACAATGCGCCGTGTGCGCTTGCTGATGGCAATCGCCTGCGCCACCTTGGCGGGGTCGTCCGCCATCAACACCACATCCGCGGTCTCGATCGCCGCATCTGACCCGAGCGCGCCCATCGCAAACCCCACATCTGCGCGCGCGATCACCGGTGCGTCATTGATGCCGTCGCCGACAAATGCCACAGCATGTCCGGCGTTGTGCATATAGTCCTCCAGCAAGCGCAGTTTGTCCTCCGGCAGCAGGCTGCCATGGACATGGTCGATCGCCAGGTCGCGGGCAGTATCAGCGGCGGTGGCGGCATCGTCGCCGGAAAGCATCACCAGTCGCTGTACGCCCTCCGCACGCAATGCCTGCATCGCCGGCAGTGATTCCGGCTTGAGTTCATCGCCGATGCGGATGTAACCCAGGTCATCACCGCCGCGGGTGACATGCACCAATGTGCCGCTGAGTTCACAGCATTCCGGCCCGTGCGGAATCTTTAGATAGTGCAGATAGGCATCGTTGCCGGCGCTGACCATCACCCCATCCACGCTGGCGCAAATACCCTTGCCGGGGGTTTCTCCGACATCGCTGATGCGGCTGTAGTCCACCGGCTGACCGTAGGCTTTCAAGATCGATACCGCGATCGGATGGGTGGAGGAGGCTTCGGCATACGCCGCGGCTTCAAGTAATTCCTCCGCGCTGTGCCCAGCATGCGGCGCAACCTCCAGCACCTTGAACACACCGCGCGTGAGGGTGCCGGTTTTGTCAAACACAACTGTGCGCACCCGGCTGAGGGTTTCGAGGAAGTTAGCGCCTTTGATCAGGATGCCCTGTTTGGAAGCCGCCCCCAATCCGCCGAAGTAGCCCAGCGGCACGCTGATCATCAGCGCGCATGGACACGAGATCACCAGCAGCACCAGGGCGCGGTACAGCCAGTCCGTGAAGCGCGCGTCGGGCAGCAGCAGCGGGGGCAGCAGCGCCAGCAGTACTGCCGCGGCCACCACCACGGGGGTGTATACTTTGGCGAAACGGGTGATGAAGCGCTCGGTTTTTGCTTTGCGATTGGCGGCATGTTCCACCAGTTCCATCATACGCACCACGCTCGATTCCGCAAACGGTCTCTCCACGCGGATTTCCATTAAACCATCCCGGCTGATCATGCCTGCCAGCACGCTGTCACCAACCTCTGCACGCCGCGGCACCGACTCGCCGGTGAGGGCGGCGGTATCTACTTGCGCCTGCCCGGCGCTGACGATTCCATCCAGCGGAATGCGTTCCCCCGGGCGCACGATGATGGTCTCGCCCACCGCCACCGCTTCAGGAGCGACAGTTTCAAAGCCGTCTGCTGTTTTGCGGTTGGCCTGGTCAGGACGGATGGCCAGCAGCGATTGGATCGACCGCCGCGAACCCGCCAGCGAACGGTACTGCACATATTCGCCAACCTGGTAAAACAACATCACGCCGATCGCTTCCGGGATTTCGTGGATGGCAAAGGCACCGATGGTGGCGATGCTCATCAGGAAATTTTCATCGAACCAGTTCCCGGCGCGCAGATTTCGCCAGGCAGCTTTGAGCACATCCAACCCCACCAGCAGATACACACCCCCCAGGATCAGGTATTCAGCGACACCGAACAACAGTCCGTGGAGCTGGGCATGAAACACCATCCCCAGCAGCCAGAACACAGCGGCAATCCCCAAACGTATCAGACGCGGCCAGTCCGAGGATTCCTCCTCCTGTTCGTTTTGGCGATAACTATTCAGCGGCTCGATCTCCACCGCCGGTTCGATGGACGTGATCACCCGGCGCACAGCACCGAGGTCATCGGCATCCAGCGCGAGCGTGCCGCTGGCGAAATTAAGGGTGGCGCTGCGCACCCCCGGTGTACGCTGGAGTTCTTTCTCAATTTTGGCGGCACATAAGGTGCAATCGAGGTTCTTCAACTGGTATTTCTGTTCTTGGGTTTCGTAGTGATCTGTCATGGCGGTTTTCCAGCGGTTAACGGCGGGATTGATGCAGGACGTGGTCAAGCCCTACGCGGTAGATGGCGAGAATGTGTTCATCATCCAGGCAATAGAACACCTCGCGGCCTTCCTTGCGCGTACGCACCAGGCGCATCTGACGCAGTGAACGCAGGTGGTGGGAGGTGGCAGATTCACTCAATCCGACCGCCTCCGCCAGGGTGTTAACATTCATCTCGCAATTTGCCATGGCAGCAATGATGCGCACGCGCGAGGTATCGCTGAAGGCACGGAACAATTCCGCCACGTCTGCGGCGATTTCTTCATTCAATACGTCGGGGGTTGTATCCTGCATGCTGTCCTTTCTACTCAATATATGAACACATGCTCATATATTCATATTATAGTCCAGCATCCCGGTTTGTCAAGGGTGAACGATCACAACCACCATAGTGGTCAACTTCCAGCCATCATAACCAACAGCGGATGCGGGCTGTTTACGGTACAATGTCACCATGCATCTTGATTACCTGTCCCTCGCCTGCTGGAAGCAGGAATTCAACCAGCGCTTGCCGGCACGCATACAGCAGATCGTGCAGGTCAGTCCGCTGGCGATCGGCATAGAATGTTATGCTGGCGAGCGCTTCTACCTGCAATTTTCGGCAGAGCCGCGCCAGCCGCATGTGCTGGTGGTGCCTGAGAAAGCGCGCCGCGGGGTAGAAACTTCACCGCCCTTCGTGCTGCAGATGAAAAAACTGCTCAAAGGCGCGCTGCTCACCCAGGTCAGCCAGCCGCCCTGGGAGCGCATTTTGCGCTTTCATTTTCAACAGGGGCAGGAAACCTACACCCTCGTGGCAGAATTGATGGGGCGTTACTCCAATTTGATCCTGCTTGACAGCGGCGAGGTCATTTTAGAATCGCTCAAACGCCTGACCAGGCGCCTTAACCGCTTCCGCGAGGTGCTGCCCAAACGCCCTTACCAACTGCCGCCGATACCGGCGCATCACCTGCCGCCCGAAGAGGTTGACTGGGCCTATCTGCTCTCACGGCGCGAAGAAGGACAGTCACTGGCGAAACTACTTTCCAGCAGCCTGCTGGCAATCAGCCCCACCCTGGGGCGTGAGATCGAGGCGCGCTGCGCAAGCGAGGTTAGCCCGCAGCGGTTGGAAGATGCCTTCCTGCAAGTTTTCTCCAGCAGCTGCCAGCCCTCGCTGGGGTACGATGAAGACAACCGTCTGGTGGCTTTTGCCCCCTATCCGCTGCAGCAGTGCGCGCGCAGCGAACCAACCGAGAGCATGAACGCCGCCATCCTTGCCTACCAGCAGCACGGCGAAGCTATGGACGCCTATGGCGAGGCGCGCGGGCAGGTTACGGCCTTGCTGAATGACGCCCTGGCGCGCACACGCAACGTCATCGAGCAAATGCGCGCGCAATCAGTCAGCCAGACACAGATCGACCGCCTGCGCGAGAACGGCGAGCTGCTGCTGACCTATCAGTTCATGATCGAAAGGGGCATGACGGAACTGACCGTCAGCGATTACAACGACAACCCGCGCACGATCGCCATCAACCCAAAGCTTTCACCCAGCGAGAACGCGCAGGCTTACTTCACCCGCTATGACAAGGCGCAGCGTGCCAATGAAGGCCTGCCGCAGCGCCTTGCGCACGAAGAAAAAACCCTGCAATGGCTGGAGCAATTGTCGTCTGATGTGTTGGTCGCCAACTCACGCCCGGAGATCGACGCTGTCTTCAACGCGCTGGTGGAAGGCGGCTGGGTCAAAAAAGAACGCCGCCAGCGCCTGCCGCAGGGCGGGCCGCTGCGCGTAGAAGTCGGTGAGTGGCTGGTCTGGGCGGGGCGCAGCGCCCAGCAGAACGAACAGGTCACTTTCAAGATCGCCGCACCGGAAGACCTGTGGCTGCATGTGCATGACCTGCCCGGCGCGCATGTCGTCATCAAAAGCGGCAGGCGCGAGGTGCCGCCTGCCGTGCTGGCGCATGCCGCCCGGCTGGCCGCCTACTACTCCCTCGCGCGCAGGAGCAGTGGCGGGGTGCAGGTGGATGTCACCCGACGCAAGTTCGTGCATTCTATCCCCGGTGCCCCCAAAGGGTTGGTGACCTACCGCGAAAGTGACAGCCTGTGGGTGGATGATGCTCAGTCTCTGCCGTAGAAAAGCCATCGGGCGCTCTTGCTGCCTTGCGATTGTCTGGATCGGTTGACTGCCACCCAAGTTGACGCAATTATGTTGCCAACATTTTGTAATGCAAGGTTTTTCATATCGCTTTTATTCAACCTCATAACAACTTCCGGTACAATCAAACTAACCATGAGAACCCCCGCCGCTTCCCCGCTTTTTATCGGCATTGACTGTTCTACCAGCGCCTGCAAAGCATCCTCGTATGACCTGCGGGGCAACCTGGTCAGCAGCGGCCGCGCCGAAATCCCGCTCGCACAGCCGCAGACAGGCTGGCGTGAACAGAACCCGCCTGACTGGTGGCAGGCGCTGTGCACGGCGTTGCAGACCTGTACGCAAACCATTAACCCCGCCAGCGTGCGGGGTATCGCCCTCTCGGTTCAACGCGAGACCTTCGTGGTTATGGATCGCAATCACAATCCCCTGCGTCCTGCCATCCTGTGGATGGACACCCGCGCCAATGCCGAAGTTGAGGCGTTGCAGCCCCTGCTGCCTGATTTTCATCAGCACACCGGCAAACGATTGAGCGTCAACCTTATCCCCCCAAAACTGCGCTGGCTGGTGGTGCATGAACCGCAGACCTTCGAAAATATCGCCCAGGTATGGGATGTGCATGCTTACCTGAGCGCCCGGCTGACTGGTGAGGCGGTCGCCAGTTGGGGCAGCGCCGGCCCTACCGGCTTGTTGGATTTGCGCAGCATGCAGTGGTATGAACCTGTGCTGGAAGCCTGCTGCATCACCACAGAACAACTCCCACATCTGGTTGCACCGGGCGAATACATCGGCTCGCTCAGCCCGCAGACGGCGCAGGCGACTGGACTGACCGCGGGCACCGCCGTGTATGCCGGCATCGGTGACGGGCAGGCGGGCGGCATCGGCGCGGGCATCACCACACCCGGCCGCTCCTACCTCACCCTGGGAACTTCCGTCATCTCCGGCACATTCGCCCCGCAATTCGTGACCAGTGATGCCTTTCGCAGTATGGTGGGCGGCAGCCGCAGTACCTATCTGCTGGAAACCGTGCTGCTCAGCGGCACCTATATCCTCGATTGGTACCTGAACACCCTGTTAAGCAGCGCCAGCGATCACACCGCCCTCAGCGTGCAGGCAGCCAGCCTGCCGCCCGGTTCCGAAGGCCTGGTGGTCTTGCCTTATTGGAACAGCGCCCTCAATCCTTACTGGGACGCGGACGCGCGCGGGGTCATTCTCGGCTGGCGCGGCAGCCACACCCCCGCCCATGTCTACCGCGCCATTTTGGAAGGCATCGCTTTTGAGCAACGCCTGCATACGGATGGTGTCGCGGATGCACTGGATGCCCCCATTGATCGTTATTTCATCATGGGCGGCGGCGCGCGCAGCAACCTGTGGTGCCAGATCATCGCCGATATCAGCGGGCGCGAAGTGGTTCGCACCGCCGTGAGCGAAACGGCTGCCCTGGGGGCTGCTATGCTGGCTGCGGTGGGCAGCGGTGCACTGCCAGACCTCGACACTGCCGCGCAGCAAATGAGCCGGGTAGCGAGTGAAGTCTTTCACCCGCAAACTGCTGCGCAGGCACAGTATGAGCGGTTGTATCAACAGGTCTACCGACCGCTCTATCCCGCCATCAGAGAACTAAACCGCCATCTGTCGCGTTTATGCGGTTAAAAACAAACAGCGCGGGCAATCCAATCACCAGCGCTGTTGCCTATAGGCTGGTTTATTCTTCGTCGTCTTTTGAGAGCAGCTTGAAGAGGATGCTGACACCGGCAAACACCAGGCCCAGCGCTGCACCCAAGATTCCGGCGGTCAGTGGGGTGAAAACGGTTTGTACTTCCTCCGCTGTGACATCACCGGCCGCTAACAAAACAGCCTTCACACTGCCTGCTTCCAGGTCACCGCAGCCCATGATGCCAGCGGTAAGAGGGCCAGTCATTTTGGCATCGCCGCTGCCGATTACCAGTGCATGGCTGTTTTCTATGATCAATGACTCGCCGCCAATCACCGCCGCAGCCCCATTTTTGAGGGAAACCTGCTGCGCCTGCAGCATGCCAATGGCGCCCTGGGTGACACTGACCGTGTGGGCATCCACCTGTGCCGCAGCGCCGTTTTCGATAGTAACGGTATCGGCTTCAATATACTGCGCGCCGCTGTTCATCAGATGCACCTCTTTGGCGCTTACCGAGGAAAGCATTTCTCCTTCAGCTTCGTAGCTCTCCAGTTCATATTCGGTTTCGATGCTTTCGCCTTCTGCCACTTCTTCGGGAACTCTTACTTCGTCATTCATAATCTTTCTCCTGTTGGTATATTCTTTCTCTTCCGTTTGAGAATGTTGATAGTATCAGACACAAAACTATGGAATGTTGGTGTCTGCCTTAATTATACACGCAAATTTTCACCCTGAATGAGCTGCTCTTCTTGCGCAACAGGCATTTGATGGTTTCTTAACAATGCAGGGGCATGTAATGGCCCTGCCCGAAAAAGAAGACAGGCCGTTATCCACCGCTCTCAGCACAACAGGATGCTCCCTGCGGCCGGCCGAATGGACAGAACCCCTCGCCCCCGCACTCAATTCAGCGTGGCGCGAATCTCTGTCAACGTTTGCCGGCAAACGGGGAACTGAGCAAACAATGTCTCCAGCGTGGCGCAATCCTCGAACTGGTCACAGTGCGCGCAGGTTTCCACCCCTTTTTGCGAGGCGCACACACTCACCCCGCATTCAGTGCAAAAGGCGATACGCACCCCGGTCCCCTTACAGCCGGTGCATTGCACTGTTTCCCAGGTGGCATCTGCCAACCCCCATTGTTCACGCGCCATCACTGCCACTTTCTCTAACTCTTCACGGTCGTTCGCCAGGGTGGCGATCATGGAGGGGCATCCGTTGCACACGGCACCGCAATAGGCGACCATCTTCTCTGCCATCGATTTCTCCTTCGCTCAATTGTCACTATTATATGAGTATAACAAAACCTCAGGCGGACTCAACAGTTGTTGATTGCTGCAAACGCGCCATCAATTCGGTAGCGATCTGGCGATCCACCTTTGCCATCGGGTAGGCATTCATCTCGCCGGGCAACGCCCACACCATCGCCTGCGCTTCCAGCGCCTGCGGCTGGTCGCCATCCACAAAATGACAGAGAAATGCATGCAGGGTCATGTGAAAATGGGTCAGGGTGTGTGCATACACCCCGAATTGTGTGCCCACCGCGATACGCGCGCCCAATTCCTCAACAATTTCGCGCTGCAGGGTGTCTGGCAAGGTCTCGCCTGGTTCCTGCTTGCCGCCGGGGAACTCCCACAAACCGCCATACAGCCCTTGTGCCGGGCGCTGCGCCAGCAGGATGCGCCCATCTTCTCGCTCGATGATGGCTGCTGCCACCTTTCTGCGCGGCAGGTCTTTTTTGGGCTGCCTGAGCGGCCGCTCTGCCGCCATCCCCAGCCGGTGCGCGGCGCACAGCTCACGCAGCGGACAACTGTCACAGGCTGGCAGCTGCGGGGTACACACCACTGAACCAAAATCCATCAACGCCTGGTTATAATCACCCGCCCTGCCCGCCGGCAGCAGGTCTTCCGCCAGCGTCCACAATGCTTTTTCGGCGGCGGTGGTGCCCAGCGGCTCTTCGAGGTTGAACAGGCGCGCATACACCCGGCGGATGTTGCCATCCAGCGCGGCTTCATCTTTGCCAAACGCCACCGAGGCGATCATGGCGGCGGTGTAGCGCCCGATACCGGGCAGCCGCTCCAATGCTTTGCGTTCAGGCGGGATCACGCCCCCATGCTGCTCCATAACCACCTGCGCGGCGCGATGTAAATTGCGCGCACGCGTATAGTAGCCCAGGCCTTCCCACACCTGCAGCACCTGCTGTAGATCAGCCTGCGCCAGCACTTCCAGTGTGGGAAATACTTCCATCCAACGCCGGTAATAATCCAGCACCGTTTGCATGCGGGTTTGCTGCAGCATAATCTCGGAAACCCATACCGGGTACCCGTCAGGGCTGCGCCGCCAGGGCAGGTCACGGGCATGCATGTCATACCAGTCAAGTAGCCGTTGGACAATTTCGTGAGTGTTGTTCATCAAAACAAGGGCAGAAAAGACTGCTTAAAATTGAAACCCTTTGTGCTGGCTGACGATCTTCTGATTGTAATTGACCACATACTGCAATAATTTCTCCAGCAGTTGATCCCAACCTTCAGACTGTAGAATACGCAGTACTTCTTCGCGTGAGTCTGAGATTGCCCCCACCTGAATCTGCGGTTGTTCGCCATACACGGTCGCCCAGGCATCGGTCAGTTCCAGGCCCAGCTTTTCAACCCCAGGCAGGAAATCACGGATCACATATTCAAAATAATCGCGTTCGCGTTCCGGGACAATATCCCAGGTCATGATCAATTTTGCCACCATGTTGTTCAACCCTCCCTGTTACTGTTCATTCAGCACCACCAGCGTGGTTTCATCCGCCTCTGCCGATGCATCACTGCGCAGGCTGAACACATCCATCTGCTGGGCGCTGTCAGTGCCCATGGCTTTAAGGAATTTCTTCAACCCGGATTGTTTGCCGTTTTCGGGGTTCCTGCCATACGCCATAGGAATCACATAATCGGGCTCCAACATGCTGACCAGTTCAGCGGCCTTGGCCGGGTTCCAGCTCTCGGTAACCCCCACCGGCACCAGGGCAATGTTAATTTCTCCCAATTGTTCGATCTCTTTCTGGGTGGGCAGGCGTTCCAGAATACCCATATGAGCAATGGTAAGTTCATTGTAGTGATAAACAAACAACGTATTGCGTTCTTCCAGCGCCTTGCGGTTGGTTTGCACCCCGGTGATGAACACCCCCCCCAGTTCATATTCACCGGCGCCGTCAATGACAAAAGGCTTGCCATTTAATTCTGCCAGTATACTGTTGCCATTGCCGTTACGGCTGACGGTGACGATATCAGCGCGCGCTTTCAGGGCTTTACGCCCCTCTGCGCTGCGCATGTAAGGATCTGTCAGCACCGTTGACAGGTGATCTTCACTGAAGGTAAAGCAGGTGTGTCCAAACCAGGTAATTTTCATATGTTCTCCATGGGTAGAATTATACTATAGTGATGGTGAGCCTCGAAATAACCTGTATTTTTAGACGGGTTATTTATTCAAAAAAAACTATCTTTTTAGACAGCGCAAGCCCTGCAAGCGGAGGGAGGATTTGAGAGCGCTCCCCGCTATACTGTTAATATAAGGTGATATGGGTTCTTTTCTATTGATTGGTGACTATCGGTAGTATCATTTTTAGAGGTAATTGACCTGAAAACACACGGACTCTCGGCGACTCCGTGTGTTTCTTTTTACAGAACCTCCGCCCGAACCCTCGCCGAAAACCTCGACAATTGGATAGTTTTTTTTCAAAACCTATTGACAACAGAAAAAACCTCCAGTAAAGTAAATGCATTATGCAATCAAATTTTGTCCTGAATTCCCGACGACCTGATAAGAAGCATCAACTACACCTCCCTGCCGAAGGAAGGCGTTTGCGCGTTGGATAGATAGGGCAAACCCCAAATAAGACCGAAGGGCCTTCCTGATAAGCAGGAAGGCTTTTTTTTATTCGGTCAATCCCCACAACTTGACAACCGAAGAAAAAAAGACTTACCTGCTGCAGGCAAACCCTGAAGCCAAAGGAGGATTCACCGTACTGCAACCAAAAGTAACCATTGATCCCATTGTTGTCCCGAGGCCTGAGAAGAGCCTCGCCAAATGAAGAAGAGAAGTTGTCCAAAACATTATTGATAGAAAATTTTTGGAGTTTAGAAAGATGAAAAACCGAACCATTACCCTCTTGATCCTCACCCTGGTCGCCGTACTTGCCCTTGCTGCCTGCGGACCGAATGAACCCGAAGGCTGTCTTGGCACCGCCGAAGATGCCCTTGTTAACCTTGAATGCCGTGAGATCGTCTTCGCGGTAGAAAACGCCTACCTGCCCTTCAACTACATCAAAGATGGCGTTCCTGGTGGCTGGGATTATGATGTCTTCAACGAGATCTGCACCCGGCTGCACTGCTTTCCTGTTTATACAGAAGCCTCGTGGGAAGGAATGATCCAGGCGGTCGCCGATGGCCAGTTTGATATGGCCGGCGACGGCATCACCATCACAGATGACCGCCTTGAGATCGTTGATTTCTCTATCGGTTACGTTAACATCGAGCAAAAGCTGCTCGTAGCGCTGGGCGAAGATCGCTTCAGCTCCATTGAAGAGTTCGCTGCCATCGACGGCCTGCTGCTTGGTACCCAATCAGGCACCACCAATTATGAAACCGCCTTGCTGTATCTGCCTGAAGATCGTATCCTGGCATTTGAACAATATCCCTTCGCGGTGCAGGCTTTGCTGTCCGGTGATGTAGATGCTGTGATTCTGGATGCTGTTATCGGCGTCGGTTACGCTGGCGAAAATGCCGAACAGGTTGAGCTGATCGGTGAAGGCATCACTTCCGAACAACTCGGTTTCGCCTTCCCCAAAGGCTCCGACCTGGTGGCACCGGTCAACCTGGCGCTGGAATCCATGATGGCAGACGGCACTCTGAACCAGTTCAACACCTACTACTTCGGTACAGAGTTCACCCTGACCTACGACGATATTGATTAACCTTAATCACAACGGCAGAGCGAGCAGACACTTGCTCGCTCTGTTGGCCCGATAGAACCTTATCTTTTCCTCCATTTTTCGGTCTCCCCTCGATCTACCCAGACAAACGCTCAACTGGGTGGATCGCAGCGGGAGCGGGGGGAAAGGGAAAAAAGACAGGCATTATAAACAGGAGAAATGACATGGCAGCTATACAAGCAGAACAACAACGAAGTTTTATTGCGGGCGAATCGCTGGAGGATCTTAATCCGGCAGCGTTATCGCTGAAAAAATTTGACTGGCGCGAATTCCCGTGGTGGTTCGTGGCCCTGATCATCATCGCCATCGGCACCCTGATGGTGATCCTGACCAGCCCCAGCTTCACCAAGGCATTCAACACCATCATCGGCGGCCTCAGAGTCACCATTTCCGCCACCCTGACGGCCTTTGCCATTGCCGTGGTGCTGGGGTTGGTCACAGGTCTGGGACGTATTTCCAATAAGGTGGTCTCAAAGAATGTCGCCACCCTGTATGTGGAACTGGTACGTGGTGTACCCATGCTGGTGCTGATCTTCTTTGTCGCCCTGGTAATGGTGCCGGCGCTGGTCACAGGTTCCAACAAGTTGGGACTGGCATTGTTTGAAGCCGGCGTATTGGCAGAAAGCAACTTTCTCAGCAACCTCAGCATCCGTGATATCCCCATGTTCTCACGCGCCGTCATCGCCCTGTCGGTCACTTACGGCGCTTTCCTGGCGGAGGTATTCCGCGCCGGCATCCAATCCATCAGCAAAGGGCAAATGGAAGCCGCCCGCTCGCAGGGCATGAGCTATGGGCAGGCGATGCGTTATATCATCCTGCCCCAGGCGATCCGCAATGTGCTGCCGGCATTGGGCAACGATTTTATCTCCATGCTCAAAGATTCCTCCCTGGTCTCCATCCTGGCGGTAGGCGACATCAGCCAGGTGGCGCGCTTGTATGCCGCGCACAGCTTCCGCTTCGGTGAATCCTATATCTCGCTGGCGATCCTCTACCTGACAATGACACTTTCTCTGTCATTGATCATCAAAATTATCGAAAGGCGCATGGCGAAAAATGAGCGATAACATCATTGAACTGCGCCATATCTCGAAAAATTTTGGTGAGATCGGCGCGCTGCGCGACGTCTCACTGACGGTCAAACGCGGCAGCGTGGTCGTCATCATCGGGCCCAGCGGCTCAGGCAAATCCACCCTGCTGCGCTGCATCAACCAGCTCGAGACCCCCACAGCGGGAGAGGTGTGGATCGACGGCGAGAAACTTGACGGCTCTGACGAACAATTGAACAAAATCCGCGCCGATATCGGCATGGTCTTCCAACATTTCAACCTCTATCCACATCTTTCGGTGCTGGAGAATATCACCCTGGCGCAGAAGATCGTGCGTAAACGCGACAAGAAAGAAGCCCGGGCGATCGCGATGGATATGCTGGAAAAAGTGGGCATCGCCGAAAAAGCTGACAGCTACCCCAACCAGCTTTCCGGCGGCCAGCAGCAGCGCGTTGCCATCGCGCGCGCGCTTGCCATGCAGCCCAAGATCATGTTGTTTGATGAACCCACCAGCGCCCTTGACCCCGAGATGATCAAAGAAGTGCTGGACGTGATGCTGCTGCTGGCAGAAGAAGGCTCCACCATGGTGATTGTGACCCATGAGATGGGCTTCGCGCGTGCCGCCGCTGATGAGGTCATCTTCATGGACTTCGGTGAGATGATCGAGCGCACCACCCCTGAACTGCTGTTCAGCAACCCTTCGCATGAACGCACCAAGTTGTTTCTTTCACAAATCTTGCAAAAATAAACCGTTTGCCATCGAGCCAGCCATTCCTACCGACTGACTCGCGTTTTCTCCTACTCATTTGTTTCAACAAAGGGACCGCCTTGAGCAAGCTGTCTCTTTGTTGTTGAAGCAATCAACCACACCAGCTGTGATGCCACCCGGTCAGTCATGCGGCAGCAGGCGGTGGTGATCCTGGTAAAGGTGACGTTCATGCTCCAGCCCGCCGCGCAGCAGCATGGCATCGATCACGCGTTTCATGGCGACCAGATAGGCAGCTTTGCGGCAATCCGTGTGCTTGCGCTCTTTCATGTCCCACATGGCATCGAAAGCGCGTTCAAGCAAGGTTTGCAGGCGCGCCGTGATAACAGCATACTCCCAGGGATAGCCCTGAATGTTCTGCACCCACTCAAAATAAGAAACCGCCACCCCGCCCGCATTCGCCAGAATGTCAGGCAGCACGGTCACCCCATTTTTCCACAAGATCTGGTCTGCCTCCGGGGTCACCGGGCCGTTGGCAAGTTCGAGGATCACCTGCGCACGGATGGCATCGGCATTGCCGGCATGGATCATGCTTTGCAGCGCCGCCGGCGCCAGCACTTCCACGTCGAGCGCCAGCAATTCCGCCTCCGTGATGCGCTGGGCGGGATAGTGAATGACAGAGCCTCTGGTTTGCTTCACTGACAGCACCGCATCCGGGTCTAAGCCTTCTTCCTTATAGATAGCGCCGCGCGAATCAGACACCGCCACGATGCGCCAACCACGTTCATGCGCTCGGCGCGCGAACCAGTAACCGGCGTTGCCAAACCCCTGGATGGCGATACGGATGGGCTCAGTGTTCGCCAAACCGTTGGTGTCCAGGAAATGCTGCAGCACATATACCCCGCCCAAACCGGTGGCTTCCTCACGCCCTTCGGACCCACCCAGCCTGAGCGGTTTGCCGGTGAAGGTTGCCAGCAGGTTTTCAGAACCAGGGCTGGCATTTGAATAATAACGCTGGTACTCGTCCACCATCCATGCCATGATCTGGCTGTTGGTATTGACATCGGGCGCGGGAATATCTTTCCAGGGGCCGATCTTGTCAGCCAGAAAAGCGGCATAGGCGCGGCTGAGCTGTTCCAACTCGGCTGTACTGAGCAGCTTGGGGTCCACGGCGATGCCGCCTTTGCCGCCGCCATAGGGGATATTGACCATGGCGCATTTCCAGGTCATCCACATCGACAGCGCCTTGATCTCCTCTTCTTCCACCTGCGGATGAAAGCGGATGCCGCCTTTGAAAGGGCCGCGCGCGTTGTTGTGCTGCGAACGATAGGCGCGAAAACGCCCGATCGAACCATCATCACATTCAATGAACAGGTCGGTGGCGTGCAGGTGCATGGGATTTTTCAGGTTCTCAATCGCCTGCCAGAACAGCGGCTCCTGCTCGTATTCTTCTTGCAGCAAATCCGCCGCCAGTTCCATCTGTACAATTGCGTTCTCATGCGCTGTGCCCATGCGCCACACTCCTTTCACTGATACCCTTGTCACCGCTCTCAGGCGGTATGTCATTGTCTTATATCCATGCAGAAACAGGTGCGGTTAAGGCAAGTGTTGCCTGCACAAAACAAAACAATTATTAAGATTATATAGAAAAAAGTGCGGTTTGGAACAACGAGTTTGCCGTTGTTCAGACAATTGCTGTCTGTTACCCTGCCTTCTGGAGGCGTTCCTGCGCCCAATGGGCATGGGTGGGCGGCACGGGCTTGATCTCTTCTTCAGGACGGCGTACCAGTGACAGTGCTTCGGTCGGGCAGGTGATCACGCACACCCCGCAGCCTGTGCAGCGCCGGTCATCCACCACGATGACATCCTCCAGCGTAAGTGCGCCGAAAGGACACACCTCCTCACACGAACCGCAGGCAATGCAGGCTTCCTTATCGACGGTGTTGACAAAGGCCGAACTCGCCACCACGTTGGCGATCCCCAGGTCTTTCATCCCGCGCAGCAGGCCGCAGCAGCACGAACAGCAATTGCAAATGTAATAGTTGCCTTCCTGCGTGTTACTGACCTGGTGCACCAACCCTTCTTCGGAGAACGAGCGCAGCATGGTGAGTGCCTCCTCGCTGGTGACTGAATGGAACCACTCGCTGTTGTCAAACGCGCCTGCCACCGGCACCAACACCATGCAGGTTTCCTGGGTGTGCTGGCACGGTTCGCCCACCAATTCCTTCTGCTTGCGGCAGATACATTGTTGAATCCCGATCGACTTGGCTCGGCTGACAATATCCACCAGGCTCTCATACGGGCGGATCTCTACCGAACTGACAATGGCTTCCTGCACCGGCACAATTCGCATCACCTTGGGCTCTGCCTCAAGCAGGCGGCCGAAACCATTGCGGAAATATTGTTCAAACAATTCCGCCAGTTCTTTGCTCAGGTGTGGCACCTGATTCTCATAGATGCCGACCACGAACGGCTCCAACCCGAAACCGCTGCCCTGTTCGGTGCGCGCAAAACGGATCAAACCACGCTGTGACAGGTCTTTCAGCATGGCGGCAGTTTCCTTCTGCTCACCGCCCAGACGCGCCAGCAAGTCTTTCATCGGTTCGGGTTGAGGATTGAGTTGGGCGGTCAGCGCTGCCTCAGCGGGGGTATACAGATATTCCAAAATGCGCAGGTGGCTGCCGTCACCGGCAGGCGGAAAACCCTGCGGCATTCGGTTCAGCGCGGCTGCCAGTTGTTCATACACCGTTTC
>CAYMNB010000047.1:8248-20827 GCA_964391725.1 uncultured Anaerolineaceae bacterium | reverse complement strand
CCGCTTTGGGCGATCTGGCGGTATTTTTCAGAACCAACGAATTCGTAATCTTCCTGGGTGGGATACAACAGGCGGGCATTTTGTCCGATCAATTCGTCTTTCGTGTAGCCGGTCATTTCACAGATACGCGAGTTGACCTCCATGATTACGCGATCTATGACCATTCCGATACCGGTGGGGGCGACGCGGAAGATGCTGCGCATTTTCTCTTCGCTGGCACGCAGGCGTTCGGTGATAGCGAGGTTGGTCGCCAGTTCCTGCTGCAGGTCTGCGAGGGTCAATTGTAACTGCCTTGCCATGCGGTTGAAGGCGACCGCCAGCTGGCCCAATTCATTGCTGGACTGAATTGAACCATTGCCCCTGTTAATGGGCAGTTGGTGGTCGAAATTACCGTTTTCCAGTTCGGTCACACCTTTCATTAACTGGTTCAGCGGACGCAAAATGAAGCGGATATAGGAGTTGGCTACGGCGATCAGAATGGCGGACAGCAATACGAAATAAATGATAGCACCGACCATGGTATTGCGTTGAATGCGGAGCAATTCGGTTTGGGTTGTGTTTCGCAGAACATCCAGAGAATTGGCGGTTTCTTGCAAAGCCAGATAAAGGGAGATGGAGGCAGTGGGCAATGCGTCGTGTCGGTCGGTGTTGACCTCTGCGTTTCCGGTTGGGTCAGTCAATTCATCCAGCAAGTCAAACTTTTCTTCGATGTCGGCAAAATATGGGTCAAGGGCAGAGGCGATATCATCATTTTGTCGGCTGAGCGTTTGCATGGAGGAAAACTGATTTTGCCATTGCGTCTGGCTGGGTTCATTCAGGAAGTTCAGATAATCGCTGGTTGCAAAGCTAAGGGTTACCAGCTCGCGGGTCAGATCATTGATGATGGCTTCCTTTCGCAGAACCTTAAGCTGGCCCTGATGTTGAACTACCACCAGAGAAACGATCGCCAGGATGAATATGATGGTGAGGATGGTGTTGATGTGAATGCGCAGGCGCAGGCTCATGGATTAATCTTCACTATGGCTACTAAAGCAGGTTTGGATTAGGACAGCTGAAGGATTTGTCCGACAATAATGCCCAGAATTTGCAACCTGAGGGCTGTCGGAAGAAAGAAGGGTCTTCTTTTGCATAAGACTGCTCCAATAGCGAATTTTGCAGTAGGGAATACTTGAAGGTTGTTAATGATTATACAGGAATTTTATTGATGCTACGCTCCTACTTCGGCGTGGGGTTATTTTTGAAGAAAAGATGATTGCGATAAGGGAAGAAAGTCAGGTAAGGTCGCGCAGGGTGATGGCAGAGAGGGTATTGTCGACACGCGCATACAGCAGATCCCACACCGAATGCACGGGGCAGTCGCTTATTTTGGAGCAGGGATTTTCCAGGCCGGTGCCGATGCACTGGCTGGAGAGGATATCGCCATCCAACGCGCGCAGGGTCTCTGCGACCGTGATGGCTTCGGGCGGGCGGGTGAGGGTGTAGCCGCCATTGACGCCGCGCTCTGACTGCACCAGACCGGCTCTGCGCAGGTCAGGCACAACCTTTTCGAGGTACGCCAAACTGACCTGGCTGTCCTCGGCGATCTGCGCCAGGGACACCGGGCCTTGGTCTGCCAGCTGCGCCAGGTGTGCCATCAACAGCAGGCCAGCTTCTTCTTTGGCGGTTACTTTCATCCATCACTCCGAAAATCCGAATATTTACTCTGGATTTATTATATCATAATCGGCGAGAGCACGCTGGCGGGTGCAGGTGTAGGTGATGATATACTTAAGCCACTGGTTTCGCTGTGTGGAGGTGTGATGGAACGAGCGTATTGGAATGACCTGGGCGTAATTCAGATGAACAAAGAACCTGCGCATTGCCAATATGTGCCGTATGGGGCACATAACGCGGCGCTTAACGGTGATGATTCGATCCTCGTGCTGCCGCTGGATGGCAGGTGGCAGTTCCATTGGTGTGCCAATGTTGCCATGAAGCCGCAGGAGTTTTATCTGCCGGTTTTTGACGCGGCAGATTGGGACGCCATCCAAGTGCCTTCCGTCTGGGAGATGCAGGGCTATGGAAAACCCATTTACACCAATATCACTTATCCGCACAGCCTGGACACCAAAAAACCACCGCGCATTGACCCTGAAACCAACGAGGTCGGTTCTTACCGGCGCACATTCACGCTGCCGGTGGAATGGCGCGGGCAGCGGGTGTTTGTGCAATTTGATGGCGTCAGCGCCGCGATGTATGTCTGGGTGAATGGGGAGCTTGTCGGCTATTCGCAGGACTCACGCACCACGGCGGAGTTTGATATCACCCGCCTTGTGCAGCCGGGCGAGAACCTGCTGGCGGTGGAAGTCTACCGCTGGTGCGACGGCTCATATTTAGAAGATCAAGATATGTGGCGCATGAGCGGTATCTTCCGCTCGGTGCGCCTTGTGGCGCTGCCGCCCACCTTTGTGCGCGATGTTTTTGTGCATTCCAACCTGGATGCTGATTGCCGTGATGCGAACTTGACGCTGGAAGCCTGGGTCGAGAATCGTGCGGCGCAAGCGGTAAACAACTGGACGCTGACGGCTCATGTGTATGACCCGCAAGGTGAGTTGTGCCACCAAGTCAGCACGCGCCTGCCGTCGATTGCCCCGCGTGAAACGCGCAAGATCAGCAACACGGTGTTTGTGCCTGCGCCGCAGTTGTGGTCGCCGGAACAGCCTATGCTGTATAAGGTGCTGGTCAGTCTGACAGATGAGAGCGGCAGCCTGCAGGCGTGTTTCGTCGTGCGGCATGGTTTTCGCGCGGTAGAGATCAGCGGAAAAGGTTTCTTGCTTAATGGCAAACCACTACTGATGAAAGGCGTCAACCGCCACGAAATGGACCCCGAACGCGGCTATGCTGTGACGCGTGAGCAGACCGAACGCGATATCCTGATCGCCAAACAGAACAACATCAACGCCATTCGCACCTCGCATTATCCCAACGCACCTTTCTTCTATGAATTGTGCGACCAGTACGGCATGCTGGTGATGGATGAAGCCAACGTGGAATCGCACGGATTGCGCAACAAACTGCCTGCCAGTGATCCACGCTGGCGCGAAAGTTGTGTGACACGCATGCGCAGCATGGTGGCGCGCGACCGAAACCACGCCTGCGTGATCCTGTGGTCGTTGGGCAACGAAGCCGGTTATGGCGACAACTTCCGCGCGATGAAAGACGCCGCCCTGGCGCTTGACCCGACGCGTTTGATCCATTATGAAGGCGACCATTTGCTGGATATCTCGGATGTGTTCAGCACCATGTATTCACCGCCCAAATTCTTGCAGCGGCTGGCAGCCAGGAAACCGGTCAAAGTGGGCTTTGGTGAGCGCGGCCTGCCCTGGGCGGCTGCCACGCTCCTGCCCTCGCAATATGCCGGCAAAGCCAAGCTGCTGTGCGAATATGCACATGCCATGGGCAACAGCGTCGGGCGGCTGGATGAATATATGGCGCTGTTCGAACAGCACGATTTTCTGGTGGGCGGGTTCATCTGGGATTACATCGACCAGGGTTTGCTGCGCGAGGATGAAGGTGGGAAGCGTTATTGGGCGTATGGCGGTGATTTCGGCGACCAGCCTAACGACGGCCATTTTTGCATCAACGGGCTGCTGCGGCCTGACCGCAGCCCCAACCCGGCGCTGTTAGAGGTCAAGCACCAGTACCGTAACATCCGGGTGGAGGCGCAGGGAGCGACTTCAGAAGAACAGCGCTTTGTGGTGCGCAACCAGTATGTCGATACCGCGCTGTCAGCCTTCGATTGCACAGTGACGCTACTGGCGGATGGCACTATCGTTTTTGAAAAGAAATTAGTGCTGGACACGCCACCGTTGGGCGAAATCATCCTGACACCGGATGAATTGGGTCTTACCGGTGACTTTGGGCAGCCCGCCCGGGTGTATCATCTTAATTTCACTTTCACACTGAAAGAAAATTACGACTGGGCGCTTGCCGGTCATTGCGTGGCGCAGGAGCAGTTCACCTGGCAATCACCCGCGAAGGTGGAGGAAGAGCCAGTTCAACCGCAAGCCGATGAACCGCTTAACTATCGTTTCGTGGATGGCGAGGTGCTGATCGAAAACAGCCGCGTGCAGGTGCGTTTTGATCAGACCGGCTGGCTGAATGAGTATATGGTGGAGGGCAGGCAATGGTTCACAGCACCGCTGGGGTTTGGCTTCTGGCGCGCCCTGACCGACAATGACCGCGGCATGGCGAACTTTGTGAAGTGGGCAGAGCAGCTGGTGCTGCCATCCTGCTGGCGCAACGTGGCGCAGCGCGGCAGGTTGAAGGCCCAGCAATTGCAAACCATGGCAGATGGCGGTATCACGCTGCATTGCACTTACCGTTACCCGCACATGGCTGGCAAGGTGCAGGTGACCTATGCCATTGACCCGTGCGGGAGCATAGAAGTGCATTACCGGGTGAAACCGCGTCGTAAGATGATCCGGTTAGGCATGACCATGGGTTTGCATGGCGGACTGACAACAGCGGCTTTTTTTGGACGAGGTCCGCATGAGAACATGCGCGACCGCAACCAGGGTGCGCTGATGGGTATCTACCGGCAGGAAATCCAAGCATTAAGGCATGATTATGTCAAACCGCAGTTCAACGGCAATCGTACAAACACCCGCTGGGTGGAAGTCAGCGATGATGACGGCGAGGGACTGCGTTTTGAGGCGCTTGACACGTCTTTTGAGTGGTCGCTGTGGGATTACAACATGCAGGAACTGTCACAGGCACGCCATATCCACGAACTGCCGGCACGAGATACATATACCTTCAACCTGGATATGTTCCAGGCGGGGGCGCACTTTGACTTCTTAAGCAGCGGACAGGAGCGCCAATGGCTGGCGAAGAAGCGGGTCTATGAATTCGGGTTTCGCCTGCAGCCTCTGTCAGGAGATGAACCGCTGTGATGAATGACGAAACCGCTGAGCGGTTGATCGAGCTGAACCGCCGCTTTTATGCTGATTTTGGGACGGCCTTTGCCGCCACACGCCGCCGTATTCAACCCGGCATAGCCGAGGTGCTGCGGCGGTTGGCAACGCTTGCGCCTGAACCCGGTGACTGGCTGGACGTGGGCTGCGGTGGGGGGCAGGTGGCGGCCAGCTGGGCAGCGTTCAAACGAAAAGGCAGGTATGTGGGAATTGATTTCAGCCTGGAACTGCTCAGCGAGGCACGCGCCAAGGCGCTGGAGATCAACGCTGGCGGACTGAGTGTCGAGTATGCGCAGAATGACATGAGCGCAGATGTCCTGACAGCGCAATTTGCACCGGCGCAATTCGATGGGGTGCTGGCGTTCGCCAGCCTGCACCACATTCCCGGGCAAGTACGGCGGGCAGACTTACTCCAGGTTCTACAGCGTTTGCTGAAGCCCGGCGGCTGGCTGATCCATTCAGAGTGGCAGTTCCAGCATTCACCGCGCTTGATGGAACGCGTGCAGCCATGGGAACGCATCGGGCTGAGTGCGGAGGATGTGGAAGACAATGATTACCTGCTGGATTGGCGCTTTGCCCTGCCCGGGCAGGCGCAGCAGGTCGGGCTGCGTTATGTGCACCTGTTCACTCGCGAAGAACTGGCGCAACTGGCGGATTCAGCGGGCTTTGAGATCGCCTTTGATTTTGATTCGGACGGCAGAGAAGGCAATCTGGCGCTGTATCAGGGCTGGCGCAGGATAGCGTGATAGGCGGGTTCAGCGTAGCTGTTCGATGGCACCCTGCGGGGTGAGGAAGTAAAAGACAACGTCGCTGACACACGGCCCGTACTTTGCCAGCCACATTTGCGGGACACGGCGGTCATTGCCGAACACCAGGAATTTGTGCTGCGCGTCGGTTTTTTCCAGCAGCCAGACATGTTCTGCGATCACGGCGAATTTGGCGGGCGGCAAACGGCTGCCGCGCACCAGGGTGTAGTACTTGGCGTCGCCGATGATGCTTTCATCTTCCGACACCAGGTCGAAACGTTTGTTGGGCGGCTGCACCAGTCTGACATCCAGATGGGTGTTAAAGTGCTCGCTCATCTTCATACGCGCGAAATGCTCAAACTGGCGCGCGGTCATTGATTCCGGTGATGCGGTTTGCATGGCGTTGAACAGCGGATGCGGAATGGTGCTGTCAACGGGATAGAACCACCATTCGTGTTGGATCATCATGCCGTCGATCAAGCCCTCTTCGCGCAAGCTGTGCGTGGCATAGAAAGCGGTTTGGTGATGCGAGAGACCCAATTCATGGTGCAATTCGGCATTGGTCACACCTTTACCGCTCTGCTGCTGGATATAACGGAACACCCGTTCTTTTACGGTTGTCATACGCCACCTCAGTTCGTGGTTGGTATGACCTAATTGTACAATGATTTTAGTGGATGGATGGAGACAAAAACGCGCGGACGGCGGCGCAACAGGTCATAGATGTAGGTGCGGGTAAGTTTGGCGACCACACGTTCCAAATCATCCGGCACTTCCAGCAAGCCATCCAGATAGTCAAGGATATGGGCGTGCAGGCCATTCAGAAAACCTTCCGATTCCGCTTCGCCCATGAAACCAAAGCTCTGAATGCCAAAGCCCTGCCGGCGAAAGCCATTGATGATTTTTGTTTCATCATGGGTGTGCGGCAGCAGGCTGCCATTCTGGTCAACGACCATGTGGATGAAGATGACACCGTCGCGGCCCAACGATTCGCGTTCGCGTACGATGTCTTCACCGATATGACCGACAGAATCGCCATCCACAAAGACATGCGAGTAGGCGACCTTTTTTCCATATTTCAGCTGGCCGTCTTCCAGTTCAAGGCTCTGTCCGTTGCGCAGGATCTTAATGTTGTCTGCAGAGATATGGAGTTGTTCGCCGATGTTGGCCTGGGCTTTCAAGTGGCGCATCTCTCCATGGATAGGCACCAGGTATTTGGGTTTCAACAGGTTGATGAGCAGTTTCATCTCTTCCTGGCTGGCATGCCCGGAAACATGCACCGGGCTGATGCGTTCATAGATCACATCGGCGCCCAGTTCAAACAGGCGATTGATGGTGTGGTACACGCTCTCTTCGTTGCCGGGGATAGTGTGCGAGGATAGCACCACGGTGTCGCCGGGCTTGACGTCAAACTGGCGATTCTGTCCCAGCGCCAGTCGCCCCAGGATGGAGGTGGGCTCGCCCTGTGAACCGGTGCACATAATAACGATTTTCTCGTCTTTCTGGCGCAGTGCCTGGTCAAGCGGCAGCAACACAGCAGCAGGGATATCCAGATAGCCGAGAGAGAGCGCCATTTCGGAGTTTTCAAGCATGGAGGTGCCGGTAAATGCCAGGCGGCGGCCATGCCGCTGTGCGGCGTTGGCGACCTGCTGCATGCGGGAGATCAGCGAGGCGAAAGAAGCCACGATGATGCGCCCCTTGGCTTTGTTGAAAACCTCTTCGAGCGCGCCATCGATCTGTTTTTCAGAGGGCGTCCACCCGGGGTTTTCGGCATTGGTAGAGTCAGACAGCAGGATGGTGACACCACGCTTGGCAAAACCTGCCAGCGCGGCAAAATCGGTGGGCTGGTTATCCACCGGGGTCTGGTCAAATTTATAATCGCCGGTATGCACCACCAGGCCTATGGGCGTCTCGATGGCGAGCCCCACACAGTCGGGGATGCTGTGGCAGACATGGAAGAAATCCACCTGGAAGGGGCCAACCATGATGCGCTCGCCGGGCTCCACTTGATAGATGGTAACGCGATCGAGCAGTCCCTGGCGCGCCAATTTGATCTCAAGCAAACCACGGGTCAGGTTGGTAGTATATATGGGTGCCTGGATTTCCTGCATCAAAAAAGCCGCCGCGCCGATATGATCCTCATGACCATGGGTGAAGATCACGCCGGCCACTTTCTCTTTGTTCTGCAGCAAGTATTGCATATCGGGGATGATGTAGTCCACCCCGGGCATACTGTTGAGCGGAAACATGATGCCGGCATCAACCACAAGGATGCAATCCTCGTATTCATACACCATCATATTGCGGCCGATTTCCCCCAGGCCGCCCAGCGGCAGAATGCGCAATGTGTTCTGCTTCATATCCCTGATTATAAACGGCAGGATGAATTTTTGCAAAGGTGGTCACATCGCCAACGGTTAAAGGCTTTGTTAACCCTGTAAACGTTATGTCAAGGCAAAGTAGAAATGTCCTAATGAGAATCCTGAACAGGAACAGGCAAGCCATTGATCTTCTTGCCATAGGAATGCCAGGGATGATCGACTGGGGGAGAAAAAGAGCGATGGTCGAGAGACTTGGAAGACACCACCTGAGCCTGAGGGGGTTGTTTGTGAAAGATGTCAACGAGCAGCGGTTGCGAGTTGAGAAAAAAAGCGACGTTATCATCGGCATCGAGAGTAACGAGCACCTCGCGGCCAGACAGTTACTGCGGGGGCCTGTTTGTACGGATTTGATAAGTTAGGAGCCATGAATTTGAATCAGTTCACCTCGCCGCGGGCGTCGCTCACGTGGGGGATGAATAGGGGCGGGTTGCTTGTGTTTGGGGCGGTTCCATCCCTCGTCAAGCATGATCTGGCGCACAATTTCTTTGCTGACTTGAATACCATCCCTTTCAGCAAGTTTTTCACTGGCCAAGGCTTGCCTTTGCCAATTAGCACCACTGGTTGGCGCGGAGGGGTCGAAACCACCAGCCTTCATTCAGTCGCCTGACGACTGAGCAGGTTCAACCGCTTCGATTCCTCCGCTCCCTGCGGACGGTTGGAATGACAAAATCAATGTACATGTAGGGGCAGGGCTTGACCCTGTCCGCAGCGGAGAACAAACTTGTTACAACCGCAGACGATTGATCATGCCCAGCCGTTTCGATTTCTCCGTTACAGATGGCTGCGCCATCTTCCAGTCGGAAAGACAAAATCAATGTACATGTAGGGACAGGGCCCGCCCTATCACGCAAGAGATACGAGGTGATTTTTCCCCGTGTTTCTCTGTCATCCTGATAATCACAGGGTATGTAATAAATTCGGTTCCCTGCTATTTTCATTAGAATGTTTTCATGATAAAATGATGCAATTATATTAAACTCCCCCCCTAATCAATCGAACTGACGTACTTCTTATCAATACTTGTTTACCCTGACGAAGCCATTGCTCCGCCAGCATTTTGTTCAATCTATGGGGTCGAGAGCAAAACACTATTCGAAAGGAACAATAATGAAACATAAAACCAAATTTTTTATGGTTGTGTTGGCTTTTATGGCGTTGACCGTGCTGATCACCGGCGCTGTCATGGCAGACGAAGGCGACACACCCCAAACCATTGATGAGCTGTCTGCCGAGCAGATCGCCAAGAACCCTGACCATGACAGTGTGGTGGCAGGGCTTGACTCAATCGGATCAGCACGCCTGATCATCAGGGTAACAACCTCAAGCCCATTCAGTGGTATCAATGGCCCTGATGCGGCGGCGCAGAAAGCCCTCATCGTAAAAGCCCAGGCGGACTTCACAGCGGCATTCCCCGCCCTGACCGCCGACATGGTCGCTTTCCGCACTATCCCGTTTGTTTCGGTGTGGGCGCGCAGCGAAGCCGACTATGCCGGGCTGCTCGCCAGCCCGACCGTGGTGTCAGTGCAGCACGACATCCCCAAGGCGCTGGATGCCGAAGTGACAGCCCCGCCAGCCATGGCGGAGGCCAATAGCTGGATCGATTCGAATGTATTCTGGTCCGCAGGGTATGATGGCACAGGCTACGCGGTGGCGATTCTCGACACCGGTGTCGACAGCGGCCATGACTTCCTGGACGACGGCAAGGTTGTGGCGGAATTCTGTCACTCGACCAATGACACAGATTATGACGCCACTTCCCTCTGTATTGGCGCTGCCGCATCCGATGCCGGCACCGGTACAGCCCTGCCATACGCAGGTAACTGCCCGGCAGGCGGATGTGACCACGGTACGCACGTGGCTGGTATTGCCGCCGGCAATGACCTTGGCGCGACCGGATTCTCCGGCGTTGCCCCACAGGCCAACGTGATCTCCGCGCAGGTATTCACCCGCTTTGAGACCGAAACCTGGTGCGGTGTCGGTCGTGCGCCTTGCGTTATGTCTTTCGATACCGACCAGATGAGCGCCATGGAAGATGTCTATGAGCTGACCCAGGGCACCAATGCCTCTTATCCCGGGGTCACCGTGGATGTGATTTCTTTGAACATGAGCCTGGGCGGTAGTCGTTCTTATGATCACTGTGATGTCGAAGAAGCAGCCCGTAAAATATTGATCGATCAACTGAAAGGCGTCGGGGTTGCCACGGTAATCTCGGCTGGCAACAGCGGCTATACAGACAGCACCGGCTACCCCGGTTGTATCTCTACCGCCTTCACGGTCAGCGCGACCTATGACAACAGTGACACGATCGCTTCCTTCTCGAATGCCGCCCCTGATATCACCGATGTATGGGCGCCTGGTGTTGGTATTATTTCTTCGATCCCGACCGCCTCTGGCGCGGGCACCAATCCAACCGAGAGCTACAACGGCACCTCCATGTCAGCGCCGATCGTGGCAGGCGGATTCGCCATCTTGAAAGAAGCCTATCCGACCTACACCATCGACGAGTTGTGGACCGTGATGGAAACGAATGGGGTGATGGTGACAGACACACGCACCGGCACCGATCCGACCATCGCACCGCGAATCGACTTCACCACCGCGCTGCCCGGGGCTGCCCCGGCCGCGCCTGTGCTGCTTGATCCGGCGCATGCTTCCTTCATGCTGAATACCGCCCCGATGTTCTATTGGGCGGATACGATCAATGCCACCAAATACACGATTGAGGTTCAGGACGTTGCCACCAGCACAACCGCCTTTAAGACCACCTACGCAGATGATGTGCGTTGCGATGGTGCGGTATGTGCCATTCCCAGTCCCGTTACGTTGAGCGCTGGGACACAGTATAAGTGGCATGTGGTTGGCTATAATGACACCGTCAAAGGCGTCTGGAGCAACTGGCAAACCTTCACCGTGGGCACCAGCGGACTGGATATGCCGGCGTTGAACTCTCCCCGAGGGAACCTGGTACTCTATAACAGCCGTCCGGTCTTAAATTGGGGTCAGGTCGCGGGCGCCAATCGTTACAATCTGCAATTGTTTGCCCCGGATGGCAGCATCACACTGTATAATACCACCGGCGTTTGTGCGGCGGGCACTTGTGAATTCCGCCTGCCCTCTGCCGATGATCTGGGCGCCAATTTTGGCACCTACCGCTGGAACGCGCAGGCGATCAACACCTCCACCAACGAGATGAGTGAATATCCCGGCCGGGTGGCGTTTGAATACACCCAGGTTGGCAATTCAGCCACGATCTCGCCCATAGGCGGCGCGACCGAAACGGTCACACGCCCGACCCTCACCTGGACAGAAGCCGCTGGCTCAACCGCCCACCTGGTGCAGGTGCGCAACGCGGATGGCAGCATCATGTACGAATTCCAGTATAAGAACAGCAATTTCTGCACAGCTGGCGTTTGTACCGGACAGGTCTTAACCCATCTGGCAGACGGCGACTATACCTGGCATGTACGCGGCAAAGCCGGACGCAATTTCGGCCAATGGAGCGCTTATGAAAGCTTCACCGTTACATCGGGCGGCCTGACCTGGACCTATCCCTTCACCGACGATGCCAATGGCTGGGTGGATGTGCATGACCTGTGGGATCTCGCCGAATCAGAATACTACCGAGGCGATGCCTATGACGCTCTCTGCACATGGGGCTGTGCAAGCACCTTCCACAATTACCGCGTTGGCAATGCCATTTTCGAAGCGGATATCGCCTCCACCGGCGCTGACGGCTATGACGGTTTCACCTTCCTGTTGTTCGCCGAGTTCAGCGGCGGTGTCCTGCAGCAGGCGCTGACCGTCGATTGGTACGGTGACCCCGACAACCTGTGGTGGGACCTGTATGCTTATACCGCCAGTGGCGGTTGGGAATATTGGGGCTCCATCGACTTCAGCGGGTTGGACATCGACATTGCCGATCAGCATAACTACAAGGTGGATATTGCCATCGACCGCTATGATGCCGTAGACGGGCGCTATGAAGAGATCTACTGGATGATTGATGACGGCTGGTACGTCACCATCTTCGACACCGATTTCTATCAAGGCAGCTTCGGCATCGATGTGATCGCCGGAGGTCCGGCTACTGACCACCAGGTGGATATTGATACCGCCAGCGTCAGTGTGGTCAGTGGTCCTTCCATGGCCCTGCCTGAAGGCTACTTTGGTGCTTCCGCTGTGAACGGCCTGTTTAGTATGAGCGGTTTCGATCACAATTTCCGCACCGATGCCGTTGACCGCAGCGGTGAATTCCTGTTTGAATTCGGTATTTGGGAGTAATCCCTGATCGAGTAAAATACCCGGTTTATTTTCGTTAACCGCGTGTTTAACAATCACAAAAAGACAGGCAGCCAGGTAAGGGCTGCCTGTCTTTTTGTCTATGCCCAGCCGTTTCGATTTCTCCGCTCCCTGCGGTTGGTTGGAATGACAAATAGAGCCGCGTTATTTGTGTTCCTGAGCGAGAACAAGCGAAGCTTGTTAGGCGAAGGATCCCGC
>CAYMNB010000047.1:1238-8148 GCA_964391725.1 uncultured Anaerolineaceae bacterium | reverse complement strand
TGAAAGATCTCTTCCAGTTCATGCGGTTTGGGGCGCAGATTGGCTGCGAAGCGATCATCATCGGGTGGCTGCAGACGGGCATAGTGCTGAAAGCGCATCGGCACGCCTTCGATGGTTTCATCAATCTGCCATAAGCAGCGGGTTTGAATGGCTTGAATCTGGTCAGCGCGCAGTTGTTTCCGTGTCCATGCCTGATGTGAAAGCTCCTCGCCGTCAATGCCGGTGCGGCTGCGCACATCGCCGTTCATGTACCCTTCGTGGTTGCCGCGCAGCAGGTCCCAATCGGCATGCGCCATAATCAGATCCACCACTTCAGCAGGATGCGGTCCCATATCGACCATATCGCCCAGGAAAATCACCCGGTCGGGTGCTTCATCCGCGACAGCCTGCTCGATAGCTTGCATGGCGGGTAGATTGGCGTGAATGTCGCTAAAAAGAAACAGGCGTGTGGTCATGTCTGCAATTATAGCGGATGTTGCAATCGATGGAGGAATCAGGCAACGCGGACGGCCTTTTTTTACACCGCCAAATGAGTGATGAGAATGATTAATACATTTCGCTCTCTTTTTTGTACAATAGAAGCATGCTTATTCTCGCAAGAGCACTCTCTGGTAGATCAAAGGACGAAAACATGAAGAAACTTTGTTTTGCTTTGTTAATGTTGCTGGCGTCAGTTCTGTTGCTGGCTGGCTGCGGCATCGGCGGCGGTCCGTCGCCTGATCCTGCCACCTCGCTGCCCGCGCCGGTGCTGATCAGCCCAAAAAACAACACACAGGCCATTGCCGACGACTTGAATTTTGAGTGGTATGCCATCGCTGGCGTCACCCGCTACACGCTTGAGATCAAAGACCGCGCTGATGACAGCGTGGCTGCCAAGGTCAACTACACCGCCGCCAACCGCTGCGACAATGTCAGTTGCAAGGTGCCTGCTCCGATGGAGCTGGCGCCCGGTGAATACAAGTGGCATGTGGTTGCCTGGGTGGGCGAGATCCGCGGACAATGGAGTAAATACGCCAACCTGACGGTTGAATGACGCATTTGCGTCATTTGTATTCCTGAGCGAGCGTGAACCAGCTTAGCCGGCTGAGCGGAGTCGAAGGATCGAAACCCACGACGATTTTCACAGGACTGACGTTTTTTCATACCCGGCCATTCCGGTTCCTCCACTCCCTGCGGTCGGCCGGAAGGACAGAACCTATCACCTCTCCTTCACCATCCGGTATAATCAAGCCAGTTACAAATAACCATTTGAGGAGAACCCCATGGAAAAACTGCGCGTCGGTTTCCTGCCCACCTATCGCTTTCAGTATACAGACTGGTGCCGTCAGGTGCGCACCAGCGGACTGTCCGTACTGCGCTCCTTCGAACAGATTGAGGTGATCGCACCGCCCGCGCCGGACGAAGGCGAACCCCTGCCCGGTATCCCGCAAGGTGCGCTCAACACCATCGACCAGGCGGAAACGCTCAGCGATTACTTCATCGCACACAAAGTACAGGCGGTGGTGGTCTGCCCGCTTGATTTCGGCGATGAACGTACGGTCAGCAAGCTGGCGGAGCGCGTGCGCGTGCCGCTGATGCTGTATGCCACCAAAGAACCGCCCGCCCATGATGATATCACCCTCAGCCGCGTGTCAGATTCCTACTGCGGGACGCTCTCCATCGCCGCCGGGCTTAAACGCCGCCAAATTCCCTTCTATTTCGGCGGCATTTTCTTCCATGAGGAAGATGCCTTCCGTTCTGCGGTCGAGACTTTCTTACGTGCTGCCTCGGTGGTGCGTGCTCTGCAAGGGGCGCAGATCGGGCAGATCGGCCAGCGCCCGCCCTATTTTGAAACGGTCGCCTATGATGAGGTTGCCATGGCGGCTAAATTCGGTATGAACGTCATCCATCAAGACTTGGCGACCATTCTCAGCGCTGCCAACTCGATTGACGTAGATGACCCCACCCTGCAGGCGAATGTGCAGGCGCTGCGTGCTTCCATGGATGAGATCACCATCAACAATGAGCAGGTGTTGACCCTGGCACGGCTGGAAACCGCTATCAAAGCCTTTGGTGCACAGAACAACCTGCGCGCACTGGGCATCAACTGCTGGCCGCAGTTCACAGCACAGGCCGGTGTTTCGGCATGTGCCTTGTTCGGGCGCCTGACCGAGAGCGGTCTGCCCACCGGCTGCGAGACAGATGTGATGGGCGCGCTTGCGATGCTGGCGCAGTATGCAGGCGTGTTCGGGAAATTCCCGCCGCACTTCATTGACTGGACCATCCAGCACCGCGAACACGATGACCGTTTCCTGGCGTGGCATTGCGGCAACGCGCCTGCCAGCCTTGCCAGCCCGGCTTCTACCCGTGCGCTGCGCTCGCGCAATGATATGCTGGGGGCGCTGCCGCCCAACCCGGCTGACAACCAGGCGGGTCTGGCGCAATTCCAGTTGATGCCCGGGGTGGTCACCATGAACCGGCTGGTGGAATACAATGGTCAGTGGAAAATGCTGGTCACGCGCGGCGAGATCGTGCCCAGTGAGGATGTTTTGGCCGGCACCTGGGCCTGGGTGCGAGTCAAAGACCACCAACGCCTATATCGAGTGCTGGCGGAAGAAGGTTTCATGCACCACGCCTCCCTGATCCATACTGACCTGGCGGAGGTTATGCGCCTGGCTTGTCAATTTATGGACATTGAGGTGGTGGACGTGTAGGCGGTTTTCACCGCCCACACTCATTTGAAACGTTTATTCCGCTGTTTGTATAGACACCAATTCGGTCACACTGCTGCCCAGGTCGGCTTCCGTCAGGGAGAGCAGCAGTCCAACGCCTTTGGCATACCAGGAGGTAAAGGTGAAAGTGGTGGGAATGGTGATCGTATTTCCTTCAACCTCAGCCGTAACTTCCATCTCAACCCGGCTTTCCAAACGTACGGCATCTTCGAAGATGCCTGCTGGCACCTCGACCGTTTCGAATCCCATCACCTCAGTGTTTTGCTTAAACACAGTGGTGCTGAAATAGGTACCCACGTCTTCGATGGTGGTCAGCATGGTGACCACATACTCAAGATCCCAGGATGATCCAACCACGAACTGTTCAGGCTGGGGAAAGGTGATCCCGCTTACTTCGATCGTTTCATAATCAATATTGATCGATTCGTAGGCATCACCAAACTGAAAGGCCGGATATTCTACCTGCAGAAGGCCATCTTCTGTGCATTCCCATGTGCTTGAAATCAAAACCAGATCCTCTGTCCCCGAGGGATCAAAATATCGGTATAAGGAAGTAAATTGATCTCCTTCGATATCCGTATAGGAGATCTCGAAGATCTCAGCAGTGTCTATATTGTTGCCTTCATCATAAGACTGGTATTGCCATACCTGTCCCTCGATGACGGGAAAATAGGGGTGAACGCATAAGCCTTCGATCCGGTTTGTTTCTTCATCGGTTATTGGATCAATGATTGCAGCGGATTCGCTTTCGCCTGGTTCCTCCGCGGTATCATCATCTGGATCAGCCCAAACCTCAGTGTCAGGGGTGGGTTCTTCGGTCGGTACGATTTCGGTAACTGCTTCATCAGCAATATCGCTGACTGTAGATACCAGGGCTTGGGCTCTCTCTCCGAGCAAGGCGCAGCCAGAAAAAGCAAAAAGCATGACAACACCGGCGAATACCATCAATTTACGTAGGTTTTTTGACATTTGGGTTTCCTTATTGATTATTATTATCATATTATTATAACTAATAAATTATATTAAGTCTATGACGAATCCGCCAGAGAATGATTGACAGCCGATTTGTCTTTTGCTATGCTATTGACGGAAGAGATAACGTACAGTAGAAGAGAATGAAGATCCAAAAACGATCCTCTGAGCGCGCGCGTGATTACGAACGCGTCAATGATTTTCTGTGGCGCACCTACGAGGCGCCCATCTACCCCAACTGGCTGCAGGCACGTTGGGAATACATGCACTGGCATCCCAATTTACAGACAGAATTTCTGCACAAGATCGCCCTGTGGGAAGACAAGGGCGAGATCGCGGCGGTGGTCAATTACGAAGACGCGCCTTCTATGGCACATTTGCAGCGGGCGCGCGGTTATGACCTCCTGCTGTCCGAGATGGCGGCGCATGTCATCGAGCACCTGGCGGGAGAACACGATGGCAAGCCAGTTGTCCGTATCTGGGTCAACGAGTTTGACCAGCCGCTGACGGATGTGGTACGTGGGCTGTGCTTCAGCCAGCACCCTGGCTGGCGTGAATGCATCTCCATCATGTAAATCCCTGACCCCTTCCCCGCCATAGCACTCAACCAAGGCTTCCGTTTGGCGGGATTGGATGAGGAAAATGACCTCGCAAAGCTGGACCGTTGTTTGTGGCGCGGGTTTAACCACCCCGGCGAACCCGAACCAGGTGGAGAAGCTGCCCGCGCATTGATGCAGTCTACCCCGCTGTATAACAAGCACCTCAACGTGGTGGCGGATTACTCCCAATGAGGATTACGCCTCCTTCAGCGGCATCTGGTTTGACCCCTACAACCTGGTGGTGTATGAGGAGCCGGTGGCGACCGACCCCGATTACCGCCGCATGGGGCTGGGCAAAGCCTGCGTGCTGGAATGTGTGCGCCGTGCGGGTGAGTTGGGCGCAAAGATCGCTTATGTCGAATCAGAGCAGGATTTTTACCATGCGATTGGCTTTGAAGCCATCGCCTATCGTCCGCTCTGGCAGAAATTCCTCGATTAACCTAATCGTCCATTTATGAACAAAAACCATCTTTTCAAGGTGGTTTTTGTGTTCTGTACCTGCTTTTGGGGTCAAAAGGCGGATTTTTGGCTATATTTTGCGGTTTTTTTACCTGTTCTTCACAGGTTCTTTACAAACCTTTGAGATGATTGGGTCATTGTCAACAACAAATACAAAGGAGACATAACCATGTTCAAGAAAAACCATATCGTCATTTTAGCAGCTGTATTGATCGTAGGGGCCCTCGCCTTTTTCAGCACGCCCGACACCGTGTATGCCCAGGACCTGACGCCGGAACAACCCGCGCCGATGCGCATTGCCCGCGGATTGCGCACCCGCTCGATGATCTTTGATAACACCGTTTTCATCGAAAGCATTGCTGCGCAGACCGGCATCAGTGTTGAAGAATTGCAGAGCGATTCATTTGCCCGCTCCAGTGTAGCCGCTGTGCTGAGCGCCGCCGGTTACGATGATGAAGCCATTCAGGACATTTTTGAGACCGCAGTGGAAGCAGTGCTTGCCCAGGCGCTGGCAGACGGCACTATCACCGCCGAACAGGCTGATATGTACCGCTCGCAATGGCAGGCTATGGGCGGCGAACGCCTGAACCTGCAGTTGCAGGAATGTGATTGCGACGGCGACTGCGATGGCCCGATCTCAGACGGCACGCGCCAGTATCTTGGTAAAGGCCGCCAGTCCCGCAGCATCCAACTGCCCTGACCCAGTAGAACACTGATTCAATAGAAATGCCACTGCCCCGCTCGTCTGAGCGGGGCAGATTTTTTTATCTCCATACAATTCTCAAGCAGGTGTCACCTGTCGCAGAAAGGCCTTCACCGCCTGCATGTAGCCGTCGAAATTCTCGCGGCGGATGTTGTGCCCGGTGTCAAAATAAGCCACCTGCAGTTGGGCGTGAATTGACTGCGCTTTCTCAGCGGCAGCAGACGAGACAATCGCGCCTTTTTCGCGGTTGCCCGTGATCAACAGCACCGGGACACTGACTTTCGCCAGCATGTCAAAGCCATCTGCCTCGTCCTGCAAAGCACCCAATGATTGGATGAAATCATCGCTGAGCTGCTTTTTCGATTGCGCCCAGTGTTTGAGCTCATTCCTGGGCCAGTTGAAATTTTTACGGGCGAAGCGGCGCAGAATAAACGCGGGCGTCTTCTTGCTTCGCATGACATTGGTCTGCATCATCTTGCCTACATCCTTGTCCTGTGTGCCGGCGAATACCTCTTCTTCCGCCAGCCGCAGGATAGGGTCTTCGAGGATGGCGGCGGTGATTTGTTTGGGGTAGAGGGCGGCGGTGAACAGGGTGGTCTGCGCACCCAACGAATGCCCCATGATCACCGGTTTTTTCAGGTTGAGGGCATTGATGAACGCGATCAGATCCTCGGCGCGCGACACTGAGTCATACCTGCCGTTGCCGCTGCTGCTCCTGCCATGGCCGCGCGCGTCCGGCATGAGCACGTCGTAGTCCTCGGCGAGCTGCTCAGCCACCGGCAGCCAGCACAGTCCATTGTCGGTGGCGCCATGGTTGAGGATAACCGGCGGTTTGTCGCCGCCGGTGCGGGTAAAAAAGATATGCAGGCCGTTGGCTTGCAGGGTGGCTTGCTGCCATTTCATGGTGTTTTCTCCTGATACTTCTCAATCTGGTTGATGGTGATTCAATTCTATCACATGTGAACTGTTCCTTCGTAGCCCAAATATAGGGTTGCAAAAGTAAATCACTCGCTATAATCAAGGACAATAAAAAAAAAGGAGATGAAGATGCAAACAAAAATTCTGCGCATTACGTTTTTGTCACTGGTGGTATTGGTCTTTATTCAGATGGCAGGCACCCTGGTGGAATCCATCTATATTCTTGACTTGCTCAACACCTCGTTGGATGAGAAGGCGCTGGGCTTGCTGTTCTTTTTCTCGCCGGTTGTGCTGCTTTTCTGGCGAGAGAAATTGCCGCGCTGGCTGACACCGCTCAGCCTGGTGGTGCTGGCGGTTGCCCGCGGGGTCACCCCGTATCTGAGCACCAACGGACGCCTGCTGTCGTCAGGTATGGCAACGGGGGTGGCTTTATGGTTGCTGATCATTCTGCTGCCACAGATGGCAGGCAAACGAGCATTGGAAGGTTCCGGCTCCTTTGCCCTGGCAATTGGGTTATCAGTCCTGCTGCGCACGGTGGGGCGTGGGTT
>CAYMNB010000047.1:0-1138 GCA_964391725.1 uncultured Anaerolineaceae bacterium | reverse complement strand
TGCTGTCGCTGGCGTATGTCGGCATGGTGTTGCTGCGCCCGGCATGGATCCACTCGATAGTGACGAAACAGACCATCCTGAAGATCGCCAATGTGCTGTTCGTACTGGCAATGCTGGCGACCTTCCTTGTGCATCGGGTGAATTTCCCGCTCACGCCCGATTCGCCCCTGGTGGTGGTGACGCCGCCCACATTCGTGCAGCAAATTCCGTTGTTGATCACCCTCTTGCTGCTGCCGGTGGTGTATGTCAACGTCGCCTTCTTCCTGCAACGGCCTGCAAATCAAGCTGTAAAACCATCCGCCTTCACAAGCGGCGTTCTACTGGGCGCGCTGGCAATGGTCTTACTGATGTTCATGCATATCTTTACCAACGTCTGGGGTTATGTGAAACCCGTCAGCCCGCTCTTTCGCAACATGTTCTGGCTGCCGTTTGCGTTGATGACCGGCGCAACCATGCTGCTGGTTTTGTTCCGCAAGCCGTCCATGGAAAAAATTCCGGCTACCGGCAAATCCACTGTCTCTCCGCTTGTGCCTGTTGTGCTGACTGCTTGCTTTTTGCTGACGGCAGGGTTTGCCTGGGGGACAACTTACATACCGCGAGTACCGCCAGACAAGACTTCGTTGACAGTAATGACGTATAACATCCAGCAGGCCAATGACGAGGATGGTGAACGCTCTTATCTGCGCCAGTTGGCGATCATCCGCGAGATCGATCCAGATATCCTTGTGCTGCAGGAAAGCGACTCGACGCGTGTCTCGCTCAATAACAACGATTATGTGCGCTATTATGCCAGCCAGCTGGGTTACTACAGTTACTTCGGCCCGGCGACCACCACCGGCTCGTATGGCACCGCCATTCTATCGCGCTATCCGCTGGAAAATGTGCGCACGGTGTTCTCGTATAGCGACAAAGATGAAATCGGCACCGCGGTTGCAGACATTGTGGTGGATGGAAGGCGTTTTACCATCTTCAACGTCCATCCTGCCGGTTCAGCCACCGCCAAGATGGCATTCGCCGAAGCACTCCTGGCACAATCCCAGGGGTTGGACAATGTGATTGTGCTGGGTGATTACAACCTGCGCCATACGGATGAAGCCTATCAGCGCATTGCCGCCGTCTATCACAATGTGCCCGGCAG
>CAYMNB010000046.1:10137-21074 GCA_964391725.1 uncultured Anaerolineaceae bacterium | reverse complement strand
AGCTGGGTCAACCGCTGGGGTTCGTCATTGCCGATCGCAACTGTGCGCGATGCCGGGTCAAGAGAAAGCCCGCTCAGGTGCAATGAAGGCAGGGCAAAATAGGGCACACCGCTGCCGCGCCGCATCAGAGCTTTGATCTGCGCCACCAGCAAACCGCTGGAATAAGGCCGTTCCAGCACCAGGTCTGCCCCGCCGTTATACAGCAGCACCTGGTTTTTCTCGCGCATGTGTTCGGTGATGACCACGATCGCTGAATTGGCCTGGTTACGGATCTGTTCCAGATGCCCCACCACTTGTTCACCCAGGGTTTCCACCGCAATGATCACCAGGTCAACCGCAGCATGCGGCCAGCGCTCAAACATCTCAGCAGGTTCGCGGGCTGTCTTGACCAAAAATCCGATCGATTGCAAAACGGCTTTCAGACTGGTTGACTCTTCGGCTTGCGGTGTACAGATAAATGCCTGCATCGGTTGATAATCACTTCCCTGCTCGTTGTTTGCTTATGCTGATTATGCGTTGATTCTGGTGAATTTACAAGGGTGATACCCGCGCCATGCACCGCTTATAAATCCATTGACTTCTTTAATTTATTAATTCCTGATATTTACGGTAAAATGTTAACCAAGGAAGAGAGATTGTCCTTTCTTTTGCTGTATCTGCAAATTCAACAAGGAACCTGTACCATGCCCTCTAAGCATTCCGAACGATTGCAAGAAGCAATCAATTACATAAAGTCAGGCGAAACCGAAATTGCGCGTGAGATCATCCTTGAAATTATTCAGGATGAACCTGCCTATGAAAAGGCATGGATCTGGTTGGTTGAAACCGTTCCTGACCGTGAGAACAAGGTCGACATTCTCAAAACCCGTCTGGAAGAATACCCCGACACCAGCCCGCTCTCCAAAATCGCGTTAGACAAGATTGCCCCCGAGGTGTTGGGCTCCATTGTCCCACGCAGAGAAGCCATCATCTATCCGCAAAGGATGGAGCCGACGTCAGACATCACCGAGGATGAAATTCAATACAACGTCACGGCTGATGACACCATGGACAGCAACGATTGGGATGATGACCATGACTTCCTGGCGATGATCACCGATGAGGCAGATGAAATCAGTCAAGAGGACATCTCACAACTGACAGAAAGCGACGAACTCTTCAGCGAAGTGTCGCCGGCCGCACCGGTGGAAGAAGAACTTGATTTCAATTTCTTCGAAGATATCGAGGGTGAAGAATTGGAAGCAGACGACCTCGATATGTTCCTGCAAAATGAAAAAGATATCCCCCCGGCGCCTCAGCCGGTGGAAGGCGCACTGGATTTGGAAGCCTGGCTCGAAGAAGAGGGTGTCATCCGCGAAGAAAGCCCCAAAGACCTCGAAGAACTGGCAACCTTGCTGGGTGAAACCGAAGAGGATGCCGAATTTGAGGAAGAACCCGAAATTGATGATCCTGAATTACAGCGTGAGATGACGGTTAAATCACAATCAGAACCGCTGAAACCCAGTACCAGTACCAGTTCTTCCAATCCGTTCTTGTTGACTGACGACGAATCTATCGACCTGCTGGGTATTGATGTGGTGCAGGAAACTCAATCATTGGATGAATTGTTCAACACCGGCGATAGCCAGGAGATCGATTTCTCCCTGTTGGAAGACCAGGAACTGACTGTGGATGATTTCTTTACCCCTTCGCAGGAAATCCCCGAAGAAAGCGTGCAGCCTGACGACCTGGATGCCTCATTGGCGGACGATCTGCGTGCTGAAGTGTTGGGCGATTCACTGTCCTACAGCCAATCGCGCCAGCAGCGCCAGTCACAGCAAATGGAAGATGCACAGTTAAAAGCTAAAAAGAAGAAGGAAACCAACTCCACCTTCATCCTTGGCTGCAGTGTGTTGGGGTTGATCATTTTTGTGTCGCTGCTCGGGTTGGGCTATCTGGCCTGGCAGCAGTCGAAAAATCCACCCCCACCCACCGAGGTGCCGCCTACAGCCACCCCTACCGAAACCCCGGAACCCACTGCCACCTACCCCCTGATCGCACCCTGGCTGGAGCAAGAGGAAAGTGATATACAGGGCACACCGGTTCCCGGCAGCGAAATTCTTGGCGAAACCGCCCTGATCGATTGGGTGGCACAGATGGAAAGTGTGGGCTTCTTCTGCGGGCCTGAAGAAGTACAGAATGAGCAAGTTGTCGCCACCTGTACCGTCAGTGATGAAGCCTATGATGTGATCGCCTTCCTGACCGGCGTACCCGACGGCAGCATGTCCAATGTGCAGATGCAGGTGCTCTCATTGCAAACCGATTCACTGGTGTACAACGACGCCCTGAACACCTTACTGGCTGAAGTTATCTCCCCGGTGGTCACTTTTCCGATTAGCGGCAGCCTGGAGAGCGATGCCCGCACCTGGTTCTTGAGTGAATCCGCCAATATGATTCAAAACGACGCCACCGAAGCCAGCATGAAGGCTTTCGACGGGCTGACCATTCATCTGCAATACTCCTACTTCCTGCGCATTGACCTGTGAATGAAGCGGACTCTCCTCCCGCACCCCTAAGCCTCTACCCGCTCAAATTTCAGCCGTTGTTATGCCTGTCTGCCATGTTCCTGGCAGGCATTGCGCTGGCTGACCTGCTGCCCGCCTGGCTGCGCCTGTGGGCGGCGGTTTTTCTTGCCCTGCTTAGCGCCATGTTCGTCCTGCATTACCAGTTGGACCGCTCTTTCCGGTCGCTGCGCGCGCGCTGGCAGGGCCACCTACCGCTCAACCCCGCCTGGTTCGCCCTTTTCTTAGCATTGGGCATGCTGCGCTTTACCGCTGCTGTTCCACAATGGAACGAGCTTGATCTTGCCTATTACAATGACAGCGGCAAAAGCGCCCTGACCGTCGTCATCACGCAACCACCCATCATTAAGAATCATTCCACCATCCTGACCGCCCGTGCCCTCAGCTACCAATCCTTGAATGCCGGTGCTGATCCGATCCCACTGACGGTGACAGGCGGGCTGCGCATCACCACCCTCGAAACCGGCGCCTTCAGCTACGGCGACAGACTGGGTGTGATCTGCTATCCAGCCACACCGCCGAAACAGTCCAGCTTTAATTTTCCACGCTACCTGGCTGCCCGCCGAATTTACACCCTGTGCGAATTTGCTGATGTTGAGAAATTGGCGGAAAACACTGGCAACCCGCTCATGGCAGGCATCTACGCCGTGCGCGACCGTGCCCAGCACCTGATTGATCATGTCCTGCCTGCAGATCAAGCCGCACTGCTCTCTGGCATCCTGCTTGGCAATGAAGACCACATCGCCCCACAGGTTGAAATGGCCTTCCAACGCACCGGCACCGCCCACATCATCGCTATCTCCGGTGCCAATTTTGCGGTGTTGATCAGTTTCATCACCACCCTCTTTCTGCGGCATTTACCGCGGCGCTGGGTGCTGCCGATCACTTTGCTGGTGATGGTGTTATATACCCTGTTCGTGGGCGGCAATGCCGCCGTGGTGCGCGCTGCCATTATGGGCAGCCTGACCGTTTTTGCTGCTTACTTCGGGCGGCGGAATCAGGGTTTGAACGCCCTGGCTTTCTCCGGCGCATTGTTTGCGTTGTTCAATCCGTTGATCCTGTGGGATCTCGGTTTTCAGTTGTCTTTTGCCGCCACGCTGGGGCTGGTGCTGTTCAGCGAACGCTGGACGGAGGCGGTGCGCGCCTTTCTGCTCAAACACCTGCAGGAAAGAAGAGCCCACCTCGCCACCAGCGTCATCGGCGAATATGTGATTATGACACTCGCCGCCCAGGTCTTCACCCTGCCGCTGATCGCCTATGCTTTCCAGCAGGTGTCGCTGGCGTCATTCCTCATCAACCTGCTGATCTTGCCCGCGCAGCCCCTGATCATGGCATTGGGCGGGTTGGCTGTGTTGTTGGGCCTGTTGCTGCCACTCATCGGTCAGATCATGGCATGGTTTGCCTGGGTGCCGCTGACCTACACCCTCCGTGTGGTGGCTTGGGGCAGCCAATGGCCCTGGGCAAGCATTTCTATTCCCTCTTTTTCACCTGTTGTGCTGATCGTCTACTTCACTGCGGTCACCGCCCTGCCCCTGATAAGCGGATGGCTGCCCAAACGCCGCCTGCGCATCAAGCGTGCCTACCAGCTGACCGCCGCAACGCTGGGCGTCATCAGCCTGTGGACGATCGGCATGCGCCAACCTGAACCAACTCTGCAGGTACAATTGTTCCCGTTAGACAACAATTCCAGTGTGCTGCTGCAGCTGCCGGATGGTAAAGCCGTCCTGCTTGGGCGCAGTCAGTCCATCGACGCGCTTTCACACGCGCTTGAGACTGCCCTTCCAGGTTATCAATTGCAAGCCGTCATCCAGCCCAAGCCTGACAAATTCACCTTCGACCGCCTGCCCCAGTTAGTCAATCGTTATCCTGTCGAACATGTTTTTTTCCACCCGCAGACTGATTTTGACCTCTTCAGCCAGTTCACGGCTCAACTCACCCGCCAAACAGCTATGCACCCACTGGAAGATGGGCAGCAGATCAGGCTGGCGTCCGGCATCACCCTGACTACCCTGGCGGTACGTGAACAATCCTCTGCCTTCTTGCTCACCAATGGCGACCTGCGTGTGTTGATGCCCAACGGTGTATCTTATTCGGAGATTCAACAACTGCAGCCGCAGGCATTGGAAAATGTTACCGTCCTGATCCTCAACATCAGCCAGTTGCACCCCGAACCGTTCAAAGACTGGCTGGACTTACCTGCGCAGGCTGTGCTCATCAACGGCGCGACCATCGCCTGCCCGGCCTGCCTCAGCACTGCACAACACAGTACGATCATCCTGCAAAGTGACGGCAGCCAATTCTGGTTGGGCGCTTCTGACTGAACCTCAGTTATAATGATGCGCATGACAGAACACATACCGCCTATAGAGACCAGCAGCGCCACGCGCCAGATCGCACGCGCCGCCGGCACCATCTTTCTCGCCATGGCGCTTGGGCAGTTGATCGGCCAGGCAGCCAAGATCGCCACCATCAGCACTTTCGGCACCAGCATCGAGTTGGACGCTTACAACGCCGCCAACCGCGTTTCTGAAACCATCTACCTGCTGGTGGCGGGTGGCGCGCTGGGTTCATCCTTCATTCCGGTCTTCACCGGCTTGCTGACCCACAAAAAGCAGCAGGAGGCCTGGCGGCTTGCCGCCTCTATCGTTAACCTGGTCACCATCATCCTGGTCGCCCTGAGCCTGCTGGTGATGGTGTTTGCCCTGCCGCTGGTCGAAAACCTGCTGGCACCCGGTTTTACACCCGAACAGCAGCAATTGACCGCCGAACTCTTGCGCATCCTTATGCCGGCAGCCGTCATCTTTGGCGCCAGCGGGCTGTTCATGGGCATTTTGAACTCGCACCAAAAATTCTTACTGCCCGCCCTGGCGCCCTCCATGTACCAGGTCGGCATCATCCTGGGGGTCTTCCTGTTCGCGCCTTCCCTCGGTATCTACGGCCTGGCCTGGGGCACCTTGCTGGGTGCGGGCTTGCATCTGGTGGTCCAATTACCACAGGTGCTGCGCCTGCCCGCCTGTCACTATGAACTGATCCTGGGCATCAAGAATGAGAAGGTGCGCGAGGTCATCCTCCTGATGCTCCCGCGTCTGGTTGGGGTAGCGGTGGTGCAATTAAACTTCTGGGTCAACACCATCATCGCCTCGGGGCTTTCGCAGGGCAGCCTGACCGCCATCACCATTGGTTTTGCCCTGATGTTAATGCCGCAGACCGTTATTGCGCAGGCTGCTGCCACCGCCGCACTGCCCACCTATTCTGCACAGTACGCGCAAGGCAAATGGGAGGAACTGCGCGGTTCACTGGCCGCCACCCTCCGTATCATTCTGCTGCTCTCTATCCCCGCCACAGTCGGCATGATCCTGCTGCGCCGCCCGCTGGTAGCCATGTTTTATCAATACGGCGCGGCGGACGTGCAATCCACCAACCTGATTGCCTGGGCACTGCTGTGGTACACGGTGGGTCTGGTACCGCATTCCATTTACGAAATCCTCGCACGCGCCTTTTACGCCCTGCATGACACGCGCACACCCGTCATCGTGGGCGTCATCGCCATGAGCCTCAACGTGGGGTTCAGTTTTCTCTTTGTGTGGGTGTTTGAAGGGCTGGGCTGGATTCCCTTAGGCGGCCTTGCCCTTGCCAATTCACTGGCAACCACCGTCGAAATGGTGATCCTGGTCGCTGTCATGGCGCGCCGTCTGAAAGGCATCGAGATGCGCTCGCTGCTGATCACCACCGTCAAAGCCAGCCTGGCTTCGCTTGCCATGGCCCTCGTCCTGTGGGGCTGGCTGGGGCAGTCTGCCGGGCGCAACAACATCCTCGTCACCATCGGAGGTGCTGTTGCTGGCCTGGCGGTCTATTTTGCGATGGCCTGGCTGCTGCGCGTCAGTGAATTATCCAGTTTGATCAAAAACCTCACAACGAAGATGCAAAGAAAATAAAAAACCTGAAGCAGTGAATTAAGCTTCAGGTTTTTTTTATGACAAGCAATTTTGATTACGAAACTACAACGTCCAGTTCGTTCTCCCACAATCCGTGGATATTGCAATAGGACATGGCAATGAACTTGCCGGATTGGTTGAGTTTTACCATCACTTTGGCGAACGGTTCCGCGATCAGGTCGCCCTCGCCATGCGCGTTGAACTCAACATGCGCCAGTTGCACGGGGAACTTGGCGCCTTCTGCCACAAAGAACAGGGTCATGTAAGCAATATGGTGTTCTAAAGTGTTGGGGTGTGCGATCTCTTTGCCGACGCTTAGCGCTACTTTGAAGGCTTCACCTACCTTGATTACTTCGGGCACCTCGATCACCGGGGCGTGCTTTTCTTTTTTCCAATCTGCTGTTTGAATATAACCTGCCAGGGTTGACATAGATAACATCCTTTCTTGATGGCCAATGGTTTCAACAATTAAAATGAACCTGCCGGTTGAGATCACGACAGGATTTCGAACCGATCCTTTGCAGCGCCGCAATCGGGGCATTCCCAATCATCGGGGAGCATCTCAAAGGGCGTGCCGGGGGCGATCCCGCTTTCTGGATCCCCCACCTCAGGGTCATAGACATACCCGCAATCCATACATTCCCATAATTCCATAATTTCAGCGCCTCCTGTATTTGGTAATTAAGAATATTATAACAAAAGAACCGTAAACAAACAGTAAGAATTACTCGCACTGACCGAATCATTGCTGGCCAGAAGCGCCACGGTGCGTGTGTCGTTAAATTATGCGGCACCCGGGGGCGGGTGCCGCATATAAGGGGGAGGGGCAAGAAATAATTCCTGATGTGTCAATAAATTAAGCGCTTGACCTGGTTGGACAAATACAAAACAGAACCTCTTCACTGTTCAACGATACAACGATGTGACCACCCCTCAAATGATGGATGTATAAGTACCTTTAGTGTACAAAATAACCGGACAAAATGCAAGCCCCTCTGCCTTTTTGTGACAACCGTCACGCCACATAACCCTTTCCAGTGGCGAATATGATACAGTAAGGGCAGAATTTGCTCCACAGGAGGCCATTTATGCCCACTTTTCACACCATTTCACGCCAGGCGGGCCGCTTTGCCGGCTGGCCCGCCAATTACGGTATGTGGCACTGGGAAGATGAGATCGTGGTGGTCTTCACCGAAGGCAGCCTCGACATTCACGCGACATACCACGCCCGTGACACCCGCCAGCCCTTCACCACGCTGCAGGCGCGCTCTCTGGACGGCGGTATCAACTGGCAGGTTGTGCCTTTCCCCGGGTGTGTGCCCGGCAACCGCCCCCTATCTGCGGACGAACATGTGGTGTCCGAACTGCGTTTACAAACTTATCTCCGTTCACATCCAGAGGCGCTCCTGCCCCCGCCCGGCAACATTCCCTTCACCCATCCCGATTTCGCCCTGATGTGCGCGCGCACCGGGCTGGATGCCGGTACGCGTTCCTTCTTCTATTACACCCTTGACCGCTGCCGTTCCTGGCTGGGGCCTTATGCCCTGCCTTCTTTCGGACAGACCGCTATAGCAGCACGTACGGCTTACGAGGTCGAGGATGATGATACCCTGCTGCTGTTCCTGACCGCCAACAAAACTGACGGCGAGGAAGGGCGCGTGTTCTGCGCCCGCACCTGTGATGGCGGCAAGAGTTTCGATTTTGTGTCCTTCATCGGCGAGGAGCCCCCCGGCGATGCCTTTGCTATCATGCCATCTCATCTCTCCCGTGGAGATGGGCGCTATCTGTGTGCCGTGCGCTGTAGAAGCGAAACCAATGATGCCTGGATCGATCTGTATACGTCCAACAATGCTGGCAGAAGCTGGCAGCACCTTGCCCGTACAGTTGCTTTCAAAGAGCCGGGCAACAGCAATCCACCTTCGTTGGTACAGTTGTTGGATGGGCGGATTGCTATCGTTTACGGCAACCGCGACACCCCCTGTACAGTATGCGCGGTCATCAGTGAAGATGAAGGAAAAAGCTGGAGCGAACCCATCGTACTGCGCACCACAAATGGCAGCAGCGACATGGGCTATACCCGCGCGGTGGCGTTGGATGACGGCACAGTGGTAGCAGCCTACTACCTGAATGACCAGCCTGACGGAAATGGGGAACGCTTCATTGAAGCCCTGCGCTGGCAGCCATGATTACAGCCGCCAGTGCAATTGTCAGAAAGCTGATTGCTGGTAGAATCAGTGCTATACCATTCAAAATCCAGGGTGAGTAACCATGTCAAAACCCATTCAGGTTGATTACCGTAAATTTTTACGAGTTCTGGTCATCATTACAGGCCTATTGATTGCCATCAGCCTGGTCAGCCAGATCCTGGTTTATTTCACCACCCACCAGGGTTTATTCGGTACTATCCCGCTTTTTAACCTCGACACAGAACAGAATATCCCCAGCGCTTTTTCAGGCTTTTTGTTATTGCTGTCTGTGCTGCTGCTGACCTTGATAGCAATGCAGACAAAAAGATATGTCTTCCACTGGTGGGTGCTGGCAGGCGGTTTCCTGCTTATGGCGTTTGATGAGATGATGAAAATCCATGAAAACCTGCGCGTGCCCGGTGAACGACTGCTGCAACTGGTAGGCATACAGCCTAGGCAGATACCCGTGTTCTATTTTGGCTGGGTGGTCGCCGGGATCATACTGGTAACGTTCCTTGGATTGTTCTACTTGAAATTCGTTGAACATTTACCGCTGCACCACCGCCGCCAATTCCTGCTGGCTGCCGCCGTGTTTCTCAGCGGATTGATCGGCATGGAAATGGCCTCTGGAGCGTATGCCGCCCTGCATGGCATGGACACCTTCGTGTATCAAGTGCTGACCACCCTGGAAGAATCACTCGAAATGATTGGCACACTGCTGTTCCTGCGCGCGCTGTTTTTCTACCTGGAAAAACAATATCCCTCGATCCTTGTGCGCTTCCAACCACAGAAGAAATAGTACAGAAAACCCATAAAAGCAACGAGGCCAACTTGCGTTGACCTCGTTTGAATTCTCAATGTTGGCAGAGCGCTTAGTACATGCCGCCCATACCGCCGCCCATGCCGCCGCCAGCGGGCATCGGGGGTTCTTTGTCGGGGATTTCGGTGATCAAGGCTTCGGTGGTCAGGATCATGGCTGCGATTGAAGCAGCATTTTCCAGCGCACCTTTGGTCACTTTGGCGGGGTCAATGACGCCGCCAGCCACCATATCGACATATTCGTCCTTGAGCACATCGTAACCGATGTTCTTTGCGGTGGAATTGCGCACAAAGTCAACAACCACTGAGCCGTCTTTGCCGGCATTTTCCACGATGCGTCGCATGGGCACTTCCAGCGCCTTCAACACGATGCGAACACCGATCTGAGCGTCTTCACTGTCCATTTTCACGCCGTCCAGCGCGGGCGCAGCATTGATCAGCGCCACACCACCGCCAGGAACGATACCTTCTTCGACAGCCGCGCGGGTAGCAGACAGAGCGTCTTCCACACGGTGTTTCTTTTCTTTCAGTTCGGTTTCGGTTGCAGCACCCACACGGATGATGGCCACGCCACCGGACAGTTTCGCCAGGCGTTCCTGCAGTTTTTCGCGGTCATAATCACTGGTGGTTTTGTCAATTTCAACTTTGATCTGCTCGATGCGTCCAGCAATCTGGCGTTCGTCGCCTTTGCCGCCCACCAGGGTGGTGTTGTCTTTGTCTGACACAACCTTCTCAGCACGCCCGAGGTCTTCCACGGTGGTGCTATCCAGTTTGCGGCCGGTCTCTTCAGAGATCACGGTAGCGCCAGTCAGAATGGCAATATCCTGCATCATGGCTTTGCGGCGGTCGCCAAAGCCGGGGGCTTTGATCGCCAGCACGTTGATCATGCCGCGCAGTTTGTTCAAGACAAGGGTTGCCAGGGCTTCGCCATCGACATCTTCAGCGATGATGACCAGGTCGCGTTTGCCGATCTGCACCAATTTCTCCAGCACGGGCACAATGTCCTGCGCCGCAGAGACCTTTTTGTCATGAATCAAGATATAGGGTTCTTCCAGTGAGGCTTCCATCTGCTCTGCGTCGGTGACGAAGTAGGGGCTGATATAGCCGCGGTCGAACTGCATACCTTCTACATATTCCTGCTCAAATTCCAGGCCTTTTGATTCTTCCACGGTGATGACGCCGTCTTTGCCGACTTTGTCCATCACATCGGCGATCAAATTACCGATCTGCTCATCCTGCGCAGAAATGGTTGCCACGGAGGCAATTTCTTCTTTGCTGTTGATATCGATTGCCTGCTTGGAGATCTCTGCCGCAACGATGCGGGCGGCTTCTTCAATACCGCGTTTGAGCATCATGGGGTTGGAACCTGCGGCGAGGCTCTTCAGGCCTTCGGTCACGATGGCGTGCGCCAACACGGTTGAGGTGGTGGTGCCGTC
>CAYMNB010000046.1:0-10037 GCA_964391725.1 uncultured Anaerolineaceae bacterium | reverse complement strand
TCAGGCCTTCGGTCACGATGGCGTGCGCCAACACGGTTGAGGTGGTGGTGCCGTCGCCGGCGATGTCATTGGTCTTGGTCGCGGCTTCTTTGAGCAGCTGCGCGCCCATATTCTCAAACGGATCTTCCAGTTCAATTTCTTTTGCCACAGAAACACCGTCGTGGGTGATGGTGGGCGAACCGAATTTGCGGTCAATTGCCACATTGCGGCCCTTGGGGCCCAGGGTGGTTGCTACGGCGTTCGCCACAACATCGATACCCTTCTTAAGAGCACGTCGTGCGTCTTCGCCAAAAACCAGTTCTTTTGCTGCCATAGTTAACTTTCTCCTATTCTCTTAGCCTTCGATGATCGCCAGAACGTCTGACTCTTTCATCACCAGGATTTTCTTTTCGTCAATTTTGATTTCGGTGCCAGAATATTTGTTAAACAAAACCACATCACCCACTTTTACATCCATGGGGATGCGTTTTCCAGCTTCATCGCGCTCGCCTTCACCGACAGCGACGATAGTGCCCTTCATGGGCTTTTCTTTGGCTGTATCAGGCAGATAAATGCCGGTCACAGTCTTTTCTTCCTGTTCGATCGGCTCCACCACAATACGGCTGCCTAAAGGTTTTAGTGTTAATGCCATTGATTCCTCCATTTTTTATTTGATTATTCTCAAGATGAATGAAAATAAATTTTTTTGTGTTTTAGCACTCTTTTTAACCGAGTGCTAATTCCATCCTTATGATACCACCAAGCCCAATCGCGTCAACCCCCGTTAACGATTTCTAATAAAATTTTTATACAGGTGATACGGTTGTGCAAACAAACAGGGGTTGCCGATATCGGACAGCCCCTGTTTACATGCTGATAATTACAATCACCGTCGCCGTCGGCTGGTTTTCTTCTTTTTCGCGTCCGAGCCGATCTCCACCCCGAACAAGGGCAGGATCACGCGGTGCAGCAGCAAGATCAAAGCAGTCGCCCCCAGTGAGATGCCGAACAGGATCAACACATTCACCAGCTCGTGCATCCAGCCCGGGTCAACCAGCAGGACAATCGCCAGGGAGAGCATTAACACCCCGCCGATCAATTTCAGCAGCCGTCCTTGTTTTTCCTCGAACTTACTGGAGCGCAGGGTAAGCACCGCCGGGACGAAGATGATCATCTCATCCAACTGGTAGATGAGCATATAGACCAGCAGCAGTGCGATGAAGGTACCAATCCCCACCCCTTGCGCGTTTAAAATCCCGGTCCAAAGCACCGGCAAACCCGCTGTACAGGTAAATTCCACCAGACTGACCCCCAGTGCCAGCACCACCGTTGCGCCGATCATCGCCCAGAAGTTGTCAGAGGACGACACTACCTTGCGCATCTTCTTGTAAATGCCCGGCTTCTTGTCATCCGCAATGGTCATGGATACACCCTCTTTGTACCAGAAGTAGTCCTTAATGTTGATGAGCGCAAAAGCACCCGCCACCAGCGCCACCACTACCTGAATCCATTCGACATACTGGATAATGCTCATCACACTGAACAAACCGGCAATGAAGACTGCGTACACGGCAGCCGTCACTGTCAGGAATACGAAACCGATAATGAACACCTTCTTGCGCGAACCGGTGCGCAGCGAAAGCGCGATCAACATCGTCAGCACCCACAGCGAGCAGGGATTGAAACCGTCTACGACCGCAATCACCACCGTGCTGGCGAACAGCGACCAGTTCGACATATCAACGGTGCCGATCAACGGGATCTCCAACGTGGGGTTATCCTCGTCAAACACCACCTGCTGGGTAGGAATGGCTTCTTCCTCTTCCGCGGGTGGCGCTTCTTTGGTGGGCAGCGCGGGACGGTCTGCCTCGGGCAGCCGCAGACCGGGGTCAGGATAGACCCCCGCCTCTATGTAGGTTTTGATGGTATTTTCAATCTGCACGCCGATTTCCTGGCTGAAGCCAACAAAATGACGGTCGCCTACAAAAGTAGCCGGCACCCCCTGCGGCGTAAAGCCATAAGTTTCTGCCATTTGAATGTATAAATTGGCGTTGGCGCGGCTGTTATAGGTCTCGAAATCCAACACAACCACGTTATCATAACGCGGCAGCAGGTCATAATCAAAAAATAGATGTTCTCGCTCACAAAACGGGCAGCCTTCGCCCCAGAAGAAATAGATGATAATCTCCGGTTCTTCGGCTTCGGCACGCACCGGCAGCGGTGTGAGCACCAAAGCCACCGCCACCACCAGCAGGCTCAACAGCAAGATTCGTTTGATAATTCGTTGTATATGCATGGAGATAGCTCCTTCATTTGTCTGTCCAGATACATTCAGCCCATGGTTAATGCACAGGCATGCCAAAACGCCGCGCGACGCGGCTTGATCAGAAAGACAATTTGGGCGGCGGGGCAGTTACGTCCATCAGGTGCCACAGCGGACAGCACACTTTGCTGATCAATGGCTGCAGCAGGCCGACCGGACGAAAGATCTCAAATAACACAAACACAAACAAAAAACTATTCAGGAAAAAGGTGATCGCCCGCAGCGCGGACTGGCGCATGCCATCGATGAATTCACGCGTGCACACACACTCAATACGCAAACAGCTGGCACTCAACAAGGAGATCAGCAGGTAGCCGACCAACAGCACGACCCACAAAGCCAGCAGCAGCCGTGCGGTGGCCTGTACATGATCCCGATGAGATTGTCGCAGGAGGGCGTTCATACTGATAGCATTATAGTCAATGCCTGACAGGAATTCAAGCTTTCAGAAAAGCAGGAAGGGAAAAGAACACCCCGCCAGCCACTAAATGGCAGGTTGGCGGGGCTTTTCTCTCAATGAGATGCTTACAGCAACAAATTCCAGTATAACAGCGACCACAGGCTGCCAAACGACAGCAAAGCCAGCAGACTGTAGAAACCATCGTTTTCGTTTTCATCCGTCTCTCCTTTGAATGATTCTATAAGTGTATACGCAGAATTTAGCTAAAGGTTGTGACAACTATGCAAAAAGAACATACAAAAAAGGTATGTAGTGAAATAATTACTGTAAAATCATGTAAAAGAGTAACCAGTTCGGGGTGAATGATGGCAAAAAGTCAGTTTGAAAAAATGGATGACGCGGCAGCTGATGCCGCTGTGGAGTTGATGAATAAAATTGCCAAGTCAACACAAGAAGAACGCAAAGCTTGGAGAGAACACGCAGAATGGTATGAATGTCACTACAGAAAAGCTGGTTTTGTCAGGTTATCCAAAAAAATACTTCTTAATTATTTTCCAGCTCACAATTTCCGTCCTGTAAAGGGTGATTCTGATTGGCAAATTAAAATGAACCGGAGTGCTGATAAGGCATTTTTGATTTACAAAGATAAAATCAACTCGAATAAAACTTTTCAAAAAGTTAGCCTTGAGTATGCATATTGGTTATTAGATCATTATCAGTTAGCTGGATATAAAAGATTATCAAAGAAATTATTGGAAATATTTTTTCCAAGAGGTTATACATTTATTGATGTTAAAGACGATGACGATTAATAAAAGTAAACAGTTTGCCTCTGCTCTCAATTGACCATCTGCCCCGCTGCCGTTATACTTGTCGCCATGGATACCAACGGGCATTCCAACTGGCTCGAGATCGACCTGGGCGCCATCCAGAACAACATCCGTGCTTTTCAACAGCTCACCGGTAAGCCGGTGCTGGCCATTGTCAAAGCCAACGGCTACGGTCACGGCATGGTCGAGACCGCCCTGGCCGCCCAGCAGGCTGGCGCTTTTGGCATGGGCGTGGCGCGCATCGAAGAAGCCCTGCTGCTGCGCAAATCAGGCATCACTTCGCGCATTCTGGTGCTGGGTTACACCCAGCCGGCGCGTATCGCCGAAGCCGCCAGCAACAATATCTCCCTGACCGTCTATGACCATGACATCGCGCGCGCCTACGCCGCTGAAGCCCAAAAAGCGGGTTTTCAGGTCAAGGTGCATGTCAAGTTTGACACCGGCATGGGCCGTCTGGGTTTGTTCCCTGAAAACAATCTGGATTTCATCCGCTGGATGGTTGAATTGCCCGCCATCGAATTGGAAGGTATTTTCACCCACTTCGCGCGTGCGGATGAGGCTGACCCCACCACCACCCGGCAGCAATATGCCCGTTTTGAAAAACTGGTGAACGAAGTGGAAGCCCTCGGCATGCGCCCCCCCTACATCCACACCTCTAACTCCGCCGCTTCACTGGCGCATCCCGCCGTGCACTATGACTTCCTGCGGCCCGGCAATGCCATTTATGGGCTGAACCCCTCCAGCGAGGTGACACTCCCGCCTGACTTCCGCCGCGCCCTCGCATGGAAAGCCAGCCTGATCTCCATAAAAATTTTCCCGCCCGGTCACGGCATCTCCTACGGGCATCGATACCACACCAAAGGCTACGAGCGTATCGGCGTGATCCCGGTCGGCTACGGTGACGGCTATCGCCGCATGCCCAATAACGAAGTGCTGATTCACGGCAAACGTGTGCCGGTGGTCGGCTCAGTCTGCATGGATCACAGCATGATCCAGCTGGACAGCGTGCCCGATGCTGCCATTGGCGACGAAGTGGTGCTGATCGGCGAACAAAATGACGCAATCATCACAGTTGATGAACTGGCGCAAAAATGGCATACGATCAATTACGAGGTCGTCTGCGGTCTGGCTGACCGCCTCCCGCGCGTCTATTTCAACGGCTGACACAGCAACGAAAGGCAATCATGACAGCAATCCAACCAAAACGATGGGTGATCGCTCCCCCCATCCCCGAAGACCTGCAAAAAGAACTGGCTGACTACCACCTGTTGATGCAGCAACTGCTCTACAACCGCGGTGTGGTGAACGCCGACATGGCAGAAGTGTATGTCAAATCGTATGGTTCACTGTATGACCCCTTCCTGCTCAAAGATATGCACACGGCGGTTGAACGACTGCACAGCGCGCTGGAAAAAGAAGAATCCATCACCATCTACGGTGATTATGACGCCGATGGGGTTTGTGCCACCGCCCTGATGATCGATTTTCTCAGCCAGTGCGGCGCCAAGGTGAAATCTTACACCCCTGACCGCTTCGATGAAGGCTACGGCCTCAACAACGATGCTGTGCGTGAGATCGCCGACGACGGCACGCGCCTGCTGATCACCGTGGACTGCGGCATCCGTTCCGTAAACGAGATCCGGCTGGCGCAAGACCTGGGGATGGACGTGATCCTGACCGATCACCACCTGCCGGGCGAAGAACTGCCGCCTGCCGTTGCCATCCTCGCCCACCGCCAGGAAGACGATACCTACCCCGAAAAAGTGTTGTGCGGGGCTGCCATTGCCTACAAACTGGTCGAAGCCTACCTGTCACGCTATCCCGTGAACGGCTTGCAGGCGCGGGACTGGCTCGACCTGGTGGCTGTCGCCACTGTGGCGGATATTGTTCCGCTGACCGGCGAGAACCGCGCCCTGATCAAAGCCGGCATGGAGGAAATTCACCAAGAAAAGCGGGTGGGGCTGTCCGCCCTCATCCGCGCAGCGGGGCAAGATCCCACACGCCTGAAAGCCTCGCATATCGCCTTCGGCGTCGGCCCGCGCATCAATGCCGCCGGACGCATCACCTCTGCGCGCAACGCCATCGACCTGCTGCTCGCCAAAGACCCCCACAGCGCCTCCCTGTTCGCGCAGCAACTGGATGACATCAACAACCGCCGCCAGGAAAAAACCGCCGCTATCCAGGAACTGGCAGAGGAAGACATCCAGATCGACGATGAAACCGCCGACAATAATCGCTGGCTGATCTTCACGGTGTCGCCTGAATTTCATATGGGCGTGGTCGGATTGGCGGCATCGCGCCTGACCGAACGCTATTACCGCCCTGCCGTAGCGGGCGCTGTCGGTGAACACCTGACACGCGCTTCCTGCCGCAGCATCCCTGAATTTCACATCACCCGCGCGCTGGATGCCTGCGCCGACCTGTTCGACGAATCGCTGGGTGAACGCTATGGCGGGCATGCTGCCGCGGCTGGTTTCACCATTTCCAATGACAAACTGCCGCTGCTGCAAGAGCGCCTGACCGTACTGGCAGAGCAGGAACTGGCGGGCAAAGAACTGATCGCCGAAGTGCCGGTAGACGCTGCCTTCAATTTCTCCTATCTCTATCGCAACAAGAAATATATCTACATGCTGGCGCAATTGCTGGAACCGACTGGCACAGACAACCCGCCAGTGTTGTTCGCCTCACACAACCTGCGCGTGGTGAATGCTTTCCAGGTCGGGCGCGACAAGACCCACCTGCGCGTGACGCTTTCGGATGGCTTCAGCAGCGATACCGCCATCGCCTTCCGCCTGGGCCATCTCAAAGACGAACTGCCCACTCATGTCGATATCTTGTTCACCCTTGATGAAAATGTTTACCGTGGGCAAACCGAATACCAGATTCAGGTGCGTGAGATCCGCCCGCACATCGCAACCGAAGCTTAAGTCACAACAACACTATGCTTAAAGAGAACACTTCGTTCAGGCGAACGAAGTGTTCTCTTTTCAAATGTAGATTATGGCAATCAGATCAGGACTGCCAAAATAAGAATCACAAATTGGATGCCCAAAAAAATGCCGAAAAATCTCCAGATATAGTTGGGTTTCTTACCCGCATATTTCATGATCAAGTCGCCGCCAATGACAATGCCCGCCAGAAAGAAAATTGCCAGCGGAATCAGCGCAAATTGCTGCACACTGATACCGGCCTGTTGAGAACGATAAACGCCTTCCTGCAGCCAGAAGCGGTCATAGATGCGGCTGATCAAGCCCAATGATGCGTTGAAGGTAATGTACGATATGACACAAGACAGCAACCATAACAACGCTCCGATAATAGATTGAATAATTTTTGCTTTTGGATCGGTTTGAACCATCATTTACCTCCTTCGCCCGCACCAGCGTTTGATCAGGTGTCGAATATCTGGGTGCATGCATTCACTCCACAGGATCAGTTGATACTCAATTATACCCAACCGTTATCTGGATTGATGAAATGGACTGCATTTCTCTTTCATATGCAGTCAGGGTGTTCAAATTCAACAATAGACCGTAATTGTCGACGATCTTCGTCCGCCAGGCAGGTCGTGCGTGTGCGAATAATCGTTACTGCTCAAGTAACGGACAGAGCATGGTTATAGATAAAGATCGCGCCTCTGGTAAGTGAAGTAAGCACCAGCCAGACACACAACAATTATCGCGGCCGCCAATAACAACGAGGTCGGGTCAAATTTTGATTCGTGCAGCAACCTGGCCGGATTGAAATATTTGAAGGGGGTGATGAACCTCAAAAATTCCAGTCTCTGATCCAGGCCAGCAAGCATGGAAACAATATACGCCTGCAGTAAGACAAACATCATGATTGAACTGGCTTTTTTATAATGCTTCATAGCACAGCCCAGAAAAATGCCTATCGATAAAAAGATGAGTTGCAGAATAAACAGGGCGATCATGATGTAAACGAGGAATTGATAAAATTCAGGGGTAGTCTGATAACTCATAGAACCAACCAGAACCGAAGCCCAGGTGACGAGTAATAAAATGAAGCTGTTGGTAGTGGCAGCCAGTGCTTTGGCGGTGATCAACCTGGCACGGGTGACCGGAAGGGTCAATGCGAATTCAACTGTCCTGTCACGCTCCTCTTTGACAATGATATCAGCCCCCCAGGTACCGGCAGCAATCGCCAGCATCAGTGAAAAGTACGTAAACATCAAACCCAAAAAACCGGTGACAGTAGTCAGGTTGAATGCCCTTAATTCCATGGCGCTTATCAACGCCGGGGGCATGCTGTCGAAGATAGCCAATAACTCAGGATTGCCTTCATAAGCAGAGAATTTAGAGAAGCCAACCAGGACAAACAACACCACCGCGCCACTCCAGATCAGCAGAGATTTAACATTCGCTTTTAGTTCTCTTAAATAAATGTTCATTGCTGCTCTTTCTTCAATTGACCGAGTGAATATCGCGTTTTAAATACAGCCAGTAACTTCCTGCCACAGAGAGGAGAATGATAACAACACTGATCATAACCAGCGGCAATTCATAAGCCTGTTGAGAGATGATGGTGTTCGGATCAAAATGTTTGAATGGGGTCAACAAATCAAAGGTCTCATCGCCCAACATCCCGCCAAACGCACTTAATGCATACATGCCGAAAGCCAGTGCCATAGCAGCAGTGTTAACGCTTCTCACTCGCTTCATCAATAAAGAAAGCAGGATGGCAAAGCTGAGGAAAAACAATTGCAAAAAAAAGAGGCTGATCAGTAAAAGCAGCAATGTGTTCGTTTCATAGGGTCTGCTATCCCTGAATAACTCGATGACCACAAAACTGCCAATCCATACCACGGCATTGGTCAGTGTCAGACCGGTAAATGCCGCCAGAAATTTACTGGTCAAAATTTGCCCCCGCCCGATGGGCTTTGCCAGAAGAAAGTCTGCGGTCAAATCGGTTTCCTCAACGGACACCAACCCGAAACCGTAACTGGCCGCCTGTACCGCCAGACAGATCTGGCAGAACAGGAATACAAAGCTAAAAAAGCCAAGTACCGTAGACATATCAACGCCGTCCAAACCGAACGCCGTGAGCAGCTCTTTTGGCATCTGTGCAAGGGTCTGATTCAGCACTTCTGCCTCACTGGCAAAAGAATTAAACATGGCCATAAAGACAAAAAGCAACAGGATCAGTGAGATGGACCATGTGAGGATCGATTGTTTGTGCCGGCGGATTTCATGCAAAAAGATATTCATTTTCATCTTGGTCGCCTATTCATAGTAATGAATGAAAATCTCTTCGAGGGTGGGTTCTTCGATGGTGAGGTCAGTCACATTGTGCGCACTGATGATGCGGGTAATCTGGTTGATGTCACCCTTGAAGAAGAAACGCACAGTGCCATTGTCTCGCTCCACATTGGTAACCCCATCCAGGTTTAATGCAAACTGGTCAACATTCTGCGCGCTGACCATGATTTTCTTGTACTGCTCATTGCGCATCGTTTTGATATCTTCAATTTTGTGAATGCTGCCTTCTTTGATCACAGCAACCCGGCTGCACATCTTCTGCACCTCTCCCAAAATATGGGAAGAGAAGAAAACCGTGGCACCGCGTTTGTTCTCGTCCCGGATGAGATTGAAAAATTTTTGTTGCATCAACGGATCAAGCCCGCTGGTAGGTTCATCCAGAATGATCAATCTGGGCTGATGGAGCAAACCTTGCACGATGCCGACCTTCTTCTTGTTGCCATAGGAAAGGTCATCGATGCGGCGCTTCAGGTCAAGTTCCATGATCTCTGCCAGTTCATACATCCTCTGGGTGGTTTCTTTTTTATAGAAACTGCCTGAGTATTTCAGCAGATCAATCACCTTCATACCTTCGTAGTAGAACACTTCCGAAGGCAGATAACCGATTTCCTGCCGGATTTCTGGCCCGAATGCTATGCAATCTTTGCCGAATATTCTGGCCTTCCCGGTGGTTGGATAAATGAGCGACAGGAACAGGCGGATAGTGGTGGATTTACCAGCACCATTGGGTCCAATGAAACCAAAAATTTCGCCCTCACCAACCGAAAACGAAACATCAACAATGCCCCTGGCTTTGCCATAGAATTTTGTCAATTGCTCAACTTCAATGATATTCATCAATCACTCCTCCGACAACCCTGGTCCTACACGGGCGAAAAGCCAATGGTCATTGACTTTCTCTGCGCCACATCAAATCAAACTGGTAAAAAGCACCAGGTCAAATGTTACCACCAATTGGTTTGTTTTTATCAGTCAGAAAATTTCAACCGAAAACGCGCCGTTCTAAAAGGATCAAACTTACATTGATGAGGATGGCCACCAGTGGCAGCCACAAGTCAGTTGTGCGGAAATGGATATCCTTCATATAGGTGCCCTGTGGAATTTTTAAGATGAAAAAAACAGGCTGGAGAAAATCCATTCTCCAGCCTGCTGTGATGTTTGCTTTTTAATATTACTGCGCGCTTACGTCGCTGCGGCTGCCCAGGGTCAATGCCACGTCAATCTCC
>CAYMNB010000045.1:0-21137 GCA_964391725.1 uncultured Anaerolineaceae bacterium | reverse complement strand
ATTACGTGGTGCATGCCGCCTATACCTCCACCCGCTATTGCGGCGAGTACATCGGCCCCGGCGGTATCACCCTGCCCACCATCCAGGCGCAAACCCGCGAAGCGGGCGGTACCCCTTCGGATAATCCCCCCGATGACGACATGTCCAACTGGATGCAGCCTGTTGTCAAAGCCACCCCCAATGCTGCTGGTGAGCTGATTCACGATGTCCTTTACGGTCACACCCTGTGGACCATCGCCATCACCTATGACACCAAGATCGACCTGATCAAACAAATGAACAGCATTTACGGCGATAACATTTACCCCGGACAATCATTACGCATCCCAACGTCTGAGTTTCTGGCGTTGAGCCAGACCCCTACGGTGGCTGAAACCCCGCAATCGTTGGCATTTCTGACCGAATCTACCCAACCGGCAGCCACTGCCACCCCTACCCGCACCGCCACCACCACCCCAAGACCGCAGACATTGCTATTAATAGCTGAGGAAGCGGCACCAACGCCAGAGAACCAGAGTTCTACCTCCGCCATGATCCTGATCGTGTTCTCCATCACCGGCGTTGTCATCCTGTTGAGCTTCTGGCAGCCCTGGAAACCGCGCGTACAGCCTGAGCCGGACGATCCGTTAACCAGCAAGGTGGAATAAGCCAAAAAATCATCTTTTTATAAAATCAGACCCCTCATCAAAAAGTGAGGGGTCTAATTATTTTGTTACCGAATGATGATTAATTGCCCAGATAGGTCTGGTATGCCACCAGGTGGTTCTCAAGAGAAGCAGTCTTCAAATTCGTGTACACCCGGATCAGATCTGAATGGGTAGTGACGGTAAATAACATATCGTAGAGTTCGGCGTCTGCTACCTCGGCATCAATGCCTGCCTGGTATACTTCATCAATGTTTGAAAAAGCAGGAAATTCATAGATTGAGGGATCATATACCGGATAAGCTACGCCATATTTATCGGCCTGCCGAAGGAGAACCTGCACGTGTTTGGCTTCTGAGGCAGCAATTTCAACAAAAGGTGATTCAGCGCCAAACTGTTCTATTATGTACTCATAGAAAGCACGAGCTTTGTATTCTTCTTCAATAGCCAGAATTAACCCATCAACTTCGGATGCTGAAAGAGGTTCTTGGGCAGCACCAGCACCAATACTTCCCATCCGCCCGCGTCCAACGCCACCTACCACGCCGCCTCGACCAATGTCTTGCATTACGCCTGTACCATCACAGTCATCGCTACAGGTCGGAACAGTTAAGGGATCACGACCTCGATATCCATTGAATACAGCTGACACAGGTTCTATCGCACTAAAAGCTACAAGGCTCAGTGAAAGCAGAGCGAGTGCCACAATCATAAATACCATTTTTGTTTTCATTTTGTTTTTCCTTTATGAGACGAATTTCTCAAATACAGTTTGAATATGGATATAATAAACTTGGGAAGTAAAGATAACGTGAGTAATGCGTAAAGATTGCATAAAGAAACCAACCAAAAAACACCTCCTGTAGCCAGCCCCAGCAGGAAAGTTAGATATTAAGAGACTGGCAAATAATCATCTTAAATTCGTTGCCACCAAGAAAAACAATAGAAAGGTTTAATTATGGATAACTTTGAATTTTATAACCCCACCCGTATCGTCTTTGGCAAAGGGGCCATCGCGCGCTTGAGCGAACTGGCACCGAAGAAGAAACGCATTCTGATCACCTATGGCGGCGGTTCTATCAAACACAATGGCGTGTATGAACAGGTCATGCAAGCCCTCAGCGGTTTTGAGGTGTTTGAGTTCGGCGGCATCGAACCCAATCCGCTCTATGAAACCTTGATGAAAGCCGTCAAACTGGTCAAAACCAACGACATCGAGTTCCTGCTGTCAGTCGGCGGCGGTTCTGTGCTGGATGGCACCAAGTTCATCGCCGCGGCAGTCTGCCTGCCGGATGACGTTGATCCCTGGGGCATCCTCACGCACGAAACACCTGTGACTGAAGCCATGCCGCTGGCTTCTGTCCTCACCCTGCCGGCGACCGGTTCAGAATCCAATCCCAATTCTGTCGTATCACGCGCCGCCACCAATGAGAAATTGTCCTTCGCCGCAGATGCAGTCTACCCGGTCTTTTCCATCCTCGATCCCGAAGTCACCTATACCCTGCCACTGGATCAGGTGCGCAACGGCATCGTGGATGCCTATGTGCATGTGATGGAACAATACCTGACCTATCCCCATGACGCGCCGCTGCAAGATCGCCAGGCTGAAGCCATTTTACAGACCACCATCGAGGTGGCCGCCAAAGCCATGCAGACCCCACCCGATTACCAGGCCCGCGCCGCCTACATGTGGAATGCCACCCAGGCTTTAAACATGCTCATCAACCGCGGTGTTCCCCAAGACTGGGCGACACACGGCATCGGCCACGAACTGACCGCCTTTTATGGCGTGGCACACGCCGAATCGCTGGCGCTGGTGGAACCCGCGCTGATGCGCCACCAGAAAGAGACCAAACGCGCCAAGTTACTGCAGTATGCCCAACGGGTCTGGCAGTTGGATATCACCGATGAAGATGCTGCCATCGAGCAGGCCATCCAAAAGACTGAAGACTTCTATCATTCCATCGGTATGCCTACCCGCTTGAGTGACTACAACATCGATGCCGAGGAGGCAGCCGCAAAAGTCGAAGCGCGCTTTGCCAAACGCGGCACCAAACTGGGTGAACACGGCCAGGTTGACGCCCAAGCCGCCGCAGAAATTTTGCGCATGGCAGCCTGACACATAAAGCCAATACTCAAAAACCGGCAGATTCACTGCCGGTTTTTGCTTTTTCTGCGCCCTCAGCAATCCAAAGCATACCAATCCTGTGATTTATACCAGTTATTTCGAAAAAGTGCTTGCATTAATGCGCAAAACTCTATATAATGTGGGTAGTGGTGGTAATAAGTGGGAACTTGTGGGAATTGAAGGTCGGATCCCGGTCCGACCTTCAATGTCAATCAACTAAGGAATCAAATGTTCTTCGGCGAGTATACACGGCATTTAGACAGCAAAGGCAGGATCATGATCCCCGCGGAATATCGCGAGGAAATTGGCGATATCCTGTATGTGGTCGTGGGCTTCGACAAAAATCTGATGCTGCTAAAATCTGAAGACTACAACAAATTCTACCGCTATATCTCGACCCTCAACTTCATGGATCCGGATGCCCGCACCATGCGCCGTCTGTTCATGGCAAAAGCCAAACAACTGCCCCTTGATGCCAGCAACCGTATCCGCATCCCCTCCGACTTGCTCGAGCTGATTGGTTTCGAACCCGGCACGTCTGTAGTGCTGGCTGGCAATGGTTCTTATTTAGAAATCTGGACCGAGCAGCGCTGGGGAGAATTCAACCACTCCTTGATTGAGGGTGACTTAAGCCAGGAACGGTTCGCCAAATTCAGCATCATCTTCAACGATGCTCCCACTGACGAAGATCAACCAGCACTTTTCTGAGTATCATGCGCGACCCCACCCCGCTCCACCGTCCCGTACTTTACCAGGAGATCATCAATGCACTCAACCCGCGGAGCGGTGGACGCTATGTCGACGGCACGCTGGGTGCGGGCGGACACAGCTATGGCATTCTCAATGCGAGCACGCCCGATGGGCAGTTACTGGGTTTCGACCTCGATCCGCAAGCCATCAGCCTGGCGCAAGAAACCCTTTCACCTTTTGCAGGGCGCTTTCACCTCGTTCATGATTCTTATCTGACCCTGCACCAGCACATGCGTTCATTAGGCTGGCAGCCAGTAGACGGCATTGTCCTCGACTTTGGCGTTTCTTCTATGCAACTCGATCAGCCGCAGCGCGGTTTTTCCTTCTTGCGTGAAGGCCCGCTCGATATGCGCTTTGACCCCACGCGGGGCGTCAGCGCAGCCGAATTTCTGGAAAATATCAGCGAAGCTGAACTGGCAGAGATCCTGTGGCGCTACGGTGAGGAACCAAAATCACGCCGACTGGCTGCCGCCATTCTCGCCCGCCGCCCGATAACGACCACTACCCAACTGGCTGCCATCATTGAAGAAACCATCGGCAGACCCCTAACCCGCGGACGCACACACATTCATCCTGCTACGCGCTCTTTTCAAGCACTGCGCATTGCCGTCAACGAAGAATTGCGCGCAGTCGAAACCATCATTCCTTTGGCGATCGAGGCGTTGGCGCCTGGCGGCACACTGGCGGTCATCTCTTTTCATTCGCTCGAAGACCGCATTGTGAAAAACAGCTTCCGCCGCGAGAGCACCGATTGCATCTGCCCACCCGAACAGCCGGTCTGCACCTGCGATCATACCGCGTCCATACGCCTGACACCGCGCAAAGCAGTCATGGCATCTGAGCAGGAAGTGGCGCAAAATCCCCGCAGCCGCAGTGCAAAATTAAGAATCGCTCAGAAAATTTAAGGCAATTGATATCCATTTTTTTGAGATAATACCTCTGTACAGTCATCCATGGCATGACTGTTGCAGCAAGAAAGATTCAAACCACCTACCAGGCGAACTATTGTATGACCTACGCTACCAAAAGAAACGCAACCCGTCAGGCCTACCGCCAGAAACCGTGGCGGACAGAACTGAAACGGATCAGCCAGATTCTGCTGATCGGGTTCTTCTTTGCGTTAACGTCCGCCCTCTACCTGGCGCTGGCTTCACAGATGGCTGCTGCCACCCAGCGCTACCGCAGCCTTGAATATTCCAAGATCGTGCTGCAGGAGCGCATCATCAGCCTGGAAAGTGAATTGGCGCAAAAACAAGGTGCGCGTTCGCTCAAAGATAATATGTCTCGCATAGGTTTTGAACCGTATGAGAGCAAGGACCTCGTTTTTGTGGGTGTCCAGGGCTATCAGCCGAAACAGCCCTTCCAATTAGCGCCTTTGTATCACGAACAACAACTCACCCAGCCCATGCTGCGCACCAGTTACACCGAATCGATGTGGGACTTGCTGGTGTACACCATGCAGCAATATGCCATCACACCGGGTATCAAGCCATGAACAAAAAATCACCCCGACTAACCACCATCGGTATCATTTTCAGCCTGGTTGCGCTCATGATCGTTTTTCAGATCCTGCGTGTGCAGAATGATCCTGTCATGGTAACCTTCAGTGAGGACAAAACCAGGGTCTCATCCTATCTTCCCATCAAACATGAAGCCGAGCGCGGGCGCATTTATGATGTCAATGGCAAATTGCTGGCAGGTTCAAAAACAGTCTACCAATTAGGCATTAACCTCGCGGTCACCGAAAATAACGGGCGTAACCCGAATACCATTACCCAGACTATCATGCAATATTTTGGTGAAGAGTATAAATTGGATGAGGCTGTAATTTTTGAAGCAGCCAGCAAACCATTCAATGACCAGCTTGAAGGCCACATTTACCATCAGTTCTATGCACTGGACAATATTCCCCAATCCACCATCGATGAACTGACCGCGCTGCGGCAATACTATGAAGAAAACCGTCTGCGGTTCCTTGAGAATGCCAGCCCCAAAGAACGCACCCGGGTCAATGAGCTGCCCAGCTTGCGCGGATTGGTATGGACCCCCCACCTGCAGCGGTACTACCCGGAAGATGACCTGGCTTCTAACATACTGGGGTTTGCCACCTTTCTCAATCGCGATGGAACCATTGGTCAATTTGGCCTGGAAGGCTACTACAATACCAAACTGGCTGCCGAAGACAAGATCAGCTATCTGGCATTGCAGTTGTATGATGATTTTTATATCGAGGACATCCCTATCGGCCAATCCTTGATCCTGACCATCGATGCGGTGGTGCAGGCAGAGATCGAGAGTATTCTCGATGATGCTGTTGAGCGCTATGATGCCGATTCTGGCACCATCATCGTCATGAATCCAAAAAATGGCGAGATCATTGCAATGACCACCACCCCACGTGCCAATCCCAATCAATATTGGTACTGGCAGGAAGCCCTGGGCAATGACGTTATCAGCACAAGAGAGAAGAATAACGAGGAAGATGACGAAGAAGTTTTTGAGGATGAAGAGGCTCAAGAAAACACTGCCATTGTCTCCCAAAACCGCTATAACAAAGCCATTATGGACACCTACGAGCCAGGTTCTGTGTTCAAGGTCGTCACGATGGCGATTGCCTTACAAAACGAAGCCGTCCAGCCTGACACTGTTTACGACGACACTGGTCATATCGAGGTCGGCTTTCGTGAGATCACCAACTGGAACCAGCAGGGAATGGGCCGCCTCGACATGGGCGAATGTCTGCGCAAATCCTCGAATGTGTGTTTGGCATGGGTCAACACCCAGACCGGTGTGGAGAAATTCTACGAAGGATTGCATGCCTTCGGGCTTGACCGCCGCACCAACATCGACCTTGCCGGCGAGACCGTCTATCCCCTGAAAGAACCGGGGACGCTTGATTGGCGTCCGGTCGAACTCGGCCGCCAGGCTTACGGCCATGGCATTGCTCTGACCCCCATCCAGATGATGATGGCCATCTCCGCCATTCCCAACAATGGTCGTATCATGGCGCCGCACGTGTTGAAATCGATTGTGGTGGATGGTATGCAGTACAACAATACACCTCAGGTATTTGCCAACCCCATCTCACCCGAGATTGCCAAAATCGTCAATGATATGCTCATCATTTCTCCTGACCCCACTCAAACTGAGACCTGGAACGCCTTTGTCGAAGGGTATACCTTGAGTGGCAAGACCGGCACTGCCCTCAAAGCCATCCCGGGCGGATATTCTGATCGTGAAACCAACGCCACTTTCGTCGGCTGGGGCCCATCCGACGATGCCCAATTCATGGTCTATGTGTGGATCGACAATCCCAAAACCGCTACCTTTGCATCCATGGTATCAGCGCCTGTATTTGCAGAAGTGGCTGAATATCTGCTGACTTATTACCAGATTCCTCCCGACGAGATCCGTTTGAAGACTGTCTCAGGCGAGGTCGCTCCATGATCTCTCTGCGTCATGTTCTGACAGCCTTAATCCCGCAAGATATCCTACCAAGTGCAATCGACAGCATTGCGCCAAGATTGTTAGACACAACCTTAAACGGCGCTGCCACCGACTCACGGTTGATCACGCCCGGCGGTATTTTTTTTGCTACCAAAGGTGAGAGTACCGACGGGCATCACTACGTCGAACAGGCTTTTTCTGCCGGTGCTTTGTTGGCCATTGTTGAACAACCTTGTACGCCCTTCAACACCTTCACAATGGAGACCATCCAAGCCATACAACAATTCCCCTTTTGTCTGCAGGTGCCAAATTCGATTGAAGCACTGCAGCAGATGGCCCGCTACTGGCGCACCCAGCTTGATCTACAGGTCGTCGGCATCACCGGCAGTGTCGGTAAATCAAGTACCAAAGAACTGGTAGCCTCGGTCCTGCGCCAGAAATTCCACACCCTCAAAAACCGCGGCAACTACAACAATGAGATTGGCCTGCCGATCACCTTGTTAGAAGCGGGACACGGACACCAGGCAGCAGTACTTGAAATGGGTTTCTATGTACCCGGCGAGATCACCTTCCTCTGCGACATTGCCCATCCCGTCGCAGGTATCGTATCAAACATCGGCACCGTACACGCAGAACGCGCCGGTTCACAGCAGGAGATTGTGCGTGGAAAAACAGAACTGGTGCAGGCATTGCCGCCGCATGGCACTGCCATCCTGAATTATGATGATGAGCTTGTCCGGCCAATGTCAAAATACACCTGCGCGAAGGTATTCTACTACGGGTTAGATCCACAGGCAGACTTGTGGGCGGATGACATCCAAAGCCCTGGTTTGGAAGGATTGTGCTTCACGTTCCATCATAACGGTCAATCCATCCCCGTCCATACCCCTTTGGTCGGACGCCACAACGTCTACACCGCCTTGCGTGCCGCCGCCGCCGGGCTTGCCTTCAACCTTACCTGGGACGAAATTCTGCATGGCTTGCAGCAAGCCGATGCCCAACTGCGTCTGTCCGTCATGCATTTGCCCAATGGCGCATTGCTGCTGGACGACACCTATAACGCCGCTCCAGAGTCCACCTGTGCTGCGTTAGACCTGCTGCACGATATCCCCCTGCCCACCCCTAACAGCCGGCGTATCGCTGTACTGGGCGAGATGTATGAATTGGGCCAGTATGAGGTCAGCGGACACCAATTGGTAGGCACACACGCTGTTGGAACCTGTGATTTTTTGATTGGTGTGGGAGACCGTAGTAAAATCATCACCGAGACTGCCCTGCGATCCGGCATGCCTGCCGAAAAAGTGCACTGGCTGGTGGAAGTCTCCCAGGCGATCAGTTTTCTCAGAGAAACGCTGACCGAAAACGATATCGTGCTGGTGAAAGGAAGCCATGGCTTACGTATGGATCGAATTACACGGGCACTGGAGAAGGAACTATGATCTTTGAATGGATGCGAACATCAGATATTTCGCTTGCCCTGGCATTGGCAACCTTGAGCTTTATGGTTACAGTCATTTGGGGTTCACCCGCCATTCGCTTGATGCACCATTTTAAAATCGGAAAAATTGTACGAATCGACGGACCTGAACGCCACCAGATGAAAACCGGCATCCCCACCATGGGTGGTTTGTTGTTCATCTTGCCGGTGACCATGCTCACCATTTTGCTGAATGCTTCTTCTTTCGTCGGACTGCAATATATGAGTGGAGTTACTGCTCTCTTTCCCCTGGTGGTGTTGATCGCCTATGCCATTTTAGGCGCCATTGACGATTGGGAAGGCATCCGCGGCCCGCGCCGCGGTTTGGGCATGCGCAGTTCCACCAAGTTCATCATCCAGATCATATTGGCCCTGGTCATTGCGTGGGTTTTGCAATATGTGGTTGATGTACCCGATGTAATCATCCCTATCTTTGAACAATCGCAGGAATTGAACCTGGGCTGGATCTATATCCCCATCGCCGCCTTCATCATCGTCGGCTTCAGCAATGCCATGAACTTCACCGACGGGCTGGACGGGCTGGCAGGTTTGATCGCGGCAACCTGTTTTGCCGCCTATGGTGCTATTGCCATCATGAATGGCCAGGCTTCCCTCGGCCGATTCGCTTTTACGCTGGTAGGCGCTTTGTTTGGCTATCTCTGGTTTAATGTGCATCCTGCCCAAATGATCATGGGTGATACCGGTTCACTTGCCTTAGGTGCCACCCTGGCTGTGGTGGCGTTGATGACCGGCGAATGGCTGATCTTGCCACTGATCGCGATCATTCCCGTCAGCGAGGTGGTCAGTGTCATCATCCAGGTTGCCTATTTCAAAGCCACCAAGGGCAAACGTGTCTTCAAGATGGCACCGCTTCACCATCACTTTGAACTCAGCGGCTGGAGCGAAACCCAGGTCGTGCAACGCTTCTGGCTGATTAGTTTGTTATTCACCATGTTGGGCATCGCTGTGTCGATGTTATAGAGGGATTATGGCTGTCAGCAATCAATGGCAAGGAGAAAGGATTTGCGTGATCGGCGCAGCCCGCCAGGGGCTCGCTCTTGCGCGTTTTTTCCTGCTGTATGGCGCTGATGTCATCCTCAATGACCGCAGTGACAGCGCTGCCATGCAGCCTGTCATTGACCAGATGACCGCGTGGCAGTTGGCGCGCCAACCGCAGGGCACTCTCTCCTGGCATCTGGGAAGCCACCCTTTGGAACTGTTGGAAAATCTCGACATGTTGTGTGTTTCCGGCGGCGTTCCGCTCAATTTGCCTCTCATCGAGGAAGCTATCCGCCGCCACATTCCATTGACCAATGATTCTGAACTGTTCATGCAATCTGTACAGGGACAGGTGATCGGCATCTCAGGTTCAGCCGGCAAAACCACCACCACCGCACTGATGGGCAAAATTGTCTCCGATGCGCTGAAAAATACCAATCGCAAGGTTTGGGTGGGCGGAAATATCGGCATGCCGCTCATTGAACAGGTGGAAGATATCCGGCCTGAAGATGTGGTGGTTCTGGAATTGTCCAGCTTTCAACTGGAATTGATGAAAACTGTTCCGTCAGTGGCTGCCATTCTGAACATCACCCCCAATCATTTGGATCGTCATGGCTCCATGGAGGCCTATACAGCCGCCAAAGCCAACCTGTTTCGCTGGCAGAAACCCGATGACTGGGCCATCATCAACCACGAAGATCCGGGGGCGAACGCCTTGCGTACGATCATACCGGGTCGGTGGGCGAGTTTCGGTTTTCGACGCAGCCCGGGCTTTCATCCCCAGGTTTACCAAAGCAGCGATCAACTCTTGCTCTCCAATGGCATACAAGAAACAGAAATCCTCAATATCAACGAGATCCTGCTGCGCGGCAGACACAACATTCAAAATGTTATGGCAGCATTGCTTTTGGCCTATTGCAGCGAAATCTCTTTAGATCGGATTCATGACAGTATTGCATCATTCACCGGCGTACCGCACCGCCTGGAATTTGTGCGGGAACACAAAGGCGTGCAATGGTACAACGATTCGATTGCTACCACCCCTGAACGCAGCATGGCGGCCATCCGTTCCTTTAGTGAACCGTTGGTGCTGCTGCTGGGCGGCAGAGACAAAGACCTGCCCTGGGAACAGCTTGCCAGCCTTGTTCACCGCCGCGTGCATGATATCATTTTGTTTGGAGAAGCCGCCGATCTCATCGAACCCATCTTACGGCGCGCCCATTCGGCTACCAGTCTGGTGAAAACCCACACCTGCCCAACCCTACAGGAAGCAGTTGCCTGCGCCGCAACCGTCGCGCAGGCTGGTGACGTGGTGCTGCTCTCTCCTGGCGGGACAAGTTTCGACGAATTCAAAGATTTTGCAGAACGTGGAGAAAGGTTCAAACAATGGGTGCAACAAATTTCGTAAAAGGCAGTGCTTCCATCGATACGCAGGCGAAAAGCCTCAAGCGTATGAACCTCAAGATCGACACCCCCATGTTGCTTGCCGTGGTCATTTTGCTCATTTTGGGGTTGGTGATGGTCTTCTCCTCTTCCATGCAGTTTTCCATCCGCAACACCACCAACAACAACCCCTACTTTTTCCTGCGAAGACAGGTGGTCTTTGTGGTTCTTGGCCTGGCGGTGGCTTATGTAGCCTATCGTGTTGACTACCGTTGGCTGCGCCCGCTGGCGCCGTGGATTCTTGTCGGTACCATCGTCCTGCTGATCGCTGTTTTCTTTGTGCCGCTCGATGTGGACGTGCCAAAACGTGCCCTGTTCGGCGGTTCTATTCAACCATCCGAGCTTGCCAAAGTAGCGGTGATCATTTACCTGTCCGTTTGGATCAGCCGCAAGAAGGACCAGTTGAACAGTCTCGTCAGCGGCGTCTTGCCTTTAGGAATAATTTTGGGAGTTGTGTGTGGTTTAATCCTTGCCCAGCCTGATGTCAGCGCCATGCTCACCATCATGTTCATGGGTGGATTGTTGTTCTTCATGGCTGATGGCAGCTGGCGCATCATGGTGATTATCGTCCTGATTGCACTGGTCATGTTCGGTTTGATCTATGTTTTCTCCGAACCCCTCTTTGGCACCAACTATGTGCAATACCGCATAGAAAATTATTTTGGCAGCTGGAATGACATCTCACAAACCAGTGACCACATCCAGCATTCTGTGGCTGCCATCATCCGCGGTGGATGGTTTGGTACGCCACTGGGTGAAGGTTCTTCCAAATTCATCGGTCTGCCGGTGCCCTGGACTGACAGCATTTTCGCGGTCATTGTCGAAGAATTAGGTTTCTTCGGCGGCACGTTCGTCATTCTGCTCTACGGAGTAATCCTATGGCGTGGCTTGAAGATCGCCGATGAAGCTCCCGATATGACCGGTAAACTGCTGGCTGCCGGCTTAACTTGTTGGCTGGTGTTTGAAGCCATCCTCAATATGGGTGTGATGGTCAATCTGTTCCCGGTGGCAGGCAACGCGTTACCGCTGATCAGTTATGGCGGTTCGATGATGGTGACCTCCCTGGGCGCCATTGGTTTGATATTCAGTATTCACCGCATCAGTAATGAAAAGAAAATCGCCATGGAAAGGAGGTCACTCGATGCGCCTGTTGATCTGCGCCGGGGGGACGGGGGGCGGCGTGTATCCCGCTCTCAACGTTTTACGCGAACTCCCCGAAGATGACCTTAAACTCCTGTGGGTGGGCGGTGATGGCGGTATGGAGGCAGAATTGGTCAAGCGCGAAGGCATCCCCTTCGCCAGTATTCCTGCTGCTGGCGTCCATGGTGTTGGACTCTCCCGCCTGCCGGGCAACGTCATCAGCCTGATCAAGGGCTTCTTTCAAGCCAAACAGATGCTCAAACGATTTCAACCGGATGTGCTGCTCTTCACCGGCGGTTATGTCGCCGTACCTATGGCATTGGCTGGCGTCAGATATCCTTCGCTTTTGTTTGTGCCAGATATTGAACCCGGCCTGGCCCTGAAATTAATCTCCTTTTTCGCCGATCTGATCACTGTGCCGAATGCGGATTCGCTGCCGTATTTTCCAGCATTGATCCCGCGCCACAAGATCAAAGCCACAGGCTATCCGGTGAAACCAGAATTGATGCAGATTGACCGTGTCAGTGCACGCCGAAGCTTGTCTTTGCATGATCGCAAACCTGTTGTGCTTGTGTTCGGGGGCAGCAAAGGCGCGCAAACCATCAACCGCGCTTTGCTTAAACTATTGCCATCGCTACTGCAAAAATATCAAATAGTACACATCACCGGCAGCACTGGTTGGCCAGAAGTCCAGGCGCAAACGGCACCGTTGTCTCCAGAATCAACAACCGATTACCATCTCTACGCCTACCTGCACGAAGAAATGCCGGCCGCTCTGCGCGCTGCCGACCTGATCGTTTCGCGTGCAGGTGCTTCTATCCTCGGTGAATATCCAATAATTGGCACCCCCGCCATCCTTATCCCCTATCCTTATGCCTGGCGCTACCAAAAAATAAATGCCGAATACCTGGCAAGTCGTGGGGCTGCACGCTTTCTATCTGATGAGCAATTGGCTATACAATTAGAAGTAATGATAGATCAACTCTTGAACAATCCTGAAGAATACCGGTCCATGCAGCAGGCTATGTTGTCATTAGGTCAACCCGATGCTGCCGCCAAAATCGCGCAATTACTCGCCACACTCGGCGGAGAAAAGACTGGCACAACAGGAAGGGAGAATACAGTATGATATATCTTCATACACTGTTATGGGTGTTGATAGCTTTGTTTGCCCTCATTGGCGCGTTTCGTGGTTCTTCACGTGAACTGCTGGTTACAATCGCCTTGCTGATCACACTGTTCATTTTAGATCTGCTGGGGATGACCAAGTTTTTCAGTGAAACCTTGATGACAATGGAAGATGGCCTGGCATTGTTCTGGGTTAGAACGGTGCTATTAACTATGCTCACCATGGCTGGTTATCAAATTCCTCGCGAAAATGCCATCATGAAAGACCGCATGGTTGGGTCGATTAAACTGGATAAAATCACCGGTTTCATCGTGGGTGGCATCAACGGCTACATGATCTTTGGCAGCATCTGGTACTACCTGCACCAGGCCAACTACCCCGGCCTTGCGCTGTTGAACCCGGCAGAAGGCCCTATTGCAGAACTGAACACCCGCGCCATCAACTTCATCCAGTTCTTGCCGCCTGCCTGGCTGCAAGGCACCGTCCTTTACATCGGCGTAGGTCTGCTCGTGATCTTCATCCTGGTGATGGTGGTGTAGAAGCGAGGCCAGATGCCAGACAAGAATCACATCCACCTGATCGGCATTGGTGGAACCGGCTTATCAGCCATAGCAAAAGTGCTCCTGGAACAGGGGCACCATGTTTCTGGGTCAGATATGCACGCCTCCCCACAGACAGATAACATCGCCGCCAGCGGGGCTGTGGTCTTCATTGGTCACGATGCTGCGCACATCGCAGACGCCGATTGGATCATCCAATCCTCGGCTGTCCCCGACACCAACCCGGAGGTAATAGCCGCACGCGAAGCCGGTATACCGGTTTACAAACGCGCCCAGATGCTCCCGCGCGTAATTCTACACAAACTTTGCCTGGCAGTGGCCGGCACCCACGGGAAAACCACCACGACCGCCATGTTGGCATGGGTCTTGACTGCCCTCGGTAGTGATCCTTCCTACATCATCGGCAGTGTTGCCAAAAATCTCAGCAGCAACGCACACGCCGGCAAAGGTGATTATTTCGTGATCGAGGCAGATGAATATGACAGTATGTTTTTGGGATTGTCACCCCATCTTGCCATCATCACCAATATGCAGCACGACCACCCCGACTGCTTCCCTACCATGCAGGATTACCGCAAGGCATTTCTGCAATTTACACATAACATCCAGCCGGACGGTTATCTGCTGGTTTGCGCCGACGATCTGCAGGCAATGAGTCTACTGGAGGATGCCCCCCGCTCGATCCAAACAGACACCTACGGCTTCGCTGAACAGGCTGATTACCACATCATACCGTCACAGGGACAAACGAAGGGCACCTATCCCTTTGATATTATCCATCAAGGCAGCCTTCTTAGCCATGTGCAATTGCCCATGCCGGGCGGCCATAATTTTCTGAATGCTGCCGCTGTGATCGCTGCTGTGCATCTACTTGAATGTGATGTCCAGGCTGCCACCGATGCATTATCGCATTTCTCCGGCACCAGCCGCCGCTTTGACACCAAAGCCGTGATCGACGGTATCACCCTGATAGATGACTACGCCCATCACCCCACCGAGATCAAAGCCACCCTGCAGGCAGCCCGCCAGAAATTCCCTTGTGGACGCATATGGGCCGTGTGGCAGCCCCATACCTACTCACGCACCCTGACGCTGCTCAGTGATTTCACGGAAGCCTTCACCGACGCCGATGAGGTGCTGGTGACCTCCGTCTATGCCGCCCGCGAACAAAATAATGATTTTTCCGAGCCATGGTTGGCCAGCCAGATTTCACATCCCCATGTCCATTACACACCAGACTTCGATGATGCCGTCAACCTGCTGCTTGATAATCTGACCAGCGGTGATGTCGTCATCGTCTGCTCTGCCGGCAGTGCGATTGCCATCAATGCCAGGCTGGAACAGCAACTGAGCCGACGGGCAAGCCACTCTACGCCAAAGGAGTCAGCATGAGCGCCGTCTCCGATCACACCATCCAATCTTTGCAGCAGCAATTCGGTAGCAAAATACTGGTCGATGAACCCCTGTCACGCTATACCTCGGTTGGCATTGGCGGACCGGCTGACGTTTTGCTCATAGCAGGCAATGAAACTGAACTGGCGCAAATGGTCTCCGCCTGCTGGCAGGCAGACCTGCCTACACTCATCCTTGGTAAAGGCTCCAACGTCCTGGTCAGCGACAAAGGCATCCGCAGCGTCACCATCATCAACCGCGCTGAAGCTGTGAGCGTTACCCAAGACCCATTCACGGGCGCAATGACTCGTTTGTTCGCCGAATCCGGCGCGCTGCTGGGCAAAGCCGCACGCATCGCTGAACAGCACAGCCTCTCAGGCATGGAATGGGCAGAAGGTGTGCCTGGCACGGTGGGTGGTGCCGTCATCGGCAACGCCGGAGCGTTTGGTGGCGATATTGCTATGAATATCGTCAGCGCCCGCATGATGCAGCGCGGTGAACAACCGCGTGACTATCAACCTGATGAAATGGGTTTTGCTTATCGTAAAAGTTTCTTGAAGAATAACACCTTTACCCATGTGGTGTTATCCGCCATTTTTCAACTGCTGCCCGGTGACCGCGATCAGATTCATGCGAAGATGCAGGAAAACCAGGAAAAACGCCGCAAAAAACAGCCCGCCACTCGCAGCATCGGCTCGGTCTTCAAGAACCCCGAAAACGATTTCGCCGGGCGTCTGATCAACCAGCTGGGCATGAAAGGCACCCGAGTCGGCGATGCCATGATAAGCATGGAACATGCCAACATCTTCGTAAATGTCGGGCAAGCCACCGCCCAGGATTGGGTGGCGTTGATGGAACTCACTCAAAAAGCAGTTTTTGAACATTACGGCATCCTGTTAGAGCCGGAAATTTTACAAATTGGAGAATGGTAACAATGAAGATGCAAGCACCGCAAGCCACCATCGCCGTTCTGTTCGGCGGCAGGTCTGGCGAACACGAGGTTTCGCTGGAATCCGCCGCGTCAGTCTTTTCGGTTCTATCGCCCAAAAAATACCACATCATCCCGATTGGCATCGACCATTCCGGCGTGTGGTGGATGGGCGCAGGCATCCACGAAGCGCTCTCTGCCCGCGAACAACCCACCACCCAGCGATTCCAGCAAGTGACATTTTTGAATCAACCCGGTGACCAATCCCTGTATGCCATCAACGGCGGGAAGCTCACCGCTGTCACCACCATCGACATGGTTTTTCCGGTGCTGCATGGCACCTTTGGCGAAGATGGCACCTTGCAGGGATATCTGGACCTGATCGGTATGGCCTATGTCGGGGCAGGCGTGCTCGGGTCTGCCGTTGGCATGGACAAGGCCATTTTCAAAGATGTGATGCGTGCCTACAACATCCCCGTGGTGCCATCCCTTACCGTAACCCGCAAAGATATCCGTGCTGACATCAACATCATTTTGGACCAGGCCGAACGACAATTTGCCTATCCTATCTTCACCAAGCCAGCCAACCTGGGATCTTCGGTAGGCATCACCAAATGCAAAAATCGCTCTGACCTATTGGAAGGCATCATGGACGCTGCGCGCTATGACCGCCGCATCCTGATCGAACGCGGCGTCGATGCCCGCGAGATCGAGATCAGCGTGCTGGGCAATGAGAAACCGCGCGCGTCTGTCCCCGGAGAAGTGGTGCCGTGCGATGAGTTCTATTCTTACGATGCCAAATACATTGATGGTGATTCCGCATTGTTGATCCCTGCTCCCCTTGAGGAGGAGATTGCCAGCGCCATGCGTGAAACCGCTGTGCGTGCCTACAAAGCCATTGATTGCGCCGGGATGGCACGAGTGGATTTCCTGCTCGAAAAAGAGACCGGCATCTTTTTCCTCAACGAGGTCAATACTATCCCCGGTTTTACCAAGATCAGCATGTACCCCAAATTATGGGAGGCGTCTGGCCTGAACTATGCATCATTGGTGGATGAACTGATTTCTTTAGCGCTCGATCGCAGCAGCGAACGCGAGCAGACAATTTACGTATATGATGGAGTTTGAGGTTACTTGTGAGTGAGAAAGCGGCTACCCAGTCAGATCTCTCTCGTGCCGAACGGGTGAGAACAAGGCGCGCAGCAGAACAAGAACGGTTGCGCAAAGCAAAACCTGCCAGGAAAACCGGCAGGAAGCCAAACGCTTCCTCAGAATCAACCACAGACAGCCCGTTTGCACGCTCCCTCGGCATTCCTGATCATATCAAGCACCCGGTCAGCCCCAGAGAACTGAAAAAACCAAGCGTCAACCATCGTGTGATCATCCCGCTAAACAGACAAGGCGCCGAATTGGAGTTTTCCACCTTTCCGGTAATGCGCTTTGGCTGGCGGATGCTCTCCATCTTGCTGGCAGCGTCTTGCATTGCTGCCCTGGTATTCTTGTACTCATTACAGGTCACACAACCACGCATCAGCGGTGTCGATGGCTATTTGAAGAATGAGATCACCACATTTCTGAGCCTCGAAGGTACTTCCCTCTTCATGATCCAACCGGCCGCCCTGGCGGAAGCGGTACAGGCTGCTTTTCCCGAAGTTACCACCGCCCGCGTCTCTGTGTCGCTACCCGCCCAGGTAAATGTTGTTATTGAAGCGCGTCAACCCGTGTACGCCTGGAAATTGACGGACCGCGTGTATCTGATCGATGCAGAAGGGTTGCTCTATCCGGCCCTGCCCTACCAGGACATCAGCCAGCTAACTGTCATCAACGCAGACACCCTGCCGGAAGTGAAATTAGACCTGGAGCACAGCCCCGACATCCTTGCTGAGATCATCCGCTATGTATCGCAAACCTCTGTTGATGCCAGTGCGGCAAACCTGCCGCGGCGTAACACCTATCTTGTGGAAGAAGCCGTGATGCTGGCTTTGGAACAAATATTGCAGTATCTGCCAGAAAATGGACAGCTGATTTATCACCGCAGCCATGGATTTGGCTGGATTGATGAAAAAGGCTGGGATGCTTATTTCGGGGTTGATATGGAACAAATCACCATGAAAATGGCCGTTTATAGTACCATAATTAGCAAGCTAGAGTTTGAAGGCCGGCGGCCGTCACTGGTCAGTGTCGAATACCTTCATGCACCTTATTTTCGGGAGGATTGAGTATGGAAGAAACAATCATTGTAGGAATTGATATCGGCACATCCAAGGTATGTTCGATCGTCGCCAGAGCCGAAGGGCGCCATCGGTTTCACATTTTGGGCGTCGGCATCGAGCCAACCAAGGGTCTGCGCAAAGGGGCTGTGGTAGACCTGGCGATGGCAACACGCTCCATTCGCCGATCAATCGAGAAAGCCCAACGCACCTCGGGCATGGAAATCACGGCAGCCTTTGTCAACCTGGCGGATATCTACGCCAAATCGACCAATAACCGCGGCGTTGTGGGCGTGGCGGGGAAAATGATCGGGCAGTCAGACATAGACCGGGCATTGGAATCGGCACGTGCGGTACAACTGGAGCACAATGCCGAGGTGATCCATGTCATCCGGCGCGGGTTCACCGTGGACGGCACCGAAGGCATTCGTGACCCCATCGGCCTGTATGGCTACCGCCTGGAAGTGGAAGCGCACATCATCAGCGCTGAAGCCTCTGCGGTTGAAAACCTCAACCAGGCCATCACCAACAATGGTGTGCAGGTGCTCAATTATGTACTCAATCCATTGGCAGCGGGTGAGGCTGTGCTAACCGATACTGAAAAACAGATGGGCTGCATCGTTTGTGACATTGGGGCTGGCACAACCGATATTGCCATCTACATCGACGGTGACGTCTGGTACAGCAAGGTGCTGCCGATCGGCGGCGACCTGATCACCAGTGACATCGCTGCCGGTTTGCGCCTGGCAATCGAAGACGCGGAAGACCTGAAAAAAACCAGCGGCTATGCCACCCAGGATGGCATCAATCCTAACGAAGCAGTGCTGGTGCGGGCGTTCGGCAAGGAGGACCCCGAACAGGTCAGCCGTAAGACCCTGGCGCATATCATCGAGGCGCGCGTGGAAGAGATCTTCTTCCTGGTGATGCAGGAGATCAAACGCTCCGGCTATGACGGCCTGCTGCCAGCCGGTATGATCCTCACCGGCGGAACCAGCCTGCTGCCCGGCATCCAGGAACTGGCATCACGCATTATGGAAGTGCCGGTACGTATTGCGCAGGCGGAAAATATCTATGGGTTGGCTGACCAGCTCTACTCGCCTGCCTACGCCTCCTCCATCGGTTTGCTGCATTGGGCGATGCTGTATCTCGAAGCGGAATTCAACCGCCGTCCGGATACCTCCAACCGTGGGCCGCGGCAGTCATCCCGCAATGAACCACAGCGCAACCTGTGGGAAACCATTAAGGAGGTAGTAAAACAATTGTTGCCCTGAATCGTTTTGCATTGTCTTAAGAAATCAGTATACTTAGGATTAAGTTTTTGAGGAGTTAATAAAAAAATGGAATATACATTCAATCAAGGTCAGGCAGAGGCATTTGCCAGAATCAAAGTAGTTGGAGTGGGCGGCGGCGGTTGTAACGCCGTCAACCGCATGATCGAAGAAGGTTTGCAGGGCGTTGAATTCATTGCCGTCAATACTGACGCACAGGCATTAATGGACTCAAAAGCGCAAACCCGTGTTCGCATCGGCGATAAATCCACCCGTGGGCTGGGTGCAGGCGGCAATCCCGAGATGGGACACAAAGCCGCAGAGGAGAACCGCGAGGAACTACGCCAGGTACTCAAGGGTGCAGATATGGTCTTTGTGACCGCTGGACTTGGCGGAGGAACCGGAACCGGCGGTGCTCCCATTATCGCTGAAATTGCCAAAGAAGAAGGTGCGCTGACCATTGGTGTGGTCACCCGTCCCTTCACCTTTGAAGGCGTCAAGCGCGCCCAATCGGCCGAGACAGGCATCAAAAACCTGCGAGAAAGCGCCGATACCCTCATCGTCATCCCCAATGACCGCTTGCTGCAAATTGTTGACAAACGCGCCAGTTTGCAGGAAGCCTTCTCCATCGCCGATGATGTGCTTCGTCAGGGTATCCAGGGCATCTCAGAGTTGATCACCAAACCCGGCTTGATCAACCTTGACTTTGCCGATGTTCGCTCGATCATGTCAGAGGGCGGCGCCGCGCTCATGGCGGTTGGACATGCCTCCGGCGAAGATCGCGCCCGTATTGCCGCCGAACAGGCCGTCTCCAGCCAGTTACTCGACATCACCATCGATGGTGCCCACGGCATCCTCTTCAACATCACCGGCGGACCGGAAATGACCCTGTTTGAGGTCAACCAGGCAGCCGCCATCATCCAGGAAACCGCGCACCCCGATGTCAACATCATCTTCGGCGCTGTCATCGATCCCGACATGGGCGAAGAAATCCGCCTTACGGTGATCGCCACCGGCTTTGAAGGCACCGGCCGCGGCGCTGCCCCCGCGCAGAACCGCAGCAAAACAGCCCCAAACGCCTTTAGCCGCCAGACGGCGGCAGAAGCCAAGACTCAGGCAGAGGAAATGGTCCCGGTGCAGCGCGCAGATGCGCAAAAACAAGCCGCGCCCAAGACCTACCAGCCGCCGAGTTTCAAACCAGATGACATTGATATACCCGCCTACTTGCGGCAGCGGTATAATAGAAGCAAAGATAGTTAGTTTTTTACGGTTACGTCACTGTACGTACCTTACCAAAGGTGATAACAGGTGATCGCAAAGCCCCCCTTGATGCGCGTGACCCTGAAGTCAACAAAGGGACAGACCATATCGCAGGTTCCCACTTATTAACTCCTCCCAAATTACTGGTTCGCCTGTCAGGTCTGTCCCACCTAAAAGAAACACCCCCGTACTCCCACAAGGCGGGGGTTGTTTTTTTAAGGATAAGTGGCTTTCAGACCCCCTTCCTTGACAAACCCGCCAAAACCTATATAATAGTCTTTGCCGTTCCACACTAGCTCAATCGGCAGAGCAAGCGGCTGTTAACCGTTAGGTTCGTGGTTCGAGTCCACGGTGTGGAGCCA
>CAYMNB010000044.1:0-21266 GCA_964391725.1 uncultured Anaerolineaceae bacterium | reverse complement strand
CCTCTTCACAGCTGGAACGCGATATTGTCGAAAGCTACCGGCTGGGGGTCAACTCGTTTGTTTCCAAGCCAGTGGAATTCGAAGAATTCACCCGCGCGGTTTCAGAAATCGGCCTGTATTGGGCCATTATCAACCAGCCCAGGCCAACCGAAGAAGTGGACTGACCCGCGATGGATGCTGTCTTGAAAATTCTGCTGCTCGAAGATAACCCCTATGACGCAGAATTAACCCTGCGTGAATTGCAGCATCAGAGGGTGGCGTTCACGCATATCATCGCGCAGAACCGGGAGGAATTTCTACAAGGTATCCGTGAGCAGCCTGATCTCATCCTGGCAGATTACGCCCTGCCGCAATTCAACGCCCGTGAAGCATTGCGACTGCTAAAAGCCAAAAGCCTGCCCATACCCGTGATCGTCATCAGCGGCACCATTGGCGAAGAGATCGCCGTCGATATGATCCGTCAGGGGGCTGCTGACTACCTGATGAAGGACCGGATGGGGCGTCTTGCCAGCTCGATCACCATGGCGCTGGAGTCCAATCACCTGCGGCTGGAAAACCAGCGTTATATGCAGGAACTGGAAGAGAGCACTGCCCGTTACCGCAGCTTGTTTGAAGATTCGCCCATCTCGTTGTGGGAAGAAGATTTCTCAGAGGTCAAAGCCTATTTGGAAACACTGTCTAGCAGCGGCATCAGCGATTTTGAAGCCTATTTCAATGAAAATCCCTCCGAATCAATCAAACTGACGGAACTCCGCAAAATTCAGTCCGTCAACCAGGCGACTGTTGAGCTGTATGAGGCCGAAACTAATGCAGACGCATTGGCAAAGTTAGGCGGCCTCTTTTCAGAACAATCGCGCCGCCAATTTCTGGACTATGTCCTGCGATTTCACCAGGGACAAACCGCCTGGCGGTCTGAGGCAGAGCATCTCACCATCAAAGGCAGTCACATACATGTCTCTGTCAATATCGCCATCGCCCCCGGCTATGAAACCACCTGGGCGAAGGTATTTGTCTCCGTCGTTGACCTGAGCGAACTGAGCAAAGCCCAGCAACAGGTGCAGCAGTCTGAATCATTGCTGCGTTCGGTGTTTGATTCCTCCATGGATTGGATCTTTGTCAAAGATCATGCACATCGCTATGTGCTGGCAAACAAAGCTTTCGCGCAGGATATCGGACTCACGCCCGAAGACATCATCGGCAAAACCGACCTTGAGATCGGTTTTGAAAAAGAAGATGTGTTGGGCTCTGAGAGCAAAACAGGACTGCTGCACTCCGACAAGCGTGTGTTTGACACCGGCAAACCCAGCCAATCGTATGGGAAATCTCTAAGGCACACCAACGGCAGACAATGGCTGTTTGATTCCATTAAGAGCCCGTTGTTCGATGAAACCGGCAATATTTGGGGGGTGATGGGCATCGGGCGCGATGTCAGCGAACGCCACAAAACCGAACAGGCGCTGGAAGAAACCCGCAAGAACTTTGAACACCTGTTTCATTCGCTGAACGATGGCGTCGCCGTCATCTCCATGGAAGGGATCATCCTCGAATCCAACCCCGTATTCTATGAAACCCTTGGCTATACCCGCGAAGAGATGATCGGTATGCCATTATCCGCCATCGATCAACCCGAATATGCCGCGCATATCGATGAGCGCATGGACCGCATTCAAGCTACCGGCGAGGCAACTTTTGTCAGCAAGTACCGCACCAAGGACGACCGCACCATTCCAGTGGAGGTCAACACCAGCCTGACCACCTATCAGGGCGCAACAGCCATCCTTTCCATTTCGCGTGACATCACCGAACGATTAGAGGCAGAGGCAACCCTGCGCGCCTCCGAAGAACAATACCGCCTGCTTTTCCACACCGTACCCGAAATGATCCTCATCCTCAACAACAAACTTGAGATTATGCATGCCAACACCGCTGCCAGCGATCTTACCGGCTATTCACTGGATGAACTGCTCACCATGCACAGCACCGACCTCGCTCCTGCGGCACCAACGATTTTCGATGAAGAAGGCAACCTGGCAGAATCTTTACTCGATCAAAAACTTCACACCGAAATTGTCACCAAATCGGGAGAAAAACGACTCGTAGAAGTGGATGGAGTGCTTATCGAATTCCATGGGCAGCCAGGATTCATGATCGTTGCCTATGATGAAACCGAACGTGTACGTGCTGAACGCCGCATCCAGGAGAGCGAAGAACTCCTGCGCACCATAGTCGAAACCATTCCCCAGCCTCTGTTTGTTTATAATGAAGAAGGGCAGTATCTCATGGGGAACCAGGCACTGTCTGACCTGCTGCAAATCGAAATCAATGCCATCCTGGGCAAAACCAATTTTGAACTTGCCCAGGATGGCATCATGACGATGGATGAAGCCCGGAATTACCACGAAAATGCCATGGTACCCTTGATGACACTAAAGCCCTATTACCTGCCGATTGACACCTTTACCGCTCAGGATGGGATGAAACATTATTTTCAGATCTACACCGTCCCGCTGCGCCTCCCAGACAGAAGAATGCGCGTGGTGGGAGTTGCCAATGATATCTCCGAGATCATGCAAGCGCGCACCCGCCTGGAATCCATGAACAGGGTCCTTGAACAGCGCGTGCTCGAACGCACCCAGGACCTTGAAGAAGCCCGCCAGCAGATCGAATCCATTCTGCAGCACACCCCTGATGGCTTTATCCTGCTGGATGAGAATTATAAAATCAAGGTGATGAACCCTGCCTTCACCAGCCTGTTGGGCATCGACCCGCACAAATACCTGGACCACCATATCATGGAGATTGTCAGCCCGCAAAACAAGGAATGCTTTGAACGGACCATCGCCGATGCCATTGAAACCCGCCAACCTGTGTCAATCGAACATACCGCCACTCGCGTTGACCAGACCACATTCGATTGTGTGACGAGTTTCTCGCCGATCTATGATGACGGCACCCTCAACGGCATCGTGGTTGGGGTGCACGACATCAGCCCGCAGAAAGAAGTCCAGCGCATGAAGGACGCCTTCGTTTCCAATGTTAGTCATGAACTGCGCACGCCTATCACCAACTTTATCTGCAACCTGGACCTCATCCGCATGAACCCCGCCAAACAGAACATTTACCTGAAGCGATTGGATATGGAGGTGGTGCAGCTCAAGAACATCATCGAAGACCTGCTGCGCCTCTCACGGCTCGATCAGGGCGGGGTGCAGGTGGCACGCACACCGATCGATTTGAACGTGCTTTGCAAAGATTTTTCCTCGCTTCGCACCCCGCTGGCAGACCAGAAGAACCTGTCACTCACCTTGCTGCCATCTGGCGACCTGCCGCGAGCCTTTGGCGATTACGGCCTGGTCACCCAGGTGTTGAGCATCCTGCTCACCAATGCCATCAATTACACCCCCGTTGGCGGAAAGATCGTCATCCGCACCCACCCCCGGGATGAGGAGCATGGAGAGCGTGTTGGATTTTCAGTGCAGGACAACGGTCCTGGAATCACACAAGCTGACCAGGGCAGGATTTTTGAACGCTTCTATCGCGGGGAAGTCGGTTTGGAAAGCGGCGTACCCGGCACGGGTTTGGGCCTGCCCATCGCCAGCGAGATCATCCGCCGCCACGACGGCTTGCTGGAACTGGAGAGCAGCGGCATTCTTGGTGAAGGCACCACCTTCAGTGTGTGGCTGCCCATTTACCGCCCGGTTGATGGGGAGTAAGACAACCTGTTACACAGGGCAATCAAAGACCGATCAGCCAGACTTATCCGGCCGTACCATAGAAGCGGCAGAAACGGGCAAATAAAGCATCCAATTCTTCCACGGTGAAAGCATCTCCTACCAGAAACGCCAGTCCTTTGGGTGAGAGTGCCTCACATAAAGGCAGCACATCCGCTTTGCCGGCGGCGATCAACAACGATTTGCCGCGCGCCTGCACCTTGCGGAACATCTCGGTATATGTGCGAGCAGGTGCTGCCCCATCACCAGGTGTGAACTGGATCACATCCAGCGCTTCGCACTCCAGCAGCACGTCGATGTGGCGGGCGGCATCCGGCCCATCCAGATGAAAGGAAGCCCTGCCAACCGCGCGCGCCCGTGCCTCGATATCGGGCATGAACAGATCTTTGAAATGGCGCGGACTCAACAAAGCGTTGAAATCACTGGAGGGCTGGGTGTAGGGTTGGTTTGACCATAACTGTTGCCAGTGGATTAATCCCGCCCCCTGTCCCAAAACAGTGTCGTACAACAAAGCGCTCATGCGCGCCCACTCGGGGTGAATCGCCCGCACGGCCGCTTTGATCTTCTCAGGCTGGTCGATGACATCCATGCACAGCTGGGCAGAGCCGCGCAGGTTCAACAGCACCTCGTCTGTCCCGCCCAAATTGGGCGAACACACCAGGTACTTCCCGCGCGCGTCGACAGCAGTCAGCACAAGCAGTTCGCGCAACAGAATCTGCCACAGATTGTCATCGTGAAAGGTCCAATCCGGCGCATTGGACCAATCATCATTAATCACAGGGTCATACCAGGTGGTGTCAGACACAAATTTCGGCGGTGCGCCCGCCAGCGCAGTCATGAACACCGGGCCGATATCCACCCGTACAAAGGGCAGAGCATCCCCCACGCGGTGCATCTGCTGCATATCGCGCACCTTCTCCGCCAACCACTGCCGCGGGTCATGCAGCATTTCCAGCCGCTTGGTGATCGGGCGTGCGGGGTTGCGGTTGGTGCTGGCAATGAAGACCGGGCGGTCGAGGCAATCATGCGCCCACCAGGCCTCAAACCGTTGGGCGATGCGCGGCAGATCGGGGCACAACGCCAGCGGTTGCTGTGCCAGCTCTGTCAGCTTCTGCGCCCATTGCTGTCGCTTTTCTGTGGCTATACAGGTTTCTGCCTTGATATCCATAATGGTCAAGCAGATTCGGCTTTATTCTGTCACGACTGGCAAAATCTTAAAATCCTCAAAACAAGCCCGCGAATCATGCCAGGTGCGAAAGCCGGTACCACCGCTCGCATACATGCTGTCATTGGCCTCCAGCATCAATTCACCATCGATATAAGCCTTGAAGTTGCTGCCCTGCACATGCACCTCGATCTCTCGCGATATATTGTAGAAATCAAAAGAGGGATCACGTTTGTAGGCAATGGTACGTTCATGCCCGCCTTCCCAACGCCGGAACACAAAGCCGCTCAACCCGGGGTCATATTGGAAGGTATAACCGCTGACCAGTTCGCCATAACCCTGCAACCGGAAGAAAATGCCGTAACCCTGTCCCTGGCTTAATTCTGCGCCGCTTACCCGAATGATATAGTCATCTGATGGCATCGCCTGTGAACAAACATTATAGGCATGGTCACGGTAACTGTTCTGTGTCATGCACATTTTTCCGTCAGAGAACTGCCAGAAATCTTCGCCCGAACGGGTGAATTCCCACCCCTTGTTGTTGCTAAAATCATCTGCACAATAGGAAACTTCACCTACCCCACATGCCTCGCCCCCCAGTTCACCCGCCACCATGCAATACACAGCTGAAAGCTCTTCCCCAAATAAAAACACTGCTGCCAACACAGCCAGCACCACACCGACAATAATCAGGGCATATTCGACCAAACCCTGGCCATATTCGTTTTGGCGATAGATTGAAAAAACCATACTTTTATTCCTGAAGAATCTACAAAGTGAATCTTGTTAATTGATTATACAGAAAAATGGTGGTTTCACAAGATACTTGCCCCCTTTTCCTGTTGAGAATCTACGCATCTGAAGAATCGGTCAGGGTTGGCTGCCATAACTGCACCTGGTTGCGGCCCAACGCTTTGGCATGATACAGGGCACGATCGGCATAACGCATCAAAAGATCGAGGCTGGCATCCGCTACTGCTGGCAGTTGCGTGGTGGCGGCAATACCGAAAGAAGCCTGGACACCGCCAAATTGTCCGGAGGGTAAATCCAGCTGAATGAGCGACAACGCCTTGCGCAAGCGCCCGATGAAGGCAACGACTGCCTCCAGGTCGGTTTCCGGCAGAATGACGCCGAACTCATCACCCCCCAGCCGGGCTGCCACATCGGCTGCGCGGATAGAGGCAGTGAGCACTCGCCCCGCCTCAGTCAGCATCTGGTCACCGGCAGGATGGCCATAGCGATCATTTACCTGTTTCAAGAAGTCAATGTCAAAGGTCACCAGCGATAGCGGATGACGGTAACGCACCGCCTGGGCCAACAGGCGTTCCCCCTGCTCATTAAAATAACGACGGTTGCCCAGTCCGGTCAATGGATCGGTGGTGGCAATCTCTGCCAACTGCTCCATGACCTGCATCAATTCGGTGACATCCCTCAGCAGCACCTGATAGCCGGTCAGCTGCTGCCCACTGGCTAGAGCCTGTACATGCACATCAAAGTGACGCTCCCCAGCTTTTGTCCGCCAGACCAGGTTGTGAAGGATAGAGGGTTGCGTATCGTCTTTCGCCGAGACCATTAATTCCCTCAGTATAGTTAATACATCCGCAGGAAGGGTTTTTCGAAACAACGTGTGTGCAACCGGGTTAGCGTCCTTCAAGTCGAACTGCGCGTCAAAAACCAGCAGCGGATCAGGCAGGGCTTCCATCAAGCGCCGCGCTGCTATCGGCTGTAAGGCAAGCAGATCTTCGCGGTATAACACAAAAGCCAGGATAAACCCCGCCCCCACAATACCGAACACATCAATGTTGCCGTGGATGGCGGGGAACCAGTTGAAGACCAGCGCCATATTGGTGAACAACGGCAGCAGTGTTGCCAATACGATCAGCATCAATTTTCGGCCCTGTTCATGCGGCCACTGCAACGCATGCCGCAGGATGATCACATCGCCGAACAGGATCATGATAAATGACAGCACCTGGTGAAACCAAAAATACGGACCCAGCGTCCAGTTAACGATCACCTGATACCCCATGACTTCTTCAAAATGGAATGCCTGCACAAACAAAGGACGCAATGCCGGGAACCATAACAACACCAGGGAGATGAAGACGTTGGCGAACAACAGCGCAACCTGCCACCAGCGCAGCGAAGAACTCGCATCTGTGTAAGCAAGCGTGAACAGCAGCCACAGCGGAGGCACCAGCAAAACCCCGATCATCTGCAAAAATGTCCAGTAGAAGGCCATGCTTTCATTGACACTCATCATGCTGCCGCCCATGCCAAAATTCCACACAGCTACTGCCAGTAGCAGCAAACCGAACATTTTTGCGCCTTTGCTGCGAAAAGAAAAAGCCTGAATCGCCAGCACAAACATGCTGATGGCGGAAAGGAATGAAACAGACAGGAATATGTAATACTCGGTGAGACGCAAGCGAAGGACTCTCCTCTTGATTAACTTTCTTCCATTATACAGCAATGCCTCAGGTGCAAATTATTTTGAAGAGGTTGCATTTTCCTGATCGACGAGGACTACTTGCTCCAGGTGAACAACACACGATGCGCCTGGCGCGCCAGCAATCTCTCATACCCCTCAGGCGCTTGCTGATACGGCAGCACCTGTGCTTTCAACAGAGCTGGACGCAAGCTACCCTGCACCATCATCTCAACCGCAACCTGCATATCTGCCACCAGGTTGTCACGCGAGATGATCACATCCGGTTCGCGCTCAAACAAAAGCCGGTAATCGAATGTGATCTCCGCTGGATAAGAACCCAGAATCAAAAAGCGCGGTGAGGTTACATAATCTTTTCCCCATGGCTTGGGCGGTAAATACCGCAGCGACTGGTTGAGGATGGCGGCATTGCCGGTGGCATCCACCACCACATCCGGCGTGCCGACGCTTTCGCGCAGCGCCTGCTCCGCATCCACCTCCGCCGGGTTGATCACCCGTACCACGCCGGCTTGCTCCGCCGCTGCCAGGCGTTCTGCCACCACATCCAGCACGGTCACTTCTGCTCCCAGTGCAGCTGAAATCTGCGCTGCCAGATGTCCGATCATGCCCTGCCCCACGATCACCACCTGCTCACCGGCTTTGATACCAGCGCGCCAGATGCCGTGCCGTGCTATGCCGGCCACCTTGGCGTAAATGGCATCTTCCAACGGCAGGCCCGCTGGAATCGGCAGCGCATCATCTACACAGATCACCGCATGCGCAATCTCTCCGCCCCAGGCGCGGCCATACCGCCCGGTGTTTTGAGAACCGGAGTGAAAGACAATGTCGCCGATCTTCAAATTGTGAACAGCCGTACCTACTTCGATCACCCGCCCCACATTTTCATAGCCAGGTATGCAGGGAAACTGAACACCATTCTCCAAACCTGCCAACACCCGCGTTTCGGTGCCGCTGCTCACCCCGCTCAACAATGTCTCTGTCAGCACCTCATTGTCTGCCAGCATAACCGGCAGGTCAAATTGCACCACTTCGACTTCATTCGGCTTTGGAAAGGTGATGGCGCTGGTCTGCATACTCTGATTACCTTTGGTTAAATACTCATTGATATTCTTCCTCATTTTAACCGAATTACTACCATCGAGAGCCAACGAAAAGCCAGCATGTTATACTCAACCTGATACCAAATTCGAACCAATCATTTCACAGGAGCAAAGCATGGTCCTTCCCCACGATTATGCAGAACGTGTTTATGCCGGTGTACTGGGCAAGATCATCGGCGTGTATCTTGGCCGCCCGTTTGAGGGCTGGAGCAAAGAACGCATTGAACAAGAACTGGGTGAGATTCGCTATTATGTCAACGAGAAACGCGGTGTGCCACTGATTCTCATCGACGACGACATCACCGGCACCTTCACCTTTCTGCGCGCGCTGCCCGACCACGGCAACAATCTGGCGCTGACCCCTGAACAGATCGGCCACACCTGGCTGAACTACATCATCGAAAACCAATCCATCCTGTGGTGGGGTGGCATGGGTAACTCCACCGAGCACACCGCTTTTTTGCGCCTCAAAGCCGGCATCTCCGCCCCGCGCAGCGGTTCCTGCGAGTTGAATTCAAAGGTGGTTTCTGAGCAGATCGGCGCGCAGATCTTCATCGACGGCTGGGCAATGGTGGCGCCCAATGACCCCGCCTTGGCCGTTGACCTGGCGCGCCGCGCCGCTTCGGTCAGCCATGATGGCGAAGCCATCTACGGCGCCCAGGTGATTGCTGCCATGGAATCCGCTGCCTTCGGTGAATCTGATCTGAACCGCCTGCTGGATATTGCTGTCAGTTTCATTCCCGCAGATTCGATCATCTACCGCATGATCGCCGAACTGCGCCAGCTGCGTACTACTGAACCGGATTGGCGCAACGCCTTTGCCTGGCTGCGAGAACATTACGGTTATGAACGCTATGGCGGCGGCTGTCATATGATCCCCAACCATGGCCTGATCATGCTAAGCCTGTTGTGGGGTGACGATGACTTCCAAAAAACCATGATGATCGTCAATACCTGCGGCTGGGACACCGACTGCAATGCCGCCAATGTCGGCTGTTTGCTGGGCATCAAGAACGGACTGGCAGCCTTCGAGGGCGGACCCGATTGGCGCGGTCCCGTGGCTGACCGTCTGTATCTACCCACGGTGGATGGTGGGCGCGCCATTTCCGACGCCGTGCAGGAAAGCGGCCGCATCATCAACAGCGGGCGCGCGCTGCAAGGGCTGCTGCCCGATCAACCCAAAAACGGCGCCCGCTTCCATTTCTCTTACCCCGGCGCGGTGCAGGGCTTCACAAGCGCCAACGGAGAGGCCGCTAACGCCCCCCACCCCCATCAGGCCGAACAACACTGTCTTCGCCTGCAAGGTGCAGGTTTGCGCACCACCACCCCGACCTTCTTCCCGCCTGAAATGGCAAGCATGAGCGGCGGTTATGGATTTACCTCCAGCCCAAGCCTGTATCCCGGCCAGACCCTGCATGCATCGCTCATCGCGGCGGAAACCAATCAGGCGGTACTGCGTTGCTGCCTGCTGGTGGAAAACTTCGCGCCGGACGGTATCACCCTGCAGCAGCACCGCAGTGCAGTGATGGAACTCCAGCCCGGTGAAGCCAAAGACATCCACTGGCACCTTGCTGAGGAAGCCTTTCACCCCATCACCACCGTCGGCATTGATTTGATCGACAACCATGCGGATGATGTCCTCTTCGTCGACTGGCTCACCTGGGACGGCACCCCCCAACTGGAATTGCTGCGCTTTGCTGATGACATTCCCTTCGATGTGCTGATGAGACCCTGGGTTAAAGTGACTGACTGGCGTATGGAGTATTTCGGCAGCCATCAGGCCTACCGCATGCTGCAAAACCGCGGACGTGGCCTGCTGCTGCAAGGTGCGCGCGAATGGCACAACTATAGCGCTTCCGCCACGTTGAAGGCGCATTTTGCCGAATCTTTCGGGTTGGCAGCCTATGTGCAGGGTTATAACCGCTATTACGCCCTGCTGCTGGAGCGTGGCGGCAAAGCCCGCCTGGTCAAATCACTGGATACCGAAAGTGTCCTGGCAGAAGTCGACTTTGACTGGCATTTCGACCAAACCTACCTGTTCGCGCTTGCCATCAACGACGGCATCATCCAGGCAGCCATAGACGGCAGCATTCTGTTCGAACTATCTGATCCTGATCCGCTGCTGGACGGCGGCGCGGTTGGTATTTTGTTGACCGAAGGCAACTTGTACCTGCAATCTGTCAAAGTGGGTTCTTGAGCAACCAAAATCCTGACAAAAACTGGGTTTCAGAAAATAGAAACCCAGTTTTGTATCTGTCATAGAAACCCGCCTCTTTTTGTTAACAGAGGCGGATTTTTGTTTGCACTGTCTAGAGATTTCTCTATAATAAACATATCGTCATTTATTTTATTATGTATATTATTTTACATATCATCATATATAATAATATGTATAAATATAAACATAAACTCATACTTGTATTATTTGTCAGTATGATGTATACTATGAATATTCACGCCATCAAGGGGCTTTTCTTACGGAATCATTACCAGAGCAGGAGGACAGCATGAGTGAGCGGTCTTTGAACCGCCACCAACGAAGAAAAATCCGTACGCGAAAACAACTGGAACAAGCCACCAAGGAATTGCTGATAGAAAAAGGCTACGACGCAATCACCATTCAGGAAATTGTTGATCGGGCCGACCTGGGGAGAGGTACTTTTTATCTGCATTTCCAGGACAAGGAAGAAGCCGTCTGGTCAATGATCGAGAGGGGGTTACGTGAGGAGGACATGTTTGCCCGCCAGCTCGCAGAATCTCAACCGGATGGTTTTTCTTTATTAGAAACCTTCATCACCATCTTTCGCCAGGCGGAAAAAAACCGTGATCTGTTCACGGTTATGTTGGGGTTAAAAGGCTCCGGCGCATTAACCAGCCGCCTGCAAGACTGGCTGGCGGATGATCTCCAACAACAGCTTACCACCATGCTTCCACCAAACGCCCCACCCGATTTTGCCGCCCAGCTTATCACCGGCGGACTCACCCGCCTGCTGGCATGGTGGCTGACTACCCCCAACCAGCACACCCCCGAAGAGATGGCGCAGCGTTTCTACGCCGCGTTGAGCAACGGCATCATCACTGCAGCCTGAGATTACTCCTTATGAATCACTGACCTTGCGGATGAAAACCGGTGAATTAAGCCTTCGTTCCAACACGTACTGCAGATAGTCGTTCAAGACATCATCCATCTCACGCAGCACACCCGCACGGTAAGGCGCCTGCATGGCCGCCTGGAAAGCGCTGCGCTGGAAGTGGCGCATATATTTTAAAGTCACCAGCGAAATCCCCCGTGCATGTGAGCGCTCATAACCGCAGTGCGGACACAACACCCCACCCAGTGAAGCTGAGAAATATTGGTCTTCTGCCACAATTTCTTTTTCACAGCTGATGCAATGAAACAGTTGCGGACGGAAACCCATCAGGTCCAGCAAACGTATGTCGTAATAGCGCAGCACCATCTCAGGATGTTCCGCTTCAGTCAGGCGCTTGAGGGTCTGGGTCATCAGGCGGTATAAGGACGGGTTGGCATCTTCATCAAATGTAAAGCGGTCCACCAGCTCGATCACATACGAAGCGTAGCCTACCAACGTCAGGTCTGCCTGCAGCGGCTGAAAAGCATCGATCAATTCTGCCTGCGTGATGATCCACAGGTCACGGCCGCGTGCCAGCATCAACTTCACCATTGAAAAAGGCTGTAAATGGCCGGCCTTGCGCGAGCGAATCTTGCGCACGCCTTTGGCAATGCAGCGCAGCTTGCCCTGTTCTCGGCTGAAAACAGTCAGCAAACGGTCTGCCTCCCCCATTTCCATGTGGCGCAGTACGACCGCTTCTACCCGCAAGGTGCGCGGCTGTGTCATGGCTACCTTCCTCAGCGATCCAGGTTTTCTGGCCCGAAGGCAAAAGGCAGCAGGTCACGCCCGGTAGTGTCCACCACAACAGTACCCTCACCATCCACGATCAACACCTGCGCATCCAGCATGAACTCACTCATCACCTGGCGGCACACCCCGCATGGTGACCCGCCATCGGCAGTCGCCACGGCAATCGCCGTAAAATCACGGTAGCCTTCTGACACCGCTTTAAAGATCGCCACCCGTTCCGCGCATATCGTCGGTGTGTAGGCAGCGTTTTCAATGTTACAGCCGGTGAAGATAGTGCCATCGCTGGCCAAAAGTGCCGCCCCCACCTGATACCGGGAGTACGGTGCATACGCCTGTTCACGCGCAGCCAAAGCCGCCTCAATCAGCGCCTGTTGTGTCCTTTTTTCCATGTTCATCCTGTCCATTCGCTTCTTCGTTGCCGCCATTGGGCAGTTTGATGGCATGCACCTTGGTGATACGCCTGCCCACCACCTGGCGCACCGTCAATACCACATGGTCCTGTTCCAGTTCCACCGCCTCTCCAGCAGAGGGCACCCGTCCCAGCACATAATACAGAAATCCACCCAGCGTATCGGCTTCGTTGGCATCCAGTTCAGTACCCATGTATTCATTGAAATCATCCAGGTCAATGCGTCCCTGGAAAATAAACTCGCCATCGCCCACCTGCTCAAAGGGCAATTCTTCCGCCTGGTCATATTCATCACGGATTTCACCGACGATTTCTTCAACGATGTCTTCCATGGTCACCAGCCCGGCAGTGCCGCCGTATTCATCCACCACCACCGCCAGGTGCACTTCTTTGGCGCGCATTTCTTGCAGCAGATCAGTGACTTTCTTCGATTCCGGCACAAAATAGGTCGGGCGCAGCAGACTCTTCAATGGAGGCAGTTCATTGTCGCCATTCTCCAAAATCACTTTCAGCATGTCTTTGACATACAGAATCCCGGTGATATTGTCAATGTGCGAACGATAAATAGGTACACGTGAGTGGCCTGATTCGGTAGCCCGGCCCGCTGCTTCCACCAGGTTCATGGTTTCTTCCAGCGAAAACACCTCAATACGCGGCACCATGATCTCGCGGCACAGGGTGTCGCTGAGTTGGAAAATGGAATAGACCATCTTGCGCTCGTCCTGCTCCAGGTCGCCCATGATCTCTTCTTCCTCGCGGTCGTCCAGCGCCCAGCTTTTCAGTTCGTCTTCAAAATCAGGCCCAAATATAGAGCTGACATTTTCCAGCGGGCCCATGAAACTCATAAAGAAAGCAGAAAAAGGCCGCAAGAGAACGGTCACGATTCTGGCCAGGGGTGTGAAGCGAATGGCATAGTTATCCAGGTCTTCAAAGACCATTCCCTGCAAGGAGAACTCAATAATCAACACCAGCAAGAAAACACCCGCCACCAACAAAATGGGCAGCCAACCGCTAAAAGACAGGAGTTCAACGGCGATTAACATGGTCACGATCACCAACACCATGTGGATAAAAACCTGGGTCAAATAGAGGGTAGGCTGAAAATGAGGTTGGTTGATCAACTCCACTGTTGGCTGAATATCATTGTCAATTTCATCTTCACGCGCGATCAACTGGTGAGGAAAGAGATAAGTCAGGCTGGATTTCATCATGGTAACGATGAAATCTATAACCAAGAAAACGATGCCTACAACCAACAAAATAATATGATAAGTTTCCACAGGGTTCCTATTCCGATTTTCCTTTTCTCAATACACGCGCCGGCACACCCACCACAACGGTGTCATCTGCCACATCATGCGTAACCACAGAGCCCGCGCCGGTGTAACTATGGCTCCCAATTTCCAGCGGCGCCACCAGCATACTGCCACTGCCGATGAATGTATGATCGCCGATGATGGTCTTATTTTTCTTCTTGCCGTCATAATTGCAGGTCACAGTACCGCAGCCAATGTTGACATGGCTGCCCACCTGCGAATCACCGATGTAGGAGAAGTGACCCATCTTCACCCCTTCTGCCAGATAGGAATTCTTCACTTCGCCGAAGTTGCCCATATCGACATGATCGGCCAGGTGCGCGCCCGGGCGCAGCCTGCCGAAGGGGCCGATATGCACAAAATTTTCGCATTTTGCCTGATCCAGCACCGATGCCAGGATAACACAACCATTGCCGATGCGGCAGTCTGTGATAAGGCTGTTAGGCCCGATCTGGCAATCTTCTCCGATAACGGTATCCCCTCGCAGGAAAGTGTTGGGGTGTATGACGGTATCCTGCCCGATCTGCACCCCTGGTTCAATATAGGTGCACTGTGGGTCAATGATGGTCACACCGGAAAGCATCAACGCCTGGTTCACCCGCACCCGCAGCACGGCTTCCGCCTCTGCCAGATGCACACGGGTATTGATGCCAATGGCTTCACTTTCGTCTTCAAGTACGAGGGCAGCCACCTGCTTGCCGTTATGAACAGCAATTTCTGGCAGGTCAGTCAGGTAATATTCACCTTTGGGCGACAGTTGGATGGTTGACAGATTTTCCCATAACCAGTCCGCATCGAAACAATACAGCCCCACGTTCAATTCATTCACCGCCAGTTGCTGCGGGGTACATTGAGCTTCTTCTACAATGGCGCTCACGGAACCATCTTCGCCGCGGATAACCCGGCCAAAACCACGCGGATCATCTGCCACGATGGTTGCCATGCTCAACGGCCCCTGGTTTTGCACCTGCATCGCGATCATGGTTTGCAGGGTGCCTGCCTGCCAGAGCGGCATATCACCATACAACACCAACACCTGGTCAGCTCTGCCTTCCAACACTGACTGCGCCTGCATCATCGCATGCGCGGTCCCCAGTTGTTCGGTCTGCTCAACGAAAGTCACCGACTTGTCCGCGAAAGCAGCGCGCACCTGCTCGGCATCATGACCCACCACCACCACGATCTCATCCACACCCGCCTCACGCACAACTTGCAGCACATGCCACAAAACCGAGCGTCCTAACAACGGGTGCAGCACTTTTGCCAGTTTGGATTTCATGCGGGTGCCTTTTCCGGCAGCCAAAATCACCGCGGCAGTTTTCATACCTGCGTCACTCCTTGTGTCAATGTCCATCTATGCCCTACAGCAACCCAAACAAAACCCGCATGCATCACATACAGGTTGTAATGGACCAGTTTGGGTTTAAGAGGGTCAGCGGGTTCGCTATCAGAAAGTGAATTGCTCAATTCAGTTTTCATTATATTTACCAAAACAGGGGCGCTCGGGGTCGAACCAAGATCCACGGCTCCAAAGGCCGGTGTGCTGCCATTGCACTACGCCCCTAACTTGCGTTATTCTCTCAAACCTGAAAGAATAAGGGCCGCATAGCGCTAACATTTTATCACATTCAGCAATCCGTGCCAATAGTAGAGGCGCTTTCTTTCCATCGCTCAGGCAGCCGCATCTTCCTCAATATCTTCCGGCGTGAGCCCCAGTTTCTCTGCCTGCGAATAGCCCAGATAACCGGTTTTACCGCTGTTATCAGGGGCCTCTTGCGGTTCTTCCTCGATTTCTTCCCAGAATGATTCGGCAGCCTTTTCCTCGATCGTGGCAGAAAACAACTCGGTCAGGTCGATCTGCGGCACTGGTTCTTCCAATGATACCCCGCTATCCACCTCGGTAATATCTTCTGACAAAAACTCTTCCTCACTGGCCACATCAAACGGCGGTACAAAAGGAGCAACGCTCTCTTGCATCTCAAAAATCTGCTGCAGAATCTTCTCAGACACAACGATATTTTTTTGCGCAGGCAGGATCACCAGCAAGCCATACTGTCCCATCGGCGACAGAATCGCCTGGTTATCATCCGCACAAAAAACCTGTACGCGATTTTGGGGTTCGCCTGGCAGATAGGCCTGCAGGGTGTCCGCAGCGCTCATTGCCGCCATCAAGGGCAGTTCCCATCCGTTACGCAGCACCTCGCCCGGTGCTTCACCTGCCTGCACGATGATTCTGCCATCGCCGCTTACTACAGCTACCGTACGCGCCCGCAGATGTTCACGCAAATCCACCACCACTTCAGCATAGGTAATTTTGGGTTTTTCAGGTTCCATGCGTTCAGGCGGCTCACCAGGCAAACCCGGCGGCAGCTCGCCCAGTTCCTGCCCTGTCAACAGGCGGTTAACCGCATCCAGGAACAGGTCTGTGTCAAATGGCTTCGGAAAACGATAATACACGCCCATCTCCTGGGCAATGCGAAAGACAAACGGGTCATCATCACCGGTCATCATCACAATTTTGACCGCTGGATAGCGATCCTGGATCTCCTGGATCAGGTCAATGCCGGACATGCCCGGCAAGTGCAGGTCAATGACCATCAGATCTGGTTGACCCAGCGCCACCGACAGCAGCGCTTCTTCGCCTGAAGGAACACTGGCGATGTTCAACCCATAAGAAAGCGTTTCCAACGCAGAAGTCATCATGCGCACCAGGGGTCTGTTGTCATCTACGATCAGGATTCTCTTTTCCACACGCTTCGCCTCTTCATAACAGTGTTTATCTAATTGTACAATAGCCTGCGAAATCGAGCAAAAAAACAGCCCTCTGTTCACATCTCAGGGGGCCGTTCTATGTCTTAATTGTTGTCTGGCGGGTTATTTTTTATCATTATGACGATTGATTTGCATGATCATGGCCGTGCCCACCAACCCGAGAATAAAGCCGCCCACCGAAAAGCCATAAGCCAGGAAGTTCACCACCAGCGTTGACCGCAAAAAACCAAGCACCATCAAAAAAGACAACACAAAGGCAACGACCACCAAAATGCCGCCTAAGAGTAGATAGTGTTTGGGAAGCCAGCCGCTCATTCTTGATACAACCAGCAGGCTACTTCGGTCTTGGGGCGCGGTGTAAAGTGAGGGGGTTCTTTCACCTCACACAGGCCTTCAATCTTGCGCGGACAGCGCGGATGGAAGCGGCACCCCGAAGGTGGCTTCACCAGGCTGGGCGGTTCACCCGGCGGCACATCACGGTAGCGTGTGGCATTGTCGGCGTCCGGGTCAGAGGTTGCTTCGAGCAGCGCCACCGTGTATGGATGCAGCGGGTCGTGCACCACATCATCGATCAACGCTTTTTCCACTGCCTGACCGGCATACATCACAAACACACGTTCAGAGAAATACCGCACGGTCGAAAGGTCGTGGGTGATATAGATCACTGCCAGGTTATGCTGCTCCTGCAACTGGCGCATCAATTTCAAGATCTCAACACGCACAGAGGCATCTAACATCGACACCGGCTCATCTGCCACGATCAACTTTGGTTCTAACAGCATCGACCGAGCCAGTACCACACGCTGCTGCTGGCCACCGCTGAGCATATGCGGGAACTTGGTCAGATAGTCATCGGGCGGGCTCAGTTTTACCTCTTCCATCGCCTTGCGGATACGCTCAACGCGTTCCACCTTGCTTTTGATGCCGTTGATAATCAACGGCTCTTCCAGAATGGTCTGCACATTCATGAACGGTGCCAACGCGCCATAGGGGTCTTGCTGCACATAGCCCACCTGCGAACGGTATTCACGCATTTCACTGTTGGGGAGTTCACTCAAGTTCTGGCCTTCGAAGGTGATATCGCCCTTGGTGGGACGATACAGCGCCAGAATGGTCTTCATCAGCGTCGATTTGCCGCAGCCGCTCTCGCCCACAATGGCGATGGTTTCGCCATAATGCAGGTCAAAGGAAACGCCATCCACGGCATGCACATAACCCGCATGGCCGAAACCGAAACGGCGCAGTTCAAACCACACCCGCAAATCTTTCACCGACAACAGCACTTCATCGCTGCGGTCAGAGAGATTGGCAACAGTGGATGATTCCACGGTATTTTCTTTCACGTCAATTGATTCATTATTCAGCGTCATAGCGGCTCCTTATTTCACATGCAACCAGCATTTGACTGTGCGGCCGTCATTGGTTACTGTAGGCGGCTCTTCATCGCATTTTCCAAAACGAGAAGGGCAGCGCTCAGCAAAGCGGCAGCCAGTGGGTGGATTGATCAAACTCGGTGGCTGGCCAGTGATAAAGTCAGGCTCCTGCCTTGCGCGCAGCCTGGGCACACTGTTCATCAATTTGATCGAATAGGGGTGCAGCGGGTTGGCAAAGAAGCGGTGCGCGTCCCCGGTTTCGACCATTTGCCCGGCATACATCACCGCCACACTGTCCGCCAGCTCGCTTGAGGTGGCGATGTCGTGTGTGATGAGGATGAAGCTCATGCCGAATTCATTCTTGATGCGCTTGAGCACATTGAAGATATTAGCTTGCGTCAGCACATCCAGTGCCGAGGTGGGTTCATCCAGCACCACCAGGTCGGGGTTAGCCACCAGCGACATGGCAATTGCTACACGCTGGCGCATGCCGCCGCTCAGTTCAAAAGCATAGCGGTTCAAGAAATCCAGCGGAATGCCCACATACTGGAACATCTTACTGGCTTGCTCCAGCGCTTGCTCTTTGTTCATATCGTTATGAATCATGGCGGGTTCTGCTACCTGGTCGCCGACCTTCAACACCGGGTTCAACGAGTTCATGGCTGCCTGCGGCACCATCGACATCTTCGTCCAGCGGACCTTGCGGCGGTATTCTTCATCGCTCAACTGCATGGTCTCGCTGCCGTTCAATCGGACCGAACCTGTATAGCTGTCAACGTTACGGGGCAGCAGGCGCAGAATGGCCTTCGCCAGCGAGGTCTTGCCACAGCCGCTTTCACCCACGACGACCACCGCCTGGTTCTTATTCAGCGCAAAATCGACCTTATCAACAGCGCGAACTGTCCCCTTACCGGTGCGGAAAGACAATTCCAGGTTTTGTACATTTAGTAAAGTATCTGCTGTCATGCGTTATACCTCTCTCAAGCGGGGATTGAAAATGCGGTCAAGAGCAAAGCCAACCATGGCAAAACCCAGCCCCGTAATCATCAACAGCACAGCAGGCTGTGTAACCCAATAATAATAACCATTGTTCAACGCACCTTGCGATTGAGCATCATTGATCAGCTTGCCCCAGGTGGGCAGAACCGGATCACCCAGACCCAGCACCGCTAACGAGGCTTCCAGGAACACAAAGGCTGGAATTCCGCTGACCAACCCCGGGATCAAGATGGGGATGATGCGTGGAATCAGGTATTTGACAATGATACGGAAATTGCCCGCGCCATAGGAACGCGCTGCCTCGATATAGGGTGCCTCTTTGATTTGTAAGAAGATAGCGCGGTAGTTCTTGATAGCCGCACCAAAGATGCTCAACAGGATGATCAAACCCAACATGGTCCAGATGCTGCGGTTGTAGAAAGTACCGACCATGATCAATATCGGCAGCAACGGCAGCAGCATATTAATCTCCGTAATGCGCTGAATGAGGTCATCCACAATACCGCCATACCAAACACCCATGGCAGCGATCAGCATGGTGATAATGGTGGTGCCCAAGGATGCCACCAGGCCAAACACCAATGCGATCGGGGTTCCCCATAACAACGGCAGGGTGAGATCGCGGCGGCGGTGGTCGGTGCCCATGCCATGCACCTGACCATATACCACCAGTTTGGCGTCAAAATCAGAATCCTCTTCAAACACAATCCCATCCACATACAGGCGGTAAGTGCCTTTCAGCGAGGTGGGTGGATCTGATTCAGGGTCGGCAAACAAGGCCACCTGCGGTGCAAGGCCCTCGGGCAAACGGCGCGCCAGGCGATTGTCCTGGTCAAAGCGGTAACTGCCGGTCGGCGCAAGATCGGTGTCGCTCATGCGGAATTGACGCCCATCCGGGGTTTCCCAGGTCATTGACACGAACGGATTTTTTGCCTCGTATTTTGCGGTGAAAAAGACGATCATTTCCTGCGGGAATCCATCATAGGGATAGTCAAATTCAAAGACCATACCGATGTCCCACATGTCTGTGCCCACTTCTTCTACATCTTTTTCAATGCCATCTTCCTCAAGGGCCGAATTGACCACGATGGTTTCCGGTTTCTTATCAGGGGTGAACCAGTTAGTCCAGACTGGACGAGCGGTGCGGGGCGTTTCGCCCCACACTTCTTCGCCACCACGCCAAAGGCGAACAGCTTCATCATAAGGAATTGCGATTAATGTATAGACTGACAATGCCACCAACATGAGGATTAACAAGATACCCGCAATGGCTGATGGATATTGCAGCAATTGTCGAAAGCTGCGAGTAAGTGCTTTCATGCCTTAGGACCTCCACTTCCAACACGCACCCGCGGGTCTACCAGGGCGTAAATAAAATCAAGTAAGAAAACGGTCACACCCAGCAGATAGGCATAAATAACCGTGGAGCCAATAATGACTGGTGAGTCATACAAACCCACCGCGCGATAGAGCAAACGCCCCAAACCAGGCCAGTTGAATACCGTTTCCAAAATGATGGCGCCCTGCCACAAGCCAATCAACATCAAGGCAAAGGTGGTGATAATATTAGGCAGCGTGGGCCGCAGCACATAGCGACGTTCCACCTCACGAGCAGAAAGGCCTTTGGCGCGTGCCAGTTCCACATAATCTTCCATCGAAAAGATCAAGAAGAAGGTACGCCAGCCATACACACTGGCGAAGAAACCGCTGATCAACCAGGCCGAAACCGGCAGAACCATGTGCCGCAGCAGGCTGAGCGCATATTGCAGGGTGTCATCCGGCGGCGGCGCTTTCACCATACCGCCAAAAGGCAGCACACCCAGAATGCCAGCAAAAAGCATCAGCAAAAAGATGCCGTAGAACCAGGCCGGCGCCGAGGAGGTCGGCGATAAGCCGATTACGATCTTGTCGATCAAATTGCCATAATTCCTCGAAAGATACAGCGCAAAGAACAGGCTGATAAAGAACAACAGCATATTACAGGTCGTCATCAATAATAAGGTCGGTGGCAGCCGCTCCAGGATGATGTTTTTCACCAGCCTCGATCCGCTGTCACTGGTCATAAATTGCG
>CAYMNB010000043.1:9880-21843 GCA_964391725.1 uncultured Anaerolineaceae bacterium | reverse complement strand
GCTTGTTGTCCCAGGTTCTTTGGTTTACTTAGGCTGTATAGGTCGAGGCGGTGGTCGAACCGCCTTCGCCGGTCCAGTTGGTGTGGAAAAATTCACCCCGGGGGCGGTCCACCCGTTCATAGGTGTGCGCGCCGAAGTAGTCGCGCTGCGCCTGAATCATGTTGGCAGGCAGCCGCCCATGACGGAAACTGTCAAAGAACGCCAGCGCGCTGGACATGGCCGGCACCGGGATGCCTAAGGCCACTGCCTTCGCCACCACCCTCCGCCAGGCAGCCTGCGCGTTTTCCACTTCCTGTCTGAAGTAATCATCAAACAACAGGTTGCTCAACGCAGGATCTTTGTCGAAGGCTTCTTTGATATTCGCCAAAAATATTGAGCGGATAATGCATCCGCCGCGCCACATCAGTGCAATCCCGCCGTAATTCAGGTTCCAGCCGTATTGTTTGGCGGCTTCCTGCATCAGCATATAGCCTTGCGTGTAAGATATAATCTTGGAGGCATACAATGCATCGTGAATGTCTTTGACAAAGGCAGCTTTGTCGCCATCAAAGGTTGCTTCTGGCCCGCTTAACACTTTTTCTGCAGCCACCCGTTCTTCCTTCAGGGCTGAAAGCGAGCGTGCCAGCACGGCTTCGATAATCAGATTCAACGGAATGCCGAATTCTAGCGCGGAGATCGCTGTCCAACGTCCGGTGCCTTTCTGCCCGGCGCTGTCAAGGATCAGGTCGATGACCTCATTACCGTCCTCATCTTTGTATCCCAGAATATCGCGGGTGATCTCGATCAGGTATGAATCCAGCTTGCCCTGGTTCCACTCTGCAAAAATTGCCTGCATCTCGCTGTTGCTCATGCCCAACACCCGTTTCATCAGGTCATACGATTCAGCGATCAACTGCATGTCGCCGTATTCGATGCCATTGTGCACCATTTTGACGTAATGTCCCGCGCCATTCTCGCCCACCCAATCACAGCAGGGCGTGCCATCCTCCACCTTGGCGGAAATCGATTGCAGGATGTGCTTGACGTGCGGCCAGGCCTCGGGCGAACCGCCGGGCATGATCGATGGCCCGAAACGCGCGCCATCTTCGCCGCCTGAAACCCCGGTGCCGATATACAGCAAACCTTTGCCTTCCACATACGCCACACGCCGCATGGTGTCCTGGTAGTTAGAATTGCCGCCGTCAATGATAATGTCGCCGGGTTCCAACAGCGGCAGCAGCGCTTCGATCTGTTCGTCCACCGCATCGCCGGCGCGGATCATCATCATCACCCGCCGCGGACGTTTTAGCACGCTGACCAATTCCTCCAGCGTGGTGGCGCCGTAGATATTTGTACCCTGCGCGCGCTGTTCGATATATTCTGTCATCTTTGAGGTGGTACGGTTGAAAACCGCAACTCGGATGCCATGATCATCCATATTCAACACCAAATTCTGGCCCATCACAGCCAGGCCGATCAAACCAATATCATAAGTCGCTTCTGTCATCTTTTTTTCCTCTCTATCGCAATTCCTGCGGAACATAGGCAGATAATTTTTGCGGAGCGAATGTGCGTTCGATACGAGCGAATCGCTGCAATCCGTTCACCAGCGGCACGCTGGGATGGCTCAAACCGATCAAGGGCATAGCGTAGGCAATGAAATCGTCGGTCACATCTACACCGCTTTCACTGATCCACTCTTTGGGAAAGCTGCGCTCCGAATTCGCCACTAATTCCAATGGTACCTTATCATAGCGCACATTGTAAATAAGGCCGGGCTCACGCAGAATGGTGCTCATATAGCCATTGCCATCTTTCAGCGCGATTTCCACCGCTTTCTGCCCCAGTTTATACGATTCTTCCATATCAACAGTCGAGGCGTAGCCCATGTTGGTACGCTGGTCAACGCCGGCGATCTGTCCGCGCGCTTTACCGCGGGCGGTCAACCCTACCGAGTTGAGATAATTGACCACCTCTTGCGCCACTGAGGTCTGGCTGGAAGCATACTGGATATGCCCGAAACTGTCATGCCGTTCCCCCACACTGCCCACGTCAAATCCTTCGCTTACGACCACGATCACGCGCTTGCTGCGGCGTAATTCGTCATTAACCAGGTCTGCCATCGCTGGCAGGTTCAAACCTGCCTCCGGCATGTAAATTTGCAGCGGCAGTTCGCGCTGCGGATCGCCCAGGCGTGCGGCCGCCGGGATGTAGCCGATCTTTCGACCCATCACCTGCATCACCAGCACCGGGTCCGGTGGGCAAGAACCTTCGTTTTCGCAGTTGGCGTTCTGCACATTCAGCGCCCAGTAACGCGCCACCGAGCCGTAGCCGGGCGTGTGGTCGATTAATTTGCGCTCGCTGTCGCCCACATCGTTGTCAATGGTTTTCGGCCCGCCAGTAGCGATCAGATCCAACCCGCGCTCGTGCGCCAGCACAGCAATTTTGTGGGCGGTATCCATCGAGTCATTGCCGCCGATATAGAAGAAATAGCCGATTTCGTGCGCTTTCAGCACCTCGATCACCCGCTCAAAATCTTCCTGTTGATGCGGCTCCAATTTATAACGGCAGGTGCCGATCGCACCCGCTGCCGGTGTGGTACTCAACAAGGCGATTTCTTCATCCGGTTGTGAAGAAAGATCAATCAATTCTTCTTTGAGTACACCCTCGATGCCGTGAAAACCGGCGTATACTACGCCAAAGTGATCAGGCATAGCTTTGCACATTTCCACGATCCCGCGCAGGGTGCCGTTGATTACCGCCGTCGGTCCGCCCGATTGCGCCACCAGTACATTCTTTTTCATATTCACTCCTTTTTCAAACGATATAACATCTCACCGGCGCGCGGCACCACCAGAATGCCCTCGTCTTCGCGCCCTTCCCAGTCTGCCAGATTTATGGCAGCCGGGTCAACATAGCCCAAATTGACCGATTGGCACACCTCGCGCGGAATGCCAGTCGCCAGCGTCACCTGAATTCGCGGGGTTTCTACACCACTATCTGCATCATAATCGCCGATGCCGCGCGCATGCGTCGAATGTGCCAGCACCCCCCACGGTTCATGTTTAAACTGCTGCCATTGTTTAACAAAATAATCACGCACATGGTACCCGATACGCCGCAAAGCCTCTCCATGAGAGTAACTCAATTCAGTGATGTGCGGCGCGTAGATGACGACCTCGCCGCCATCAGCCACCACCGGTTCCATTTTGTACATGCCCTTGGCACCGGTCCACACATCGTCATACAGTTCGGGCATGACCGCCAGCACTTTACGATAAGGTTCCTCGACATAGCGGATATGCACCTGGGCTGATAAGGCAGAGGCTGCCTGCCAGGTTTCCTGCGCACCGCCGAAATAACAGCCATGCACCCCCTCATGCACCAATACCAGCGCCAGGCAGGCAGTCGGCGTGGAGATCATGGCAGCAGCCCGGTCAATCACTGCACGTACCGGGGTATAGCCGCTGCCGATGATTTCATAGCTGGTTATCAGTGCGCCTAACCAATGCGTAAAATGGATGATCTCCTCCCCGGCGATCCCGGGGAAAAAGTATTTGTTACCGCCGGAAAAACCCACCACTTCGTGCGGGAACACCGGCCCCAAAAGGACGATCTGGTCATATTCCAGCACCAGTTTGTTCAGGCGCACCGGCACATCCATCGCCAGCATACCACCGCTGAGCGATTCAAGCTCTTCTGACCCAATCACCCCCAGTTCGACAAAGGTTTCAGGCTTGTCCCATTCATGGTTGAAAATGGCGGAACTGCCAGCCTTTCCATTGACTACTTCCACGCCCAGATGACGGCTCAATTGCGCGTCCGACATCGGCTGGTGCGTGCCCAGCGCTACCAAAAAGTCAAGCGCATTGGTCTGGGGCTCCCATTCCTCCTGCAGCAGGCGGAACATTAATGGCATCGGCATGGTGCGGGTGCCATCAGGGATTATCACCAGCACCCGTTTACCGGACAGCGAAATTTCTTCACCCGCCTTCTTGACAATGGCTCGCAGGTCACTTTCACCCAGAAATGTTTCTTTGCTGCCTGTTACGATCATGGTTTGTCCTTGTTTATTAACCGCTTAGCTGTGGTGGGCTTTCCAGGGCGGCACTTCCGGCAGATAACGCTCAAATTCCGCAATCAAGCCTGCCTCGTACACCCCGGCATAATCATCATTCAGGAATCTGGCAGCGGCTTCCTCATAAAAGCGCTGCCAGCTGACTTCTTCCTCGCTGGGATTGATCGGGTAAAAGAGCGCGCCGTTGGCTTTGGCTGCGTTCAGATCGCCCAATGCATCGCCAATCATTAAGACGTGGTTCTTGGCGTATTTATTACCTGCCGCCATGGCAAGATGTTCGGCTTTCTTGCCCATCTCCTGCCCCGCGATCAAACGTACAAAGCCATCCAGGTCATGTTCCTGCCATTCACGGGTCAACGCCGGCACCGGTGTGGCTGACACCACGATCATGTCAGCCTTGTTCTGCAACAAGGAGAGACTTTCGCGCACAAATGGAAACGGCGGCACCCCTTTGACGATATCTTCCACGGTGGCATTGACCGCATGCGTCCATTCCCAGGCGGTAGCCAGGTCTTCCTTGCCGGGATTGGCCTCCATGAACAAGGCCAGACCTTCATTGGAATGGGGAAATTGTTCCTGGTGAATGAAAGCGCGCACATTCGGCATCAACGGCAAGATGGGTTTACGCCGCTGCACCTCCTCCCACTCCGCCAGCAAGTCAATGGCTTTTACCAACGCAGGCCAGCGGTTGGCGCCGCGCCACCTGGAATACAGATTCACAAATTCAGCCGCTTCACGGGCGTATTTTGAGACCGCCTGGAGTGACCAATGTTTGATGATATTGGGGATGAAACATTCTTTGTGTTTGATCTCCATGCTGTCAAAGACACAACCATCGCTGTCGATGCCGACAAAAAAGTCGCAAGATGGCAGTAAATCAGATAACGGCTGGGTGAATTTGTTGATGAGGGTCATGCTTTACTCCTTGGATTGTTTTCGTCGAACGTGAGCGCTCACGTCTGTATTTAATCATAGCCAACCTATCGCGTCAAGATGACATGCTTCTGACTGCGGCAGACAAAAAGATGTATCAACTGGCGGAGATTCGGCGGCTATTCCAGCGGGGTGACCCCTTTTTTCAGGATGATGTTGCCGTATTTGGCGGTCTCACCGGTCATCACCACCGCGAATGCCTGTTTTGCGCGCTCGTAGAAAGCGAAGCGCTCAATGCGTACAATCAATGGGGCCTCCGCCGCATGTTGGTCAATGACGGCCCGGTAGCGCGCTTCGACAGCCGGATCCAACGCATCGCCCGGCACCGGCTGCATCATCACCAGCGGATCATCGACATAGGTATCCAGCGCAAACAACGGCAGCACAGCCTCCAGCATGGCATCGATCGGCAGCCCATCAGCACGGATCACGTGCGTATTGAAGCTATCGCCGGGGAAATGCGCATCTGCCAACACGATCTCATCCCCATGCCCCATGCGGTACAGCACCGCCAACAGTTCAGGTGACATCAAAGGTGAAATTCCGATTAACATGCACTACTCCTTGTTATTCATGCAACCAGTTCAATCATACATTCATCGCTCCGGAATGACAAGATTCCACAATTCATTTACGCTGTTCCCTTGACGGTTCAAAAAACCCGTGTTATAAAAATCTTAATTACGCAAAGAAAGGAGCGCGAGCGATGAGCAACGCCCACAGCAACATCAAAATGCATGGCAATTACACACTCTCCGGAGATGTTTTTGTGTTTCCTTGTCGCAATGCGCCAGATTACAGAGCTTAGTCATTTCTGACTTGATTATCTGAGACCGCGGGTTGCGACCACCACCCGCGGTCTTTTTATGTCAACACCCAAAGACCGCATCCCGGAAGAATGCGGTCTTTTTTATGGAAGCAGAGAAAACGAAATTTATTCAACCAAAGTAGTTAGCAACAAAAGGAACAAATACTATGCCCGTCAACTGGATCAACGTCAAACCACTCTCATTTAATGTATTACTGCTGTTAGAACGAGCGCAACTGTCATGGCTGCCGGGCTGGCTGCCGGAACAGCCGTTTGCCGTCGCCTTGCATGCCAATCCTGCCGTACGCTGGTATCTGGAAAACAAAAATCCAGCTATCAAAACCTGGGTAGAAGCCCTGTGCCGCCAACACCCACCTGTGGATGACCCCGCCGCTATCCGTATGGCAGAAGAAACCGTCATGGAAAGCCTGAACGACCTGCTGACCTACGCCGTCGCCCCGCAGAACTATGCCGACCAGGAATTTCTGTCCTATACCGACGATGAATTGCTGTCACTGACCGATTTTGCAGGCAAGATCGTCGTCGATCTCGGCGCCGGAACTGGACGGCTGACCTTCATCGCCGCCAAAGCAGGTGCGAAAGCGGTCTTTGCCGTGGAACCGGTCGAGAATTTGCGCCATTATATTCGTGAAGAAGCGTGCAAGATCGGCGTCAGCAACGTTTACACCGTCGACGGCCTCATCACCCACATCCCTTTCTATGACGACTTCGCTGATGTGGTCATGGGCGGACATGTCTTTGGGGATGACATGCCCGAGGAATTGGCTGAGTGCGAGCGCGTGGTCAAACCCGGCGGGATGATCATCTTCTGCCCGGGCAGCGCGGACCAGGAAGGCGCACAGCATGACTTTCTTGTCGCACACGGCTTTGCCTGCGCCGGCTTTATCGAACCGCCCGACCTGCCGGTCAGAAAATATTGGAAACAAATACAAGGATAAGTACACTGTCAACAGCATGACAACTCTGTTTGGAAAAGAAAGAAAAGAAAGAAAACTGACCAAAGTGAACAAGAGGAATGGAAGACTTCATCGTTCACACCGCAACCAAGGAGAACATAATGACAACAACAAAACGCTATATTGAACACCCATCATTGACCGCCGTCCCCGGCCTCGCTTTCCGCCATTTTGCCGGTGAAGAAGATTACCAGGTCATGCTTGATCTGTGGCTGCAAACCCGCGAGTTCAATGGCTACGAATGGGCAGCCACCTTGGACGACATGAAGCAAGATGAAAATTGGCGTCAGCACTATGACATCAATCAACAGCTGATCTTCATTGAGATGGATGGCAAACCGATCGGATACCTGGCGTATGACTGGGATGAAGAAATCGCCACTTCGGAAAATCCTGCGCAATATATTTTCGGCATTTCTTTTATTTTGCTTGAAGAATATTGGGACAGTGCCATCTCCCACCTGATGCTAAACTTCGTCGAAGAACGCCAGCGCGAGACCGCTGCCAGTATGCCGGATAATAAACCCAAATGGTTCAGTGTGTGGAAGAAAGAGATCGCCCATCATTCACTGGCGTTCTTCAAGGCCAAGGGCTACGAACCACAGCGCTACTTCTTCCTGATGAATCGTCCCATCGACAAACCGCTGGGGGAGCACCCTCTGCCCGAAGAATTGGAAATGCGACCGGTCACGCCCGCAGAATACCGCAAGGCTTGGGATGCCGACCATGCAGCCTTTCGTGACCACTGGGGCTATGTGGAGCCGACCGAAGAACAATACCAGAACTGGCTCAAAGACCGCACCTTCCAACCTCACTTGTGGAAGGTGGCCTGGTCAGGCGATGAAATCGTCGGCATGGTAGGCAACTTCTTTGATGAAAAAGAGAACCAGGAATACAACCGCAAACGCGGCTACACCGAGGACATCTCCGTACACCGAGACTGGCGCGGCCGCGGTATCGCCAAAGCCCTCATCGCCGAATCCATCCGCATGTTCAAAGGGATGGGCATGGAACACACCACCCTGGGCGTGGACGCTCAAAACCCCAACGGCGCATTGAACTTATACACCAGCATGGGCTACGAAGTAGACAATGCCCGTACAAGCATGGTGTTAAGGAAGCAACTCTAATCTGATCGCGGAGAGGCTCACCTTTCACAGGCCAGCCTCTCCCCACCCGCCTGAAGCGCGGTTGCGAAAAAGTTGAGTGCACAAGAAAACTAAAATGAAGAAAACAATGTCAACACCAAACATATATATCGATTACAAGCCATTAGATACCATCCCCGGACTGGCGTTCCGTCATTTCGCCGGTGAAAACGATCACGTGATTCGCCTCGACATCAGCAATGTCTGTAAAGAGGTCAATGGCTTCGACTGGATCATCACCCTGGATGACATCAAAAACGATGAACTGTGGTCTGCCAACTATAACATCCACCAGCAGTTGATCTATATAGAACTGGATGGCGAACCCATCGGGTACTTTGGCTGGAACTGGCAGGAAGAGCAGGACGGCACCATGGTCTTCTGGCCCTTCGGCAACCTGCTGCCCGGCCATTGGGGCAAAGGCATCGAAGAACTGATGCTCCAATTCACCGAAGAACAATGTCGTGCAGCGGCAGATAGCATGCCTGCTGAACAGAAGAAGATCTTCCGCACCTGGCGCAAGAACAAAGCCAAAGATATCGTTGCTTTCTTTAAGCAGCGTGGCTACCACCCCGAACGCTTCTTCTTTGAGATGGTCCGTCCTATCGAGAAAGAAATCCCCAATTGCCCCCTGCCGGAAGGAGTAGAGATCCGCCCGGTGGAACCGGAGCATTACCGCGCCATTTGGGACGCAGAGCAGGAAGCCTTTCGTGACCACTGGGGCTATGCAGAACCTACAGAGCAGATGTTTGAAGCCTGGCAGAAGCAGCGCCTTTTCCGCCCCCAATACTGGAAGGTCGCCTGGGAAGGTGACCTGGTATGCGGCATGGTGTTGAATTTCTTTGATGAGGAAGAAAACAAAGAATACAACCGCCAACGCGGCTGGACGGAAGAAATCAGTGTGCGCCGCCCCTGGCGCGGCAAAGGCCTCGCCAAAGCCCTCATCGCCGAAAGCATCCGCATGTTCCGTGACATGGGTATGCAAGAAACCGCCCTCGGCGTTGATTCAGATAACCCCAACGGCGCCCTCATGCTATATGAAAATATGGGGTATGAAGTGGAAGAAGACAAAAAAAGCATGATGCTGTCAAAACCCCTCTAACACACCCATCTCTTGTTTGGAAAAATTGGGAAATCACGAAAAGAGAAATGGCAGCCGGCGGTAGGAAAGCCGCTGGCTGCCCACCCAAAAGGAAAAAGATAAATGAGACCATTCAGTGCCATCCCCACCATCTCCCTGCGCACCTTCAGCGATGACAGTGATTATGAGCGCTTATGCGACCTCTGGCTGGCGTGCCGCCAAAGTTTCGGCTGGGAAGGTGCCATCACCGCCGACGATCTGAAGAATCAATCCCAATGGAAGCAGCATTTTGACCCCTACCGCCAGCAGTACCTGGTCTTTGACGAGGGTCACCTCATCGGCAGCTGTGCCCATAACTGGTCCGACATGGGTGGAAACCTGGCGGTATTTCATGTTGATGGCATGCTGCTGCCGCAATACTGGCAAACGGACCTGCCAGAAGCCATGCTGAACCTGATGGAAGAACGCTCACGCGAAATGGCGGCTGGCCTGCCAGAGGAGAAACAGTGTTTCTTGTCATCCTGGCTGCCGCAAAAAGGCGAAGCGGTGCTGGATTTCTACCTGGCGCACGGTTACCAGAAAACACGTTATTTTATCGAGATGGTGCGCCCGACCAGCCTGCCACTGGCAGCCTATCCCCTGCCGCAAGGTGTCGAGATCAGACCGGTGGACGAAGAACACCTGCGCCAGATCTTTGAAGCCGAAAATGAAGCCACGCATGACCACTGGGGGCACATAGAATATGGCGACGAACAATACCGGGCGTGGTTGGATGACCGCCGCTGCCAGCCCCATATCTGGAAAGTTGCCTGGGAGGGAAAAGAGATTTGCGGCATGGTGCGCAGCTACGTTGACGAACTGGAAAACCAAACCGAACAGCGCCTGCGTGGCTACACGGAATTCATCTCCGTGCGCCGCCCCTGGCGCCGCAAAGGGCTGGCGAAAGCCCTGCTCGCTGAAAGCATCCGCATGTTCCGTGACATGGGCATGCAAGAAACCGCCCTGGGCGTCGACACTGAAAACCCGTCTTCTGCTCTGGCTCTGTACCACAACATGGGCTACACAGAGAACCGCGACAAAACTTATCTCGTTGTCACCAAACCTCTGGTGCGACAGTCATAGAATAACAGGAATTGCCATGATCATCAGCCGCCTCAACCACATCACCTTTTCTTACCCGACACAACTCATTTTGGATGACCTCAACTGGGACATTCATTCCGACCGTGTGGTTGGATTGCTGGGGGTCAACGGCGCGGGCAAATCCACCCTGTTGAAATTGCTGGTGGATCAACTGCGCCCCGACAGCGGCACCATCATCACCGAAAAGTGGGCGAAGATTCGCTATCTGGAACAGGAACCCTATCTGGACAATGACAGCAGCGTGTGGGAAACCGCCATCGCCGCCAATCAAGCCATTCTGACCATCGATCAAGCCTTGCACACGATCGAAAATGACCTCGCGTTACCAGAGAATTACCTTGATGAACACAAACTGACCTGTCTGGTGTCGCACCAGCAACGTCTGCTGGAAGAATATGAACAGCTGGGCGGTCTCAACTATGAAAGTCGTGTCATCACCACCCTCAACGATTTCGGCTTCACACAGGCGCATTACCACCTGCCCATTTCACAACTGAGCGGCGGGCAGAAGAAGCTGCTGGCACTTGCCACCATCGCACTGGATCAGCCCAATGTGCTCTTACTCGACGAACCCGACAACCACCTCGACATGGACGGCAAAGACTTTCTGCAGCGCTTTATCAACCGCTTCAACGGCGCCGTCATCCTTGTTACCCATGACCGTTACCTGCTGGACCTGGTGGTGGATGAGATCGCAGAACTGGAAGCCGGCCGGCTTGCATTCTATCCAGGCTCCTATTCTGAATACGCATTTGAAAAGGAACAACGCTTTCAAACTGCCCAGAAACGCTTTGATATCCAGCAGAAGGAAATCAACCGCTTGGAACAGGCCGCCAACCGCCTGCTGACCTGGGGCCGCACCTATGACAACGAAAAACTGATCAAAAAAGGCTTCGCCATCCTCAAACGCATCGAACACATGGACAAGGTCGAAAAACCGTTTGAACCCGGCGCCCCCATGGACCTGGCGTTGAACGGTTGGCGCGGCAGCGACATCGTCCTGCGTATTGAGAATCTGCACCAGACTTTCGCGCCGGATGACACCAACCCCGGCTTGACCCTGTTCTCTGGTGCCGGTCTGGAACTGCGCCACGGTGAACGTGTCGGTCTGGTCGGACCCAACGGCTGCGGAAAATCCATGCTGCTCAAGTTCATTTTGGAGGAGCAGCCCTTCGACAGCGGCAGGATTTATGTGGGGCCCAGTGTGCAAATCGCCTATTATGCCCAGCAGCATGAAACCCTCGACCTGAAAAAGACCCTCATCGAATCCATTCAGGACGCCCGTTCTATGTCTGACCAGCGTGCGGTGGCGTTTCTGACCAAATTCCGCTATACCTACCAGCAGATGCGCGACCCTTCCGGCAGTCTGTCAGGCGGTGAGCGCTCGCGTCTGCAATTGGCGAAAATGATGCTCTCCGGCGCTAATTTCCTGCTGCTGGACGAACCCACCAACCACCTCGACATCACCTCAGCCGAAGTATTGGAAGAACAGCTGGCGGAGTTTGTCGGCTCGCTGTTGATTGTCTCGCATGACCGCTATTTCCTTGACCGCATCTGTTCACGCATCGTGGCGGTCGAAGACAGGAAACTTGTCTCTTACAGCGGTAATTATAGTGACTACTTGAACCGCACCAGACTGGGGTAGAATGAGGAGAACACAGGAACTTTGAGTTTTTCTTAGGTACTCAAAGTTCTACCTGATATATTCATTGCGAAAACTTTGGGTTACAAGAATAACCCAAAGTTGCAAATGATCTACCCGGAGCCTGCCATGTCACCACAACCCAATATCCTGCTGATCACCTCCGACCAACAG
>CAYMNB010000043.1:0-9780 GCA_964391725.1 uncultured Anaerolineaceae bacterium | reverse complement strand
GGAGCCTGCCATGTCACCACAACCCAATATCCTGCTGATCACCTCCGACCAACAGCACTATTCTACCCTGGGTGTCACGAATCCATTGATTAAGACCCCCAACCTCGACCGCTTGGCGCAGGAAGGCACCCGCTTCAACCGCGCCTATTGCCCCAACCCGACCTGCTCCCCGACCCGCGCCAGTCTGATTACCGGGGTGTATCCTTCGGTGCATGGCTGCTGGGCGATCGGCGTAAAAACACCGGAGGATGTGCCCACCATCGGGGACATCTTGCAGCAGTATGATTATTACACCGCGCTGATCGGCAAGGCGCACTTCCAGCCATTGGCAAGCGCACCGGGTTCTGAATCCATCGAATGCCAGCCCCTGCTGCGTGACCTTGATTTCTGGCAGGATTTCCACGGTCCCTGGTATGGTTTTTCGCATGTAGAAACCGCGCGCATGCACACCAATGAATCGCATGCCGGGCAGCATTACGCCCTGTGGTGTGAAGAGAAAGGTTTGGATAACTGGCGCGACTACTTCGAAGATTGGCCGCCAGGCGCAGAACGCAAATACAAGGATGTCTATACGAATGGTGTCATCAACTGGGATCTGCCCGAAGAATATCACCCCACCCACTGGGTTGGTGAACGCACTTGCGCCAACATCGAAGAATCGGTCAAAGACGACAAGCCCTTCTTCCTGTGGGCAAGTTTCTTTGACCCCCACCCGCCCTATGTCGTACCAGAACCCTGGTTCAGCATGTATGACATGGAAGACATGCCCGTCGGGCACTTCACGCCCGGTGAATTCGACGACATGCCCCTGCAATACGCCAAAACCCGCGAAGTGCAGCCCGACTTCAGCCAGTATGACGAACCTGGCGGTAAAGCCCTGCACGGCTTCCACTCCCACCTGCATGACGACGCCGTACTGCGCCGCAGCATGGCTGCCTATTATGGCATGGTCAGCCTGATGGATGCCGAGATCGGACACATTCTCGACAAACTCGATGAACTCGGTATCGCTGATAACACCCTGGTGGTGTTCACCAGCGACCACGGCCATTTTCTTGGCCAGCATGGCCTGATTGCCAAAGGCGCCTTCCATTATGAAGACCTGCTGCGTGTTCCCCTGCTGGCGCGCTACCCCGGACAGGTGCCTGCCGGCATCGTCAGCGACGGGCTGCAATCCATCATCGACCTGCCCGCCACCTTCCTCAGCACGGCAGGCGTTGAAGTGCCCGGGTTTATGCAGAGCCAGGATCAGCTGACTGTCTGGGCGGGACAGCAGCCTTCACGCGAATGGGTCATGGTGGAAAACCGCCATAACCCCACCAGTGTTGATTTGCGTACACTGATCACTGACCGTTACAAGATCACCGTATACCGGGATGCCGATTACGGGGAATTGTTCGACCTGCAAGACGACCCGCAGGAATTGCACAACCGCTGGGATGATCCCGCCTATGCTGCGATAAAAGCAAGCCTGCTGCTTACCTTCGTGCAGGCAGAGATCCAAAAAGAACCCACCCGCATGGCGCGCATTGCTCACGCCTGAAAGGAAATAACATGACATCCAGAATTGAAAAAGCCATTGCTTCACTGAGCCAACACCATCTTGATGCCCTGGTATTGAACCCCGGCCCCACCCAGTTCTACTTCAGTGGCCTGCACCTGCATCTATCGGAACGGCCGATGTGCCTGTTCCTCCTGCCCGGCAAAGCCCCGGCGATCGTTTTACCTGCTTTCGAGCGTGAGCAGCTTGCCAACACCAGCCTTGCCATGCAGGCCTTCTTTTTTGATGATGATCCCGCTGAATGGCAGAAGGCGTTCGATGATGCCGCCGCCTACGGCAACCTGGCGGGCAAGACCATCGGCATCGAACCCACCCAGATGCGCTATCTGGAGATGCAGTATGTGCAGCAGTCAGCTGCCAACCTTTCCTTCACAAGTGCCGCCGAACTGATCGCCGACCTGCGCATGCGCAAGGATGCCAGTGAACAGGCCGCCATGCAGGTTGCCGTGAATTTGTCTGAACAGGCGCTGCGCTCTGCACTGGCGCAATTTCAACCCTACATGACCGAAAAAGAATTCGCCAATGTATTGCTGATGCAGATGCTGCAGGCTGGTGCGGAAGACCTTTCCTTTGGCTCCATTGTGGCAGGCGGACCCAACAGCGCCAACCCGCATGCCACCCCAACCGATCGTCCCATCCAGCCCGGCGACCTGCTGGTGATCGACTTTGGCGCCAAAGTCAACGGCTACTGCGCCGATATCACCCGCACCTTTGCAATCGGACAGATTGACCTTGAACTCGTAAAAATTCACGAAATCACGCAAGCCGCCAACGCCGCCGCACGTGATTTTGCCCGTCCAGGTGTCAGCGCCCATTCCGTTGACCAGGCAGCACGATCCGTGATCGAGCAAGCCGGCTATGGACAGTACTTTACCCACCGGCTGGGCCACGGCCTGGGGCTGGAAGGCCACGAACCGCCTTATATGCATAGCGGTAACCCGCTGATTCTACAGCCCGGCATGACCTTCACCATCGAGCCCGGCATCTACCTGCCCGGCAGAGGCGGCGTGCGCGTGGAAGATGATGTCATCATCACCGCAGACGGCTGCCGCAGCCTGACCACCTTTCCGCGTGAATTGATCACCCTATGAGCAGAAGCCGACCAACCCCCGCCAGGCTTACCTACATGACCGGGGCAGAACCTCGTTTAATCCGTGGAAATCACCGTCTGGGCGTATTACTGGTGCACGGTTTCGTGGGTACACCAACTGAGATCCTGCCCCTGACAATGGCTGTTGCTGCCGAAGGCTACACGGTGCTATCTGTACGCCTCAGTGGGCATGGCACCCATGTCAGGGATATGCAGCACACCCGCTGGACAGATTGGGTCATGGATGTCGAAGACGGGCTGCATATCCTTTCAGGCCTATGTGACGAGATCGTTCTGTGCGGTTTCTCCATGGGCGGAACCCTCAGCCTGCTGACCGCCGCACGCCATCCGCAGATCAAGGGTGTCATTACTATCGAGTCGCCCTTGCGTGTGCTGCCGGAATGGCTGATTGCCCCCCTGCAACTGCTCTCACTCCTGCTGCCGGTCATTGACCCTCTGCCAGTGGTAAAACCTTTCTTGTCGATAGGAAAACGAGAAGAGATCGACCAGATGATTGCCGCTTCTATTGGATACCACCAGTTCGCCACGCGCGGATTTGCCGAAATTCTGAAATTGCTGCGCTACACCCGCCAACAGCTGTCATCGGTCACCGCGCCGGCCCTGTTAATCCACTCGCGGGCAGACGATGTGGCTGACTTTGCCAATGTGAAATTGATCCAGGAAGGTATTTCTTCCACAAACATACAAACCCTGTATCTCGAAAAAAGTCTGCACAATGTCATTTTCGGCCCGGAAGCCCCGCAAGTCATCCAGGCGGTGGTATCATTTCTTCATCAGTGTGAAGAAGGTAAAGCATGAAACCGATAGTTAATACCTACGCCATTGGCCAGATGGGCAACAACACCTATCTGTTCGGTGATCCAGCAAGCAAACAGGCAGTGTTAATCGATCCAGCCTTTGAAAGCAGCGCCATCCTGCCTGAAATCGAAAAAGAAGGCTGGCAGATAAGCCATATCCTGCTGACGCATGCCCATTTCGACCACACCTACGGCATTTACGAACTCAGCCAAACCCTGCCTTCCCTGCCGCCCATCGCCATGCATCGGTGCGATAAAGACCTGTATGAAAGCGGCGGGTTGGGTGAATTGATGGGTCTGCAGCGCGACCCGCTGCCCCAGCCAGCCATCTGGTTGGAAGAAGGCACTATCATCCCGGTTGGCAGCCAGGTGTTACTCACCCGACATTGCCCGGGCCATACCCCCGGCCATGTATTCTACTACAGCGAAACTGCGAAAACCGCCTTTGTCGGTGACATCATCTTCTTTCAGGGCATCGGCCGCACAGACCTGCCCGGCGGCAGCGAAACAGTTCTGCTGAAAAATATCGCCACACACATTTTCAGCCTGCCTTCTGAAACCCGTTTGCTGCCCGGTCACGGCCCTGCCACCAGCGTGGCACAGGAGCGCGCACACAACCCGTTCTTCTAAAGCGGCCAGAGCCACAACATCAGCGGCACAGCTACGATGGTGATAATGATTTCAATCGGCAAGCCCAGTCGCCAGTAATCACCGAATTCATAACCGCCCGGCTCCAATACCAGGACATTCGATTGGTGCCCGATTGGTGTAAGAAACGCGCACGAGCCGCCGATAGTTACCGCGATCAGGAATGGGTCAATAGATACCCCCAATCCCTGTGCCACACCGATGGCAATCGGTGCCATCAACACCACCGCCACCGCATTCTTGACCACATCCGACAGGAACATGGTCACCAGCAGAATGACCACCATCATTAAAGCAGGCGATAACACCGCCGAAAAGCGCAGGATCTGGCTGGCGATCAGTTGCGCCCCGCCGGTTGCCTCCATCGCGTCGCCCAACGGCAGCATCGCCCCCAGCAAAATGATGATCGGCCAGTCAATGCTGCTGTAGGCTTCCCGCAAATTGACCAGACCAAAGATGATCATGATACAGGCCGCTAATGTCATCGAGATCTGCACCGGCAGCACACCTAACGCTGCCAACGCCATCGCCACAGCAAAGATGATCGTCGCCAGCACCACCCGACGAGGCTGGCCCATCTGTAAATCACGCCCTGCCAGCGGCAGACAGCCGATATTCTGCAAGGTCTCCTGTATGGCATTGCGCGGCATTTGCAGCAGCAGAACATCACCCGGGAACAACTGGATGGAACTGATCTCCGCTTTCAACCTTGCCCCCTGGCGGGAAACCGCCAACAAGTTAACCCCATAGTGCCAGCGCAGGTTGACACTGCGTGCTGTGCGCCGTTCCAACACCGACCCCGCCACGATGATTGCCTCAACCAGCGCAATCTCCCCCGATTGCAGCGTGTCTTCACGCAGTGGTTTCGATTCTGTCAGGTGGCCGCCACTATCAGTGATGAATTTGCTGATATTGTTTACATCTGCCCTGACCATCAAAACATCCCCGCCATGCAAGGTCTCAAAGGCTGAAGGAGCTGGCAGACGTTGGTCGCCGCGTTTTATGCGCACAATTAATACCCTGGCTTCGGTCACTGTCCGCAGGTCACGCACCATCAAACCATCCAATGCAGATTTTTTGGGGATTTTGACCTCGGTCAGGTAATTCTCAATATCAAACAGGTTTTGGGCGCTGGCAGAACCTTTGCGCTGCGGCACCAGGCGCCAGCCTACCAGCGAGATGAACGCAATACAGGCCAGGGCGATACCCAAACCTAACGGCGCAAAATCAAACATGCCAAACGGCTCCCCTGTATACTGCGCACGAATACCTGACATGATAATGTTTGGCGGGGTACCGATCAGGGTCATCATGCCGCCAAAGTGTGCGCTGAATGCCATCGGCATCAGGTACAGCGAGGGCGGACGCTGGCTCTTGTGTGCCATACGGATCGCCACCGGCATAAACACAGCCAGCGCGCCGATATTGTTCATGAACGCTGATGCCAACGCAACCAGCCCGCACAATGCAGCCAATTGCAGCGAGATGTGGTTGCCCACCCCGCCGATCCAGCGCGCCAATACATCCACCACACCCGCATTCTGCAGTCCGCGGCTGACCACCAATACCGCTGCTACTGTGACCACCGCCGAGTGGCCGTAGCCATCGAACAATTGCTCCGGTGTGATGATGCCAATCACTGCCAGCAGCAACACCCCTAACAACGCTACCAGGTCATAGCGCAGGCGGGTGAAGACTGGCAGAAATAATGTCAATAGTACCGCAAAAAACACAATGCCTTGTTGTAGTGTCATTGTTTTGACTCCGTTATTACACCCAGAACAAGCACAAAATAATGTCAACAAATCCATTATAACGGAGTGGAAAAAAATCAATATGCCACCAATCACCATACATAGAAAAAGCCCGGCGATCACCGGGCTTCTATTAAGTCTAAATGTATGTTGGGTTACTTGGCTGTGCCGACCGCGCGGGTCTCACGGATCACGGTCACTGTGATCTGCCCGGGATACTGCATGGTATCTTCGATCTGCTGGGCGATCTCTTTGGCCATCTTGCTGGCGGCATAGTCATCGATCTGCTCCGGCCGCACGATGATGCGCACTTCGCGCCCTGCCTGGATGGCATAGGTCTGTTCCACGCCGGGGAATGCGTTGGCAATATCTTCCAGCGCGCGCAAACGTTTGATGTAGTTCTCCAGGTCTTCGCGGCGTGCACCGGGACGCGCACCAGAGATGGCATCCGCTGCCTCGGCAATAATGGCTTCCACGCTGTCCTGGTCAATTTCATGGTGGTGCGACGCGATGATGTTGGCAACCTTCTTGGAAACGCCATGCCGCATGACAAACTCTGCGCCGATCTGGGCATGGGTGCCTTCAATATTGTGATCCATGGCCTTGCCGATATCATGCAGCAAGCCGCCCAACCGGGCTGCTTCCACATCCGCGCCCAATTCCTGTGCGATTACCGCGGCCAGTTTGGCGGTCTCCACCGCGTGCGCCAGCTGATTCTGCCCATAGCTGGTGCGATACTTTAGCCGGCCCAATTTTTTTACAATTTCTGGATGCAGGGCGGGGATACCAGCCTCGAAAATGGCTTCTTCACCGGCTTCTTTCAGCACCTTCTGCATTTCCTGTGTTTCCTGGTTGAAGATTTTCTCAATGTAGGCAGGATGAATACGGCCGTCTTTGATCAATTTCTCCAGGGTGCGGCGGGCAGTCTCGCGGCGCACCGCATCAAAACAAGAGATTGTGACAGATTCCGGGGTGTCATCCACAATCACGTCCACACCGGTCACCTGCTCAAAGGCACGGATGTTGCGTCCGTTGCGCCCCACAATACGCCCCTTCATCTCTTCATTGGGCAGATCCACCACCGAGGTGGTCACTTCCGCCACATGGTCAGAAGCCACCCGTTGGATCGAATCCGCGATGATCTCGCGGGCGCGGTTTTCGCCTTCAGCGCGCGCTTCTGCTTCGATCTGACGCACAATGCGCGCCATATCTTCACGTGATTCTTTTTCAACTTCAGTCAGCAGCTGCGCTTTGGCTTCTTCGTTAGTCATCCCCGCCACGCGGTTCAGCTCTTCCAACTGCTGTTCATACAGCTTTTCGATATCGTTGGCCTTACGGTCAACAGCACTCTGGCGGCGGTTCAACGATTGCTCACGCTGCTCAAGACGATCCAGTTTCTTGTCCATCTCGTCCTGGCGTTTCTGCAGGCGTTCATTTTCTTTCGTCAACTCACGCCGCATTTCTTTGATCTCCCCTTCGGCGTCCTGCACTTTTTTCATGGCGGCGTCGCGTGCTTCCAACTCAACGGTCTTGGCTTTCTCTTTTGCCAGTTGGATGACATTGTCGGCGCGTGCCTGCTGCTCTGCCTGATAGCGTTTATAGAGAAACTGGGTGATAAAATACACCAGGCCCGCCACCAACACTACGTCCGCCACCACAATCAATAAGATAATTAAAAACGTGTCCATAGTAAGAATTTCCTTTTCATAGTTTTAATGTTCGGCATCAGGCTTTCTTACGAGGCAGATGACTGCATTTCATCTTGAAATTCATCCCACACCTGCCGCAAGACAGGGGAAATGACATCATAAGAAAAACCTTTCCGCCCCAGATACGCGCCCGCCTTCTTTTGATAGTCTTCATAGGTCATCTGCGCATACCTGTGAAAGCGATGTTTCATCGCTTGATACGCCAATTCTTCATCCTCTGGCGCATCGCTCAACGCTGATTGGATTTCTGTCTCCTCCACGCCCTTCTGGCGCAATTCCATCGCCATTAAGCGATGTCCGCGCGGTTTCAATGCCGTGCGGTTCTCAACCCAGCGTTGTGCAAATTGTTCATCATTGAGCAGTTGATTCTTTTTCAAGCGCTCAATCACTTCACTGGCGACTTCTTCTGCATAACCAAGTTCTGTGAGTTTGCGCAACACTTCTTGCTGCGTTCGTGAACGATATTCGAGAAAGTGCATGGCCTTCTGCAGGGCAACTTCTCCCTCATCCTGGCTTTTCAGTTGGCGGATCTTCTCATCACTGAGTTCCTGACCAATCGTTAACCAAGCGCCCACCAGCCTTGACAAACCAAATGCAAAATCACCATCCAGATAAACATTGATTCGGTTGGGATTTCGCTTTTGTGTCTTCAGCGCGGTAATTGTCGCCATGAGCGTGCTTCCTTTAGGATGATTTATCATCAGCAGCAAACCGGGCTTCGGTTGATTCGCCAAAACTGCGCCGATCATGGCATTTGATTCATCGTTAACAACAGGTAATAGATACCCGCCATCAACCTTATTACTATGTCATTGATAAGGGAAATGGTTTTTGTGCACCGTCAGTTGTTGTTTGTTAACGCTCGTTGGCACAGTTCCCCTGATTTCACCGGACTTGATTGTATAACAAGTCCTTTTGCTTATCACAGAACATCCCTTTTTTGAGGATGTATAGGTTTTTCAAATGCTTTTTCTACACAGTTAGACCGTTAATCATTGTGCTGGTCATGTACTGATAACGCTATAAATATATCATAGTTGACGGGTTATTCATAGGAAAAACAACCAAAAAACCATCCGGCTCTGTCATCATTAAGAAACGATTATTCTGTAGCCAACAAAGCAAACCATCACCCCCAGATATTCATCAAGGAATGACCATTCTCAACCCCCTTTTCAACCGCAATCATTTGCACCGGGCCCTATGAACAATCCACTGCTCGCCATTAACATCCTGCCTATGCTGCTCTGATATAATGAGGCTACAAAGAATTGTTTATCACATTGGAGTGAACGATGAATATTGCAACAGTTTTTACTACGCTTGCCACCCTCGCCTGGATCCTGGCAGTTGGGGTAGCCATCCTTATTGTTACCCAGAAAATGCGCCAACAACCCATCCGCCGCAGCGGTTGGATCATCGGCATCGTATTGGGCGCTGCCATTATCCTGACCCTGATCAGCGCCGGACTGGTGTTCATCAACCCGCAGGATCGCGGGGTGGTGATCTCTGCCATCATGTCGCAGGGCTATCGTAAGGAACCTCTTGAGCCGGGTCTCTCATGGATCGTTCCGTTTGTCGAAAACGTAATCATCTACCCGGTCTCCAAACAGACCTATACCATGTCGATCGCGCCAGCAGAAGGACAGATGATGGGCGATGACTCGATCGAAGCGCGCACAGCCGACGGACAAAAAGTGCTCATCGATGCCTCGGTTATCTACTCCATCGACCCGCAGGAAATTGTGCAGGTGCATGTTGACTGGCAGACACGCTACGATACCGACCTGGTACGCCCTGTTACCCGCGGCGTCATCCGTGACGCAGCCTCTCAATATGGTATCGAAGAAGTCTACAGCAGCAAACGTGATGAATTGGTGACCAACATTGAAAACGCATTAACCGAAGCCTTTGACGCCAACGGCATCATCCTGCATAATTTCGTCCTGCGCAATATTTCCTTCTCGGACGAATATGCCGCCTCTGTGGAACAGAAGCAGATCGCCGAACAACAGGCGCAGGAAGCCAGTTTTGTGATTCAGCAGCGCAAGTATGAAGCCGACCAGGCGCGCGCCACTGCCGAAGGCCTGCGCGATGCCACCATTTTGGAAGCCGAAGGACAGGCAGAAGCTTACCTGCTGGCCGCCAAAGCCGAAGCAGAAGCGCTTGAATTGATCAACCAGGTCATCAGCAAAAACCC
>CAYMNB010000042.1:9286-21943 GCA_964391725.1 uncultured Anaerolineaceae bacterium | reverse complement strand
TGGAAATCGCTGAAACGCTGGTGCGTTCCGGCGCGGTCGAGGTAGTGGTGATCGACTCGGTGGCGGCGCTGGTGCCGCGCGCAGAGATCGAAGGCGACATGGGCGACGCCTCCATGGGTATGCAGGCGCGCTTGATGTCGCAGGCGCTGCGCAAACTGTCAGGCGCCATCAGCCAGACCCAGACCGCGGTGATCTTCACTAACCAGCTGCGTTCAAAGATCGGGGTCATGTTCGGCAACCCCGAAACCACTTCGGGCGGCAATGCCCTCAAATTCTATGCCTCGGTGCGCATCGACATCCGCCGCATCCAGTCCATCAAGATGGGTGCAGAAGTGGTCGGCAACCGGGTGCGCGTCAAAGTGGTCAAGAACAAGGTGGCCCCACCCTTCCGCACCACGGAATTTGACATCATGTACAACGAAGGCATCTCACGCATCGGTGACCTGCTTGACCTGGGCACGCAGTATGATGTCATCTCCAAGCGCGGCGCTTTCTATTCGTATGGCGAGATCCGCCTGGGACAGGGACGCGAGAACACCAAAGAATTTCTGCAGCAGAACCCTGACATTCTGGATGAGATCGAGGAGAACGTGCGCCAGCAGGTGCTGGGCGGGCAGTTCCCGCTGGATTTCACCGATAGTGATGACGACACAGGGGATGACGCTTACGAAGAAGATTAGCTTTGTTGACAAGGAAGCGGCGGGTGTCCGCCGCTTTTTGTTTTAACCCGGGCTTAACATCCGCAAAACAAGTACTCGGTGGAGTGTGTTATAGTTAGCGCTGGAATTTTTTTCAGACAGGAGCGGCACCCCATGCGAATCACTTTCATCCGCCACGCGGAATCCGTCAATAATTATCTGTGGTTTAAGAATGCCAGTTACGAAGGCGGCAGCAGCGACGCCCCCATCAGCGATTTCGGCAGGCAGCAGGCGCAGGCCTTGCGCGACCACCTGGCTGCCCACCGTGATACCTTTGCTTTCAACCGCATCTACATCAGCCCCTTCATGCGTACCCTGCAAACCGCGGCAACCTTCTCACACCTTTATGAAGGCATACCGCAACTGGTGTGGCCGTGGATCTACGAAGGTGGCGGGGTGTTCAGTACCAATTTTGAGACCGGTGAGCGCATCATCGGCGGCGGTCTGTGCCGCAGTGAGATGCAGGTGCAGTTTCCGCAGTTTTCGTTGGATGATTCGATCAATGAAGGTGGTTGGTATCATCTGGGCATGGTGGAACCAGTATATCATCGCAGTTACCGTGCCAATTATGTGTTGCACACACTGCTGGAACAGTTCGGCGAAAGTGAAGAGCATATCGCCCTGGTCAGCCATGGCGGGTTCCACAATCACCTGATCAACGCCATTCTGGGCGACACCCGGCAGGAGAAGGTGTGGATTGATCTGGAAAATACCGCGATGAGTGGTTTTTATTACGGGCGCGACCTGGGGGAGGACGCTGAAGAAGGCTGGTGGCGCATTGAGTACCTCAACCGCTGTGAATGGCTGGGCAGCGATCTGTGGCGTGATTGGTCACAGCGCTTCTGAGGAGTTGTCTTACTGAGGGCGGCCAACGAACCCGCCCCAACCAACCATTTACCAGATCGGTTCGCCCAAATCACATTTGCCATTGACGGTAATGGTGTCCTGGTATTTGCGGCATTTGCCCGGATAGGCACAGCCGCGCGCACAGCGCACCACGCCGGTCAGCACCACCCCGTCATTTGCAAGTGTTTCCGTGATGGTTGGCAGGGGGGTGATGGTTGCTTCAGGCTGGCTGGTGGCTGTGGGGGCAGCGGTTGGCTCATTTGCCTGGTCGTCCTGTTCACTCGCTGGTTCAAGCGGGGTCGAGATGACCTCCAGTTCAGGCGTGGCTTCTGCCGCCATCACCACGGGCAAGGATTCTTCCGCTTGGGGCTGTGGCTCATCTACCGGTGTCTCCGGTGTGGCAGCCTGCACCTTGGACTGCCATTCTCTCCATTCTGCCACCGCCACCACCAGTGCCAGACCAGTGATGCCACAGGTACGCAGGAATTTTCGGCGGCTTGCCAGCACCGGCGCCTTTACGCCAGCAGGTGCCAGCCACTTCTGCCCCGTCTTCTTAATCCAATCCCAGTGCAGGGCGATCTTGAGGCCCAGCGCCGCCAACGTGGCATAGGAAGCAATCACATGGATCAGGCGCCAGGTTTCATAATGCACAAGGGGCAGCATTAATAAGGAAGAAATCACCACGCCGCTGATGATGATGGTGAAAAAACTGAGCCCCAACGCGGCATCTAACAGGAATTTTCCGAGCACTTTCCATTTTTTGCGCGCAAAGCACTGCAGCGCGCCTTTCACCCATTGGGTGTGCTGCAGCAGATGAATCAACAGTACGCCGCCGATCGCCAATCCCAGCCACTCATGCCACTGGTAACCTGTCAGATCTGGCATGAAAGCCAGTAAAAAGGCGGCAAAGGCGATCAAATCGATCCAGATGGTGGTTTTTTTCATGGTTTTTCCTTGAACGTGCGTTGATTAAACCATGCTTGTGTGAAGGAATTGTAAAGAATGATGGTTTTCTTAAGTGAAGCAGAGAAAGAAGGTGAAGAATGTTCAACAGGAGGCATTCCATTGTGAACCTCGTCTACCCCTTCCTCCTATATAATACAGGCATGGCACAAGCCCCCGCCCTCAACCACATCGGCACACTCAACGAACGCTCGCTGCATGCCGCCCTCAAGGCGCACCTGGCGCAGCCCGGCGACCAGCTTGAGGTCAGCGTGGATGGTTATGTCATCGACATCGTGCGCGGTGAGACCCTGATCGAGGTGCAGACCGGGGGATTTTTCCCGCTGCGCCGCAAGTTAGCCGCGCTGAGCCAGACCCATCCCGTGCACCTGTATGCCCCCATCGCCCAGCGCAAATATATCCTGCGGCTGGACAACGAAGGCAACCAGCTTTCACGGCGCAAGTCACCACGCAAAGGAACCGCCTTTGACCTGTTCAACGAACTGCTCTCGCTGCGCACCTGCCTGCCGCACCCCAATCTGTGGCTGCATGTGCTGCTGTGTGAGATCGAGGAGGTGTGGGTCGATGACGGCAAAGGATCGTGGCGCAAGCGCTACTGGTCACTGACTGACCAGCGCTTGTTGAACGTGCAAACGGAGATCATCCTGCACAACAGCGAGGACTACCTGGGGCTGCTGCCGCCCGGCCTGCCGCAGCCATTTACCAACACCGAGCTGGCGAAACACGCCAAATGCCGGGCGCGCCTGGCGGGCAAAGCCACCTACGCTCTGTCTGCCATGGGCTTGCTGGCGCGGGTAAAAGGCAGCGGGCGCGCGCATCACTTTGTGTTCACGCCAGAGGCAGAACGCCACCCCGCCAATTGTGATATAGTTGAGGAAGCTGGAAAAAAGGAAACTGACCATGTCCATTGAAACCACCCTCCCTAAGAATTTTGCGCTCTACAAAGAGTTGAACCACTCACGCCAGAGCCCGGCGTATTTCATCATCAACATGCTGACGGCGCTGCTGTTTCTGCTGTTCTTCTCGCTGCTCTCGCAGGCGGCGGCAGCCATGCGTGCCGATTTTGAAGGTGCGGCGATCGGCGGGCTGCGCGGCTGGGCGGTGCTGGGGGTGTTCCTGCTGGCTTTTGTGATGATATTCGTACACGAAGCCCTGCATTTGCTCAGCTTCTGGTCCTTCACCGGCATAAAACCGACCTTCAGCGTCACCGGGCTGGTGCCGCGCACCATCGTGCCCAGCCTGTACCTGCCCAAAGGCATCTACCTGCTGATCAAAGCCACCCCGCTGGTACTGCTGACCGGTGTGTACCTGGCGCTGGTACCCTATCTGCCGCTGAGCTGGCTGATGTTCTCGTTTTTCTTCTTCGCCGGCAACATCGCCTATTCGGCGTCCGACATCTGGGCGATGGTGGAAACGGTCAAAGCGCCGCACGGCGCGCTGGTTGAAGATGTGGGCGAGTTTGTGCGCCTGTTCAGTGACAAACAATTCATCGCCAAACCCCCCGCCGGCACCAAATAAACCCGCCAGTCGTCAATCTAAGCTGATAATTTCCTCGGTGGCAGGGTCGATGTACACGATGCCGCCCTCACGATGGAGAAGGGTGATGGGTTTGCCCGTTTCTTCGCTGTCTTCACGCATCTCCTGCGAGGCAAGGTAGTAGGCGGTCAGTTCAGCCGGCCAATCCGCCAGCAGGCGGTCATACAGGGCAACAAACTGGCGGAGATAGGTGTCACTGACCTGGTCGAGGTGCTGCAGCACCCAGCAGTCAGCAACGAAGCGCTCGTCATAAGCCAGCCCGATGAAGTCCATCTCGCTGGTGAGGTAGGGGAAGAAGGGGAACTGGCGGCAGGAGAGTGCGCGGAAACCGCGCTGGCAGTGCTGCGCACCCTGACAGGCCAGCAGGCACATGTGACCGGGGGTATCTTCCTGTAATTCCACCGCCTCGTCAGGGGTGATTCCGCTTTCGACGGGCGCCCATTCATGCCACAGGTCGGTATGGGCGCGCAGGTAGTCCCATTCGTGGTGGAAGGCAGCCGGCACCGCCCAGTGCTGGTCGCAGCAGAAGGGCACACCGCGCGGGTTGTTAGGCGCGCACAGAGCACCGCAGTCAAAGGGCACCACGGGGGCGTCAAAGGCGGCATACAGCGCGGGGATATCAGGCAGGGGAGCGGTCATAGGGAGAAGTATACGACGAAAAGAAACGGACAGGGAGGGGCCTGCCCAAAAGAAGACAGGGTAAGCCCTGTTCGAACTTCTACATGCGGAAACTTCTTTTTTTGTCGGCAGGCCTCGTCGCCCAATTCGCTTGCGCTGTGGTATCATATATTTCACTTATGCCACCCGAGGGACAAAACATATGCGGATCACACATGGGCTATTGCTGAAAAATGCGAAACAGTGGGTCATGGAGCGTCAGGCAGCCGACCGCAGTCTGGTGTGCGCCTACTTGAGCGGTTCGCTGGCAGATAGCGATGATGCCGAGGATGCGCTGATCGGCGGCGCGGGGGATGTGGACGTGGTGTGCGTGCACAACAGCCTCAACCCGCCCGCCCGCGAACTGGTTCGGCTGACCGACCGCATCCACCTCGATATCTGGCCTGTTTCGCAGGATGCCTATGAAGACCCCAAGCAGCTGCGCATGAATCCATGGATTGGGCACGACCTGTTCCGCAAGCCGCCGGTGCTCTTTGATAAAAATCACTGGTTTGATTTCGTGCTGGCGGGGGCCTTTTCCAAATATGACCAGCCGGAGAATGTGGCGCTGCGCGCCATGTATTTCTTGAACAATGCCCGTGAGCGCCTGCAAGCCATAGCGTTTGGCGAGGTTTCAACGGCCGCGTGGCTGTCCGCTTACCTGCAAACCCTCTCAGATGGCGCCAACCTGCTGGCAGTGATAGCGGACGGGCCTTTGAGCACGCGCCGCCTGCTGCTGGCGTTTCCGGAGCGCGCTGCCGAGTTGGAGATTCCGCAATGGACCGGGCGTTTGATCGAAGCCTTCTCCCGCGGCGTGCCGGAGCGCGACACGCTCGCGCAATGGATCCGCCAATGGGATGAGGTTATCGACTGTCAGACCAAAACAACGGGAATGCCGCCCGACCTCGACCCGCTGAAGATTCCCTATTACCGCCACGCCATGGAAACATTTGCTCCCTCCGCACCAATGAGCGCACTGTGGATACTGTTGTTCACTTTCGGCCAACGTCTGGCTAACAGCAAAGAAACCTCCCCTCCGTCGGTCGTGGAGATGCTGCAATCGGTTGGTTTGGGTGAAGAAACGCGCGAGGAACGCGAAGAATCACTGGAAGCATTGATTGATGACGCCGAAGAGGTGCTGGAAGAATGGGCGAAAAATAGGGGTCTTCCGGAACTGGTGTCATTAACCAATTCTTAAAAATTTGTGGATAACTCCTTAAAAACTGTGGACAGAAAAGGGAGCCTGTGGACAACCCGCGCCTTTACGCCAGGAACAATAAAGACGATACCCCCCATATATGGGGGTCTCTTTTTTCTGATTTCTACTAGTGGTGATTGGCGTGAAAACATATGGTATCCACATTGTCCACGGGGATAGTTTGTCCACTTTGTCCTGTTTTCATGCACAGGCAAGGTGGGGAGAAATCCTACCGCGAACGAAGGTTGTTTTCACCTATATGGAGGGAAACAGACGTTCATTGCCCTCACCAATGGGGGTGGCGATGCCGATGAAAGCGGCTATCCACACTATCCACAGCCCCTACTACGATTACGTTTAATAACATTAACTATACACAGATGAAAGCTATGTATAAATGACACAGCAAAAAACATGAATCCAAAGGCTGGCAAAACCCTCTTCCAAGGATAAATGCTTATCTTTGGGTTAAACCGGTCGAAAATGGGGGTATTGCAACAAACATTAAAAAATTGTAAAATTTAGACACATTCACTTTCTTCACCAACCAACCTGGGGAGAAAGAGCCATCTGTCAGAATGTGCGTTGAGGTCATCAATCCAAGGGAGATAACATGGAAGTCATTAAGGTCAAAGCCAATTCCCGTACCGCGGCGGTAGCAGGCGCTATCGCCGGTGTGATGCGTGACATGCATCATGCCGAAGTGCAGGCAATTGGTGCCGGCGCGGTCAACCAGGCGGTCAAAGCCATCGTGCTGGCGACAGCATATCTGGTCGATGACGGCATTAATATCTATTGTATGCCCGAGTTCGTCGACGTCGATATCGACGGCAAAGTGCGTACCGCCATCAAGTTAACCATCGAAGAACATAACAAACCTGCGTAAAAGGCAACAGTCCCCTGCGTTTTTGCCTCATGGGGAAAGATCATCTGCCCAAAAAGCAGGCTTGTCAAAGCTGTCTGACCGGGCGTCTTCTGCGCGATCGGCCAGGTAGCGGCGCACCCGCTCACGCGGGTCATTGACGAATAATTCCAACTGCGGGCGGTCCGGGTCGCTGGCGCCTTTGGAATAGTTGCATTTGCCACAGGCAGGCAGACAATTATCAACGGTGGTGCCGCCGCCGGCGTCGATGGGGATGAAATGCTCCAGATGTTCAAAGGGGCGTTGCTGGCAATAGGAGCACAGGCCGTTAAAATCAGCCAGGGTTTGCAGCCATTGTGCCAGTGTGAGTGTGGCGGGCAGACCCTTTTCAGCGGCACGTGCCAGCTGGGTTTGCAGGCGTGATTTTTCGCGCGGCAGCTGTTCTGGCGCGCACTTCGGACAGAAAGGAATTGCTTGATCGGCGTGGAAGATTGCTCCGCAATGCAGGCAGGTTATGGCGTAGTTGTCCATACAAATTCAGTCACTTTATCAAATTTGGTAATAAAAAATATAATTAATATCCACAGACCAGCGCAGTTATCCACAGTTTTATACCACTTATCCACAGTTTCGTAGGTTAATGGTATACATTTGTCTCTTTTGACGGCAGGGGCATTTCCTGGGGAAAGAGAGCCGCGCTGAAGTCAGCACATTCAGTCTGGGCGCCTTCCAGGCTCGCGCCGCGCAGGTCGGCGCGTTTTAATGATGCACCGCGAAGGTCGGCTCCGCTGAAGTCCGCTTCGCGCAGATCGCAGTTGTCGAGAAAGGCTTTGTTGAGATTGGCGCCGCGGAAATTGACCCGGCGCAATAGCGAACCACTCAGGTCTGTCTCGATGAGTGAAGCCTCAGCAAATGAGGCATAGCGCAGGTCACAGCGGCGCAGGTTAGCACCATCCAGACGGGCACGGTCGAGTCGTATGCGTTTGAGGGAGAAGAAGGAAAGATTGGCACCGCGCAAATCCTTGCCGCTCAGGTTGAAAAAACGCAGCAGGCGCAGCAGTCCAAGCAAGGTATAGGCAACCGGTTGTGAACGCATAAACAGACCTCTGAGATAAATCAAGTAGTGGCTGAATTGTACCGCAGAAAAAGCAACAAAATAATAGAATTTATGTTCTATTATTTTGTTGGCGAAAGCGTGAAAAAGAAGGTTGTGCCTTCTCCCAAAGCTGACTCCACCCACACCTGTCCGCCATGGCGTTCAACCGCGCGCTTGACGATCGCCAGTCCCACCCCGGTGCCGGGGTACTCTTCGGCACTGTGCAGGCGCTTGAAAATGGTGAACACCTGGTCTGACTGGGCGCTGTCGAATCCCACCCCATTATCGCGCACATAGAAGCGCGGGGGTGTACTGTTACTGTCATAACCGATAGTGATCTGACTGCGTTCGCGTTTAAGACTGTATTTGACCGCGTTGGAGATCAGGTTATGGAATATCTGCTGCACCATGGTAGGGTCACCCTGGATGATGGGCAATTGCTGATATTGGATGTCGAAGTCATGCTCGTTGAATGGCACCGTTTCCATATCTGCCACCAGACGGGCGATGTTGTAGGTGTCCACCGACTGCAACTTCAGCGGTTCGCGAGTGATGCGCGAGATCATCAGCACATTCTGGATGAGGGCGTCCATCTGTTGGATGTTCTGGTGGATCATGTCGACCGACCGCAGCGCGGACTGATTGTCTTTGACCTTTATAGCGAGAATATCCGTATAGCCGTCAATGATCTGCAGCGGCGTGCGCAGGTCGTGTGAGATCGAGTACGCATACGATTCAAGGTCACGGTTGGCCTGTTCCAGTTCTGCTGTGCGCTCACTCACCCGCCGTTCAAGGTTTTGATTCAACTGGCGCACAATCTTTTCTTTCTCGATCAATTCAGTCTGCATGTCTTCCATCTGGCTGACATGGCTGGAGAGGTCATAATAACTGGCTTGCAGGCGCTCCGCCATGGCGTTGATACCGCGCTGCAGTTGGCCGATCTCGTCATGTGCAATCGGTTCGCGCACCCGGAAGGCATAGTTGCCCTCTCCCAGCGCAGAGAGAACCACATCGGCTTTACGCAGCGGTTTTTTTACATACTGGTGGATGAAGGCAACCAGCGCCCCGCCTGTCACCAGCAACAGGATAGCAGCGGTGATGATATATACTTCGAAGAACAGATAGCGGAAATGCACAATCTTGTCGATATCAATAATTACCAGCAACGTATCGGTCTCTGATTGCGGCAGATGTGGACGTAAAGGAATCAGCACTACCGCCTTGGGAATGCCGTGCTGGCGGTAGAATTGATAGGTAAAACCGTCGAGGGAATCGGTGTGTGGCAATGAGATGTCGGGAGAATGGCTCACAGACGGAAGAGCGACGTCCAGCAATTCTACTTCTTGCGGCCTGTACACGTGGCGCTGGCTGCCATCGGCGGCATATTCCACCCCGCCCAACAGCACCAGGTTTGAGCGGCAGTCTGGCAGCAGATCTTCCGAAAGCAGCGTATTTTGCGGTGAAAACGAAGATATTTCCAGATGGTAGAGGAGATAATCAACTTGTTGTTGGAAATGATCGTGGGCGTGGTCTTTCAAGTACCGGTTTAGGAACAAACCCAGCACAAAGAAACCGATCACCTGCGCGATGATGAGCGCGGCGCCAATCTTTACTGCCAGAGGAAGACGTTTCAACATTGTTATGCTGTCCTTCCGGCCGAAACCAATGAGAAACATGTGAAAAAAGGAAGGGGAAGCTTTGGCATCCCCTTCATAAAGTATAGCAGAGAAAATGGCGCAATCAAGAACCAATTTGCGTAGGCCCTTCACTTTTTACAAGGAGGTTGCACGTGAAACAAAATTGTGGACAAACTGTGGATTGTTTCACGTGAAACGCAGCAAACCTGTGGACAAATGGTCGCTTTTTGGTGGATAACAGGGTATGATTGTGGAAAATATCCCCGCCGATCGATTATTCTGGAGGTTTCTGATGTTGACTGCTGCCTTTATCGCCGCTTTTTTGCTTGAAATTTTCCTGCCCTTTGTGCTTGGTATTTATGTGTGGAAGAAATTCGGGGCCAACTGGAAGGTATTTGCCCTTGGGGCAGCCGCCTTTGTCGTTTCGCAGATCATTCATATCCCTTTGTTGGGACTGTACCAGCGCGGATTCACACTGCTGGGGATCACGCCCACCACCATGCCTTTTTTGCAATTCAGCTTGATCCATTCGCTCATGCTGGGTCTGCTGGCTGGTGTTTGCGAAGAGCCCGCGCGCTGGATTGCCTTTAAATTGCTCAAAAAACAAGGCGATACCTCGCGCGCGGCCTTAATGCTGGGCATCGGGCATGGCGGGGTGGAGTCTATCCTGGTAGGGCTGTCAGTGATGAATGCCGCGATCGCCCTGATCATGTGGAACAGCGGCAATTTCCCGCTGGAACAACTGGGCCCGCAGCAACAGATGCAACTGCTGCAGATGTCCAATTCCCCCTGGTATCTTCCGCTGTTGGGGGCGTTTGAACGCCTGGTGGCGATCACGCTGCATGTGTCGCTTTCACTGATCGTGTGGCTGGGCGTGCGCCAGCGCAATCTGCTGTATCTTTTTCTGGCGATCCTGTGGCACACAGTGGTTAATTTTGCCGCCGTGTTCACCCTGCGCGGGTTGGGCTGGTCAGCCCTGGCGGTGGAGGGTGTGATGGCGGTTTTCGGGCTGCTTAGCGCCGGAATCAGTTACTACATTGTCAAAAAATACGGGCTGCTGACGCTGTATGCCCCTGAAAAACTGGACGACGAGATCGAGGTCAGCGGGGCGTTTGCCGCCGAGATCGTCGAGCAGGCACTGCCTGACCGCCTGGATAGGGGCGAATCTGCGCAAAACGAGGCAGATTTGGAGGATTAACGCCTGCTCACAGGATCGATTGTGAGCGGAGAACGAGGGGCGTTTCGGGCAAATCCGAACATTTCTCTGTCAGTATCGCTCTCCTTTTTATGGCTTGTCCCTTGGCTTTTCATGGACAGATGATGATTAAATAGATGTAGCGGCGGTAGATCTACCGCCGCTACATGCGTTTTTCACGACTTTCTTCTTAATTTGTTCTTCGCTAAAGGCGGGATTCGGAAAAACAGGAAGCGCCTAATCGATCCAGCCGTAACGGTTGCAGTAGTGTATGTCGCGGTTTGAAAGCCTTACATCGTCGCCTTCCACTGTGGAGGCGGGGTCAAGGGGGTTGCCGAGATTCCGCACCAGTTGATACGCCTGCCAGGCGGGCAGGTCCTTGCTGTACCACGGCAGGGTTGCCTCACCGAAGGTGTCTTGCAACGCTTGCTGGCGGCAATACAGTTCTGCGCGAAGCATTTCTGTGGTCGGGGCGTCATATTGGCCGCTGTTCGCGGCATTCAAAATGGCGGGCAGGGCATCATACGACAAAGAGCCAAGGTAAGTATGGTCAAATTGCCGGGAAGCGCCCTGTGGCAGATCCTGAGACAGGCGCGCCAGGTTGCGTTCCACAATGTACTGGTCAATATTCAGGGCTGCCTGGCTGAGAACGAATCCCAGGCTGATCAGCACCAGCAAGCCAAAGAAACGCTGGCTTTTTCCCAACCATTCGGAAACCACCACCAGAAACAGCAGCGCAGACAGCCACAGAATGAACAGGTAAGTGCGTACGCGGATGTGGGTGAAGCCGTACATGCCTTCATACAGGGACAGGCGCTGATAAGCTGACAACAAAATGACCAGCACCTGTGCGATCAGAACGGTCAACAGAATATGTTTCACCAGGCAGTCCTTTTTGTGGGGTGTGCGGGTGACGGTGTTGATCACCTGGAACATGAACAGCGAGAGAACCGCGACCGCGATCAGTTCGTTGGTGCCTTTGCGCGCGTATTCGGCATAGGTGTAGGCTTCCAGGTTGATGTTGGCATTGCCGCCAAAGAAGTAACGCAGCTGGATGATGAGGAACAGCAGGAACAGGGCTTCGATCAGCGCCAGTACGGTGAAGGCTTCGATCTTGCCGAGAAATGGTTTCACAAGCGGTTTTTCTGGGATGGAGTTGTGGTGGCGCGCACTGCTGAAGGCGTGCAGCAGCAATCCGCTGAACAGCAACCCCAGCACGGAGATGTAAAAGGCGCGGAAGAGGAACTCCGCCCAGTCATCGATGCGCAGCCAGGCGAAGAATTGACGCACCAGATTTTCAAAGATCGGGTCGGCCGAAGCCAGTAAGGCGGAAAAGATAGCCAGCACCGGCAGGGCGATCAACACCCCGCGCAGGTAGGGGGCGGATTGTTTGCGCCACGAGGGGGTGCCAGGCCGGTTTTGCTTGCGTTCGCCGCGCGCGATGACAGCCTGGATGGGGCGCTCGAAGGCGGCAAACACCAGCAGAAACAGGCGCAGGAAGGCATCCCACAGGCGAAAGTGGAGCGCGCCGCCGGTCAGCAGCGTGTCGCAGGTGAGCGCCAGCAGGAACAACGACGCCAGCACGTTGTAGGCGCGTGTGCCCGCTTCCATGCGCCAGACCGCAGCGGCGGCGGTGAGCAGCACGCCCAGCATGAGGGCGAAGGTGTTGAGCGGCAGGTTTTTGCCTTCGCGCAGGCTCAGCAGCAGGCTGATCGCCAGCACCAGCGCGACCCACAGGGCGTAGGATAGGCCGAAAGGTTTGTTCCAGAACAGCAGGTCGATGGCGGCGGAAAGCACGAATCCGCCCACAAAGAAGAGCGGTAGATGGCGTGGCAGGCTGCGCGAGGCAGGAGAAATGGGTTCAGTCATGGTTGTATGGCTCCTTCGAAAGGTTGATTCCCTTCGATGATACCACCGGCGGGACTTTCATTTCCTGTCAATTGGGCTATCAAAAGCTATCAGGATGGGT
>CAYMNB010000042.1:0-9186 GCA_964391725.1 uncultured Anaerolineaceae bacterium | reverse complement strand
CAGAGTGACGAGGGCGCCTGTCACTGTAGGCAAAACGTGCCACAAAACAACAGCTTGCCGGGCTGGCGCGCCTATGATTTAATCAGACCATAATAATAGAACAAAATTTCTATAAAGGAGTACGCCACCATGACCGCAACCCAACCCCCGTCTCCTTCTCCGTCCAGCGAACTGTGCGAAGAGATCCGCATGGTGCGCGCCGTGATGCAGCTGGTGATGAGCGTGACGGACGAACCGCACACGTTGGCGGAATTGTTGAAATTACTCGATTCACTCAGCATGGCCTCCACGCGCCTGGCGACGCTGCTCAAAGCCGACCGCCAGTTGACCAAAAGCGAAGACCTGAGCGAAGCGCTGAATGACGCCCTGGCGGAGCTGTTAAATGAGATGCGCATAGCCGAATGAGCCTTACGTACAGAGAACGGCGGGGCGAGATGCCTCCCTCACCAAATAGCGGGCCGCGCACGGTGGAACAGGCAAGCAGCGTTGCGGCCGATCTTCTCTCTCCCGAGCCGTCCAACGCCCCCTGCGCCTGCCCGCACCGCCGTTCTCTCTCCTTCTCCGCCCCATTTGATACCGAAAGGACCCCGCCCATGCAAGAACAGGTTGATTTGATTGCTGAACGCCTCGCCCGTGTGGTTGACCGCCTGCAGGATGACCTGCGCGAGATCCGCGCCTTGCTGCGGCATCACCAGGAATTGACCGAATGCCGCCTGGTTTGGCTGGAAACCCAGGCGCAGGATCAGGAGCAGCGCCTGCGTGACGCCCAGACCGCCGCGGCGCAGTTCCGTGTGTTCGCCGGGCTGACTTCGGGTTCATCCGGGTTGCTCTCACTGTTGGCGCTGCTGCGCAGTTTTTTCGGCGGGTAGGCGCATGCAAACCCTGGTTACTCCCTCTCTCTCACAGGCAACGCCCAAAGCACGCTTGATGTCGCTGCTGCGTGACCCGTGCCTGTTCAGCATGGCGGGAGGCGGGCTGCGGCTGCGGCGTTACCAGCAGGCGCCGGCGCGCGCTATCCTGCGCTCGGTACAGGAATCTGCCGGGCGTTCAATCGTGGTCATGTTTCCGCGTCAATCAGGTAAAAATGAACTGCAGGCGCAGTTGGAAGCCTACCTGCTGTTGTTGTTCAGCCAGCAGGAGCGCGAAATCGTCAAAGTCTCGCCCACCTGGAAACCGCAGAGCCTCAACGCCATGCGCCGTCTGGAACGTGTGCTGGCGGGCAATCGTTTCACGCAGGGACGCTGGCGCAAAGAATCCGGCTACATCTACCGGCTGGGCAAGGCGCGCATTTTCTTCCTGTCCGGCCAGCCCGAAGCCAACATCGTGGGTGCTACCGCCTCGCTGCTGCTGGAGGTAGATGAAGCCCAGGAAGTCGGTCTGGAAAAATTTGACAAAGAGATCGCGCCGATGGCCGCCAGCACCAATGCCACATGTGTCTTCTGGGGCACCGCCTGGTCGACGGTCACGCTGTTGGCGCGTGAATTGCGCGCGGCGCAAGCCGCGCAGGCGCAGGACGGCATCCAGCGGGTGTTTCGCATTGACGCTGACGAGGTGGCGCAAGAAGTGCCTTCCTATGGAAATTTTGTCAGTGCGCAGGTTGCCCGCATGGGGCGCCAGCATCCGCTGGTCAAGACCCAATTTTACTCAGAGGAATTGGCAGGCGAAGGCGGCATGTTCCCGCTGCAGCGCATTGCCATGATGCAGGGCAGCCACACGGCGCAGGAAGGCCCGCACAGGGGTGAACACTATGCTTTTCTGATCGATTTTGGCGGTGAAGATGCAGGCGGTGGATTGATTGAAGCAACCATGCACAACCCGCAGCGTGACGCCACCGCCCTGACGATCGTGTCCATTGATTTGAGCGGCTTGTCTGAACCCTTGCTGCGCGCGCCGCGTTATGGCTGTGTCCACCGGCGTGAGTGGCGCGGGCTTTCGCATCCGCTGCTGCTGAGCGCATTGCAGGCATTGATCGAAGGTTGGCAGCCGCGCTATATCGTCACGGATGCCACCGGGTTAGGGGCGCCGCTGACTTCCTTCTTGCAGCGCGCCTACCGTGAACGTGTGATCCCGTTCGTCTTCAGCCGTGTCAGCAAGTCCACATTAGGCTGGGATTTTCTGGCGCTGGTGGATGGCGGGCGCTGGCATGAATTTAAGCAGGGTGCACCGCTTCAACTCACGCACCAGGCGGCTTTCTACCGCCAATTGCGCTTCACCGAATACCGCCTGGAAAGCAGGCAGCAATTGCGCTGGGGTGTGCCGGACGGTGCGCGTGACGCTGACAGCGGCGAGGTACTGCATGACGACTGGGTGCTGTCGGCCGCGCTGGCAGTGGTGCTGGATGGACAATCCTTCCATCAAGTATCCAGTGAAGTGACCTTGATCGAACCGCCGGATCCATTGACAGACATGGACGCCGGTTTTTAGTCATGAAAGGAGAACCAACCCCATGACCTATCCTTTGTCTTCGCCGGTGCTGGCGGGCCAGCCCACCGCCGCGGCGCATTACAACTACCTGCGCACGGACGCCCTCTATCTCGGGCAGGCATCTGAAGATGCCGCCGTGCTGGGGCAATTGCTGGCGCATTACAGCGACAACCTCAATCTGTCACGCCTGGGCAGCAACCGCCTGCGCATTGAAGCTGCGCCTGAAACACCGGTGGCGCTGGTGATCCAGGGCTGTCCCTGCCGGGTGACCGCCAACGTGGATCTTGCCAGCGGCGCCGCACCCAGCGGAAGTGCTGCCGCCTGGTTCGTGTTCGTCCAGCGCGCCAGCGGCGCCAGCACCTTCACCCTGTCGGTCAACACCTCTGCCACACCCGCGCCCAACCAGGCCCTGATCGGCGCCTTCTACTGGGACGGCAGCCAGATCGTGGCGGATTCGGTGTCGCTGCTACAGCGCGAACGCCTGCTGAAGGTGTTGAACCTGTCGCCCAGTCAGCAAGCTGGCGGGCGTTTGTGCCTGCAATCCGGCGAACCGTATGGCAGCGACGACCGCAGCGGCAGCACCGTCTACTACAGCCCCTTCACCGCCGGTGTGATCGCCCTGTACGCGCCGGGTTTCGGCTGGGTCAACCATGCCTTTAGCGAAATCTCGTTACCCTTGCCAGGCACGCCTGATACCAACTACGATATCTTCGCCGGTTGGGATGGCAGCGCTGTGCAGCTGAGCGCCCTGGCATGGGCGTCTGACAGCCTGCGCGCCGCTTCCCTCAGCCTGCAGGACGGCCGCTGGGTGCTGGGCAGTGATGCCAGTCTGCGCTATCTGGGTTCGGTACGCGTCGGGGCAGGCGGTGTGGCCGTTGACAGCAAAACCCAGCGCCTGGTGTGGAATGCCGACAACCGCCGCGCGAAATTGATCTATCGCATGGACAGCACTACCCATACCTACGGCAGCGCCACCTGGCGCATGTGGAATGATGACAGCGACAATTATGCCCAGTTGCTGTTGGGAGAGAATAACCCGTTGACCCTGCAATTGTTCGGCGACCAGAACGGTTCTGTGGCGGGTGACGCCATCCGCGTGGGCATCGGTGTCAATAGCATCGGCGGCAGTGTCATTCTGGGTTCGTCCAGCGGTGACAACTTCAAAGGTTCGGTGGTGTATTGCAATGTGCTGGCGGCGGGCGTGCACCAGTTCAATGTGTGTGAATACGGCAACGCCAGCTCCACCTGCACCTATTTCCGCGCCACGCTCAGCGGCGAGTTCTGGTGTTAGGAGGCAGACGCATGCAGGCCATTCACGAGAAATTCCATTTTACCCCTGCCGCTGTAGAAGCCAGCCAGAGCGGTGCGTTCGAGATTCTCGCCATCACCGCCGGCGAGGGTAACGGCTGGCAATTTTCCGCCGCGGTGCTGCAGCGTTCACTGTCCCGGTGGGCGCAGGTGGATACCTTCATCGACCATACCCGTGCTGCCGGTCAGCCGCGTTCCGTGCGCGATCTCGCCGGGCGTTGTGAAGACCCCCGCTGGGACGACGGCCACAACGGCATCCGCCTGCGCCTGAGCCCCTGCGGGCCGTCGGCGGATTTACTCATCCAGCTCGGCGGCTGGTTATTAAAGGAAGAACCGCCTGCTCCGGCGGTTGGGTTTTCGGCCGACCTGCTCTTCACCGCCGACAGTCAGCGCAATGTAACCGAAATCAAGAAAGTGTTTTCGGTGGATGTCGTTTTTCAACCGGCACGCGGCGGGGCTTTTCTCGCCGCTTTACAGCAATCGTTACCACAACCAAACAAGGAGAATATGACTATGACAATGGAAATCAACCAGACCATGCAGGATCAACCCGCGCAGGGCGAAGAAAAGGAACGTGCCATGTGCGCCTACCTGCTGGAAACCGCCCTGCAGGCCGCCCAACTGCCCGCGCCAGCCGAAACCTATGTGCGCGAACGCTTTGCCGGGGAGGTGTTCACCCCCGAAGCCCTCAAGCAGGCCATTCGTGAATTGCGCGACCTCACCGCGCAATTAACTGCGCCGCAAACCGTGCAGGGACCCTCGCGCTTGCACAGCCAGCGTACTTCTGAGGACCGCTTGCAGGCGGCGGTGGATGACCTTTTCGGTGCGCCGCGCGAAACCGCCCTGCAGTCGGCACAGGTGGAACGCCTGAGCGGTATCCGCGAGCTGTATATGCTGTTGACAGGCGATATCGACCTGCACGGCGGCTATCATCCCGAACGGGCGCGCTTTGCCACCACCGCCGACTTCAGCGGGCTGGTGAAGAACGCCATGAACAAGGTGGTTGCCAACACCTGGGACGAATTGGGCCGCGCCGGGTATGACTGGTGGCGGCGCATCACACGCGTGGAGCATTTCAATACCCTCAATCAGGTCACCGGCATCCTGGTCGGCACGGTGGGCAGCCTGCCCAGTGTGTCGGAGGGTGGCGAATACGCGGAATTGAAGGTCGGCGACAGCCCTGAAACAGCGACCTTCACCAAGTACGGCGGCTATATCCCCCTCACGCTGGAACTCATCGACCGGGACGAAACCCAGAAACTGCGCGCCTATCCGCGCGAACTGGCAGCGGCAGGATTGCGCAAGATTTCATCCCTGGTGGCGGCTGTGTTCACTGCCAACAGCGGGGTGGGGCCAACGCTGGCGGACACCGGCGCACTCTTCAATGATGACGCCGTCAGCGCGGCGGGTGGGCACGCCAACCTGGGCAGCGGTGCGCTGAGTGCTGCCAACTGGGACACTGCCTGCCAGGCGGTCTTCAACCAGCCCATGCTGATCAAGAATGCCGCCACCTTCTACGGCAGCGGCCCGGCCATGGCGGTCAACCCGCGTTATTTGCTGGTACCGCGTGCGCTCCAATTGTCTGCCATGCAGATCCTCTACCCAAATTTTGAGCGTGCCGCCAGCATCTACAGCGAAAACCAGCAGCGCGGCGAGCCCGGCGATGTGGTGACAGTGCCGGAATGGAGCGATGCCACCGATTGGGCGGCGGTGTGCGACCCGCGCGTTGCCCCGGCTATTTTCCTCGGCGAACGCTTCGGTTTGCTGCCCGAAATTTTCCTCTCCAGCCAGGAAAACCTCGGTGCGGTCTTCACGCATGATGAGCACCGTTTGAAAGTGCGCCATTTCCTGGCGGTGTGGGTGAATGACTTCCGCCCGCTGTTTAAAAGCAACGTCGCGGATGCTTGATGATATTCAGGCAGGAAATAAAGGAGAAAAAATGCAAAACAAATGGAAACTTTTGATCCAATCCAGGAAATTCTGGGCAGCGATTGCCGGCCTGCTGGTGGTGTGCCTGCGCGCGTTTGTGCCCGATTTTCCGCTGGAAGATGATTTGCTGGTCTATCTGGTGGTGGTGATCGCCTCCTACATCCTCGGCACCGCCATCGAAGACGCCGGACACGGCGATTACCTGACCGTGTTGGGCAGGCGGGAAGAGCAGGATGACGCCTGAGCCGCGCAAAAAACCGCGCCAACCTAAAGAGAACTGCCCCATCGGGGCAGTTCTCCGCCCGGGCAATGACGGCCAGTCGCTGTCCTACCGTCCGTTGACGCCCAAAGCACCTGTTGAACCGCAATTGAATGGAAAGGAAACCGCCCATGAAACTGACCGATCTGCTGAAAACCCGCCAGAAGAAGGAACAGACCACCCGCCTGCACCGTGAAAGCGACCAAACCATCACGCTGGGCGGTCCGTGGCGCCAGGCGGAACAGGAACGTACCCCCACTGATCGCGAAAGCCTGCTGACTGATGTCCTCACTGCCTGGCAGGTCAACCCGCTGGCGCGGCGGTTGGTGGAACTGACCACACAATACGTGGTCGGGGCGGGCGTCAGCCTGCACTGCGCTCATGCTGAAACACTGGCTTTTTTGCAGGACTGCTGGCAGCATCCCCTCAACCGCATGCACACCCGCATTCTGGACTGGTGCGATGAACTGACCCGCAGTGGCAACCTGTTTGTGCTTATTTCCACCGATGCCAGCGGCATGAGTTACTTTCGCGCGGTGCCGGCGCTCAGCATTGACCGCATCGAAACCAGCCCCAACGACCTCGACCAGCCGCGGTTATATCACCGCAAAGCCGACAACGAGGACTTTGACCCTCCGCCCTATCCTGCCTATGACGCGGCCATCGACCAGCGCCAGCCGGACGGCAGTTTTCAGGCGGTGATGTGCCATTACACCATCAATCGCCCGATCGGCGCGCTGTGGGGCGAAAGCGACCTGGCGCCGCTGCTGCGCTGGATCTCACGCTATGCCGCCTGGCTGGAAGACCGCGCGCGCCTCAATCGCTTCCGCAATGCTTTTGTGTATGTGGTGCGCGGCAGGTTTCTCTCTGAGGGCGACCGCCTGACCCGTCAGCGCGCCTTGAACGCGCATCCGCCCACCCCGGGCTCGATTTTAGTGACGGACGAGAGCGAAAGCTGGGAGATCATTGCGCCGCAGTTGGACGCGCATGACGCTTCGCTGGACGGTCTGGCGATGAAAAAGATGATCGCGGCTGGCGCGGGTGTGCCCCTGCATTTCCTGGCGGAGCCGGAATCATCCACCCGCACCACAGCCGAAGCCGCCGGCGGTCCCACCTTCCGCCATTTCCAGCAGCGCCAGCGGTTGTTCCTGTGGATGCTGCAGGACCTGCTCGGTGTGGCGCTGGGGCGGCGCGCCCTGCTGGATGAGCGCGTGGATCCCGCGGCTGTTTTCAACCTGACCGGCGCGGATATCTCGGCACGCGACAACCTGTCACTCTCGCAGGCGGCAAAGCACGCACTGGAGAGCTTCCTGCCCCTTTACCAGCAAAATCTACTCAGCGGAGAAGAACTGCTGCGGATGGTGTACCGTTTTTCCGGCGAGGTAGACCTGCCCGCCGCACAACAAGGAGATTCCTATGGCGAGAACGCGTGATGATTACCACCTGGCGGTGCAAACCCTGCTGGGAGACCTGGATGGTGTGCGTTACAGCGAAGCCCTGCTGGATGACGCGCTGGGGCAGGCACTGCATGCCCTTTCGCTGGCAAGCCCGCTGGCGATCGAAGCCACCTTCCCTGTGCCGCAGAGCGGGCAGGAGCTTTCGCTGGCAGGTCTGGCGCCGGTCAATGCCGTCATCGAGGTGTGGTATCCGTTCAGCGAGGATGATTTCTGGCTGGAGCCGCTGGGCGGGTGGCACTTTCTGCGCCTCAGCGGAGCGCCCGTTATCCGCTGGAAGAATGGAACCTTCCGTCAGGGCGAGATGGTGCGTGTGCTGGCAGCCTGCGATCACCAGGTGGCGGGGTTGAAGGACGGCGAAGCCAGCACTCCACCGCCGCACACCGAAGAGACCCTAAAACTGGGCATGGCTGCCTACAGCGTACTGGCGCGTTCCGCCCAGCTGCTCGAACGGCACGGCGCGCTGACCAGCGACCAGAAAGGGCTGCTGGATCTGGGGGAAAAGTGGCTGGGACGCTTTGAACGCCAGTGCGCGCACCTGCGTGCTTCGCCCTTTTCGCCGTATGGAGCGTTGCCCAAAGAAGGCTGGACGCTGGGGAATGCTGATGGCTGGCAGTGATCTCTACCGCTGGCAGAGCGGCGGCAGGCCGGATTGCCCGGTTTGCGCGCGCCTCAATGGCACCATCCAGCCGCTGGACTACTGGCGCGCGGTGGTGATGCCGGGTTTTCACCCGCACTGTAACTGCGAACTGGTGCGGGTGACGACCAACGAGCAGCGTACCCAGGCCCCGCCGCTAATTGCGCCCGGTATTCCGCACCAAAATTTACCGCCCATGGGCAGAGTGCCTCGTGCGGGCCGGCTGCTGCCCGACCGTCCCCGCCCGGAGATGTTCTGAGAACAAGGTGTCTGCACTTCTCAATCACCCCATTCTTGCCAGCCTCCTCACAATCAGTGTTTAAGAACCGTCCCAGGGTTTATTTTTGGGAGCGCAGCGACCAAAAATAAACCCTACATTCATCGGGCGTCTGCCATATACAACCATCCAGCCGTCCGAAAAAAGCCCGTAAGGGAGCCACCCCATGACGAACCTTCCTGTCTTCGTCATGGGCAGTAACATAAAATAACTGCACAGCTCAACCACCCACATTCTTGCCAGCCTACTGACAATTGATGTTTAAGAACCGTCCATGGGTTTAATTTTGGGAGCGCAGCGACCAAAAATAAACCCTACATTCATCGGGCGTCTGCCATATACAACCATCCAGCCGTCCGAAAAAAGCCCGTAAGGGAGCCACCCCATGACGAACCTTCCTGTCTTCGTCATGGGCAGTAACATAAAATAACTGCACAGCTCAACCACCCACATTCTTGCCAGCCTACTGACAATTGATGTTTAAGAACCGTCCATGGGGTTAATTTTGGGAGCGCAGCGACCAAAATTAACCCCAACATTCCCCGGGCGTCAGCCAATAACAGCCCCCAACCGCCCGAAACAAGCCCGCAAAGGAGCTACCCATGCCCATTCCACCCATTCTCCACCAAAATTGCCACCTCATCTTGCAGCATCCCGCCGTCAACAGCGGGGAAGACTGTGGTTTCCTCCTGCGCGAAGATCCCGCTCAGCCCGGCGGGGTGGTATCTGTGCAGCGTGAGCGTTCCTCAGACGGCGCCCTGGTGGTGCGTGTGTTCTTCGAAGTGCTGTTAGCGGATGATTTACTCACCCCGCGGGGGGATGCCTGTGCGTGGACGCGCGCGGAAATGTACGCCAACCTGCTGGCGTTGCTCGATCAGTGCGAGGGCATCCGCCTGAC
>CAYMNB010000041.1:13353-22570 GCA_964391725.1 uncultured Anaerolineaceae bacterium | reverse complement strand
GGTAAGGATCCCCTAATAACATCCTGTTTTGAAAATTTTAATTCTTGTAAAAGACTATATTCACCTGCTATTAAGAACCCAATTTTTCCTTCGGGGGTAGAGTTGATAATGCATGCTCCAGCAGAGGAATAAATTCACCAACATTTTCAATCGTCATCCATTCTTACCTTCCCATGAACTATTTTTGAGACCTTTGAAATCTTTTTACGGCCCGCCGCTGGTATAGAGAGAGGGGTCAGTGGGCGTCATGCCAGAGGGATCCCATATATACACCCAGTCGCCGTCCTGCGCCCACTCCCACAGCCAGCGCGCGTCCGCGATGGACAGGTTGACACAGCCGCGTGAGCGCACATAACCCAAAAACTGGTGCCAGTAGATGCCGTGGAAGGCACGCGCCTGGTCAAAGTACTGGGTATAGGGCACATCCTCAAGATAATAGAACTCGCTCTCCACACTGATGGTCATATCTTCGGTTTCTTTGCGCTGGTAGATCTGGAACAACCCCGGCTGGGTGTAGTAAGGTTCCACGCCGGTGGACACCAGGGTAGCAAACACCAGTTCGCCGTCTTCATACACCATCATGGTCTGCTCAAACAGGTTGAGCTCGATCCAGCGGTTATTATCCACACCTTCCGGCGGGGTGGTGTTGATCATAACCGCCGCCACGGTATGTTCGGGCAGCCAGTCGTTGACGCCCACGCGGTACCACAGGGTACCGGCGGAGTCTTCACGGGTGCCATACAGCGGTAAAATGTCATAACGGCGGAAGACATTACCGCTTTGCGGTGCGCTGTAAGCAGGTGCCGTATAACCGGGGAATTCGATGGAATTGACAAAGATAAAATCATCGCGCGGCGTTTCATGAAACACCATTCCTTCATAACGCGGCGCCGTGATGCGTGAGACATCGCCGCCCCACACCCACTCACCGCTCTTGAAGCGATAATAGACCTGCCCGTCGCTCTCGGCGCGCTGCGAATAGGAAAAAACGCGCATGCCATCCGGCATCACCCGTGATGGCGAAAAACTTTTGGCGCTTTCCAGCGAACCATAGATGTTAATCGGCCCTTCGGTCTCAACGCGGGCATACAGATAATCAACGGTGCCATAGTCCCAGGGGGTGCGTGTGTAGGCCATCGGGCGCGGCGGATAGTGGATGCCATCGCGCGCCAAATCGGTCAGGGTCTGGGCTGCCCCTAAGGGCAGGCAGTCCTGCGGATCATACAGATAGACATCCGGCATACACAGCGGCGCGGGAAAATCCAGCGAGCCGGTGTTCTCTTCCGCCTGTACAGGCTGGGATGTCATCAAAAACAGCAACATTGCCAGCAAAAACGCCGGCAGCCAGCTGATTGGTGTAACAGTTATTTTGGTTTTCATGGATGCAATTGTACCCGGTTTGGGTCAAAATTTCACGCGCTGGCTTCATCTGCGGGTGGCGAGGGAGTTTTTCCGAGGCGGTGGAAGGGGATCATCATCACCATACCGATGGCAATCACCATCTGACCGATCTCCACGCCCAACACCTGCCAATCGCCGAAAGAAGGCACCGCATACGGCGGCAATTGACTGCCCAGGCCGAGGATATCCGCCAAACCGCTGAAAACACTGATCACATAGCCGGTGGCCACCAGGCGCGAGCCGATATCTGCCACAATCGACAGCTGACGCCCGCCCCACAATCCTCGCAGGCTGGCATAACCGCCAACACAGATAATGGCAAGCCCCAGCAAGAAGGTGGCAACCTGTACAAAGCCGATCACCGGACTGCGGTCAAGGCCGAACAGCGACGGGCGCACCCCCAGGATGAACACCACAAAACCGATCAGGGTCAGCACCAGCCCGGCGCGCACACGCGCGACCGAGTACTGTTCGCCGCGTGGCTGTTCGCTTAATAAGACAGATCCTGCTTCCGATGCAGTGGGTTCAGGTGTGGGTTGTAGCGTTTGTTCTTCACTCATCATAGCAATTGTTCAGCCTCAATCAGCAAAGATCTTCAGCAGCAGGCGCTGCCAGTTGCCATGGAAGATCTGGGCAATATCGCTCTCATTATACCCCCGATTTTTCAGCACACCCGCCAGCAGTTGCAGGTCGGCGATGGAGTTGAGTTCCTTTGGCACCACCGACAGGCCAAACCCGCCGTCAAAGTCAGTACCCAGCGCCACATGCGCGGCGCTGCCCGCCAGCTGGCAAACATGGTCAACATGGTCGGCCAGGGAGGTGAGTGAGACATTCTCGCGCGGGTCATTGCGACCGAAATCAGAACGCAAGAAGTAATTGGCAGGCACCAACCCCACTACACCGTCGCGTTCCATCAGGGCGGCGATGCTGTCGTCGGTGATTAGCCGCTGCCACGATGCGCCATAGACGCTTTCACAGGCAAGGTGACTGGCATAGACTACCTCGCCGGGGTAGAAGTCAATCGCCTGGCGCATAGAAACATGGTTCATGTGTGAAACATCCAGGGCGATGCCCACTTCTGCCATCAAGGTCAGCAGTTCGTAGCCCTCGCGGTCAAACCCGATGGTGAGGTCTTTGCCCCAGGCAGCGCCGCAATAACGTCCGCCTCCCCATACCGGCCCCAGCAAGCGCAAGCCGCGCTCACGCCACTCCGCCAGGTCTTGCAGGTGCGGCAACCCCTCCGCTCCTTCCATCGAGAGGATGATCCCTACCGGATGAGTGCGATGCGGGAAGTCGGCCGGGGTCTGCCAATCTTGAAGGACACCGCCCAATTCATCGCAGGTACGCACCATGGTGAACATTTCCGGCGACTGGTCACACAATTGTTCATAGGCAGCCACCTGCCCCAGGTGCAGTTTGCGCGCAGTGTTGCGGTCGCAGTACTGCTGGGTGTCCCATTCTTTGGCAGAGGTGTGCGGCGAGATATACAAGGTGCCGACCACCAACCCCACCTGTCCGCGCTGCATTTCTTCCCATCCGACCAGGGCTTCACCGTTGCGTTCGGGCACCGGGGTGTTTTTCTCCAGGGCACGGGTTTGCGCCACGCTGCGCCGGTAATCACGGTTAAAGGCCAGCATGTTATACGCCAGATCAAGATGGGCATCTATGAGAAAGGGCATTGAATCACTCCGGGTGAATTTTTCAAGGATTGGTGAGGCTGAAGTGACAAAAAAGGCGCGGCGAATGATTCACCGCGCCTTTGAAAATACGTTTTTTAGTCTTCGTCGTCGAAATCGAAATCGTCTTCGTCGTCTTGGTTGTGTTTGTCGTTTTTGTCGTCGTCGTCAAAATTGGCGTCATCGAGCAGTTCCTGCCAATCCTGTTCGGCATATTTCATCGAATCAACACGGCGCAGGCTCAGGCCGATGCGGTGCTCTTCCGGCTCGATCTTGATGATGCGCAGGTTTACTTCGTCACCTTCGTGCAGCATCTCTTTGGGGTGTTCTACACGGTGTTCGCTGAGCTCAGAAATGTGCACCAGACCCTCAAAACCAGGTTCAATTTCGGCAAACGCGCCAAAGCTGGTCAGGCGGGTGATCTTGCATTCGACCATCTGGCCGACTTCGAACTCTCTGGCTTTGATCGCCCAGGGGTCATCTTGCAGCTGGCGAAGCGAGAGGCCGATGCGTTTTTTCTCTTTAACCACGCTGATGACCTTGACTTCTACTTCCTGCCCGACTTCCAACACCTCGGAAGGATCGTTGATGCGGTCCCAGGAAATTTCAGAAAGGTGCACCAGGCCGTCAGCGCCATTGATGTTGACGAATGCGCCGAAACTTGCCAGGCTGGTCACACGGCCGGTGTAGACATCGCCAACCTCAAGCGATTCGATCACTTTTTCTTTGAGTGATTCGCGGGTTTCGCTGCTGGCTGCCCGTTCTGAAAGGATCAGGCGGCGGCGGTTGCGGTCAACTTCGATCACACGTACTTCGATCTCTTCACCAACCACATCACCCCAGCGGTCTTCCGGGGTGTCGCCGGTCATGTCCATGCGGCGCGATAATGCCAGCTGTGAGGCGGGAACAAAGCCGTTCAGGTTCTTGATATTGACCAGCACACCGCCCTTGTTGTAACCAACAACTTTGCAGGTGCTAACCTCTTTGTTCTGCTCCATCTCTTCAACGGCGTCCCAGCTGTCGGCTTCACGCGCGCGGGTGTAGGACAACATCAGGTTACCGTTACGGTCTTCAGGATTGACAACATATACGTTGATTTCCTGTCCAACCTTAAAGGCTGCTTTCTCTTCGTCGCTGAAGGATTCCATTTCACGGCTGCCAATAATACCTTCTGACTTGGCGCCTATGCTGACCATGATCTGGTCATTTTGTACACTGGCGATGGTGCCTTTGCGGATTTCTCCGCGCACAGGAAGATCAAATCCAGTTTCAATCTCTTCGAGCAGGGCTTCCATGCTCTCTATGTTTTGCGCAGGTTGATTGCCCTGCACGTCTTGCGGGTCTAACTGATCCATACTAATCTATACAACTCCAATTTTAAAAGATATGCTGTATTATAAGGTGCTTTTGATGGATTGACAATAGCAAATAATTGCCGGCGCGGGCAAATAGCACCAGAAATGGACTGAAATGAAAGCGATTGGCAGATTCAATCTGTTTTGGCAGGCAGATAACTGGCCAGTGCGTCCATCTTTTTAATGCAATTCTTGGAAAGCATGCGCAGGTCGCTGCTGGCATACAGGAACTTGGCGCGCTCGAATTTTTCTTTGGCGCTCTCATATTGCTCTAAGCGCACCAGAATATCGCCATACAACTCAAAGCTCTGCGCCACCCACACCTGCATAATTTCAGGGTCATATTCAAAACCGCCGGCGCTGATCAGGGTCATGGCGCGCTCGATCTTCTCCACCGCACGCGACAGGTAATTGCTTTCAAGGAAGAGACGCGCTGCCTGGTAGGCATAGCGCAGCTCAGCCAGTGGATTTTCAGAAGAGACTGCATATTCATAGGCCTGTTCCACCGCGCGTTTGGCCGATTCCACCGCGCCCTGCACAAACAGGAAACAGGATTTCTCGACCAGCAAATTCGCCAGTGTGAAATAGATGGTGTGGGTGTTCTTCAAGTTACGATCCTGCAGCATCACCCGCAGGGTGGTGATCATCGGCTCCAACTCCATCAATCCTTCGCCGGTCAATCCCTGTCGCTGGTAAAACATCGACAGCGCCGGCAGCGCATGGTTGATCTGTTCATACAGTTCGTAATACAGCGCTTCTTCCCATGCCTGGCGGATATTGGGCAATTCATACAGAATCTCGTACACATGCGAATGGTTCGATTCGTGCAGGATGTTCAGGTAGCGTTTGAACAGGTAGAAGAGGTAAAAATCGCAGTAACGTTTTCGGAACTGAATCTCTGCGCTGGGGTCGGTCTGGTTGGCTTCCAGGCGGCGCATAGAGGCGTATTCCTTTAATAAGGGGTGTACGTAGTAGCGGCCGGTTTTCAGCGAGCGTTCGATGAACGACTGCTGGCTCAACATGGTCAATTCGTTCTGGCTGGCTTTGACCACCTGCTTGGCGATCTCCTGTTTGAAACCGCCCGCAAAAATGGCCAGCCGTTCAAACGCCAGTCGTTCTTTTTCATTCAGCATCAGCCACGAGATATCACACACCGCGCGCAGATAACGCTGCTCACGCGGCAGGTTGGGGTTTTGCTGCTGCAACTCTTCGAGGCGCGTTTCGATGGCATCGGCGATCTCGGCACAGGTAATGCGTGAGGTCCAGCTGGCTGCCAGTTCGATCGCCAGCGGATGGCCCGCCACCAACTGGCAGATGCGGATCACTTCTTTGAGGTCATCACCGCTCTTAATGTGATAGTAGCTAAGTTCATTGGCGTTCTGGTCAAACAGGCGCACTGCCGGATAGGTGAGCGCTTCTTCCCAGCGCAGGTCATCTTCCATCTGCGGAAAATGCATTCCGGGGATTTCAAAGACCCACTCATCGGCAAGGTTCAGCCGGCTGCGAGAGGTGACCAGCAGCTTGACATTGGGGGCGCGTTCAATGATGTTGCGCAGGAAGAAATCCAGCGTGTTGGCCTGGCTGATGTTATCAAGCACCAGCAGCACACGCATATTCTGCAGGGTTTCGAGCACCACGCTCTGGGTGGCTTTGGCGCCAATCACGCTCACCCCCAGGATCTGCGCCAGGTTGGCGGCAAACAAACGCGTGGTGGTAAGCAGGCTGAGCGGCACATAAAAGATGCCTTCCGGAAAGTGCAGGCGGTTGGTCATGGCGGTTTGAATCGCCAGCTGGGTTTTGCCGACCCCGCCCGGACCGACAATGGAGATGATACGGCAATCGGGGTTCAACAGCCAGCCCTGCAGTTCCCGCAATTCTTCCTCGCGGCCGATGAAAGAGAACACCGGCGGGAAGTTGCTCAAGAAACCAGATTTGGAGGGCAGCGCCGAGGTGGCAGGATGTGTCTTCCAGGCCATGCTGGTGGCGCCTTGCTTGATGGCCTCTGCCAGTTCTTCGGTTTCTTCACTTAACGCCATACCGCGCTCTCTGGCAAAAACCTGCTTCAAACGCTGGTAATGCTCGATGGCCTGCTCTGAGCGGTTGGTCATCATCAAAAAGCGCAGATGCTGTTGGTGCAATTTCTCATTCCACGGGTCCTGGATCAAGCCAAAGCGGGTATATTGCAGGCAGCGCTCAAAATGGCGGTTGCTCTCATGGTATTCCAGCAAGCGGCTGTTTGCCCACGATGCATACTGGCGATATTGTTCTTTTTTGTAGAACAGCCAGTTGGCAAAGCGCTCGGTCTCCACCCGCAGGTCATGCAAAAATTCACCTTTGTACAACTTGAGGGCTTCATTCAATTCGTAGATGGCAGAAGCTGAAAGGCTGCTGGTGTTCAAAAACTCATCCTGGTAGCGTTCCACCACGCTCTGGAACTGGATCACATCCACCCATAAGCGGCATTTGGGGTTGAAACGAATGTTGCGGTTGTTGCCCACAAACAGAGGTTCACCCTCCAGCATGTCAGCGAAAGCCTGCTTGATGCGATACAGCGCCACCCGCAGCTGGTTGCGCGCGGTGGTCTCGATGGCTTCAGGCCAGAACAGTTCGATCAATGATTCACGGGTGTGTTCGTAGTCGCGCTCCACCAGCAGATAACTGAGCAGCGCCATGATCTGATCAGACTCGAGGTCGGTGAACACCTCTCCGTCTTTTTCGATGTTTGTTTTCTCCAACAGATAAATTCGCAACCGTTCCATGGGTGTGCTTCTTTCTGATTATGGCGACTGCCTGATGATGGCAGCCTTTGCTCCTTAATTATAACGAAAGTTTGTTTGTAGAGGCAGCGATTCGGGCGGCATTCTGACTGATTTTCAAGCAGATTGCCCTGGGCGCGGATCAGGGATCTCTCGCGCGGCCTGTTCCAGCATCCAGAAGGCTTTTTCCACCAGCGGCGCCAGACGGGCATAGTAGTCGTCATCGCGCCGTTCAGGCGGCACCGTCAGCGCGCGCCACAACGAGCCGCGCAGTCCGCTGGCGCGGTGCGCCCAGGCAGAATCAGCCGAGAGACGCTCCAGGTAGTGCAGCGCCAGCCGCGCACGTCCGACCAGCCAGGCCGGCTCAGGCGCCTGTTTCAACGGCCCCCGCTTCACCCGCCGGTTCCAATCCGTCAGGCAGCAAGCCCAGTTCGCGGCGCAGGTCGTGCAGCAGTTCCTCACGCAATTCTGCGCGAAGCTGCGGGCGCAACTCTTCTTCCAACAGCGGCAGCATGGCCGCCACAACATAGGCTTTTTCGCGCTCCACCTGTCGCCGGTCGCCATGCACCACCAGGTCACCGCCGAAAATGGTCACACCGCTCATCAACAAAAGCATCCACGCCAGCACCACGGTACTGCCGATGGCGATATATTGGAAATAGCGCAGCCAGCGCGCGCGGAAATCGAGGATGTCGCGACGCATGTCGCTCAGTTCTTCCTGAAACAGGGCGACATTGTCAAGATGGCGCTGCAGCGACAGATCGGCTTCATCCACGGTGGTGGCGAAGGTATCTATGTTCTGCTGCATGCTGCTCAGGTTTTCAGAAGCGGTCAACAGATCCTGTTCAAAGATCGCAAAAGAAGACGAAAGTCCGCTTACCTGGTCTCCCATTTCCTCCACGCCGTCGGTCATATTGGTGGAGGTGTCATAGACAACATTCCCCAAAATCGGCAGGCGGTAGAGGAAGGCCAGTGAATTCTGCACGGCGGTCATACCGGTTTCCAGCGTGGACAACGCGCCCTGCACCCCGCCCAACACCGACACCACATCCTCACCCACAAAGGTCGAGGTGCGGTCGAGGATGGGCGTGATGCGCACCACCATGTCGGCCAGGCCGTCTTTGAGTTCATTGATCGATTGGAGGCCTTCATTGATCACCTCCAGCGTCATCGACACCTCTTCCAGCGCGCTGTCTGCCAGGTCAACGGCATCCACCGCTGTCTGGGTGGTATCGATGAGAAAAGCGTCCGCCTGCGGTTTCAGCCGCCAGACACCCCAGATACCGAATCCGCCCAATAACAACCCGATCACGGCGCTGATCACCAGAATAACACCAGCCACCCGGTAGAAAAATGTACGCATGGCACACCTCCATACAGTTACTCAATGCCTTGATTTGATTATATCAGTCTCACCAACTACCCCTGTGCTATAATTTTGTCCTCACAAGTTAACAGGAGAACAGCCATGGAAATAGATCTAACCAAAACATACGCCAATGGGCAGCCGGTGTGTGCCCTTACTGACACCACCCTGACCTTTTTCTACAAAACCGGGCAGATGAAGGCGCAGGGGCCTTTTGTTGAGGGAATGATGGAAAGAACCTGGGAATTCTACCGATATGACGGCGCTTTATGGGAAATCGGGAATTTCAAAAATGAGCTGAAACACGGCCGGTGGACCCGCTATGACCGGAACGGCATTGTTGAATATGATGAAGAGTTCCACGAAGGCAAGCAGGTCAAGAAATAAGACAGCCATGCAAGATACTGTGAAAAATTACTTTGCCCAATTTGATGGCATTGCCCTGGAACGATTGCACCAAATCAGAGATCTTGTGTTTGCCATGCTGCCAGAAGCAGAAGAAACCATCAAATACGGCATACCAACTTTTCTGTATCATGGCAACCTGCTGCATTACGCTGCCTTCAAAGCCCACATCGGTCTCTATCCGCTGCCAGAAACCCTGACCGCCATGGAAGAAAAGCTGGCAGAATATCCACGCGGCAAAGGATCGATCCAGTTTCC
>CAYMNB010000041.1:1289-13253 GCA_964391725.1 uncultured Anaerolineaceae bacterium | reverse complement strand
CCATGGAAGAAAAGCTGGCAGAATATCCACGCGGCAAAGGATCGATCCAGTTTCCTCACGCCAAAGAGTTGCCGCTGGCGCTCATCCGGGAGATCGTTGCCTACCGAATTGCCCAGGCACGCGCGGCTGAGTAAAAACTGCCCGGACAGCGAAGTCATAAACTCCCACCCTCCGCGCGGCATCGTTTCGTTATGCTATAATTCCTGCCACAGGATTTTCAACCGATACCCAGAGGTGCCGCCATGTATGAATTTGTCCAGATTGACCCCGCCAGCCATGCCGATGAGATCGCCCATGTGTGGTGGAAAGCCTATGACCCGCACAAACCCGAGGAAGACACCAGAAAATGGCTGGATGAACCCCAGGTGGTGAAAACTGTTTTCGGCGCTAAAGCCGGCGGCAGACTGGTCGCCGTGGTGGGTCTCACCAAGCAGCTCGATAACGCCATCCGCGGCGTTAACCTGTCTTTCGGGGGCATCTCCGGGGTGGCGACCCTGCCCGAACACCGCCGCCAAAGGCTGGTGCGCGGCGCCTTTGAGCAGTTGTTTGCCTACGCCAACCAGGAAAATATCGTTTATTCGGCGCTGGCGCCGTTCGATTACCCTTTCTACGAGAAATTCGGCTATGCCCATGCCGAACTGCGCCACCGGTATGCCTTCCACCGCCGCGAATTCAGGCCGGTGAAAAGCCCGGCTGGCATCACCTTCCGCGAATATGACCCCGCCCAGGATGCCGCCGCAGTGTTGGAAGTGCAGATGGCCATGGCGCGCTTCGGCTCGCGCGTGTTCCAACCGTTGTGGAAACTGCAAAACACAGACATCCAGCACCGCTATGTGCTGGAGCAAGCTGGCGAGATCGTGGGGTTCACGCAATTCGAATTCAGCGAACCCGCCAAGTGGGAATTGAAAATGGAGGTCAACCACACCTGGTTCAAGTATGACCACGTGCTGCCAGCGCTGGTTGACCTCGTCGCCCGCTTTGCTGAGCAAGCCGAAGAGGTCGAATGGACCGTCGATCCCGAAGTACCGCTGGAATACTACATTAAAAACCCCGGACACGAGAAGCGCACCCGCGCAGGCGAAATGATGGTGCGAGTGATCAAATGGCGCGAATTCTGCCAGCAGATCCGTGTGCCGCTGTTTGCCAGCGAGCCGGTGGTGATCGGGTTGCAAGACGAGAACTGCCCCTGGAACAACGGTGTGTATCAATTGACACCGGTTTCGGGCCGGCTGGAGATTGAAACCACCGACAAACCCGTCGAGATTCAGTTCAATGCCGTGCAGCTTTCTCACGCCGTTGGCGGACTGCTGACCGCCAACCGCTTGCTGCGGCTGGGCGCGCTGCAGGGCAGCCCCGACGCTGCTGAGCGTTTCACCCGCATTTTCCCCCCGGATAGCTACGTTTCTTATGTGTGGTTTTAGTCCGCACACCATATAGAATTAAATAGTCAGCCGGCAGAGTGAGGGGGGCACCCTGCCGGCTAACTAATGACTAGTTTACATTAACCTCGATAATATTGCAAGGGGGAAAACACATTTTCTGCATCTTTTAAGATTAGAGATAGTATGCGTAAAAGACGGGCATCATTCTTGCACAGATAGTGATGGCTGTGTGCCCTCCTTGTGAAACAGTTGCGGTTCCTTAAAATTTTAATACGGATTAATTTTTATTAACTTAAAAAAAGAAAGTCCGTTCTACAGCTGCCAGCGGAAGCTCACACCCCCCCAAGGGTGCCGTTCTGTGACCGCTAACCCGTTATAACTGGGGGTAAAAGGCAGAAAAACCGGCGAACCAGTAATGTGGGAGCTGCTCTTAACAAAACTGAAAGAGCAGAAGAAAAAACTCGTTGTAGAAATCGTGATAGTTTCGTGCTATAATGTTTCACAAGTGGCCTGGTTGTATCGTACAGGAGCAATTTAACAAATGCGTCAAAGTCGTTTTCCATTACGTCTCAATGTTGGCTTTGTACTGTCGCTGCCTTTGGGAGAATCACGAGAAGTGCCCTTCGAATTTTCGAAGATCACCCTCGCTCCCGAACTCGAAATGAGTGATTTCAAGGGTCAAACTCGTTTCGGGCGTGCACGGCAAGGCATTTTGCTCCAGGGGGATTTTGAAGCCTGGATCAATCAGGAATGCACTCGGTGTCTGGAACCATTTCCGTATCGTATTTCAACACATGTGGAGGAGCTTTACGCCCTGGATGAACGCAACGTTACCGAATCAGGGCTGATCGTTCCGCAAGACGGCAACATCGATCTTGCGCCCATTGTACGAGAGTACCTCACCATGGAAATTCCCATTCAACCGATTTGCAAACCAGATTGTAAGGGCCTCTGTCCCGAATGCGGTCAAAATCTTAACCAGGGAACCTGTAGCCATAGGCAAGCAACTTAGCCAAAATTGTAACCATCTGTACTTTTCCATTTGCCAAGGGAGGAACTTACTGTGATCAAGGGGAATCTTGATGAAAGCAGCTTAAGTGGTGACGGGCTGTCAAGGTCCGTTAAGAAGTATCGTTCGCGCGAGGAGCTCTTATCCGTTGATACGGATTTTGATTGCGACGGCAACGATGCGCCGATGTCGGCACTTCGCACCAATAAGCCGGTAGAAGAGGACTTGCTGGAAGACAGCGAGGACGATGAGGATATTGACCAGTCACTGGACTTTTTGTTCGATACTGATGAGATCGATCTGGAAGAAGCCAGTGCTGAAGAACCCAGCGAAGAGGAGCTCGCTGCGGTTGATGATGACATCCTGAATGGCAACGATACCATCGGTATCTACCTGAAAGAGATGTCATTGGTGCCGCTGCTCAACCCGAAAGAAGAACTGGAAATCGCCCAGAAAATCGAGTTGGGCAAGCAAGCCAAAATTGAGCGGCAAGTTTTTGAGAAAAAGGGTTCGCTCAGCAAAAAGCACAGCGCCGACCTGGAAGCGCGCATCGCAGAAGGTGAGGTAGCCCGCGAACACCTGATCAAAGCCAATACCCGTCTGGTGGTCAGCATTGCCAAACGCTACGTGGGAAGCGGGGTGCATTTCCTTGACCTGATCCAGGAGGGCAATCTGGGCTTGATGAAAGCAGTCGAGAAATATGAATACTGGCGCGGGTTCCGTTTTTCAACCTACGCCACCTGGTGGATCCGCCAGACGATCACACGCGCTATCGCCGACCAGGGCCGCACCATCCGTGTGCCCGTGCACATGATCGACCGTATCCGCAACATGTACAAACAAATTCAGGTGTTGGAGCAGACCCTTGACCGCAAACCAACCCCCGAAGAACTCGCCGAACACATGGAGATGTCGATCACCAAGGTGCACTGGATGTTGAAGGTGTCGTGGCTGCCGCTTTCTTTAGAAAGCCCGGTCAGTGACGGCAGCGGTGACGAAGAAACCGAACTGGGCATGTTCATCGAAGATGAATACTCACCCAACCCGGTAGATTCGACCAATGACCAGATGCTGCATGAGAAGATTGACGATGTGCTGCGCTCATTGCCGCCGCGCGAAGAACGCATCCTGCGCCTGCGCTTCGGCCTTGAGAACGGGCGCGTATACACACTGGAAGAGGTTGGCAACAAGTTCGGCCTGACACGTGAACGCATCCGCCAGATCGAAGGTAAAGCCCTGCAGCGCCTGCGCCACCCGCGGCGCGCGCGCAAATTGCGCGGGTTCGAATTCGAATAGAAAAAAGTGAAATAGAAAAAGGCTGAGGGAATCATTTCCTCAGCCTTTTTGCTTGTGTTTAATACGCCTACTGGAAGCGCAGGGTCACGATCTGTTTGGGGCGCAGTGCAAAGGCGTACACGCCGTCTTCCAGCGCCTGCGGTTCACCCAGCGGTTCGCTCAACAGGTCAACCGGCCAGCCCTGTTTGAAAGCGCTGGCGGAGGCAAAGCGCAGCGAAGCGGTCTGTTTCTTACCGGTCGGGTTGAACAAGCGCACTTCCAGCGCGCCGCCCACCATGCCGGCGCTGGAGACCACCGCCTTGCCATCCAATGCGAAGAAACTGCCTTCAGCGGGCAGCACTGCTTCAGCGCTGATCTCTTTGTGCGCGCGCAGGTTGTCCACCAGTTTCTGCGTGACCTGCACGGTGTGCAGGCCTGCGGTTTGCTGCTGGCCCAACTCACATAACCGCACGCGGTCCGGTTTGCCGTCCAGCGGCAGGAGGAACTGCTTCACGCGCACGGTACCCAGGAGCAAGCCGTCCGGCTCGCCCTCGGTTTGCACGGTGCGGCGGGTGGAGCGGAACAGGGTCACAGCGACAGGGCGCTGCGGTTGATCCAGCACGGCGCTTTCCAGTTGTCCGGCGCTGACCACCGCCAGGCCGCCCTTCTTGTCATACACCGCCGTCCAGCTTTGCTGAGGTTTGGCGTCCACCTCCAACTCGCGGTACAGGTGGTTATCGGCGCGCAGGGCAATCGCTCGTTCGACCACATCGAACTGAGAATCCGCCAGGTAGGTATCAGCTTTTTCGGCACCGCTGGCGAATACCACCCGCAGGCGGTGATCGGCGGCGGTGTTTTCGATGATATGCTCGATCTCCAGGTAATCCTGCCCCTTGCGCAGGGTCAGAATGCTATCAACCTGTACACTCACCCGCTGTACGCTGCGTGTCATGGCGCTGAAATCAAAGTCAGCCGGCAGTGACAGCCAGCGGCGCACGCGGAAGCGTGTCAGCAGCGGATTGTCCGCCAGTTTCGCCACTTCCACCGTCGCGCCAGTTGAGGTAAAGACCTCGTCATTGACCGCCGCGCCGTGATACCAGCCATCGCCGATATCAGCCGTGTCTTCAAAGCTGAGCAGGTCATAGAAAATGCGTCCGCTGGCTTTGTCCTGCAGGCTGAGCGTACCATCATCTTCGATGAACACAGCCAGACGCTCGTTTTCCATGCCACGGCCGCTGGTCGCCAAACCCGGTGCCGCCGGGAAGCGTGTATGTTCACCCACGGCTTCTTTCACCAGCAGGCTGGTGTAACCCACCGCAGGCACCTTCAAGTCAACGGCCACCGTGACCGACTGCTGGCGCAGGCGCTGCTGCGCGCGCAGCGGGGTTTCCAGCCGGTGTGCCACGCGCTGGTAAGGCAGTTCATTTCCGTCGATATCATACAGACGGAAGGCGGGCTTGGGTTCAAAACCGAAAAATTCCTGGAAGGTAGCCCAATCACCGGGGAAGGTGATGGTGACCTCGGCAACACCATCGAAGACCCGCGCAAGGGGGTTGAAGATCGTCATCCGCAGTTCCCTCTCGCCTAATTCGCCGCGGATTGAGGCGCTCAGCGCCTGGGTGGTTTCCAGCGTCAGCCGTTCAGCGATGCCGTTGGCCTGGTCGAAGCGGTACATCATATCGCGGTGCACCTGGTCGATGGAGCAGCCGTCAATGGAGTCATGCGGGTGGTTCTGCAGCAGCCAACGCCAGGCAACCCGCAGGAAACCGGCGGGATATTCACGCCCCAGTGCCTGGCTGGCAAACGCCGCAAAGGGTTCTGCCCAGCGCGTGAGGTTGTTTTCGGCGGTCCAGTTGGCTTGCTTGTGCCACACACGGCTGGAAAGCACGCCGGGGATCAGCCACTGCTGGTCTTGCCCAGCTTTTGCCAGGCCGGGTTCGCGCAATTCGCCCTTCAGCGTGGTGGTTACTTTGCCGAGTTGGGCTTCATAATCATCCAAATAATCATCAAAAGTGCCATGCACGAAGTGGAACTCGGCATTGTCGCCGAATTTCTCCAACATGAATTCATACACGGGTTCATCCCACTCCTGGTGGTCGCAGCCATCAAACAGCAGGATGGTGTCAATGTCGTTGGTTTTCTGGCAGTAAGCGATGAATTCTTCCAGCGCCTTCTCACCATCGCTGGGATTCCAGCCAACCACGCTGCCGAATTCACCGTCGGTATGGAACTTACCGCGCACCACGATAGCAAATGAACAATAGCCGATCTTGCCGAAACGGTAAGCGGGTATGCGGGTGCCATCAGCACCTTCCCAGATGAAGTTGCGGGTGTCTACCAAATTGGTGCCGCGCCACAGAAAAGCCCCGCGCACACCGAACCCTTTGAAGATCTGCGGCATCTGGCTGTTATGCCCGAACATATCGCACATAAAGCCGCCTTTGGAAGCCACGCTGCCATAGGCGCGCGCCATCTCGTGCCCCATGCGCAGGTTTCGGATCAATGACTCACCCGGTACAGTGAATTCATCCGGCATGGCGTACCATGGGCCAACCACGATTTTACCTTCGCGTATCAGGGTTTCGACCTGCTCCCGCTTTTCAGGGCGTATCTCAAGATAATCTTCGATGGGGATCACCTGTCCATCGAGGGTGAAGGGGCCTTTGAGGCGGCCGCTCTCTAATCCTTCGATGGCGCGATCCATCAACCTCACCAGGCGGTAGCGGAAACCCTGAAAGGATTCATACCACTCACGATCCCAGTGGGTGCTGACAATATAATGCAATTTGGTCTTGTTCATAACCTGTTTTTTTCTCCTGTCACAATGAATGACAAAAGTGTAACATAGCACACCTTGTACAGATATGTTCAGGGGGTTTTCTTTTTAGATGAAATCCCTACGATTGGGTGGAAAAAAATCAGGCGGGCGGTTCTTCACCCAGCGCCACTACCATGCCGACTGCCAGGGTGGATTGGTGGCTGATGCTGACCGACCACTGCGTCAGGCCTAACGCCTGCGCGAGTTCGGCGGCTTTGCCATGCAGCACCAGCTGCGGGGCGCGCTGCTCATCCATCAGCACCTCGATCTCCTGCCAGCTGATCTCGCCGATGCCGTAGCCGAGGGCTTTGGCAACCGCTTCTTTGACCGCAAAGCGTCCGGCAAAAGTCTGGTCCTTATCAGCGCACAGCTCAATTTCCGCCGGGGTGAAAATGCGCGCCAAAAAGCGCTCACGCAGGCGCGGCTGCATCTGGAAGCGTTCGATCTCCACCAGGTCAACGCCACAGCGCAGGATCATGCTTGCGACACCTCCGTCAGCGCCGGGCCGGCGGAAGCCGTCATCAACTGGTCAAAGCCGATGTAGTGCTGCGCCACCTGCTGAATATCCTCGGGAGTGGTGGCTTGCAAGGTGTTGATATAATCGCGCAGATAATCCAGCCCAAGGCCGTATTGCTCCATGCGCACCAGCAGCATGGCAACGGCGCCATTGCTTTCCAGCGAAAGCGGCAGGCGGCCGATCAAATTGGCGCGGCTGTCTTCGAGTTCTTCCGAGGATACCGGTTCGGTGCAGAAGCGTTTCAGTTCCGTGCGAATCAGGTCGATGGCGCGTTCCAAATTGGCAGGATTGACCCCGGCATTCACTTCCCAGGCACCGCCCAGTTTGCCGGCGTTGAGCGAGGTGCTGGCGTGATACGCCAGGCCGGCTTTGTCACGCACCACTTCACCGATACGCCCCATCATGCCAAACTGCCCAAGGATATTGTTGCCAATCACACCAACCAGAAAATCAGGCGAATTGCGCAGCGGGGCGGGTGTGCCCATGACCAGGTCAGTCTGGAATTTGTCGGCGATGGTGATATGTTCACGCTGTGCAGCTGCCGGTGGCGCGGGCGCTGCCAGCGCGGGCATAACCATCTGCAGTGGATTGCGCCAATCGCCCAGGCTGTTTTCAAGCAGCTCGATGGCGGCAGGTATTGAAATATCACCGGTCAAGGCGATCACCGCGCCGCGCGGCCCGTAATAAGCGCCATGCAAGGCGTGCATATCCTGGATGCTGATAGCAGACAGGGTCTCCATGAAACCATCGGTCGGCCGTCCATAGGGGTGCGTCTCGCCGAACAGCAGGCGGTCGAAGGTCTGCGCCGCCTGGGCACGGGTATCCTGTTCGCGGATCTGCAGGCTGGTCATCATCTGGTCACGCAGCATGCCGATCTCTTTTTCAGGAAAGGTGGGATGTTCGAGGGTTTCACGCAGCAAGGCCAGCATCATCGGCAGGTCTTCGCTCAGTGAGCGCCCCGCGAACGAGGTTTGGTGCACCGAGGCGGAAAATGACATATTGGCGCCGGTTGATTCCAGCAATTGATAGATCTGCTGGAAATCATATTGCTGTGTGCCATATTTCAACCCGGATGCCGTGAACTCTGCCAGCCCCAGCTTATCATGAGGGTCAATGGCGGAACCGACAGACAGGTAGCCGGACAAACCAATGGACTGGCTGTGCGGGTTGCCTCGCAGCAATGCCACAATGCCGTTGCGCAAGGTCACACGAGTGATATTCTCAGCACTGGGCAGGCTGCGGTATTTGTCCCACAATGAATTTGTCATGCCGCACCGCCTTTATGGTTGGGGATGAACTTGCCGATCACACGTTCGTCGGGGCGCAGCAATGTGCGCGCCGCGCGCTGGACTTCCTGCGGGGTGATGGTGCCAAGTGTGTCCATCAAGGGCAGGTACCAGTGTTCGTAACTGTCGAACACTTCACTGTAGCCAAGCCAGAAAGCCTGGTTGGTGATATTCTCGTTGCCGTATGCCAGCATGGCGCGGTGCTGTTTGACCGCGCGCGCCAGTTCTTCGGCCGGCACCAGTTCTTGCTGCATGCGCTCGATCTCTTCATCAATCGAACGCAGCGCTGTATCATGGTCGCTGTTGGGGTGCAGGGTCACGGTAATATCGTAGAGATATGGGTCAATGGTGGCTGCCACCGAACCGCCCACCGCCACTGCCTGCTGGGTCGGCACCAGACGGTGATATAACCGGCTGGTTTTGTTGGTGATGCCAGCGCTGAACAGGTTCAGGCTGCTCGGTCCGCTGAGGATGCTGTCGAGCAGCAGCAAGGCCAAAAAATCACGCTGATTGGCTTGCGGCGCGCGATATGCCACCTGTAAATAGGCGGTGTCATCCGCCCCGCTCATTTCCACCAGGCGCTCGCCTTGCAGCGGTGCGTCGCGTTCGATCGGCGGGTCTTGAAAATTATAAGAAGGAATGCCGCCGAAATACTGCTCTACCATATCCCTCATCTGGCGGATGTCAAAATCACCGGCGATGGCAAGCACAGCGTTGTTGGGGGAATAATGCTGGCGGTAGAAGAGATAGAGGTCGTCACGCGAAAGGCTGCGCAGGTCTTCTTCTGAACCGATCACCTCGTGGCGATAGGGATGCAGGTCAAAACTTTTCTCCTGCACGGCATCGCTCAAACGGCTGAGCGGATCATTTTTACCGCCCTCCATCTCTGAAAGGATCACAGTGCGTTCTGATTCTACTTCCTTGGGGTCGTAGAAGCTGTTGATCATACGGTCAGATTCCAGTGCAAGCGCCAGGCGGATGTGCTCCGCCGGCAGCGTTTCAAAATAGGCAGTCCAGTCCAGATAGGTCATCGCGTTCCAGTAACCGCCGTCACGCGAGATGGCTTTGTCAAGCACACCTGCCGGAAACAGCTCCGTTCCTTTGAATTGCATGTGTTCCACCCAGTGCGAAATGCCGGTCTGGCCGGGCTGTTCGTTGCGTGAACCCACGCGATACCACACCCAATGGCTGATCAGAGGCAAGGTGTGGATTTCCTTCAACAACACCTGCATTCCATTGGGCAGGCTGTATTTCACGAAAGAAGGTTGCATACCAGTATTATCAATTTCCTTTCAAATAAAAGGGGCTGCGCTGAGCGGAGCGTTGACCGGTTTGGCCAGGCATCCGTCTCAGGACAGCCTCTTTGTGCTATCTGGTAGCAATTATAAACGATTCTGCGAAAATGGCTACTGCTTCCAGGGATAATCGAACGCCTTGACACCCGGTGTGGTCATGGACCACAGCCACATGTAATAGGGTTGGATGGTGCGCTGCAGTTTCACAAACGGATCGTGCAGTTCGGTCTCTGCCAGCGGAATGTCTACCTCCACCAGCATCTCCACCGGGATCATCTCGTCCACCGGCACGGTCAAGATGAGGTGAATGGGCAATTCCGTGCCCTCAGGCAGGATGATATTGGTGGGCGCGTTGGTGATCGAAAGGCCGCCGGTGGTCAGGCTGACGGTGGCGCTGGTGATATAAACATCCTCACTCAGGTTGACGGTGGTCATCGTATCCAGCAGGACGTCAAATTTGGCAGGCACCTCGGTCTGGATGGGGATGGTGGTCTTGATGCTGGCTTCATCCATGGCAACAAAACTGTCATACAGATTGCCCACCAGGTGGTCATTGATCTGGGCGGTGACCTTCATGGCATTGGAAGCGATCACGATCACCGCTACCAGCATGATCAGGGCGATCAACAAGGCAATCGCCCCGCTGATTGTCCAGAAGATCGGACCAAACCGCGCAAGCAGCGGGCCGGGCTCGCGTTTTTCACGCGCCTGTTTCGGTTCTTTGTCTTTTTTAACTTTTTCTGGTTCTGCTTTTTCTTTTTTCAAAAACGACAGCGATTTGGTGGTTTTCTTGGCTTTTTCAGCCTTGTCCTTGTCGTCCTTCTTCAAAGAAGCGAAGAACGCCGCCACGCGTTCTTTGAGGGGCGGTTTCGGCTCTGCGAGGGCCTCCCCCGGTATTTCCTCGATGGGTTCTTCCTCCGGTTCATCCGACCGCACCGGCTCAAACTGCATTTTCGGGCTCGCCACTGGTTCTTCCAGTTCCTCTGGCTCCTCCAGCTTCTCGGGCGCCAGAGTCTCTTCGACACCTTCCGCACGTTTTATACTGGCAGGCTCTTCGTTTTCGAAGTCCGGCAGGTCTGCAAACCAGTCGTCTTCATTGCCAAAAGGTTTGTTCTCAGGAACATCGCTTAATTCATCATTTATCTTATCAGGCATAACAACCATCCTTCCATGAAAGCCAAAAAGGAAACGATGCTTTCACTATAGCATAGTTCAAAAAAAACATACTTTCGCGGGATATATCTTCTTTAAGGCAGAACAGGCGTCAGCAGTCGCGCTCCAGCGTGCGCAGGTCAATCGGTGCGGTCATATCCAGGGTCAGCGGCGTCACCGCCACCAATTGCTCGACCAGCAGGGTGTGAATATCATCACCGGGCTGGATGGCAGGGTCTGTCGGGTTGACGCGGTAGTCGATGACCATCTCTCCGCTGGCATCCGTTTTGAAGACCGGCTCGAAATAGCGGTAGGAAGAAAGCCGGGCGGCCTTGCAGCGCGTGTGGGGCGTGGCGTTGGCAGGCACATCTACCTTGAGCAGCGACAGGCTGCGGTACACGGGGTCGGTCAGCATCAACTGCGCGAATTTGCGCGCGAAATGGGCCGACACAGAAAAATCAATGGTTTCACTGTTGCGCAGATATTCGCCTTCTGGCACCGCGCGCGAAACCGCCAGCGCCCGCACGCCATGCAGGACAGCTTCTGATGCCGCCCCGATTGTGCCGGAAGAGATGATGGAGGTGCCCGGGTTCTCACCGTAATTGATGCCTGATACCACCAGATCGGGCGGATCGTCTTTTAGCAACAGCCCCAGCGCCAGCACAACCGCCTTGGCGGGGGTGGCATCCACAGAGTAGGCGGCTTTCACCCGGCAGCCGCCTGGCAGGTTGTACGACGCCAATGAACCATCGGGGCCGGTGTAGGAACGTCCCGCGCCGGAATGCTGGATGCTGGGCGCCACGATGGTCACCTCGCCCAGATCGCACAAAGTCTCCGCCAGCAGCCACAGGGCTGAGGAGCGGATGCCATCGTCATTGGTCACCAGAATTTTCGCTGTTGCTTGCATGTAATACCTCTCTGCCAAAGCCTTGAACGTACCAATCTTACCATGCACCAGGTTTCGGCACCGGAATCATTGCTAAGGGCTGTGCCAATTCTCTCGCAGCTGCCAGGATTGACCCGGTTACTGGGCCGGCGTCTGCGCCACCGACCAGCGCAATTCAAATTCATCAATGAATAACTGCGCCAGCACCGGGTCATCGATGATGATGAGGTTTTCGTCATTGCTTTGATCGGCACTGTTGGAGAAGTTGAAAGAGCCCGTGATCACATAGCGCCGGTCGAGGATGATGACCTTGTGGTGCATGGCGGCCGGGTTGCCGTCCTGGC
>CAYMNB010000041.1:0-1189 GCA_964391725.1 uncultured Anaerolineaceae bacterium | reverse complement strand
CGCCGGTCGAGGATGATGACCTTGTGGTGCATGGCGGCCGGGTTGCCGTCCTGGCGCACCTCTGCGCCGCTGGCGAGCAGATCGTTCAGGCAGGAATGGTCAACGCTGCTGCCCCGTGATTCAAAAACACCGCGCACCGCCACCCCTTGTTGCTGTAAATTGACCATCTCGTCACACAGGCCATGCGTGGTGAATGAATACGCCATGAACAGGACTTCCTGCTGGGTGAGGGCGATGATAGGGGTCAGGTTCGCCAGCACCTGGTCTTCGGGCGCGAAGAACACGCGCACGCCGTGCCCGTCAATATACACAGTCTGATCTTCCAGCGTGGAAGGTGAGGCAGCGCCGAATTCATAGCGGCGCATTTCCTCAAATTCGTGCAGGTAGATGTCTGCCAATGCTTCTGAATGGATCAGGAGGGCGTTGTTGTTATTCCTACAGACCCCGTTGCGGGTCAGGTTGAGCGAACCCGTCCACACCGCGCTGCGATCAAAGATGATGAACTTGTTATGCATCAAGCCTGCGCCTCGGTCAGTCTGCACCTGCGCGCCGGCCTGCGCCAATCGTTCGAAGTAAGGCGCCTGCGGGTACTTGATCTCGTCATCCGCCAGCCCATATAGGTCATCGGTGATGAACACCACCTCGACGCCGCGTTGGGCGGCATCCATAAGGGCAAGCGCCACGGATTCAAGGTCAAATGAAAACGCGGCGATGTAGATACTCTCCTGCGCCTGTTCGATCTGGCTGACCAGCGCGCGCGTCACCGCCTGTTCATCCGCCATCGTGTCAGCGTCCAGGCAGCCGCCATCCACTCCCCGCGTGAAATACACCTGCCACCAGTGCGCTTCGCCTGTTTCCACCTGCGCCGGCGCCATGACCTCCGCTGCGGGGGTCTCGCTCAACAAGAAAGGTTGCAGCCAACCGGCTGTATCCAGCCAGAAAACCGCCAGCCCCGCCAAAAGGATGGTCACCAGCACGCCCAGCCACAACAGCATCAATGGCGCGCGCGTGCGGCGTGCAATCAGGGGCAAGGTTCTGCGCAGGCTCACCAATCCCATCAGCGCCATCACCAGGGAGGGCTGATGAGAAAGCAACTCGGCATGGGTGGGCGGCGGGGGTTTGTGTGCCACGATCGGGTTCCTGCGATGATGATGATTAAATTCATTATAGTGGATTCTTGCGGGAGGAG
>CAYMNB010000040.1:0-22587 GCA_964391725.1 uncultured Anaerolineaceae bacterium | reverse complement strand
TGTTTGCCCTGCGCATACAGCAATGTCTGCAATTCGCGCAGTTTGTGGTTCAAAGGTTTGAATTGTTGTTTGGCTTCGTCTTTCGACCCCGCAAAATAGGTTTTGCCGTTGGCTTCAAAATCTGCCAGACGAATGGGGTTTCCGGGTTTGACACGAAATTGATCGAACATAGGGCCTCCTTATGGCATTTGTTTTCATTGCTCAGTGGATTAGTTATATCATATCAAAAGCTGCGATTATGTATAAAAAAAGGCGATGGTATCGCTACCGCCGCCTTATATTCTTTCTCTACTGGGAAATCATCAATCCATGTAACCGTTGGCGCGCATCCACTCATCATTGTAGATGCGGCTGATGTAACGGTTGCCGGAATCAGGCAGAATCACCACACACAACTCGCCCGGCTGCAATGCCTGCACGAACTTGGAACGCAGCGCCCCTGCTACCGCGCCACCAGATGAACCACCTGCGAAGATACCTTCTTCACGTGCCATACGGCGCGCCATCAAAAAGCAGTCAGCATCTTCCAACCGCACGATCTCATCTGCGATATCCAAATTCATCGTGTCAGGAATAAAATCCTTGCCGATGCCTTCCACCAGGAACTTAGCTTTCTCATATTCGTCATCGCCAACTTGATGTCCGGCCTGCCAGCTCTCAAGGATCAGAGAGCCGCGCACGTCCACCCCCACCACCTTGACATCCGGATTCTGTTCTTTCAAGTAACGGCCGGTGCCGCTGATAGTGCCGCCGGTACCCATGCCGCACACCAAGACCTTGACCTTGCCGGCAGTCTGCCGCCAGATCTCTGGTCCCGTGCTTGCATAATGCGCCTGCGGATTGGCTGTGTTCTTATACTGGTTGGTCCACAGACTGTTGGGGGTTTCGGCCGCCAACCTTGCCGCCACATTGACATTGTTTTCGGGGTCATCCGGCCCCACTGATGGGGTAACGATCACTTCGGCGCCGATGGCGCGCAGAAAGTCGATCTTTTCCTGGCTCATGCGGTCTGGAATGACCAGCAAAGCTTTGTAACCCTTGATTGCCGCCACCGTCGCAAGGCCGATGCCGGTATTGCCGGAGGTAGCCTCAATAATGGTGCCACCGGGTTTCAGGCGTCCTTCAGCTTCAGCAGTTTCTATCATGTTCAGTGCCACCCGGTCTTTGATCGAACCGCCCGGGTTCAATGCCTCCACCTTTGCCAGGATAGTACCCCTGACATTGTCGGGCAATACTTTGTTGAGCTTCACCAGGGGTGTGTTGCCGATGGCTTGCAGAATATTTTCATGATAACCAGCGTCCCAGGTCTCAAAATCATAGGTGTTATCTACCTGTGTTGATTCTTCTACATACCAGGATGTATCCAAATTGATGCGGTCTGTATGGCAAATTGTCATTACGTCTTCCTTCACTACCTCTGATTACTTTACACCGGTAACTTACTCACGCTATTTTACCAGCATTTCCAACCTAATAATATCCTATATTTATAGGATTTGTATTAATTATTTCTGCTTTACCCGGACCGGCAGCCAATAGCCGCCGACCAAATTCGCGGTTGACAACTGGTTTTTGAAAGAGTACAATGAAAAAGATACACTTTGTTTGTTGCGTCAACAAATATTATCCACAGGGCTAACACACCTTTTCCAGGCAAAAATATGCAAGCGACCGCTGACCAATTCACTGTACGCCAACACAATTCTGCTCTGATAGTGTGCGCCCTGCGCCAGCATCAGACTCTTTCACGTGCCGAATTGGCAGCAGAAACCGGCCTCAACCGGTCGACTGTTTCCGCCATCGTAAATGAACTTATCCAACAAAATATGATGGAAGAAACTACTTATCAGAGCGACCGCATCGGACGGCCGGGCCTGCTGCTCACCTTGAATCCCTCCTATGGCTGCACTATCGGCATTGAGGTCAATGTCGATTACCTGGCAGCCACCTTGCTCGATTTCACCTACCGTGTGATCTGGCAGGCGCGCACTCCGCTTACGCCAGGTTTATCACCGGCAGATGTCATCATGAATGGTATCGCCTTCACCCAGGAAGCTGTGCAGGAAGCCCAGTATCGCCGCATCCCCCCACTGGGCATCGGCGTCGTTCTGCCGGCGTTAATTGATACCCATCGAGGCGCTGTCACCCTGGGACCAAATCTCGGCTGGCAAAATGTCAATGTACTCAAATACTGGCAAGCGCAATTCGACCTGCCCATCCTGGTGGAAAATGACGCCAACGCAGCTGCCGTAGCAGAACATTACCTGGGCAACGCGCGGAATGTTGAAAACTTTGTGCTCATCACCGGCGGCGTCGGCATCGGCGGCGGTATCATGGTGGATGGCAAATTAATGCGCGGCCAAAATGGCTACGCGGCGGAAGTCGGCCACATGGTGGTGGATCCCAATGGTCAGCAGTGCGGCTGCGGCAGCCAGGGCTGCCTCGAAACCGTCATTGGCAATAACATCATTGTGGAAGAAACCCGCAAACTGCTGCGAGACAACAAGCCGCCTTCTCGCTTCACCCCAGAATCCATTGACACCCTCAGTTTTGATGACATTGCGCAGGCGGGTCTGGACAATGACCCCATCTGCCACCGCCAATTGGCAAAGATCGCTTATCATCTCGGCCTGGTCGTCAGTCAGCTGAGCAGCCTGTTCAACCCCGAAATGATCATTATCGGCGGCTATTCACACAGTCTGCTGAAGTACCTGATCCCTGAGATCAAGATTGTGGCGCAAAAACACAGCATGAAGACCAACAGCCCGTCATTGAATATCCAACCTTCTCACTTTGGTATCAACAGCAGCGTGATCGGCGCCGCCGCGCTGGTGTACGATCACCTGTCGCAACCTGTATTTTCCAATCATATCAACTAAAAAGGAGTAAGTTTCATGACATACGATTTCTCAAAGAAAAAATTTACCTTCGGCCTGTGGACAGTAGGCAACACCGGCGCTGATCCGTTTGGCGGCGATGTACGCGCCAAAAAATCACCCGCTGATCTGGTGTATCTGCTGGGTGAGGTTGGCGCTTATGGTGTCAACTTCCACGACAATGACCTGATCCCCATCGATGCCACACCGGCTGAAGCCGAAGCCATCAAAAGCGCCTTCAAAAAAGCCCTCAAAGACACCGGTCTGGTGGTACCGATGGCAACCACCAACCTGTTCTTTGACCCGATCTTCAAAGACGGCGCTTTCACCGCCAATGACCCCAAAGTGCGCGCCTATGCCCTGCAGAAGACCATGAATGCCATCGATTTGGGCGTCGAAATGGGCGCAAAACTGTATGTGTTCTGGGGCGGACGCGAAGGTACCGAGAGCGACGCCACCAAAGATCCGGTCATTGCCATCAAACGCAACCGCGAAGCCATGAATTATTTGTGTGAATACGTGCTGTCGCAGGGCTATGACCTGAAATTTGCTCTGGAAGCCAAGCCCAATGAACCGCGCGGCAACATGTACAACGCTGTCACCGGTAACATGTTGGCCTTCATCGAAACCCTGGACCACGCCGACATGGTCGGTGTCAACCCCGAAGTCGCCCATGAACACATGGCAGGCCTGAACTTCACCCATCAGGTGGCGCAAGCACTGGAAGCCGGCAAATTGTGGCACATTGACCTCAATGACCAGGCTTTCGGGCGCTATGACCAGGACTTCCGCTTTGGTACGGTCAATTTGAAGAGCGCTTTCTTCCTGGTCAAGCTGCTCGAAGATTACCACTACAGCCATCCCCTGCACTTTGACGCGCACGCCTTCCGCACAGAAGATTACGATGGTGTCAAAGAATTTGCCCGCGGCTGCATGCGCACCTACATGATCCTGGCTGAGAAAGCCGAACAATTCCGCCAGGATAGTCAAATTCAAGCGCTGCTGGCAGAAATAAACGCAGAAGATGAACAGATGAATGCCTTCTTAGGCGCATTCACCAACAAAAGCGCCGCTGCCCTGCGCGCGCAAGCTTTTGATCGTCAGGCCATCGCCACCCGCGGCCTTCAGTATGAGAAACTGGACCAACTGACCAACGAACTGCTCCTGGGTGTTCGTTAACTTTGTTTCGTTTCATTTTTACCTCCTTTTTCAACGGGGCTGGCAATCACCAGCCCCGTTCCATTGTGGCATAATTGAGAATGGTCAGGAGCAATATCCTGCGGATTTTATTGAATAGCAGGCAAGCAAGGAGCACAACAATGACGAAAACCAAATACGCACAGGCCGGCACTGGTGGTCGCGGTTTCATGTATGCCCAGGCGGTGGCGGAAACCTATGCCTCACTGGCAGAAATGACGGCGGTGTGCGACCGCAACGCGGGGCGCGCCCAGCTCTATCAGGGTTATTTCAAAGAACATCAATCCCGGCCAGTCGCCGTTTATAGCGAAGAAAGCTTCGACCAGATGATCCTTGAGACCCGTCCTGACACCGTCATCGTCACCACCATGGACCGCTATCACGAAAAATACATCGTGCGCGCCATGCAATTGGGCTGCAACGTGATTACGGAAAAACCCATGACCATCGAGGCAGAGATGTGCCAGCGTATAGTGGATACGGTCAAAAGCACGGGCAAATCCCTGCGCGTCACATTCAACTACCGCTACTCCCCTCCCCGCACCCAGATCAAAGACCTGCTCATGTCGGGCATCATCGGCGAGGTCTTTTCGGTCGATTTTCACTGGCTGCTCGATACTTCCCATGGCGCGGATTATTTCCGCCGCTGGCACCGCAACAAAGCCAATTCCGGCGGTTTAATGGTGCACAAAGCCACCCATCACTTTGATCTCATAAACTGGTGGTTGTCCTCGTTTCCCAAAGGCGTGTTCGCCAGCGGACAACGCCGCTATTATGTACCCGAAACGGCTGAACGATTGGGGCTGCACAACCGCAGCGAGCGCTGCCACACCTGCCCCGAAGCCGACCGCTGCCCCTTCTACCTGGATCTAAATATCGGCGAAGGATTGAAGCAACTATATCTTGACCAGGAACAACATGACGGCTATTTCCGCGACCGCTGTGTCTTTTCGCCTGACATCGACATCGAAGACAACATGAACCTCATCGTGACCTATGACAATCTTGTGCAGATGTCTTATTCGCTCAACGCCTTCATGCCGTGGGAGGGCTACATAGTAAACTTCAACGGATCGCAAGGTAGATTGGAGCACCGCTGTATGGAGTCCGTCTACATCAGTGGTGATGACCGCGTGCCGGGCGAGATGATCGGTGAAGCCACCAGCACCACCCTGTTCCCCCACTTTGGCGCAAAACAGGATATTCCCATCTGGGAAGCATCCGGCGGACATGGCGGCGGAGATGATCTGCTGCTGAAGGACATCTTCACCCCCGACCCACAGGGAGATCCTTACCAACGGGCTGCCGACTGGCGCGGCGGCGCCTATTCCATCCTCACCGGCGTGGCAGCCAACCTGTCAATGGACAGCGGGAAGTTGATAGTGATCGATGACCTCGTGCAGGGGCTCGTAAATCCCTATCTGTAGAAATCAGGGCAGACAGGCAGCATGCACCTCTGACCAGGGCGAGGGGCGATCCCAATAGTCAATGACCCGCACGCGGTAAAAGTAGGGCTGATCAGTCACCGAGCGATGCAGGTAGGCATTGTCAAGAAATTGGAAGTTTGAAAGCCGCCGGTATCCGCCATCATAGCGGGTAGAACCCTCCACCTCGAAGGTCTTAACGTTGTAATCGTCACAGGTTTGCCAACGCAGCAGGCGATTAACTCCGCCGTCCAGGGCAGGATAACAGGCAGACCACAGCCCTTTCAGTCTCGCAGGCGCATTGTCAGGTTTTTTACTTAAAACCACCAACGCCACCCCTGGCAGCAGCAGCGGGAATGACAGACGGAAGTTTCCGTCGCCATCATCCACACTACCAGCTTCTGTGCCCGTACAGCACAGCTCTTGATGTAGATCCATAAGATGGATGGTTTCCTCTGAGAATCCGGCATGTTCACCGTTTGATTGAATCCCGCGCAGCCAGTGTGGATAAGGATTGGTATGATACTGGTCGATCTGGTACAAAACCCGCGCATCTGGCTCAAAAGGCAGGTTCTTCACTGTCAAATGCATCGCAACCTTGCCTGCAACAGTGATGTCGTCCGCAGAAGCATACAGCAAGATGGCCACCTGTTCTTCGTTGCGCATCGTGGCAAGTACACCGACTTGCTCGCGTCCAGAAGAACGATGGACAGCCAGGTTGATATCGCCCAACAATGACAACATGGTGAACAGGTTGTAAATGGGCTTTTTGACAAATTCACAAGGCACCTGCCGTTCCATCAATTCAAAGCGCCTGTCGTCATCCTGATACCCCGCCTGGCCGGCTGGCAGGTCAACATCGTGAGCAAGGAACGCCAGCAGCGAACGCTGCTCCCAGCTGCCCAAAAAACCATGGTCATTTCCCAACAAACCGAAGGGCAGATACGCATCCGGTTTCTGGCGGATGAAGGCACAATAGTGCTGATCAATCACCCTGGCGGCAAAAGCGGCATAGTAAGGCTGACCGCGCCAGGGATGCTTGTCCTGCCAGCCCACCTGCGGGTCACATTCATCATTCCAGAATGGAACGATATCCAGCATACCTCCGCTGACAGCAGCGATATATTCCAGCGCGTCCTTCTCACGTTGGATGATCTTGCGAGCACTGGGCGAGATGTTGTCCAGCGTTTGCGGCGCACCTTTCTCATGCACAGACAAAAAATCAACCCGCACCGGCGCTTTGGGATTGAAGCGGTTCGCCCCGCCGACACAGTGTTTGACAAAGGCCTGAAATGTGCTTGACAGGGTGATGCAGGTGCCCGGCCCGCCGAATTTCAACGATGGTTCCACCGACCACAGCCCGTCTGCACAGGCATCATAATAGGCGCAGAAGGTTTCATCAGAACCACGAAACCACCCGCCGCGGATATCCGGTTCATTCCATGTCTCAAAATACCAGCGCTTGACTTCATCACGTCCGAAGGATTCAATCAGATGCGCCGCCAAAGCAGCGATAAAATCGCGCCACTCCTGCAAAGTGTCGTCATTACGAAAGTCCCCAAAATGCCCCGAGGGATTACCCATCAATTCAAAGATAGGAAGCAGCCCGTTTTTCACCAGTTGGCGCAGCCCTTTGTCAAGATAGTCCCAATCATAACCAAGGATATTGCCCCAGCGGTCTTTGTTCACCTTCACCAGGTCAAGCAAGTAATGGATGCGCACATAACGGATGCCGTGATGGGCAATTGCACCGATCATATCAAGCTGAAACTGCATAGGCGATTGCAAAAGCAGACTGGCCGGGGTAAAACCTGTGCTTTCCCAAAAATGCGGGAAATGCCCCCTGACTTTTGAACAATCGACCTCTATGCGCATTTCCTGTGCCTCCCTCGATGTCAGTTAAGATGATGTCAATCTTGTGTCGATGAAACCTGGGTGATGAATTCAGGCGGATGCAGCCACCAGATCTTCATGGTGCAATAATCTGCCGCTTTGATGAGCGCTTTGTATCGGTTCTCGGGAAAACCTGTCGGCACAACCACGTCAAAGGTCACCGAAATGACCGTTTCAGATTCGTCATCAAGCTCAACATGGGCAACCACCTTTTCAGGCATGGGCAATTGGTGCTTTTTACAATAACCACGCAGGGTGGAAGCAGTACAAGCCACCAACCCGGCCAGAAACGTGGCGCCCATCGACGGTCCGGCATCCATGCCGCCATTCTCTTCTTTATGATCGGTAATGACAATATGATTGCCAACCTGCACTTCAACCCGCTTTTTGTCGTCGGGGATTCCTATCAGGGTTACACTTGACATGCTTAAGCTCCTTTCACCAGCAATTCTCTATTTCAAAAATTTTAACGGCGCAGGCAGGCTGCCTGCCGCATCCAGCAACCAGCCAGAGGCAAGTCTCAGCAATGCGCAAGCTCATGCTGCCTGGCCTGCTTCTATCGTGATTTCCCTCATGGTGCCGGTACATTGCCACGCTCGCCCTCCGCTCCTTTTACTGCACCAATGATACCAGAATCCCATCTGCTTGTGAACAAACTGGAGCGAAAATAAGCAGGCTCACACAGGTTCAGATTCGCGGATTCGTTTACGCGTGATCAACCACATGGCAGGGGTCAGCAGCAGCACAGAAAAGCCCAAACCCACCCGTTTGGAAAACCTTCTTGCCACCCCGCCGATGGCAGGCCCGCCCAAAATCTGGCCAACGGCATTCATCTGTCCGCTCAATGACAGCACGGTTGCCCGCGTTTCGGGACGCAGGCGGTAATTGACCCAGGTAGCGTATATGGGTGACAGCACCTCACGCAGCATGCTGGCCAGCACCATCGCCGTCAAGGCTGCTGCCAGCCAGGGCGTGGCAATTGCCCCGATCAGCGCCACGAACAATAAGAAGATAATCACCGTGATCGTACGCGCCAGCACGCGTTGATCCGCCAGGTTCACCCGTTTGTGCAGAGAGCCCAGCAGGAAAAAGATCAACACCTTGCCAATAATGTGCGCCCCCCCGATCATGCGTTCCGGACCGATCACGCCAAAATTATAGCTATCCATGGCAAACGGAATCCACAGGCGGTCAAACCCTTCTGTATAGATCGCCAGGAACACACCCAACAACAAGATCCAGCGCAGATTTGGTCGCCGCCGGACCTCCTTCATTCCGCCCACAACCGTCGCTTTCATTTGCTGCCAGAAAGGTTCTGCTTTGTGGCGAGAGGGCTGAAAGCCTTTTTCAGGCATCAGTACCCATAAGAAGACCGTCACAACAAGGAAACCAATCCCGCCCAACAACAGCGGCAAGCGCATATTGAAAGGCATCACCAACGCTGCCAAAGCAATTCCTGCGATGGAGAATATCTGCTCAGGACGGGTGCCCTGAATGATCAGGTCATTGGCTTGCTGCTCTCCCACCTCATCTGACAACCAGGCTTCAACTGCACCGCTTAGAAAGGTCACACCCACGCCCCAAATCACCTGACATAGAAGGATATTCCAGAATTCCGCGATCACACCCTGTAAACCTAACCCGATGCCCACCAAAGAGAACCCGATAATGATCGAAGGCTTGCGTCCATACAGGTCTGCCACCACGCCGGTGGGAATTTCAAACAACAAAACCGAAAATTCCAGCATGGTTCCCACCAACACCAACTGGAGAGCATCCATCTGCACCTGTTCGTAGTAATAGATAAGGTCCAGTGAGAAGGCAAAACTGAACAGCAGCGGCACCGCACTGCGGATGATGGCCAGATAAAGGAATTTAGGTGAACGGATGGTTGGCTTCAATGAAAAACTCAACCAACCCGATTAATCTGCATCAAAGTCATCGTCCGCCAGTTCGCGGTCGAGCAACTCGCGATGATACATGAAATGTTCCTGCACCGAAAAAGGCTCTTCTTTTTTAGATGGTTTCACTTTGCTGTAGCTGCCGTCTGATTTCATCTGCCAGGCTTTGGTATTGTCACGCAGATACACCCGCAAAACCTGATCGCGGATATAGCGAACCATCTCGGCATCTTCCACCGGGAAAAGCGTTTCAATGCGCCGGTTCAGGTTGCGCTGCATCATATCAGCACTGCCGATGAACATCTCCTCCTCGCCGCCATTATGGAAGTAATAGATGCGACTGTGTTCCAGATATCTGCCCAGCACACTGATCACGCGGATATTATCACTCAGCCCCTTGATGCCCGGGCGCAATGCGCACTCCCCGCGTACCAGCAGGATCACCCGCACCCCTGCCTGCGAAGCACGGTAGAGATGCGCAATAATCGGCGGATCAATCAAAGCATTACACTTAAAGATCAAATAACCTTGCATGCCTTCTTCTTGGCGCTCGATTTCACGATTAATACGGCTTTCAATCCCCTGTCGCAAATTCACCGGCGCGACCAGCAGTTTTTTGTAGTCGCTCTTGCTGGAATAGCCCGTGATGGCATTGAACAGATGGGTCACATCCTCGCCGATTGCTTCATCACAGGTCATCATGCCGATATCTTCATACAATTGCGCGGTTATGTGGTTGTAATTGCCCGTGCCGAGGTGCACGTAGCGGCGCATAGTATCGCCTTCACGCCTGACCACCATCATCATTTTGGTGTGGGTTTTCAAGCCCACAAACCCATATGTCACATGTACCCCCACCTGCTCCAGCATACGCGCCCATTCGATATTGGACTCTTCATCAAACCGCGCCTTTAGCTCCACCATCACCGCCACCTGTTTGCCATAATCGCGCGCGGCCTCAAGCAGCGCGGCCACGATCGGTGACTTCTGCCCCACGCGGTACAGCGTGGCTTTGATCGCCACCACATTCGGGTCACGCGAAGCACGTTTCAAGAAGTTGATCACCGGGGTAAGCGAGTCATAGGGATGGTGCAGAAAGATATTACCCTTGCGGATGGCGTTATAGATACTGGGGCGCTTGCCCGCCACCATCTGGTCAATGAATTGCGGCACACGCGGTTGATAGCGTGGAAAATGCAACTGGCGTGATTCAATGTCAGCCAATTGATCCAGTGTGCGCAAGACCAGTGGTTCATGGCTCATTTTATAAATGTCGAGCCTATTGACGCGCAAGTTTTCCTGCAGAATGCTGAGGATATGGTCAGGCATGCTATCGAAGATCATCAGGCGCACCACCGGGCCAAAGCGTTGTTTGCGAATCTCTTCTTCGATCGTCTCCATCAGGTCATCCGATTCGATCTGTTGGATGTCGTAGTCTGCGTTGCGGATCACGTGAAAAGGATGAGCTTCGATGATGTTCATTCCGGGGAACAGCTTTTGTAGATTTGCCACGATCACTTCGTGCAGCCAGACAAAATAATGATGGGTCGGCAGAGTACCGTCTTTTTTTACGCCGCCGGAGGAGCGTTTGATCGGTACCAGATGGCCGATCGAATTGGGCACCTTAATGCGTGCAAAACGTTGTAAACCTTCATTATCTTCTAACAACACCGCCAGATTCATGCTCAGGTTGGAGATATGCGGGAAAGGATGCCCAGGGTCTAACGCCAGGGGTGTCAGCACCGGGAACACAACTTCGTCAAAATAGGCTTCCACCGCATCTTTCTGTTTCTCTGTCAGCAAGTCATAATGCTGCAGATGAATGCCTTCTTCTTCCAACAGCGGCATGATAACGTCGGCGAAATATTGGCGGGCATCACGCATGATCGCAGTCGCCGCCGGACGGATGTGCGCCAGCTGTTCGGCAGGTTCCAACCCCTCAGGAGAAAGCGCCCGCACCCCCTGCACATTCTGCAGGTGTAAGCCCCCCACCCGCACCATGAAGAATTCCTCCATGTTGGAACCCAGGATCGAAAGAAAACGCACCCGTTCAAGCAGCGGTTTGTTTTCATCTTTGGCTTCTTCCAAAACTCGCCGTTGAAACTCTAACCGCGACAATTCGCGGTTAATTAAGTTGATCGGATTACCAGGGTTCTCTATGTCAAATTCCTTAGCGGGCATGCCAGCGTCCTTTCCATCTGTCGGGCCTTACACCGATTATACATGACTATGCAGACAGGAAAAATACTTTGTTAACCTAGGTCAGGCAGGCAGATTGGCGCCCTAGATTGGTCCACTATTTTCAATGAGCGCTGTTTTCCGATTGAGATGCTTCACTACCAGCAAAGATACCAGTGAGAAAAAGATCATACCCGCGCTGATCACAAAGATCATCACCAGATTGGTGTCGAACAGATATCCCGACAGGGTGCTGGCGATGATGCTGGCCAGGGTGTTCAACATCACCAGGATCCCCTGCAGGGTGCTGGCATTTTCCACACTGCCCTGTTCATCCAGATAACGAACCGCACAAACCTGGAACAACCCCCACCCCGCACCGCGGAAGACACTGAACACCACCATCAAGGCCACATTCTCAACCCAGCCGTAGACAAAAATCGGGATTAACCCGGCAAGGATGCCCATGATCATCGCCGTTTCTGCTGAATAGCGGTCAATGATCTTTTGCGAATTGTGTCGGATAATCATCCCCCCCACCCCGATCACGGTCCCGACCAGTCCGATGACAAACTCATTGGCGCCGCGCATATCCAGGATTGGGGCTGTGAAACCAAACGCGCAGAAATAGGCAAAATTGACGCCAAAATGCGCCACAAAAAAGACAATTACCGCCGGCGGTAGGTTTAATTTTCCCGGAGCCTGTGACTTTGTTGCGACCGGTTCACCATTTTCATTAACTTCCACCGGTTCTTCCAGGTTCGCCGCAATCAGGCTCACGATCACATACATGACACCCGCACACAAATAAATCCATCGAAAGCCGAATTTTTCCCAAACTGCCCCGCCAATCAGGTTCATGGCGGCAAAAGCCAGCGCCCCCCAAAAGGTCATCCGCCCAAAATCAAGGTGATAACGCCGCGCCATGCGCACGGTTACTGAATTACTCAACGAGTCCAGCGGGCTTTGCATCACTGACAGGAAAACCGCCGCAGCGATCAGCCAGGCATACGACTGCGGGAACATCAACAAAGTCACCCCCACCGCTGATAGCATCATGAAAATCCGCATCATTTTTACGCGAATGCCCAGACGGTCAGCCAGACGGCTGAATATGGGTGCTGCCAGTATGATGATAAAGCCGCGAATCGAGCCAATCGAGCCGACCTCCACCCCGCTGAAGCCACGCCGGGTAAGCTCAAGGTTCATAAAGGGCATGTAGAGTGCAAACACCGACCAATAAGCGCCAAAGAAAAGCGAACCGCGAATGGCCGGAGATTCCAGAATGCGCTCACGTAGTCGATTCATGTCCTTATCTTACCTTGGAAAAGAAACAACCGCCAAGGTGGTTTTTATATGCAAGCCTGTTCCTGGTGGTAATCCCGCAGGTAGCGCTGCAAATATTTCCCGGTGAAAGAAGCGTCATTCTGGCAGATCTCCTCCGGCCTGCCCACTGCGATGATCTCACCGCCAGCATCGCCGCCTTCCGGCCCCATGTCAATGATGTAATCCGCGGTCTTGATAATATCAAGATTATGCTCAATGATCAGCACTGTGTTACCGCTTTCGACCAGTTGCTGCAGCACCTCGATCAATTTGTGCACGTCAGCGGCATGCAAACCAACCGAGGGTTCATCCAGCACATACAACGTGCGTCCAGTGGCACGCCGTGACAGCTCTTTTGCCAGTTTCACCCGCTGGGCTTCACCGCCGGAGAGTGTGGTCGCCGGCTGCCCGATTCGGATATACCCCAACCCTACATTGTAGAGCGTCTCCAGGCGATTCAAAATGCGCGGATGGGCTTCAAAGAAATCGATACCCTGCTCCACTGTCATATCCAGCACTTCAGCGATATGCTTGCCTTTGTAACGCACCTGCAAGGTTTCGCGGTTGAAGCGCGCGCCGTGGCAGACTTCGCATGGCACATAGATATCAGGCAAGAACTGCATCTCGATCTTGATCTGCCCCTGTCCCTGACATGCTTCACAGCGCCCGCCGCGCACATTGAACGAAAAACGCCCAGCCTTGTAACCGCGCAGTTTGCTTTCCGTCATTTCGGCGTAGAGTGAGCGCACCTCATCAAAAATGCCTGTGTAGGTGCCGGGATTAGAACGCGGGGTGCGTCCGATCGGGGATTGATCTATCTCAATGACCTTATCCAGCGCCTCAATGCCCTCTATACTGTCATGCTTGCCCGGATGGGTGTGTGCGCGGTTCAGTTTCTGTGCCAATGACTTGTATAATACATCAACCATCAAGGTAGATTTGCCAGAACCGGAAACCCCCGTGATACAGACCAGTTTACCGAGCGGAATTTCCACGTCGACATTCTTGAGGTTGTTCTCACGCGCGCCCAATACTGTCAGGTGACTGCCATTGCCGGTGCGACGCTTTTCAGGGAACGGCACTTCAAGGCGGTGCGAAAGGTAGGCCCCCGTTAACGAACCGGGATGTGCTATGATCTCTTCCACCGGTCCTTCTGCCACCAACTCACCGCCATGTTCACCCGCCAGCGGACCCAGGTCAACGATCCAATCAGCGCTGAGGATGGTTTCTTCGTCATGCTCCACCACCAGCACTGTATTACCGAGATCGCGCAGGCCTTTGAGAGTCGTAAGCAGGCGGCCGTTGTCGCGCGGATGCAGTCCGATCGAAGGTTCATCCAGCACATACAACACGCCGCGCAGCTGAGATCCCACCTGTGTCGCCAGACGGATACGCTGCGCCTCGCCGCCTGAAAGCGTGGCGGCTGACCGTCTTAAGGTCAGATAATCCAACCCCACATTCACCAGAAAACCGAGTCGGGTGTTGATCTCATTCAAAATGCGTTCTGAAATTAATTGTTCTGTCCTGGTCAGGGGCGTGTTATCCGCTGTTAATCGATCCACCCACACCTTAGTCTCTTTGACCGGCCATTCGGTGACTTCGATGATATTTTTACCATCCACTGTCACACCCAAAGCCTGCGGATTGAGGCGGTTGCCGTGGCACACCGGACAGGTCACCGGACTCATATATTCGTTGATCTTCCCACGGATGTAATCAGATTGGGTTTCTTCATAACGCCGCATCAATTCGGTGATGATGCCATTGAAACGCACCTGATAGTTCTGGTAGGTGCGATCTTTGCCCACCAGGTCAATGCTGAATACTTCCGGCTTGCCGCCGGTGCCATAGAACAACAGGCGCTTCTCTTCATCTGTCAATTCACCCAATGGCATATCCAGATTAATGCCATGCTGGTCACAATAGGCTGCCAGAATCTTGGTGTAATAGGTTTCGCCGCGCTTCTGTTTCTGTGCAAAGTTGCTGTATTCCATGGCAACGATACCGCCATCATTGATCGACAGGTCCCAGTTGGGCACCATCAAATCGGGATCAAGCTGCAATTTCTCGCCCAACCCCTGACATTCGGGGCAGGCGCCGTGGGGCGTGTTAAATGAAAATGTGCGCGGCTCGATCTCTTGCAGCACCGGGCCGTGTTCCGGGCAAGAAAAGCTTTCCGAAAATTTCAATTCCTCGTTAGGCTCTGCGGTAGCATTGACTGCCACCAAATAGCCTTCACTGACCCGCAAGGCAGTCTCGACCGAGTCAGTCAATCGGCTGATAAAGGCATTGTTGTCCGTCTCTGAATCGCCTTTGCGGATCACCAGACGGTCAACGACCACCTCGATATCATGTTGTTTGTAGCGGTCCAGCTCAATATCTTCTTCGATATCGTACATCTCGCCATCAACCCGCAAGCGCAAAAAACCTGCTTTGCGGATCTCGTCAAATACAGCCTGATAGGTGCCCTTACGTCCGCGCACCACCGGCGCCAGCAGAATAAGGCGGGTGCCGTCCTCCAGCTTGCTGATCACATCCACCATCTCCTGCGCTGACTGGGCTCCCACTTCGCGGCCGCATATCGGGCAGTGCGGGATGCCGATGCGCGCATACAGCAGGCGCAGGTAGTCATACACCTCAGTCACGGTACCTACGGTCGAACGCGGGTTGCGCGAGGTTGATTTCTGATCAATAGAAACCGCCGGCGACAACCCTTCGATCGAATCCACGTCAGGTTTTTCCATCTGGCCGAGGAATTGGCGCGCATAAGCAGAAAGCGACTCGACATAACGGCGCTGCCCTTCGGCAAAGATGGTATCAAACGCCAGCGATGACTTCCCTGAGCCGGAAAGCCCGGTGATCACGACAAATTTGTCACGTGGAATCTCCACATTGATATTTTTTAAGTTGTGCTGCCGCGCTCCGATAACGCGAATCACATTCATTGATTCTGCACTATCCATTCTTCACTTCTCTTTTCTGTTTCATCCGTTTTCATACCGCTAAAAAAAGTCAAAGGCAGTGTTGTCTGCCTCTTCTATACAATTCTGCCCTTCTATTTTACTACACTCGCCCTTCGCCTGCCTCCTGCCATTTTCCGCAACACAACAGCCGCAGTGAAAGGCATTTCGCTTCCTCCATGTTACAATCAATCCAAAAGGATGACCACGAATGGCTGTCATAGCTGTGATCGGCGCGGGCGCCGCGGGCATTTTTGCCACGCTGCACCTCTCTCAAAAACACACTGTATATCTTATCGACCGTAACGACATTGCCGGACGCAAACTGGCTGCTACCGGTTCCGGCCGCGGCAATCTGACCAACCTGCATGCCGATGCTGACCAATATCATGGCAAACCCAAACGGTCCACCGCAGAGGTGTTAAAACAGTATCCTCCCGAACAACTGCGCCGCGATCTGGACAATCTGGGCATTTTCACCTACGCCACTGACGATGGCTGGGTGTATCCAATTTCCAATTCTGCTGCCAACGTACGCGACATCTTCGTCAGCCATCTCGAACAACGCAACGTAAAATTGCTATTGAACGAAACGGTCACAGGACTTGACCCAGATAATTTCGGCGTTACCCTCACCTTTGCCAGCCAGCGGCCTCCGCTTAAAGCCGATACAGTGTTACTCACCATTGGGGGCGCTGCCGCCCCACAATTGGGGGCTGATGTTTCCCTCTACAAAGCAGTAATCAAAAGCGGACACCTGGTTCACCCGCTGCGGCCTGCCCTGGCACCCATCATCACCTCCGAGGCACCCATCAAAAAGTTATTGGGGGTGCGTCTGGATGTCACCCTGTCACTGTTCGACCACCAGGCGCGCCTGGGACGCAACACCGGCAACTTGATCTTCACCGAATGGGGCATCAATGGACCCGCCGCCATGAACCTTAGCCATCTCATTGACGACAATCCCCACCGCCAATTCGAAGTGGAGATCGATTTCATCCCCGGGCAATCCAAAGCCATGCGAACATTGTTTCAACAGCACGCAAATACCTCGTTTCCGGTGCAAAGTGTGTTGAAGTCTTGCCTGCCCTACAAGGTTGTCCGCTTTCTGCTGGATAAGTTGAACCTTCCCGCCAGCATTGCGGTAGGACAGTTAACTCACCAGCAGTCTGATAAGCTGTTCGCCTTACTCACCGCATTCTGTCTGCCGGTCACCGGTACCCGCGACTACACCTACGCCCAGCTTTCTGCTGGTGGTGTTGATTTGAGTGAGGTGGACCCAACCAGCATGCAATCACTGAGATTGCCACAGCTTTATTTTGCCGGCGAAGTCCTGAATGTGGTCGGACCGTGCGGTGGTTACAACCTGCATTGGGCTTTTGCTACCGGCAAAATCGCTGCTGAGCACCTCAACCAGACTGCTTGAATCAATCAACCAAACCGGGCGAAATCAATTAATTCTGACAGAGAGCAGGTCGCCAGACCAATGGCATGATCGCCGCCTGCGTAAAAGACATACACCTTATCTGCCACCACCGGGTTGGCGCAGGAGAAAACCACATTGGGCACATCACCGCGAATCTCCCACAATTCTTTGGGTTCGAAGATGAACCCCTTAGGGCGGCGGATGACCTTGCTTGGGTCTTCCAGATCTAACAGTACTACCCCAAAGCGGTAGATATGATCATCGTTGTAGCCATGGTTGATCTGAAGCCAGCCATGCGGCGTTTCGATCGGGGTGCCGTTGCTGCCCACTGAACGGCCATCCCAGTCATTTTCAGGGCGCGGGCCATAAACTTCCTGCATCCATGCTTCCGGCCAGGTGACCAAATCTTCAGAATACGCCAGGCACACATTCGGCCAGCGGCGATGAAACGCCGTATAACGGCCATTGATCTTGCGCGGAAACAGCATGTGATCTTTGTTGTCTTCTCCCTCAACGATGGGGCCGATACGTTCCCATACGATCCCATTCTGGCTGCGCGCGATCATGGGCAGGATGCCCCCGCCGGTGTGGGTTGGCAGTGCGCCGCTGACGGCCTCACTACCATAAGCAGTATAGCACATCAGGAACTCGCCATCGATCACCACCACACGCGGATCTTCCAAACCGCGTGAATCCAGCCCATCCACCGGCGTCATCACTGGTTTTTCCAGGCGGTTCCAGCACTTCCCATCCTGGCTGATTGCATAGCCGATGCGGCTAACCCAATCCAGCCCCTGCGCACGGTACCACATGTGAAACACGCCGTTGTGATGGATGACTGCCGGGTTGAAGACGTTATAACATTCCCAATCATTGAATAGATTGGGCAGCATGACAGGTTCATGAGAAACACGGGTTAATAGCATGGGGTTCTCCAAATTCCTTCCTGATAATCGATCTAATTATACCCGCCCCAGCCCCCTGAAATAATCTGTTTTATTCAAAAAACAGAGGGATTGTTCTTGTAACCTGTGTCAAACGGCTGTATAGTTGTTATAATAAACTAATAAACTTATGTCCCAAAGACCTACCAATTCCGAAGGAGTAAACCAACATGACATCTACAGCAGATAAAGCCGCATTCTTGAAGAAAGTACCACTCTTCAAGGGTTTGACCACCAAACAACTAAACGCCATTGCTGAACGTATGGTGGAGCGCACCTACAAAGCCGGCGATGTGGTGATCCAACAAGGCAAAGGTGGTGAAGGATTCTTTATTGTGTCAGCCGGCAAATTGGAAGCCATTTTAGAACACCGCGACGGTGAAACATCGGTAGTGAACACCTTCACACCGACTGACTTTTTCGGTGAATTGGCATTGCTGAGCGAAGGCACACGCACCGCCAGCATCGTAGCGATCAACGACAGTACCTGCCAGGTGCTCACCCGCTGGGACTTCCGCGCTATCCTGGCAAACGATGCTGAAATGGCCATCAGCATCTTGGAAGAACTTTCCAGCCGTTTCCGACAGGTTCTTTCCACCATCTAATTGACTATACAGACAACACCAACCTCCCTGACATGAAAAGGGAGGTTTTTTTAATGAAAGCCGCTGTTTGAGAAACGGATATTTTTCGTTTATAGTGGTGACATCTGCCTATTGATGTTTTCTTCACACACCTTATAATCAGGGTATTGCTACCACCAACCACCAGAGGATCGCAGGAGAACCCCATGCAAAGCAAAGTAAGAACCGCCATGGTCGGATGCGGTGGTATGGCGCGCCACCACATCCGCCAGATGCTGCAGCAGCAGAGTACCACCGAGATCACCGTCCTGTGCGAGCCATCTCAGGAACAATTGGCCCGCACAGAAGCAGAGTTTGAGGCGGCGGGTGTGCCCTGCCCGCCCAATGAACCTGATCTCACAGCACTGCTTGCTAATTATGAATTAGACGCGGCCTTCATCGTCACCCCGCACGTTTATCACCATGACCAGACCCAGGCCTGTATGCAAGCCGGGTTGGATGTCTTGCTTGAAAAACCGATGGTGATGAATGCTGTCGAAGCGCGCAGCTTGATCGAGATCATGCGCCAGACCGGCCGTCTGCTGACAGTTGCTTTTCCGGGCAGCCTCAGCCCCAATATCCGCACAGCCGTTGACTTGCTGCGGTCCGGTGAATTAGGCAGCCTGCTGACCATCAGCGCCGTCGTCTGGCAAAGCTGGCGGCAGGGCACCCTCGGCTCCTGGCGCCAGGATCCTGCCATCTCCGGTGGAGGTTTCCTGTTCGATACCGGCGCGCATATGCTCAACACCGTTGTGGACCTTGCCGGAGAGGAATTTGGCGAGGTGTCTGCTTATTTTGACAACCGCGGCACACCGGTCGAAATTTTGGCAACCATCAACGCCAGGTTAAAAAGCGGCGCCTTTGTCACCATGCACGGCAATGGCGATGCCATCAAACACAACTGTAAATCCATGATCCGCGTCTTCACCGAAAAAGCCATTCTCAACACCGGCATTTGGGGTGAACTACTGGAGTTGCAAAAGGATGGTGAAACCGAGATCAAACCCGTTGATACCCCGCCTTCGCTCGGAGTATGGGAGCAATTTCTGGCAGTACGCCGCGGCGAACTTGCCAACCCCTGCCCGCCTGAAGTCGGCCTGCGCATGGCAAAACTGTACGACGCCATCAAAGCCTCTGCTGCGCTGAACGGTGTCATCGTCAAATGTGACCAATTCGGTCAATAAACCAACCATTAAAAGGAGATAGTATGTCTGAAAAAATTCGTGTCACCGTATGGAATGAATACCGCCATGAGAAAACCCATGAAGAGGTCGCCAAATGCTATCCCAATGGCATCCATGGCGCTATCGCTGAATACCTGAGCGAGCAAGGGCTTGACGTCAAAACCGCCACACTGGACGAACCACAAAACGGCTTGACGGATGAAGTCCTTGACAATACCGATGTGCTCACCTGGTGGGGGCATATGGCCCATGCCGACGTCGACGATGCCACCGTCGCGAAGGTGAAAGAGCGTGTTCTGGATGGCAGATTGGGCCTGGTCGTGCTGCATTCCGGCCACTTTTCTAAGATTTTCAAATCTTTGATGGGCACCACCTGCAACCTGAAATGGCATGAGATCGGCGAGAAAGAGCGCATCTGGGTGGTTGAAAAATCTCACCCCATCGCCGAAGGTCTGCCCGATTACTTTGAACTCGAACACGAAGAAATGTACGGCGAACACTTTGGGATTCCCGCGCCGGATGAACTGGTGTTCCTTGGCTGGTTCGAAAGCGGGTATGTCTTCCGCAGCGGCTGCTGTTTTTACCGCGGCAACGGGCGCATTTTCTACTTTCAACCCGGCCACGAGACCTACCCCAATTTCTATGATGCCAATGTACGCAGAGTGATCTACAACGCCGTCCACTGGGCAGCGCCCAAGTTCCACGCGCCGCCGCAGTACGGCCATTTTGAAGGCTCACTCGAATAAATTAACGCTGACTGCCAATCAAAACCACTCGCTTAGCGGGTGGTTTTTGTTTCGGGGGTTTCGCCTTCAACAGGCTAAAGCCCATAGAGAACTTGGTGTTTTTCAGAAAACCCAAAGTTCTTAGCATGTCAAAAATAAAAGGAGAAAGATTAGCTGACCGCCGCGAAGTAGTTGTATATTCGGCTCAACACCGCCGTATCCTCATCATAATGCGCGTTCTCTTCGCGGGTTGTCTCTACATAAGCCAGCAAGCGCTGGCACTCCGCCGCGATCGCCTTCCGCTGAAGTGCGCGCGGCTGCCTGCCTGCCAGCTTCTCGAAATTCTTGTGATAAATTTTCTCAAGCACTTCCTGCGGCAGGTGGATACCCTGGAAAGGTTTCTCAAACTCCCCCAACAGCGCCGCGGACGACTCCGGTGCGAACGCGCCTTCTGTTTCGAGGAACAGGCGGATCAGGTGGATGCGCACATCAGAATCGTTGCGATGTAACTCATCCTCTCCTGACACGAACAGAGCGGATTCATCCAGATCAGTCCCGAACACGATGCGGTCCTGATAACGAATGAAGAACTCCCGTACTTTTTCAGGCTGTTTGGCGAAGTTGTGGTACATCTCCACCCCCGGGGTCAGATCCACGTGCATATTGGGGTAGCGATCCAAATAACCGCCCAAACGCTCTAACTGCGCCGACAGGAAGAAGAAATGCGCGAAGATCACCGACAGGTTGGGGTGGCGTTCCATCACATTGCGCACTTCAGCGTATTGGGTTTCGTTGTTGATGTAAGTTCTATCGCCATACGACCAGCCCTGTTCCACCGCCCAATCCGGCACCAGGTCATCATCCCAAAATTCTTCCGGATCATTCACATGGAAGACCAGCGGGGTGGCGGTGGCTTCCATCTTCACCCAGTAAGGTTCATAGGCAGGGCTGTCAAAGGGCGGGATGGGCAAGCGTTTGCGGGTGGTCGGCTTGCCCTCGATCATCTTGACCCCGTCACAACCCATCGCCGCCAGCACATCCAGATAGTCGGCAAAGTGCTGGCCGCAATTTTCAGGATCACTGAACAGGGAAGACATATCCAGCCCGCCAAAGACATACACCGTTGAGGGGTAATGCGCTTTTAGAAAGAGCGCTTCTGGCACGCGGCTGATACGGGTTGGGTGGTGCGTGCAAACGAAATTCAACTTCGCGATCTGGAAAGCTTCGCGCCAGGCATCCAGGTCAGGCAATTGTGCAGGCAGGTCAAAATGAATGTGACCATCAATCACGGGGATCGGTTTCAAACGGGCATCCATGGTTCACTCCTCTTATTCTGCAAATCGGCAGCTACAGCTTGATTATATCAACACAGGTGGTCGCTTTCTCAACCCGCTTTCATTTACTGGGCAGACAGGCACTTTGTGATATAAGTAGTATCAATGAAACCGGCAAGTGTCAACAAATATTTTCGCGCCTAATCATCAACCCGGACAAGACGGTTGTTTCAGCGATTGGCAGGATGAATATGACAGTGATAAGCCCAAAGAGCATGAAAACCCTGACGACCATCGCCCTCTATTTAAGTTTTCTGGCGATGGCGGTCTTCAACGTCATCCTCGGCGCCACCCTGCCCAACCTGGCACAAAACACCAGCGCCTCCATTGATCAGGTCAGCATCCTCTTTTCTGCCCTTTTTCTTGGCTACATCCTCGGCGCATTCTTCAGCGGTGCGGTATTTGACCGTTTTCATCCTCTGCGCATCCTTTTTATTGTGATCCTGACTGGCATCGGCAGTCTGTTCATCGTGCCGCGCCTGACCGCCCTGACACCTCTGAACATCACTTTCTTCTTGATGGGCTTGTGTGCCGGCACCCTCGATCTGGGCGCCAATCTCAGCCTGTTGTGGTGTCATGGCGACAAAGCCCGCCCT
>CAYMNB010000039.1:1747-22687 GCA_964391725.1 uncultured Anaerolineaceae bacterium | reverse complement strand
GGACAGGGACAAGGAATCAGCAAAGCTGATACGAGCCCTGTCCCTACCGTGATTCATTGATCAATTGCGGAAAATGCGCACGCGCCGGTTAGGCTCCTGGCCGTAAGAATGCGAGACCAGCTCCGCCTGGCGTGCCATCTCATGCTGAATGCGGCGGATATTGGCAGGCGCGGGCGGCAGATCCACCCAGCTCTCGCCATTCAACACCGATTTGATGGCATTCTCCGCCATCTGCATGACATCCTCTTCGTTGGGCAGGCTGAAGTCGACGTAGGAGAGGTTGAACATCTCCACCAGCGCTTTTTCCATCTGGGCGATGGTATTGGTGCGCAGGATGTAGATGGGCATGCCGCTGCTCTCTGCGTCCATCACCGCCTGTTGACGGCTGCGGTAGTAGGAGCGCAGGGTGATGAACACCTCGGCTTCTTCCACATGGCGTGTCAGTACGGCAGGCACACCCAGTTGTTGGGCGGCCTGGGCGAGGCGGTTGCGCGCCACACCGTAGGCGTAGATGTGTATGGGCTTCAGAGCGGATTTACTGCCGCCTTTCTTCTTGGGGGCTGACTGGCTTGCTGGCGTATCCTGATCGCTAATATGCACCGGTGCGCTGCGTTGTGCCGGCGTTGCTGCCGGCCTGGCACCGCGGCCGGCGCCATTGCGCGAAAAGCCCTGTGTGCGGTTGCCGTCTGAAGGCGCAATACGTGTTTTCTCGACCGAGAAAGTGCCGTCATCGCGCCGCTGGCGCAACTCAGGCTGCAGCGGGTAGCCGCGCACCAGTTCATCCACCGCGGTGGAGACATCCGGGTGCACGATGAAGGTGTCGCGCTGCTCGATTTCGATGACGACATCAAAGGTGGGCGGGGCGCGGCGTTCCAGTACCGTTTTCTGTGTGCCGCGGCGGCGGGCTTCTTCATCTGACAGCGTGACCGACTCGATACCGCCGATCAGGTCAGACAGGGTGGGGTTAAGCATCAGGTTGTCGAGGGTGCGGCCATGAGCGGTTCCGATCAACTGCACGCCGCGTTCCGCGATGGTTCGTGCAGCAGCGGCTTCCAACTCACGCCCGATCTCGTCAATGACGATCACTTCGGGATTGTGGTTTTCCACCGCTTCGATCATGACCTCGTGCTGCAGGATGGGTTTGGCAACCTGCATGCGGCGCGCGCGTCCCACCGCAGGGTGGGGCACATCGCCGTCACCGCCGATCTCGTTGGAGGTATCGACGATGACCACGCGTTTGGTTTCTGCCAGCACACGCGCAGCTTCACGCAGCAGGGTGGTTTTGCCCACGCCGGGCGCGCCCAGAATCAGCACAGACTTGCCTGATTCGACCAGGTCCTGGATGATATCCAGCGTGCCATACACGGCGCGGCCCACGCGACAGGTGAGGCCGACGATATCGCCGCGGCGGCTGCGGATGCTGGAGATGCGGTGCAGGGTGCGTTCGATGCCGGCGCGGTTGTCATCGTCAAATTCGCCGGTTTTGGCGCAGACCGCATCGATCAACTCGCGGGTAACTTCCTGGTCGCTTATCTGGTTTTCGCCCTGGGCGTAGCGCGCGAATGGCATCCGCCCCAGGTCCATGACAATCTCGATCAGGTCATGGGCATGATTGGCGCTGCGGATGGCCTGTTCGTATTCAACTGGCAGAACGGATAACAGTTCTTCCAGATTATCAGTTATTTGTGTTTGTTTTTTACTCATATCTCACGTTTCGTTAGCAAAATGCTCCTTTTAAAATTTGTGCAGCCGCACCGCAATCACCAGAAGCGGAAGGCTTCTGGCAAAGGGTGCATCAAGGTTCAGGCAGGTTGAATCAAATCAACAGTCATCACCTCCCTGCCCCTGGAAATGACTGGGACGCATGCGTACCTTTTCGAGGGATCGCATGGCGGTCTCCATTTCCGGCAGCCTGAGCGGCTGAGCGAGATATCGTACCATCAGGCTGCGCAGTGATACCACTTCAGCCTGTAGTTTGTAAAGGATGGCTTCTAACCAGCCCTGATAGGAGGGCACCGCTATGAAGACCGGGCGGCCCATCAGGGGGAAGTAATGCTGCAAGGATTGATAGAGAATCCTGCCCGCGTCATCCTGGATGGCAGGGTGCAGGGTGGGTTTCAGAAAAATGCCGGCAGGCCCCACCACGGATTCCATGTAGCCCAGGATTTCGCCTTCCTGCCAAAAGACCATGTCGGGCATGGCGGCGGGCAGCAGCGGTTGGGCTGCCTGCACCAGTGGCGGCGTGAGAGAGACGTACAGGTGACGAATGCCGATCAGGTCGTTCTCGATGGTGGCACTCCAGGCGCTTTCCAATTGGCGGTGGAAGGTGACCTGCGGGGGCAGGTTCCAGATGCGCAGGCGGTCATAGGTGCGGAAATGCTGGTCTTTCAGGCTGGAAAAAACAGCATCACCCACCTCAACATCAGCGTGCACACACACCGCGCCTTTTTCGCCAGCCTGTTTGCAAAGCCCCTCTATTAATAATTTCATGGCGTTGGCGGTGGCATGCGTATCGGGGGCGAGAAAATTTAACTGGGCGGTATGGCTGTCAGCATCCATGCTCAGTTGTCCCATCAATTTGCTGCGTGAAAAAGGCTCGATCTCGATGCCCAGGAAGGCATTGCGTTCTGGGCTGAGTTGTTCGAACAGCAGCGAGGTACCGAGTAGATGACCGCCGCGCGTGTAGGTATAACCGCAATCAAGGGTGATTACCTGATGGCGGTAATTGTACAGCGCGGTCAGATCCTGTAAATGAAACTGGCGCATACCTGATTGATCGTTTCTTCCATTTCGTTAACTATACCGTCGGGTGTCCTGTTGCATCACCCGCCATAGCCTGATTGTATCATGGGGCAAGAAAAGCAATGATAAGAAAATTGTCAAGGAACGGTTAGGGGGGGATGTGAAGTGCCTGTCACTTACTCACTCAACTATTCCCCTGCAGCAACCAAAACCGCCCACTTCACGTATATAATATTGTTAACAATCTTTGAAGGAGAAAAACGATGGAAGAAAACAAATTTTTTGACGAGATGGATGAGAATGCGGAAGAAGTCGAAAAGGACTTCGAGCGGGTAGAGGAAGAAATCGAAGCCGGCTTTGAACGCGTCGATCGCGAGATAGACGAAGGTTTTGACCGGGTGGATGAATCCCTTGAGGGCGGCCGCCTTTCCGGCAAGGAAATTGAGGAAAAGATCAACAAGGTCGGCACCGAGTTGAGCCGCGCCGCGCGCAAGGTGGAAGAAGCTTTCGAAGAAGCATTTGATAGCGATGGCGATAACCATGGGGACAAGCCCCTTGAACCTGTAGATATCCACCGCAAAGCTGTGGACAAGCAGCGCGCAAAAAGCAGCCAGGCGGTTTTTTGGGGGCTGGCGCTGATCGCGGTAGGCGTAGTGGTTATCCTGCAGCAGATGGGTTTCATCGGTGCCGGTTTCAAATGGTGGGCAATCTTCATTCTCGTGCCTGGTTTTGCTTCGCTCAGTGGTGCGCTGTCAATGTTTGTGCGCCGGCGGCGCGTGAGCAGTTCTGTGCGTTCGATGCTTGGCAGTGGGTTGATCATCACCACGGTGGGATTCCTATTCCTGCTCAATCTGTCGTGGGGTGTGTACTGGCCGCTTATGCTGGTGGTGTTCGGCTTTTCGATCTTTCTGAACGCCTTCACCGACCGCCACGCGCACAAGAGTGTGGTTTCGCGCTGGTTCGACCAGTTCGGCTGGTGGGTCGGTATGTGTGTGATGGGGCTGGGCGCTGCCTTTCAATTGCAGAACCTGAATCTGTTCTCTGTGCGTGACTGGATGGGGGTTGGCTCCGGCTGGTGGGGAGCGTTTCTGATGCTGCCGGCGGCCGGCGGGTTGATCCATGCCCTGATCATCATCCTGAGCACCAAGCGCTTCCCGTTCCCCTCCATTCTGCTGGCGGTTGCCGGCATTGCCAGCCTGACCGTCGGGCTGGTGGCATTGTTGGAGCAGAACTTGAACCTGATCACGCCCATTATTATTGTCGGCGCGGGGCTGGCAATCATCTTGGGCGAACTGCTCAGTAATGTGATCGGCAAGAAAAAATCCTCCCCTCAAGATTAAACCCGCAGAAGAAGAAAGAACGTATACGTTCAGAGGCGGTGAATGCACCGCCTCTGCTCATCATTGACAATTCTGTGCTACTGTCACTGTCCCAATGAATATACCTGCCATAAATAGACATTTTTGGGGGCTTTGGCAGTTACCCTTTGACATGTTTACCAAAATAAGATTCCAGAACCCTGATGCTTTCTTCTCTCAAAACACCAGATCTTGCAATGGGTTTATGAAATGAGTGGTCAAATACGATTTTAGAACAGTTGCATCCTTTTTGACCAAGTATCGCTTCGAGTTCGATATTGCTTGCTGCATAAACCAGTGTGCCAAGTTTTGTCCACACCATCGCTCCACTGCACATAAAGCAAGGCTCACAGCTTGAATACATTGTGTAATCTGATAAATCTGTGATGCCTGTTTCCTGGCAGAATCTTCTGATCAAGCCAGCCTCTGCATGAAAAGAAGGATCGTGCATTGAATGGATCTGGTTTTCGTTGGTAAAAACGACTTGATTGTCTTTAACCAGGACAGCACCAAATGGTTCATTGCCATGTTCCACTGCCAACACTGATAATCTGATCGCCTCTGACATAAATCTCTCATCAGGAGTCATTTTACATATTTCCTGTAATATCTAATTTTTCTGCCATATTTGTGTGATCAGAACAGGATCGTCAACAGCAGGCTGAGCAGCATCGCGCCGCCTGCCAACGCCCACAGGGTGCGCTCGGTGGTGGAACCAAACAATTCCTGCAGTGCAGCGGCATAATAGTTAACTGAACTAGTGCGGGCGTGTACCATGCTGTTGCGCGGCCGTTTGTCCAACGGTGCGCTGCCAAGCAGGGCGTCTTCGAACATTTCGATCGATTCCGGGCGGTCGTCGGGGTGCATGGCAAGCCCCCACATGATGGCCTGTTCGCTACGGAAACTGACCTTGGGATTGATCTGGGTTGGTGCTGCCAGCAAGCCTTCGGTCAGGAAGCGCTCTCGCGCCACCGGCGGGGCGGTGTTGGTCAACAGGTGATAGAGGGTAGCAGCAAACGAATACACATCGGAACGCACATCGGTGTGGGCGTTGTCGCCGCCATACTGTTCTAACGGGGTGTAAATAGCGGTGCCCTGTCCCTGTACGATGGTGATGGTGACTTCACCCGGCGCGGCTACCTTGACCAACCCGAAATCAACCAGTTTGAGCAGCCCTGAGGGGGTTACCTTCAGGTTGGAGGGTTTGATGTCGCGGTGCAGGATGGGCGGGTCCTGGCTGTGCAGGTAGCTGAGCGCGTCAGCCAGCTGGCTGGCCCAGTTCAGCACCAGGTCTTCTTCAAGGAATTCATTCTGCTGACGGGCCTCCACCATCAATGTGCGCAGGTCTTTGCCCGGCACATAGTCCATCACCAGGTATTCGCGGTTTTTGATGGTGAAGAAGTCAGACACCTTGGGCAGATTGGGGTGGTCGAGGCGCGCCAGCACGGTGGCTTCACGCATGAACTGGTCGCGCGCTTCTTGCAGCAGTTCTTCAGGCAGCGAGCGGTCGTGTTCGACTTCTTTTAAGGCGCACTGGCGCCCTTCCAGACGCAGGTCATTGGCAAGATAGATACAACCGGCGCCCCCCTGGCCGATAATACGGTCAATGGAATAACGACCCCGCAGGACCGTTTCAATTTTAAGTGGAATCGGCATAATTTTCTTCTTCTTCGTTGCGCCTCAAAAAATTGCCGGCGCTTCATATACCTGGAATCCAGGATTTTGTGCGATGTCAGGCCCGTTTGCGATGCGTCTCTGTTGATTTCATTGGACAACGAAACAGCGGCGCCCTTACCAAACTGGCTGTAATTTGATATTATTATACACTATACGATAGATATTCTCCCTTTGCAGCTATCTCCCTGATGCTTCCATTAATACATGCTTAATCAAGGCGGAAGCGATCCTTCCTAACTGATCCAGGAGTGAAATGATGAACCCTATGAACGTTGAAAGTCCGATGTTGATTGCGCAGGCAGGCCCGTTGAATGGCGAACGCTGGGAAATTGAGCATGAATTGAACCTGGGGCGGGATATTGATTGCGAGATCGTTGTTCCGGTGCGTGAGGTCTCGCGTTTTCATGCCCGCATTGCGCGGGATGAACGCGGTGTGCTGCTGGAAGACCTTGGCAGCAAGAACGGCACGTTCCGCAACGGCCAGCGTATTGAAGAACCCGTGTATCTGCTGGATGGCGATATGATCCAGGTGGCGCTGGTGCAGGCGTTTGTCTATCTTTCGTCTGATTCCACCCTGCCGCTCGACATCAGTGACCTGGGTGGGTTGGCACGGCCTGGCTTCTCGGCATTCTCGCAGGGCATCCTCAAAGTGGATCTGCGCGCGCGGCGAATTTTCGTGCGCAACCAGGAACTGGAACCGCCTCTTTCGGGCAATCAATTCCGCTTGCTGGAACAACTGTATGCTGCACCGGGCGAGGTGGTTACCCGCACGCAATTAATCACGGCAGTGTGGGGTGAAGACGCGCTGGGCATTTCGGAACAGGCACTGGACGCGCTGGTGCGCCGCCTGCGTGAGCGGCTGGCAGAATTGGAACCCAACCACGAATTTGTGGTCACGGTGCGCGGGCACGGGCTGCGCCTGGAGAACCCCATTGACGGCGAGGCACTCACCCCGCCAGGTGAGGAATAAGAGAAACCTAAACAGGGAGCCGATGACTCCCTGTCATTTTTACGGCGCAGGCCAGGCGATGTTCACCGGCTCTGAAAAGCCGTGCTTCTCCACCGAGTAGATGCGCGCGGAGGAGGGGGCGTGGCAGCCGGCTTCATCGCGCACGGTGTAAGTGGTGACGTGATAATTGGGGAATGACACCGGCCACCATTTGTAGAGTCCGTCTTGACACACAAAGGCTTCAATCAAATAGCCGCGGTCGTCATCTTCCGTCATCCACAACGCGTCCCAGGTGATGGTGACCTCGCTGCCTTTGCGTGAGGCACGCACGTTCTGGGGCGGGCCGTACATGTTGCTGCCCACGCGTGATAGGTCCGGTTCGCGGTAATACAGCAGACTGATGTCACCGGTGATATCCAGTACACTGGGCGATGCCCAGCACCAGTAGCCGATCTTGTCGAGTTTGATGTGCAGCCAGTTGGAGTTAATATAGCGCCCGGTGACGATGCCAGTGTCGCCGGCATACATATCCGCCGCGTGCAGGTAAGCGGTGGCAGGGCCGTAACGGCAGTGCGCCTGTTTGTTGACCACGAACGAAGGAAAAGCGTAGGTGGGGGTCAGCGTGGGGGTGAAAGTCGGCGTGATGGTGGGGGTGTCGGTGACGGTCGGGGTCATCGTAGCGGTAGCGGTGGGCGTAGCCGTTGGCGTCGCTGTGGATGTGAAGGTGGCGGTGGGTGTGGTTGTGGGTGTGAAGGTGAAAGTTGCGGTAGGGGTTTTTGTCCACAACTCAGCCGTGGCGGTTTGCGCCAGAAAAGCGCGCTGGGCGCGCTGCTGCTCCACGGCCTGGCAGCCAGCCGTCAGCAGGACTGCCAGCATCAGCATGATGAGAAACATCAATCGTTTGGATGGCATGCGTGTATTGTAGCACGCGCGCGAACATCCTTCCTCTACATTTTCGTTAATGATGAACATTCTTAAGAGGGATGAGCATGCTTGAGGCGTTGCGTAGTGTGACACCCGCAATTTTCTGACTCAATTCCAATCATGTTCTAACACAAACCCATTACGATAGTATCAAACAGAGAATGATCCGGCGGCAAAGCAAATGAACCCGAAACTGGCAGAACTGACTTCCGAACCGTCTTCAATGCGCCGAACCGTGAAACAGCAGAAGAATACCTGAAACGATTGATCGTCAAGTATGAGAAACGAGCACCGCAATTAGCCAACTGGCTGGAGAGTGATCTGCCAGAAGGGCTGACGGTTTTTTCATTCCCAGTGAAACACCGCAAGCGTCTTCGAACAAACAATGGCATGGAACTGCTCAACCGTGAGATCTATCGTCGTACCCGCGTTGTCAGCATCTTTCCCAATGAGGCGGCCTGTCTTCGCTTGATCAGTGCCATCCTGATGGAGCAAAGCGAGGCGTGGGAATGTGGAAAAATCTACTTATCTCTTGAATCTTAACAAACCGTCGGATATTCTTGTTTCAATTTACAGAAAATTCCTTGCATAATCGTTAGAAAATTTTCTCACTGCGTCTGGATCAAGCCCAGCGACTGCGCGCGGCTGACGGTCTGGGCGCGCGTATAGGTGCCGAAGCGTTCCTTGGTGGCCTGGATGTGCGCCATCACCGTGCGCTGGCTGATGCCCAGGTTATAGGCGATCTGCTTGGTGGTGAAGCCTTCTGCCAGCGCCTGCAGCACCTCACGCTGGCGCGGGCTGAGTGCGGGCTCATCGCCTTCACCATGCAGCGGCTGCACCTTCCAGTGGTAGTCTTTGGGCAGCACCACCAAAAAATTGGGCATTTCCAGCAGGCACATGTCCGCCAGGTCGAGGCGCTGCGCCACACCTTCGGGCGGGCGCCAGTCGCCTGATTCCAGCGCCTGCGCGATCGAGCCTGCGCTCTGCGCCAGGTTAAAGATGGTCATTTTCTTTTCGTCTTCCAGCAAAATCACCTGTGTCATAGCAGTTTCCTCCTGTTTCCATCAACGAATCACAGCGGTAAAGGGTGAATCACCCATATTAGAAAATATGTTCTAATAATAGCCATTTCTGCACCTTTTGTCAAGCGTCAAATGTACATTGTTCTTTGTTGAACCCCCCGCCCCTGCTTTTTTCGCCTTTAATTGACATTCCGCCACGCAAAACTGGAAACCTGTTACCTGTCATTGCACCGCCGACACCTTATAATCATACTGTTATCAATTTTTCGAGTTAACAACCGCGGACCATTTCCGCTTTGGAGGACCTCTACACATGACGAAACAAGCGCTCTGGTGGCAGAAGGGCATCATTTATCAAATCTATCCGCGTTCTTTTCAAGACCGCACCGGCAACGGCATCGGTGACCTGTGGGGCGTGCGTGAACGCCTTGACTATCTGGTGAATCTGGGCATTGACGCGATCTGGTTTTCGCCCATCTATCCTTCGCCGATGAAAGACTTCGGCTACGATGTTTCCGATTACATTGACATCAACCCCATGTTCGGCGGCATGCATGCCTTTGATGCCCTGCTGGAAGACGCCCACAAGCGCGGCTTGAAGGTCATCATTGACCTGGTGCCCAACCACAGCTCGGATCAGCATGCCTGGTTCAAAGAGAGCCGCAGCAGCCGCGACAACCCCAAGCGCGACTGGTATATCTGGGCGGATCCCAAACCCGACGGCAGCCCCCCCAACAACTGGCTCAGTTTCTTCGGCGGGCCAGCCTGGACCTTTGACGAGAAGACCGGCCAATACTACCTGCACCAGTTTGTGCCTGAGCAGCCTGAGCTCAATTATCGCAACCCTGAGGTCAAACAGGCCATGCTGGAAGTGCTTGATTTCTGGATGCGCAAGGGCGTGGACGGTTTCCGCGTGGATGTGATCTGGCTGATGATGAAAGACCCCGACCTGCGCGACAACCCGCCCGACCCGAATTGGGACGGCGTGAACCCGCACAATTCCATCCTTCCCAAATACACCGCTGACCTGCCTGAAGTGCATGGGCTGATTAAAGAATTCCGCGCGGTGCTTGACCGCTACCCGGAGCGTTTCATGGTGGGCGAGATTTACTTGCCGGATGAACAACTGATGCAGTATTACGGCAACGACGATGAATGCCACACCCCCTATAACATGAAATTGATCCAGACCCCCTGGCAGGCGGATGTGGTGCGTAAAGCGGTGGATGCCTATGAGGCAGCCCTGCCGCAAGGCGCGCAGCCCAACTGGGTGCTGGGCAACCACGACCAGCACCGCGTCGCCAGCCGCATCGGGCGTGAACAGGCGCGCATGGCGAACATGCTGTTGCTGACTCTGCGCGGCACCCCCACTACTTACTACGGCGAAGAGATCGGCATGACCGATACCCCCATCCCGCCCGAAATGGTGCAGGACCCGCCCGCCGTCAACCAGCCTGAGATCGCCCACATTGTGGGACGCGACCCTGAACGTACCCCCATGCAGTGGGACGACAGCCCCAACGCCGGTTTTTGCCCGCCGGATGTGCAGCCATGGCTGCCGGTCAATGACAATTTCCCCCAGGTGAACGTGGCGGCAGAGGCCGCTGACCCGCACAGTTTCCTGCACCTCTACAAGGCGCTGACCGCGCTGCGGCGTGCCGAACCCGCTCTAAATCTGGGCAGTTACCGTTCGGTGGATGCCGGCGACGAGCAGGTGTTTGCCTACCTGCGTGAAGCCGAAGGCGGTGACACCTTCCTGATCGTGCTCAATTTCAGCGACCGCATCAAAACCCTTGACCTGAGCGATGTGGCTGACAGCGCCGAGATCGCTGTTTCCAGCGACATGCTCTCCACTGGTAAGGTCAGGCTGGGTGCTCTTATCCTGGTAGAAAACCAGGGCTTGGTGCTGCGGCTATAACTTTTTTGTTGATATACTCAATGACCGGCTGAAGAAATTTTCTTCAGCCGTTTTTCTTAATGATGGGGTTCTTCTTCCATGCCGCAGCAGCGCAAGGATAGTTCCCAAATGTCACGCGCCAGGTCAGCGCGGCGTGCCTGGCGGCTTTCCTGCAGCGGCTGGCTGTCACGCCAATAAACCGCCGGCGGGAGGCTGTCAAGCTCTGCCTGCGCCAGATACAGCAGGGTCTGCACCGGCACATGCGCGTGCGTGCCCTGCTGCCGTCTTAGCCGCCAGATCAATTTGATCAATGCGCCGCTGTGTTTGGCGGCGATGTCGGTATCCACCAGCCCGGGGTCAACGGCGAAGGCGCGCAGGTCTTCATCGCCACAGCGGCGGTTGAACTCGGCGCAGAACAGCACGTTGCACAACTTGGAGCTTTTATAGGCCCACAGGCTGTTATACAGGCGCGGATCAGCGATGCGGCGCGGGTTGATGCAGGTGGTGCGGTGTGAATAGGAACTGATTGCCATCACGCGCCCGCCACCGCTGGCGCGCAGTGCTGGCAGGAGGGACATCGTCAGTTGGAAGGCCGCCAGGTGGTTGACAGCAAAAGTGCGTTCAAAACCATCTTTGCTGTATTGCTTTGTAGCGTTGAATGCGCCGGCGTTGTTGATCAATACATCCAAACCCGCACAGCCCGCCTGTGAAAGAATCTGCCGGATGTCCTCGGCGGCGCGGCGCACCTCCGCCAGGTTGTTAAAATCCGCCAGTACAAAGTGCAAACGCGCCTGCGGCACCTGTGACAGAATGCGCGCCTGGGCTTCTTGCGCCCGTTCAGCGGAGCGCCCCAGCGCGATCACCAGCGCGCCGTGCTGCGCAAATTCCAGCGCGGCCTGCCAGCCGATGCCGGAGGTAGCACCGCTGATGACGACGCTCTTGTTCGCCAGGGGGTTGTTTTTATCCGGTGCCATTGGTTGCTCCCATACTGTCACCTTTATTGATCTGCGCTGAGCAGGTCGATCTGCGCCCAGCGGAAACAGCTGACTTCATGGTCATTGACCATGCCGACCGCCTGCATGAAGGCATAACAGATGGTGGGCCCAACAAAGGTGAAACCGCACTGCTTGAGCGCGCGGCTCATGGCTTGCGACTCGCTGGTTTGCGCCGGGATTTCGTCAAGCGACTGGAAGTGGTTGCGCAGGGGTTTGCCGCCGGTGAACGACCACAGAAAGGTTGCCAGGCTGCTGCCGGCTTTGCGCATGGCCAGCGCGGCGCGCGCGTTCTGCACCACGGAAGCGATCTTCAAGCGGTTGCGCACAATCCCGGGGTTGAACATCAGCGCTTCCAGCTGGGCTTCGTTGTAGCGCGCGATCTTTTCGATGTCAAAATGGTCGAACGACTCACGGTAATGTTCGCGTTTGTTGAGGATGGTATTCCAGCTCAGGCCGGCCTGCGCGCCTTCCAGCACCAGGAATTCAAACAAGCAGCGTTCATCATGCACCGGCACCCCCCATTCTTCATCATGGTAGGCGGTCATCAGCGGGCTGGCGTTTTGCGCCCAGGCGCAGCGCTGCACTCAATCCACCGGATCGGTCTTGAACACCTGGTCCCACACCACGGAGGAAACACCGAAGCGCTGTTCAGGGGTCTTGAAGTGATGCGCCATGTGGTGTTTGCGGATGACACGGTAGTATTTACTCTTCCAGGAAAAGTGATGGATGGCGTAGTGCAGCATGTCGTAGGCGATGTAGCCGCAGATGAAACCGGCGAACAGCGGCGCCACCCAGTGCGGCGCGCCAATCAGCAGCGCCACCACGGCGTAGAACAAGCCGTAGAACAGGGCAGCCAGGGGAATGCTCAGTACCGGCGGCATCACCAGGCGGGTTTTGCTGCGCGGCTGGTGATGATGGACGCCATGCACCAGGAACAGAAAGCGCTGCATGCCTTCTGATGGGTTCTTGGGGTGAAAATGGAACACAAAGCGGTGCAGCAGGTATTCGGTGATCGTCCACAGGAACAGCCCGACCAGCACCCCCAGCGGGATGAACAGCCAGCCTGCGCCGGCAGGGCGCAGGGCAAACGCGCGCCACAGGAAGAATGCCACCACAGGCACCCAGATTACCAGAACGGTGACGGGTGAGATGTGGGTGAAAAATTCCAGAAAATCAGAATCGAACAGGCGGACGGGTTGGTTGCTCTCGTTATCGATACCGGTGGGAACAGGGCGACGGGTCATGGGGAGGCTCCTGTAAATGGGAAAAGGGGGAGGATCAGATGGTTCCATTATAACCGATGAAGCGCTGTCCTCGATGAGAATGGCTGTTTGCTGTAGGGTTGGATATAGAAAAACAGGACAAATTAAGCAACTCAATGATCACCTGGGCTGTTCGGTTTTTCTTAAGATTCACGGAGAGCAGAGATATTTGCCCGACTGGCAGGGTTCACCTGTTCGCAACCGCCATATATAGGCATAAAGATGGGAATATGTGTGCAACCAGTTGCCGTATCTGGCTTAAGGTTAAAAATTGTTGCCCTGACCGGTTGTTTTTTGTACACTAAAAACAAAGGGAAGTGAACAGCGTTCACCCCCAGGAGTGACGAAATGGACACGATAACGATCCAACAGATCAGCAGCGCAACCACCACGCGCCGCAAGATCGTCGACATCGCCACCCGGATCATTGAAACAGACGGTCAAGAAGCACTCTCGATGCGGCAGCTGGCGCAGGCCATCGGGTTAAGCCCGGCTGCGCTCTACAAACATTTTGACGGCAAAGAAGCCATCCTGCAAGCAGTGCGCGAGCGTGCGCTCAAGCGCATGGCGCATGCCTTTGCGGAAACCGAGCGGCTGAACGGCAACCCGCTGGATGATGTGCGCACCGCCTGCCGCACCCTGCTGGCGTTCGCCGTTGAGCAGCCGCAGTTATACCTGCTCATCTACGAGCGTTATGACCATGCCCGCCCGAACTACAAAGAGATCTTCAATACCCTGCACTTCCGCTACATGCAGAAAAAACTGCGCCAGGCGCGCAAGATGGACCTGCTGAACCTGCCGCCGGGCTTTAACGAAGAATTGCTGGTGCTGCAGTTGTGGACCTGCATCCATGGCTGTGTCATCCTGCGTCATTCATTGATGGCAGGCGAACAAGTCTTTCACGAGGTGTCGGAGCGCATGCTCAACACCATGCTGGACAATCTGGAGAACCCGCAGGATCAATGGCAGGTGCCGCGCCAGGCAGATCAATGATCGCGCGGCAGCCAGGCGGGGGCGCTTTTTGGTTGGGGATGTGCGCCATACAGCCAGCGGTCTAACTTTACATACATTTGTCGAAAGGCGGCGGAGCGCTGGATGCCCTGCCGAATAAGATTGTGGGTCCAATGGTCGCTGTGCGCCAGCGGACAAACCGCCATACAGCGGCCACAGTCAGTGCCGGCACGCGTCCAGAAATGGTAACAGCGTTGCTGGTCAATCTGCCAGCGCAAGGCGCCGTTTATCATGATGCGCTCCCCGGTGGGAATGGCTTTGCCGGGGCAGTTCGTAGCGCATACGTTGCATCGATTGCAGAAATCGATGATGGCATGATCAGGTTGATAATCATGTGTTTGCAAGGGCAGGTTGGTGGTGACTACCGCCAGGCGCACCCGCGGGCCCTGCCGCGGCGTCATTAACAGGCCCATGCGGCCGATCTCGCCCAGCCCGGCGTCGCGCGCCACCAGCGGGCAGATGACCTGGTAGCTGCCGTCAATATGGGCGCGTGCTTCATAGCCCATGGCGCGGATGGCGGCGGCCAGCATCACAGCGGTCAGGCCGGCCCGGGCATATTGCCGGGCAGATTCCGCCATCACCGGCTGGCGCGGGGCGCTTATGATGTTTTCCCGCGCCATTTCTGTCGTCAATGCGATGGCATGCGTGTGGGTTAATGCAATTTCTTGTCCCCATTCTCCCGCACCTCTGCCGACATGCGAGTAAATGTGTTCTGGTTTTAACTCAGTGACACCTGCCTCCAGCGCGCCGAAAAATTGTGCCAGCCCGCACAGGTAAGCGGTTCTTTCTTCGGCAGGGATGTCTATCCTGTCAGCGGCGACCTCGCCATCGACCAGGCCGCGCAGACTGCCGACCGCGGCGAAACTGGCATGGGCAGCTGCATCCATCAAACGCGAAGAAAGCTCCTGCCGGCTGTGCCAGCCGTTTTGACGAATGGCTTCATCCCCCGCCAAATCCTCAGGATGTTGCCGGTAATAATCCTGATAGTTGGTTGAATCAGGTCGCATCCGCATACGCGCAAACATGATGCGGCGCTCATCATAACGCCGCCGGGGATGCTGTGCGGGCTCCTGGTGCTTTTTACCCGGCACAAAGAACAAAAAGGCAAGGAGAATGTACAGCCCAAGCACGACATACAGGGCTGCCTGCGTAGCGATTCCGCCCAGCCCCGCAACGAGGGCTGCGGCGGTTAACATAAGCAGACTGCCCGACACTTTCCAGCCAGTGCGCGGCTCCTGCTCACGAAACGAGATGCTGGCAAAACTGGCCAAGAAGAAAAATAGCGGCAGAGCAGCCAGGATTAAGGCAATTGTAGTAATGCTCATGGATTAACCCGGTTATCCTACTGTCTTTTCATTGTGCGTCATAGTGTTCACTGTTGCTTTCCTCTGCGATGACGTATGGCTGGATCTCGCGCAGGATGGCTTTTTCGTCCTGCTGGGCAAAATACAACTCCCAGCGCAGCTGAAGATTCATCCAGAAATCGACCTGGTGTTGAAGAACTTCGCCAGGCGCAGCGCCGTGTGAGGTGTCACACCGCGTTTGCCAAGCACGATCTCATTAACGCGCTGATAGGGCACATGGATGCGGTCAGCCAGCTCGCGCTGGGTCAACCCCATCGGCTTGAGAAATTCTTCCAGCAGCATTTCTCCGGGGTGTGTGGGTGTGCGGTTGGTCGGAACACGGACCATAAAAAAACCTCTCTATGTCAACCGCTCACTCGTCGAGGGTGTTGTTCAAGCCCTGCAGGCGGTAGGAATACAGGGGAAAGACGGCGGCAGCGCCCAGCAAACCGGCTTTGTCGCGGAAGCGCGCCGGTTTTATCTCCACCAGTTCCTGCGGCACCAGGCGGCATTGTTCGGCAATTTGTTCTTCGATATAGGGCAGGAACATGTCATAGCTGCCCATTACACCACCGCCCAGTGCGATGACTTCTGGCACAAATTGCGTGACCAGGTTGGCAATACCCACGCCCAGATAGCGCCCTTCCAGCGCCACCATTGTCTGGGCTTCCGCCACGCCGTTGGCAGCCAGATTGCATATCTCTTTAGCTTTGAGCGGTTCTTCGGGAAATGCCTCGCGCCAGCGCCGCTCCATGGCGGTGCCGCTGGCAAGCGATTCCCAGCAGCCGCGCGCGCCGCAGAAGCAGGCAGGACCTTTGGCGTTGATGTCTATGACATGATGGCCGCACTCAGGATGCGCCCCATCCACCCCGCGGTACACCCGCCCGTCAATAATCACAGACACGCCGATGCCGGTGCTGACGCAGATGAAAATAAAACTGCGTGCGCCTTTGCCTGCTCCCCAGGTGTATTCGCCCATGGCGGAGGCAATGGCGTCATTGTCCGCAAACACCGGCAGACACAGCTGGTGGATCAGGGTGGAGAGCAGCACATTGCCCTCCCATTTGGGCAGAAAGGCATTTTTACCCAGGATACCGCGGTGGTAATCCACCGGACCGGTTACTGCGCAGCCCACGCCTACCAGGGGAACGTCATGGGCGCGGCTTAACTGCTTGAGTTCATCTGCAATCGGCACGATGGCCGCATGCGCGTCCAGTTCTGCATCAGTTTCCCACTGCACTGAATCGATCAACTCACCTTTTTCGGTCACCAATCCGACGGCGATCTTGTTGCCGCCCACGTCCACTGCGCCAATGATCGCGTCCATGTCAGTTCCCTTTGATCTCTTTGATGAAGCGCTCAGTGATCGAGCGCGGGCGGGTGATGGCGCTGCCGACTGTCACGGCAAAAGCACCCTCCGATAGCATACGGCTGGCTTGCTGGGGGGTGGCAATGCGCCCTTCGGCGATGATCGGCACCTCGGTAGCCTGACACAGGCTCCTCACCAGGCGGTAATCGGGCTGGCTGGATTGATGGCTGTCAGCGGTATACCCGGAGAGAGTGGTGGCGATGAAGTCAGCGCCGGCTTCTGCTGCGGCAAGCCCTTCTTCACAAGTGGCGATATCCGCCATCACCAACGCGCCGGTCTCGGCTTTCACGCGCTGGATAAACTCCGGCGCGGTAAGGCCTTCCGGGCGCGGCCGGGCGGTGCCGTCCACGGCGATGATGTCTGCGCCGGCTTGCGCCACCGCGCGCGCATGTTCCAGGGTGGGTGTGATGCGCACGGCGAAGCCTTCGATGTCAAACTTGTACAGCCCGATCAAGGGCAGCTTGATTTTTTCACGGATGGCGCGGATATGCGCGGGGCTGTCAGTGCGGATGGCAACCGCCCCGCCTAACACCACCGCCTGCGCCAGCGCTGCCATGATGGCGGCGTCGTTCAGCGGGTCAAGCTGCGGCTTGTCTGCGTCGGGCTGCACAGATACGATCAACCCGCCGCGAATGTGGTCCAATATAGCCTGATAGTCCATGAGGTGCACCTTTCTTTATGGGGAAGGATTATTCAGACAGCTTTTCGGTGATCAGGTCGATCAGTTCGCCCACATCTGAAAGGTTAATCACTTCCCACTCTTCAAATTCGATCTCGAAATCTTCTTCGATCGCCATCAACAGCGTCATGTGCGACATCGAGTCCCACCCGTCGATGTCATCCGCGGTTGTGTCGCGATCGATCTCGATCTCGTCATCTTCAAACACCATTTGAAACACTTCGGTTAATTGTTCAAGAATTTCCAACTCAAACCTCCAGGGTTGATATATCCCCCAGGTCTTCACCCAGGTAGTCGGCTTTCAACACTCTGCGCATTATTTTACCACTGCGGTTCTTGGGAAGGCTCTCACGCAGGTGATATTCACTCGGCACCGCGATGGGCGACAGGCGGTTGGAGATATGAATGCGGCATTTGATTTCCAGTTTGCGGTCCCAGTCAAGCCCGGGTTTGAGGGTGATGAAGGCCACCACCTTCTCATACAACAGCGGGTCAGGCGCGCCGATCACGGCGGCGTCAATGATCTCGGACAGTTCCAGCAGGGCGCTTTCCACCTCGAACGGCCCCACCAGGTGCCCGGAAGGATTCATGACATCATCCCCGCGCCCGACAAACCAGAAATAACCGTCCGCGTCCACCTTTGCCAGGTCGCCGGTCTCATAAAACTCCCCCTTGAATTTGGCGGCATAAGCATTCGGCATGTTCAGGTAGCTGACAAACATGGAGGGCCAGCCCTTCTTCAGGCACAAACTGCCCACGGTGTCGGGAGTTTGGCAGCGTTTACCATCAACGAAGATGGCCGCCTGGATGCCGCTGACCGGTTTGCCCATTGAGCCGGGTTTAACCGGCAAGCCGGGGCGGTTGACGATCATGTGCGCGCCGGTTTCGGTCTGGAACCAGGTGTCATAGATGTCTTTGTCCAGTGTGCGTTTCACCCAGTGGATGATCTCAGGGTTGAGCGGTTCGCCCACACTGTACATGCGTTTCAGCGCTGACAGATCAAACTTGCCTTTGATCTTGTCTTCCTCGCGCATCAGCATGCGCAGGGCGGTCGGTGCTGTGTACCAAACCATGATTTTTTGTACTTCCACCAGACGGAACCAATGTTCAGCGTTGAACGACCCGCCAAATTGCACCACGCTGTGCCCCAGGCTCCAGGGCGCGGTGATGCCGTAGGTGGTGCCGGTCACCCAGCCATGGTCAGCCGTGCACCAAAAAAGGTCATCACTCTCCAGTTGCAGCACCTCCTTGACCGTCTGCTGCTGGTGGCTGATGCCGCCGTGCACATGCAGCACGCCTTTGGGTTTGCCGGTGGAGCCAGAGGTGTAGTGCAGCACCGAGGGGGTGTCAGGCGCGGTCAGCGGGGTTTCATATTCATCACTGGCTTGTGCCAGCAATGCCGGCAGGCTGCGCACGCTTTCGTCCTCGTCCTGCTCTGCATCGACCAGCAGGATCATTTCCAAAGCAGGCAGGCCGTCGATCACATCGTGGATGCGCCGTAGCAGGCTTTGTTTGGTGATCAGCACTTTGGCGCCAGCATCTGACAACCGGTCAAATACCGCCGACCGCCCGAAGTTGGAGAACAACAAACCCGCTACCGCCTGCCGCTTCAGGATCGCCAGAAAACTGAAATACACCTCCGGCATGGGTGGTAGATACAGGAAAATGCGGTCGCCCTTGCCATACCCCAGGTTTTTCAGCACATTGGCATAACGATTGGATTGCTGCTCCAACGCGGCAAAGGTGTAGTCAGTGCGGGCAAAATCCGCATCCACCCAGCGCAGGGCGGTTTTGTGGGCGTTCCCCTGCTGGCATTGATAGGTGGTGCACAACACGGCGATGTTTTGCTGCGAATTCATGGATGGCTTCCAATCATTAAAGGCAGTTGACTTTCTATGCTTTTTTATAGTAACACAGACTGCCAGCCTGCGAAGCAGGCAATTTTGCTGGCGGGTGTAATAGAAAGACGAGGCGGTGAATTTCTGTTATGATGGACGCATACAGCGGTTAACTATCCCTGGTGATCATTGAAGGAAATCCTGGTGCATTGCATTCTTTTTCTCACAAGTTTTGCTTTGTTATTGGTGAGCGGGCTGCTGATCAACGGCTGTTTTTCACACCGCAAATTCACTGACTGGCTGGTCAGCCTGGTGCTGGTCTCGTTCGCCCAGTTGGTGCTGGTGATGAACATCGCCAGCGCGCTGGGGCGCATGAACCAGCCCTATTTTGTTCTTCTCCTGCAACTGATTACACTGATTATTGTCTTGCTCCTGCGTTCGTTCCTGCCGTTCACCCCAAGTAAGATCCCCGTACCGCGCCGGGATTTTCTGCCGCGTAAAAAAGACTGGGCGCTGTGGCTGCTGATGGGTGCGACTACTGTGGCACTGCTCATCAACATCATCTATGTGTTGGCGGTGCCGCCCAACAACAACGACTCGCTGATGATCCACCTGGCGCGCATCGGCATGTGGCACCAGCAAGGCAGCTGGCAGCCATGGGATACCAAGGTCATCTGGCAGGTTACTTTTCCGCTCAATGCCCAACTGGTTGGCTACTGGACACTGCTGTTCACCAACAGCGAACGGCTATTGGGAGCCTTCCCATTGGTCAGCGGCCTGCTTTCCGCCGCGCTGGTTTATCAACTGAGCCGGTCGCTCAGCCGCAAGCCGCGCGTGGCTTTGCTGGCGGCGTTGGGATGGCTGGCGATGCCGGTGGTGCAGCTCAACCTGACCTCCACTCGCCATGATCATATCAGCACTTTTTTGCTGCTGGCAGGATTTTATTTTCTATACAACGCCAGCCAGCGAAAAAAATGTCAACCGCTATTATTGGCTGGATTAAGCCTGGGTTTGTCCATCGGCACCAATCTGGCAGTGGGAGCCTACCTGCCGGGTTTCTTTGTGATGGTGCTGGTGTTCTGGCTGGTATTGAAGCGTCTTTCGTTTCACCAGGTGTTGGTGTTCTCTCTGGCGGCGTTGCTGGCGTTCTTCGTCTTCAGCGCGCCCATTTACCTGAGCAACTGGCAGACTTTTGGTTCTCCACTCGGGCCTGATGCCCTGGATATGACACCCTTTGCCGGACGTCAGGTAGCGATTTCACCCCTCACACATGTGTTGCTCATGCTGGGACGCTGGGCATACCATATGGCAGACCCGACCGGCATCCCGCAGCCTGTCGCCGGTTATCTGCTCAAACTGCAGGCGATGTTGACGGGTGCCTTCTCCGCGTTCAGCGGCCTCAGTTTGGAGATAGACGCGGCTTTACTGGATCAGCACCGTTTCCTCTATGCGGAGTGGCTGCCGTTTTCTGAAGACACCGCCTGGTTCGGTATTTTGGGTACGTTGGCAGCTTACATTGGCGCACCTCTCATCCTATTCCGTGCCATCAAGCGGCGCCACCCCATGATGATTGCTATTGCTATCTTCCTGTTCACTACCGCGCCGACCATGGCCATGATCCGCTTTGGCTGGACTCCCTATGACGGGCGTTATTTCATGCTGTTGATGGCGCTGTTGTGTGTCGGCTGTGCTGACCTGCTCAGCGGCAAACGGCCGCATCCTGCCTGGCTTATGCCGCTTCTCAGCCTGACAGCAGCTTACCTGCTCCTGCTGAGCCTGATATTTAATCCCGCTAAATCTATATACGGCTACCATGCCTTTTACCGCCTGCACCGTCTGGATATGATCTCCATGCAGTCCTACCATACCAAGGA
>CAYMNB010000039.1:0-1647 GCA_964391725.1 uncultured Anaerolineaceae bacterium | reverse complement strand
CTACGTCTATCTCGACAGCATGAACCGCTGGATCATCTTTCAGTCAACTACCGAGTGAGGTGGTCAATCGATAACAGGCCAGGTGCGGCTCAAACGCAGGAATTCTTCGCACATGGCGTTAACGGCTTCTAGGCGATGGCCGGCGCCGACCGGGTCGCTGTAGAATTGGGCGATGAATCCGCCCTGCGGTGTGCCGAGGGTGGCCACCAGACGGCGGCAATAGACACGGATATCGTCCAGGGTGCCGTACACCATGGTTTTCTGGATATCCACCGGACACCAGAAGGTGAGGTGTCCGCGGAAACGGTGCCCCAGTTCTTCCAGTCCCATGTTTTCCTGCTGCTGCATGTCAATGACATCCAGGCCGATCTCGATCAGGTCATCCAGGATGGCGCGGATGTCGCCGCAGGAGTGCAGAAAAGCGAACATGCCGGCAGCGTGCACGGCTTCATAGATGCGCGCGTAGCGCGGCTTCCAGAGTTGGCGCCAGGACTTTGGCGAGATCATCAATCCCTGTTGAAAGCCCCAGTCATCGGCAAAGATGAAGCCATCAACACCTGCCTTTGCATATTGCTCGATGGCATACAGGTTCATCTCAACCAATGTGTCGATCAATTGCCCCAATTCATCGGGGTGTTGGTGGATGTCCAGCCAGGTGTTCTCGAGGCCTCGGATGAAATGTACGCGTTCGTACAGCGAAATACCGCTGCCCAGCAGAAATTTATCACTCGCGGCAGCCCGCGCAGAGGCCAAAGACTCCCAGCGACGCGGGTCGCGGATGTCGGGGATGGCAAGCTGCTCCCACTGTGACCAATCTTTGAGCGGATGGTCTTTCACTTCCCCCAAATTTGATACCCCGATATTCTCCCACACACAGCCCCATTCATCCACCCCTTGCCGCGGGCGGTCATCCGGCGAAGGGTGCATGCCGCACCAGGCGAAGTCAGTGCCGAACGGTTCTGCCAGCGAGTAAGGGAGGCGCGGCGGGCTTTCAAAACGGATGGTGCGCTGAACGATCTCGCGGCTGTTCATGGGTGTACCTGCTCCTGTGAACGATGGATACACCGATTATAGCCTCAAATCAAGGAAGGAATGTCAGGATGGGCTGCCGAGGGTGAAATAAAAAACAGCACCATCACCGGGGACAGCCTGGCACCACACCCGCCCGCCATGGCGGTTGATGATGCGCTTGACAGTCGCCAGGCCGATGCCGGTGCCGGGATAGTCGCGCCCGTTGTGCAGCCGCTCAAAGGGGGTGAACAAGTTGCCTGACTCTTTCATATCAAAACCAATGCCATTGTCGCGCACAAAGAAAACCTCTTCTTCTCCCATACGGGTTGCGCCGACCTGGATGAAAGGCGTCTCAGCTTTGGCACTGAATTTCAGGGCATTGTTCAGCAGGTTTTCCATCACAATTTTCATCAGACCGGTATCTGCCTGCACCTGCATACCGGGTTTGATGTCGATCTGCCAGACAGGCTCAGCGGCGGCAGCGATCAATTCCTGGACAATTTCTGCTGCCAATGTACTCAGATCAACCGGTTCGGGTTCGATTTCGGCTCGTGAGAGGCGCGAAAGGTCGAGCAGGTCGCTGATCAATGTCATCATGCGTTGGGTGGAGGAGCGGATGCGCTCCAGATAATGAAG
>CAYMNB010000038.1:0-23046 GCA_964391725.1 uncultured Anaerolineaceae bacterium | reverse complement strand
GCGGGATACAGCATCTGGTTGTATTGACGGACGCTTTCAAGCAGCAGTTCAAACGTTAGATCCATAGCAACCTCCTGTGTGATGGTTGAAATCAAAAAGAACCTGTCCGAAAGTGGGGATGGGTGGAATTGGGTTGTCCGTTAATGCTGTTGACAGGTAGGTTGTAAGGTGCAGTGATTTATTGGTTATTACTTCCAGTATAGCCTGTTGGCAGGCAAACTTCAACAGGTAGTGGCCATTCTGGTTTAGAATAGGATCATTGACTTTATTGAGGAGAATGATGAATCATATTCTGACGGTGCCTTTTGCGTTAGATGCCGCTGCACTGGCGCAAAAGATGAAGATTAGTGCCAGCTTGTTGGACGAGTTCCAGGTGTTGGTGGTGCAGGCGGCGGCTGTGGCCTGTCCGAAAGTGCTGTGGCGAGAAGCCTATGTTGAGGCGTTAGGGGATGACACGGTCACGATTGACGGGGTTGTGTTTCGCAGCGATGCGATGCGACATAATTTGGACAGAATCGGGCGCGTGTTTGCCTATGTCGCCACCTGCGGACGTGAGGTGAACGAGCTCCCCATCGCAAAGAACGATTTTGTACAGGGTGCCTGGCTGCATTTCATCAAGCTGGAATTGCTCAAGGTCTGTCTGCCAGCCTTGCGGGCGCAGATTAACCAACATTTTGGCATGGAACAGTTGTCGGCGATGAACCCCGGTTCAGGCGATGAAGATGTATGGACAATTGATCAACAGGTGGGTTTGTTCTCGCTGTTCGGCGATGTCGAAGCACAGGTGGGGGTGCGGCTGACGGAATCTTATCTGATGGCGCCGGATGTGTCGGTGTCAGGCATTTTGTTTGCCGCCGACCGCGCGTACCAGAACTGCCAGTTGTGCCGCCGCGAACACTGCCCCAACCGCAGCGCACCATTTGATGCGTCGCTGTGGGCAGAAGTGCAGGCAAAACGGGCTTAGCATCAGCGCCTGCGAGGAACAATGGGAAAAATCCGTACTTCTTCGTGTGTTATGAGATCAAAAGATAATGAACAAAATGACAGGAGAGAGTGAAATGAAGATTGCTGTGGTGTATTATTCAGAAACCAACAATACCAAAGTGGCGGCTGAATATGTGGCTGCCAAAGTGGGGGCCAAACTGGTGCGGGTGCAGGGCAAGCGCAATACCAACCCGATGAAATCCATGATGCGTGCTGCGACACAGCCAGTGGGCAATCCCTGGGAGGAAATCGCCGATTGCGAGCGTATCATACTGATGACCCCCATTTATGCCTTCAACGGTATTCCTGTAGTCCGCGGTTTCTTGCAGACGGCGAATTTGAAGGGCAAGCAGGTGGTTCTGATCACCAATGGTGCCGACGGGGGTACAAAGTTTGCGGACAAAGTTACGGCGCAGTTCACCCCCTTGATTGAAAAAGCCGGCGGCAAGGTCAGCGCCACTTTCCATCACCTGGGCGGCGAGTTCAAGAAATTCGCCGACGAGCAAGTGCTGCAGGAGCGCCTGGATGGGTTCATGGATGAGATTCTGGCGGCTGTGGCTGCCGCGTGAGGTGAAAGATGGCACTGCCGTCGATACAGGCGACATAGGGGACACCAGTGATAATGAGGCAGAATGATGATAAGTTGTAAATCTGCCTGTCATCACCGGATCTGGTGGACTTAAACAATAAAAAAACCGGGCTTCAAAAGATAGAAACCCGGTTTTGGTTACTGCATGTTGCGTTTATTTCTTATTTAGCCAGCGAGGAATTCATCCAGGGCGGCTTTGCTGATGCGAAAAGCGCTGCCCAGTTTGCGCGCTTTCAGGTCGCCGGCTTCGATGGCGGCAAGGACATCTTCTTCTGAAACCCGCAGAATGGCAGCGGCTTCTGAAGGGGTCATCACATCGGGGGTGGTGGAACCTTGCTGTGCGGCTTGCTGGGGGGCTTGCTGCTGCTGTCCGCCCTGTCCGCTGATGGCCTGTCCCATGAATTGCCCCAACCCAACGCCAGCACCGATACCGGCGGTCAATCCGGCGCCGCCGGATGTATTCTGAGCGGCATCACGCAGCGCGTCTGCGGCCTGCAACTGGGTATAGACGTTCATGTCGAGCATACCCATGGCGCGCAGTTCTTCCGCAGATTTATCAGAAGGCTTCAAGTTGCCGATATAGAAACTCTTGAGGGTCATACCGACGGCTTTGAAGTCATCCTGGGCTTTGGCGCGCACGCCAGCGCCCAGCTCTTCGGTCAGGCCGATCAAATCGAGCACATTGCGGCTGCGGGTGGTTTCGCCCAGCAGGTCCTGCAACTTGGAGAGCAGCATGGTGCGCAGGCGGTTCTCGATATCGGTGGTACTGTAGATGTGCTGCGCGCCGACGATCTGGGTGACAAATTGCTGCGGGTCGCTGATCTGGAAGCTGTAGGTGCCGAAGCCCTGCAGCAGGGCAACGCCCAGGCCGACGCCGGGGTTGCGTACGATGATGGGCTGGGGGGTGCCCCATTTGCGGTCGGCAAATTCACGCGTGGAAATATAATAAACTTCCGCGGTGAAGGGGGTGCGGTCATTGAAAGCTTTGCCAATCAGGTTGACCAGCAGGGGAATGTTGGCGGTCACGATGGTGTGGCGGCCAGGGCCGAACATATCGAGTGCTTTGCCATCGCGCATGAACACAGCGTGTTGCCCCTCGCGTACGATCACCTGGGAACCAATGCGCAGGTCGGCGATGCCGGTTTCAGGAAACCGTCGCACCAACTCTTCACGCATCTCACTACGATATTCAACTACATCAAAAACTCTTGCCATTTCTTACTCCATTATCAAGGTATTGGTTTAGAATCATTCATCCAGGCTGAGCGGTTCCTGGTCATCAGGCAGCGATTCATAGGTGCTCGGGTCGGGAGCTGGCACACCCTGGTAGGATGGCATCTCTGCCGCACCACCGCCGTCAATGATCACATTGTGACGGTTATCATAGGCGTCAATGGCTTCCTGGCTGAGCCGTACCAGATGGCGGACGGCGGCGTCTATGCCGTCGGTGCCCAGCGACCGTTCAACATTGTCAACGGCTGCATTGAGGTCATCGGTCATGGTTAACAGGGCCAGGTCATAGGCATACATCTTGGCGAGATCTTCTGGTTTGATCTTCACCGGGGCGAACAGGGCAGAATAGCCATAGCTGGCGCCGCGGATGCGGTCTGCGAATGTGCGCAGTTTGATGGCGGAACGCTCCAGCGTATCTATGAGTTCAATGGCGCCCATGCTGATGGCTTCGGTCTGCACGGCAGAAACGCGCGCTTCTACCTGGGCGAACTGGCGGGCAATCTCGTCACGCAGCAGTTTGTCTGAGGCACGGCGCTGGGTAGACTCCACATAGCCCTGAAAACCGGGTATTTTACTGGCAATCTTTTGCAGGAAGTTGCTGTCTGATTGCACGGTATTGAAAAACTCACTCATGTTATCTCCTTAATGTATTTCCATCCGGAAAAGGTGAATCATCATTGTCTTATTATAGAATAAATTTACCTTTTTTGTGTCAACAGTTTATGGTTTGTTTACATCCGCCATTCCTTTCTGTTCTCGCCTATGTCTGCGGGCATGCTCGTGTATATAATAGAGAGAAGTGATATCACAATCAGGAACCTGACCAATGCTCGCTGCGCTTGCCCTCTCAAAACCTGCTGACCGTTTGTTGTTCTTCTTGACGCTGCTCATGGTGTTTTTCATGAGTGCGCGTGCGCCGGTGGATTCAGATATGTACTGGGCGCTGCGGGTGGGCAAAGAAATCGTCGAGCAGAGGGCTTTTATCCACACCGACCCGATCACCTACACACATACCGGTAATAATTGGGTGAGCCATTCGTGGCTGTTTGATGTGTGGTTGTATGGCATGTATGCCTGGCTGCAGTATCATGGGCTGGTTTTGCTGGTGGCGCTGCTGGCGACCTTGATGATGGGTTTACTGTGGCTGCAGCTTAGCGGTCCGGCTGTATATCGCACCCTGGCGGTGGTGTTCACTTCACTGATCGCAGCCCCCACCTGGACCCCTCGTCCGCAAATGGTCACTATGTTGTTATTGTGCCTGGTGATTCTCCTTCTACTGTTGTATCGCAAGCGGCAAAAGTGTGCAATCCTATTTGCGCTTCCGCCTGTCATGATCCTGTGGGCAAATCTCCATGGCGGCTATGTGCTCGGGTTGGGTGTGATCGGCATCATGGTTGCGGGAGAATTGCTCGATCGTCTTCTGCTTAATACTACGCAAAACAGCATGGGTTGGTTGCAGTGGCGTGATCTGGTGATTACTCTGGCGGTGTGCACGCTGGCGACGCTGGTGACGCCGTATGGCTTCGGCACCTGGGAGATCAGTGTCAGCACCTTTGGGATGCGCGTCAATGCGATCATCTCAGAATGGCAGTCGCCGGATTTTAATAATCCCGCGATGCTTCCATTTTTGCTCAGTCTGATTGCGATGGTGGTGCTGCTGGCGGTGGCGGGCAAGAAACTGCGCGGCTGGGAGGTGTTGACCCTGGCAGCATTTGTCTATTTTGCCCTGTCTGCACGGCGGCAGGTTGGGGTATATGCGATCGCGGTGATGCCGATCATGGCACGCACGGGCTGGACCTGGCTGCGGGCGTGGGGCGGAAATTTGAGGATTACACTCGCTAATCACAACCAAAAATGGCAGGCCTTTTTCGATAGAATAACAGTGCCGGCTTCGTCCAAAGAAAACAAGGCAGTCAACCTGTTGATCATAGGCCTGTGTGCGCTGGTGTGCTGGGGAAAGCTGGTGTATGTGTCCATGCCGCCGTTGATCGAACAGCAGTTGAACCCGACGGTATTTCCGGTAGAGGCGGTTGAGATGCTGCAGGAAACCCCGCCCGCCGGCAATCTGTTCAATGAGTATGATTGGGGCGGATACCTGAGCTGGTTTGCTCCGCAGATCCCCGTGTACATTGACGCGCGGGCAGATCTGTTCGGCGATGACTTCATTTTTCACTGGCTGGATGTTGCCAATGCCAACGCTGATTGGGAAGAAGAGTTCGCGCGCTGGAGCATCACGGCCGTGCTGATCAAGCCGGAACGAGCGCTGGCGCGCGAGTTACGTGGCAATGAGGGCTGGCAGTTGCTGGATGGCAACGAGACTGCGGTGTTGTTTGTAAAAAAATAGGGCTTTGATAGCATTAATGAAGTTAAGAAACTCTTAAATAGATATTTGCGTTTTTGTCAGGGTGGGGTCTTGTAAAAATCCAGAAAATGCCTATAATAGAAGTCAGTGAGATAGCAATATCGCATTAATCCTTCAAAGGGGAACTTTTCAATTTTATTCGGTCAAATCGCTGTGTATCAGCGTGACAAAATTTTTTTCTAACCCATTTTATTTTTCATTTATACCAAAAGGAGATTATCATGTTGTTTATTGCCAAAGAAAAACAGGAAAAAGGACAAGGCCTCGTTGAATACGCTTTGATCCTCGTGCTGGTAGCGATCGTCGTTATCGTTGCCCTGACCGCGCTGGGCCCCATCATTGGGGAGATCTTCAGCAACATTGTTGAAGGTTTGGGCGGCACCTAAACCGGCAAGTTCCCAACGGAACAGTTCGTTAAGAACCGAAACCAAAAACAAAAAAACACCCCAATTTATTGGGGTGTTTTTTTACTCTCATTTCGGATTTTGTACTACAATGATAGCAGTACATGGAGGCGGCGTCTTGTATGAGAATTTTCTTGGTTAACGTCGCCGTAAATATGGGGAGATTGACACCTTGAAAATCCTCATATTACAATTTAGGAACTGGTTGTTTTTACATTCTCCCTCAGGAGGTACAAATTATGGCAACAGGTAAAAAGAAAAGCGGCGGGCGTACACTGATTTTGTTGGCGCTCATCCTCATATTCGGTCTCATCGCAGCCTTCTTGCTGCTGCGCGACAGACTGTTCGGCGACGGGGTGTTAGAAATCACCGATGGCACCACCCAACAGCAGGACCAGCCGCCCGTATTTGAGGCAGCGACTGTGGTGGATATTTATGTGCTGACGCAGCCGTTGAAACGCGGGCAGATATTTGAGGAAATTCACCTGCTCAAGGTAGCTTATCCCCGCGACAAATTCATTGAAGGGTTGTTTGTCACCAACCCGGCAGATGCCATCGGCAAACGCGCCCTCTTTGATCTTGAGGCAGGTGTGCCGCTGACCTTTGGTTTGATCAGTGACACCGCCGAAGGCTCGTATGCTTCCTTCATGATCCCTAAAGGTTATGTGGCGGTCACAATTCCAATTGATGACGAACTGGGCCTGTCAGCGGTGGCTTACACCCTGCGTCCCGGCGATCATGTCAATGTGATCGGTTCGATGCTATTTGTCGATCTGGACCAGGAATACCAGACCAAACTGCCCAATGTGATTGTCCCGGTGTATTCGCCAGCCGCTACCGACGCTTTCCTGTTCGGGGATCCTGCGGAAGAAGAATTTGGTACAGAGCAAATTCCTTCTTATTTCATTCCGCTTTCCGCAAAGATCGATGCCCCCTCTGGTTTGATGCCCTATCTGGGCACAACGGGGGTGATTGAGGACATTGGCACATTGAGCGGTAATCCGTTGAATGTATATTTGATCCCTTCAGAAGAACAGCGGCCGCGTCTGGTCAGTCAGACCATTATCCAGGATGCCATCGTGCTGTGGGTCGGGCAGTACCCGATTGAAGATGAAACCGCTACACCTGCTGCTCCCATTCAGGACAGCGTGGTTGCTCAACCGCAAACCACTGGCGAAGAGCCGGTCGCAGAAGAGGTTGTGATGCCAAAAGTGGTGACATTGGTGGTTTCGCCGCAAGATGCCGTGACGTTGAACTACCTGATCTTGCAAAAAGCCAATCTCAGCCTGGCATTGCGCGCAGCAGGTGACGATGTCCGCATCGATACGGAAAGTGTCACGCTGCAATTCATCATGCAGCAGTACAACATTCCCATGCCCTCACCGCTGCCGTTCGGTGTAGAACCGCGCATTGATTCGTTAGATCTCTACGAAAAAGTGCCTGTTTATATCACTCCTTAATCTGTTGAGACTTTCGCATGAAAGGACTCTGACCCAGGATGGCTGACCGCACCATAAGAGTATTACTGGTTGACGATATACCAGAAACCGTTAACAACATCAAACGCATGCTGCAATTTGATCCTATTATTGAGATCGTTGGGCAGGCAACTGATGGGCGTGATGCGCTGCAAAGGGTCAAGGAATTAGATCCAGACGTAGTGCTGATGGATATTAACATGCCTGACATGGATGGCATCACAGCCACCCAGCACATCCGTCAGCGTTTTATTTACACCCAGGTCGTGATCCTTTCGGTGCAGAATGACCCCAACTATATGCGCCGCGCCATGCGCGCCGGTGCACACGATTTCCTCTCAAAACCCCCCATGATGGATGAACTGACCTCGGTGATCAAACGTGCGGGGAACATTTCCATCGAGCAGCGCAGCATGGCTGAAGCCTCCATGAGCATGTCGGGTATGAAATCGTCCGGCGGCATGGTTTCTATGGTGCAGGGCAAGAGCATCTGTGTGTATGGGGTCAAAGGCGGTGCTGGAACCACCACCATCGCTGCAAACCTGGCAGTGGCGCTGCGTTCGAAGAATAACAAGGTATGCCTGGTGGATGGCAACAACCAGTATGGCAATGTACCGGTGTTGTTCAGTTTGCAAAGCAAGTTTAACGTATTGGATTTACTTTCGCGCGTGGAAGAGCTTGATCCTGACATTATCAGTGAGGTCATGCTGCACCATGAGGCATCTGGCGTGGATATCCTGGCGGCACCGCCGCGCCTCGAGAACGCAGAACAGGTGGTGCCAGAGTTGTTCGCCACCCTGGTGAAGTATTTGCGGCGCTATTACCACTATGTGGTGATTGATACTTCCAGCTATTTGAACGAATTAACTCTTTCTGCGATCGAGTCTGCCGATATCACTGTGATGATGTCGACCATCGAAATCACGGCCTTGAAGAATGCCAATTCTTTCCTGGTGCTATATCGCGCGCTGGGTTTTAATCCGAACAAGCTGATGTTTGTGTTAAATTTCTTTGACCGCCGTGAACATATCTCTCCGGATCGCATCAGCGAAAGCTTGCATCAACCGATCGAGATGGCGCTGCCGTTGGATGAGAAAAATGAAGTGCGAGAATCTGTCAAACGAGGGGTGCCTTTGAATGTTGAATTGCGCACCAATATTTTGAGCAGGAATATTTTCGAACTGGCAAAACGCATCGAAGACCGCTTTAAGAAAATGGATGATACGGTATGATGCGCCTGTCACATAAGGAAACGGAGTCAAAGTGTCTATTCTAAAAAGATTACAGGGCGAAGATAGCAGCGCAGCCCCCTCGCAACAGGCTTCGCAGGCAGCAGTTCAGCGTACGGCTGCTTCCGCATCCAGCGCACAAAGTCAGCGCAATGCCTATCAAGACTTGCGCCGGCGGGTACAGAACAAGCTGATCGCCACTCTTGACCCCAAAATGGATGTATCGCAAACCAAAGAAGTGCGCGCTTCGATCCAGCAGCTGTATGACCAATTGTTGAATGAAGAAAGTATCATTCTGTCAAAGCCCGAACGCGCCCAGATGTTCAACCAGATTGTGGCAGAAATTCTTGGTTTTGGCCCGCTGCAGCAATTGTTGGAAGACGACGACATTACCGAAGTCATGGTCAATGGCCCCAAAAGCATTTATGTTGAAAAAAATGGCAAGTTGCAGCGCGTAAAAGTGGCGTTTACGGATGATGAGCATGTCAATCGCATTATCGAGCGTATTGTAGCGCCGCTGGGCAGACGCATCGATGAATCATCGCCGTATGTGGACGCACGCTTGCCTGATGGTTCGCGTGTCAACGCTATCATTCCCCCGATCTCGCTGGTTGGCCCGGTATTGACCATTCGCAAGTTTGCTAAAGATCCCATTACGGTCACAGACCTGATCGAAAAATATGGAACGATCACCCGTGAAGCAGTGGGCTTTTTGCAAGCTTGTGTGAAAGCGCGCATGAATATTGTTATCTCCGGTGGTACTGGCTCTGGTAAAACCACTTTGTTGAATGTGGTTTCAGGTTTCATTCCCAATGATGAGCGCATCGTCACCATTGAAAATGCCGCAGAATTGCAGCTGCGCCAGGAGCATGTGGTGGTGCTTGAATCGCGTGCCTCCAATATTGAAGGGCGTGGTGAGGTTTCCATTCGTGATCTGGTGATCAACTCTCTGCGTATGCGCCCCGATCGCATCATCGTGGGTGAAATCCGCGGCGGCGAAGCCATTGATATGCTGCAAGCAATGAACACTGGTCATGATGGTTCTTTGACCACCGCTCACTCGAACAGCCCGCGTGACACCCTATCGCGTATGGAAACGATGACTTTAATGGCAGGCATGGACCTGCCCATTCGTGTGATTCGTGAGCAAATTGCCTCGGCAGTGGATGTGATCATTCATCAGGAACGCATGCGCGACGGTTCACGCAAAGTTACTTATGTCACCGAAGTGGCTGGTATGGAAGGTGATGTGATCACGCTGACTGACCTGTTTGTGTTTGAGCAGAGCGGTTTCGAAGATGGCAAAGTGCTGGGGCAGCTGCGCCCGACGGGATTGCGCCCCAAATTCATGGATCGATTTGAGGCAGCTGGCATTCGCCTGTCGCCTTCGGTATTTGGTGTGGGGTCAGGAGCGCGGCGCAGATGAGCAGGACGGTGATTGTCAGCCAAAATAGGAGAAATCGATCCTATCAAAACAGAACGGGGAGCGAGCTATGAGTCCACTGATTATTTTTGGGGCTGCCTTTTGTCTGTCAATTGTAATGCTCATTATCGGTGTGGTGCTTTCAGTCCGTTCAAACCGCAGTGTTGCCAATGAACGCCTGGAGCAAATTCTGAAAGATTCAGCGGAAGGTGAAGAAGACATTGAAGAACTGCTCAAAGCAGAAGCTGACAAGCCGCTGGTAGATTGGCTCGACAAACAAGTGCAAGGTACCTCCTGGTCTGAACGCACCCAGAAGAAACTGGCGCAGGCAGATCTGAAGATGAAAGCGGGCGAATATCTGGCGCTCATCTTCGTGTGTTGTGTCTTTTTGGGGATTGTCTTTTACTTCATTGGCGGATCACATATCATTGGCGCTTTGGTCGGTGTCATTCTGGGGCTGTTTGTTCCACGCTGGTATGTGAACCACGCGCAGGGCAAACGCCTGACCAAATTCGACTCACAACTACCAGATATGCTGGCTTTGATGACCAACGGTATTCGCGCGGGTTATTCGACCATGCAAGCCATGGAAGCAGTCAGCCGTGAAATGCCGCCCCCGATCAAGGATGAGTTCCACCGGGTGGTTATGGAAATGCGTTTGGGCCTGTCAATGGAAGATGCGTTGGACAACCTTCTGCGGCGCATCCCAAGTGACGACCTTGACTTGGTGATAACCGCAATCAATGTGCAGAAAGAAGTTGGCGGCAACCTGGCAGAGATGTTGGAAACCATTTCTGAGACCATCCGTGAACGTATCAGGATCAAAGGTGAGATCAAAACACTCACCACACAGGTGATGTATTCAGGTCAGTTTTTGTCACTTCTGCCAATCATTGTGTTGGGTGTGTTGTTTTTATTAAATCGCGAATACATGATGCAATTCTTCTTACCCGAGAATAACAATCTGTTTGGCGGTATCCCCTGCGGCTATTGTGCGCTGGGGCTGGCAGCGATCTTGATCATAATGGGTTATTTCATTATGAACAAACTCGCCAAAATCGAGGTGTGAAAGGCAGGTACCTATGGACAGCAGTGTCATCATTGGTATTGTGATCTTCTTTGTCGTATTGCTGGGTATTGCTATTTCATTGGCGGTGGTGGCCCGACGAACACCTGCGGATCGGGCAGATACTTTGCTCGATGATCGCCTGCAAGAACTGACAGAAGACGATCTGCAAACCACTCTGGCAGAATTGGAGATGTCGCAGTCTTTCCGGGATCGTATCATTGTACCCCTGGCACAGGCGGTGGGGAAATTCCTTGAAAAATTCACCCCGCAGAATGTGTTGGAAGATACACGCAAAAAATTGGAACATGCCGGCCTGGGCGCCACACTGGATGCTACTCTGTTCCTGGCTTCCCGCTTTGTGGTGATGTTCATTCTTGGCGGCCTTTTTGCTTTCCTGTTCAGCATCGGTTTTGCCAATATGTCCATTCTTTTTAAGGTCATCCTGGTGGTGGTTGGGGCAGTGATTGGTTTTGCCATGCCGGGCATGATGGTGCAAAGCCGCATCGACCGCCGCCAAAAAAATATTACCCATGCTCTGCCAGACGCACTGGACCTGTTGACGGTTTGTGTTGAAGCCGGCCTCGGTTTTGATGCTGCCATGGGCAAGGTGGCAGAAAAGTGGCAGACGGAGCTCTCGCTGGAGTTTGCCCGTGTCAACCGCGAAATTCAGCTGGGCAAATCGCGCCGCGAGGCCCTGCGGGCCATGTCAGACCGGTTGGGGGTGGCAGACCTGACCAGTTTCATCGCAGCCGTGATTCAAACGGAGCAGTTGGGCGTCAGCCTGTCAAAAGTACTGCGCATTCAATCAGACCAGATGCGGGTGCGGCGCAAGCAGCGCGCTGAGCAGGAAGCCCAAAAAGCGCCCCTGAAGATGCTTCTGCCCATGACGCTGTTGATTTTTCCCACCTTAATCATCGTTTTGGTGACCCCGGCAATTTTCCTGGTGTTTTCCAGTGGTATGATGGATGTGTTCTAAAGCAAACTTTGGTTAGCCTTTGGAGGCTGCCCTGTTACTTATAGGACAGCCTCTTCCTTCACTGGTTACTCGTTAATTCATCTACGTTTTTTGCACTCCCCGGCTGTTTCTGGTAGCATTAAAAAGAAAGTGTCATGGACATGAATCCAACCGATCACTCTCTTGCATCATCAACACCATCAAGTACCTTAACGAAAAATCGAAATATGCATGTTGGCTGGGCAGCCCTCGACTGGCTGTTTCCGCCCAGTTGCGTCAGTTGTCAAAAAGCGGGGGTGGATTTCTGTGATGAATGCAAGGCTTCTCTGCAAATCATTGAGGGACGTGTCTGTCCGCTTTGCGGCATTCCGTATCAGGGACAGGGGTTGTGTGTTTTCTGCCGCCAGTCGCCACCGGCTTTCGATGGGGTGCGTTCCTGGGCTTTATATGAAGACGCGCTGAGAAAAGCCATTCACGGTTTGAAATATTACAGCCGTCTGTCACTCTCACTGCCGCTGGGGGAGATGTTGGCAGACTTATTTGCACAGCAAGGCTGGCAAGTTGATCTGGTCACGGCGGTGCCGGTCTCTGGCGTGCGGCGGCGCGAACGTGGCTATAATCAATCGTTGATGATTGCACGGGCATTTCACCGCCTGACAGGCATCCCCCTGAAAGAACGAGCCTTGCTGCGGCTGCGCCACACAGCCAGTCAGGTAGGATTGACATTAGCGCAGCGCATTGCAAACGCAACCGATGCTTTTGCGGCGCAGCATGCTTTGTGTGAAGGCAAAACGGTGCTGGTCATTGATGATGTTTGCACCAGCAGCGCCACATTGCGCGCTTGCGCCCAGGCATTAAAAGACGCCGGAGCGCTGCGCGTGTATGGTTTGACGGTGGCGCGTGCCGGGTTCATGCGCGAGGGGCTATTGACATTGGCAGACGAACTCCCTGTCTTGCCCTAAAGGGAGTTGTTTCATAGTTTGAGATATGTTTCACTCATTTTTTCTTTCAACCTAACCAAGGAGAATAAAATGAATTTCCAAAAAGATACCCAAATTGAAGTTTATACCAGAAACATGGAGTTGACCGATGCGATCGATTCGTATGTCAATAAAAAGGTTGCCAAGTTTATCCGGCATTTGCCTGTGCTGGATATAATCCGGGTTGACCTTTCGCATGAGAAAAATGCGCGTGATGCCAATGAACGCAATGTGGCGCAGATCACGCTTACTGGCAAGAGGATTCTCTTGCGTGCGGAAGAACGCGCGGCTGATCTGAACGCTGCTATTGATGTGGCGGTTGACAAGATGGACCGCCAAATTCGCCGTTACAAGGGCAAACACTGGGACAAGAAACAGGCACAGCCAGTGGTGCCGGATGACTATCTCGATTATTCTGATTTGGAAGACTTTGAAGAGGAAGAGACGGCTGAGATTGTGCGGCGCAAGACCTTTACTCTGTATCCGATGGATGAGTTAGAGGCGTTAGAGCAGATGAAATTGCTGGGTCACGAGAATTTCTTCATTTTCTACAATGCCAACACCAGCAAGGTGAATGTGCTTTACAAACGCCGTAATGACACTTATGGTTTGATCGATCCTGAAATTGGTTAATTGACTTTACAAAGGTGACGGCGGCAGCGGGAGTTCTTCCCCTGCCGCCGTTTTGCTTCTTGGTAGAAACAGCATTTGCCCATTCATTCGATTCACGATATAATCATGGCGTGTTTTTCCAGGTTTCCATCTTCTCATCTGGTCAAAGGGCGGCAACCTTGCGAACAGAAAGCCGGCTCTTTTTCCTCAGCCCGGGCAGTGGTTCTGGAAGGCATAAACCATTGGAATGTATAGATAATGAGGCAGTTGTATGATTGATGTAAATGAACTTCGTAAAGGTGTCACCTTTGAGCATGATTCTTCTTTGTGGAAGGTGCTGGAATACAGCCACAACAAACCCGGTCGCGGCAAAGCCACCATCCGTGTGAAATGCCGCAATATGATTACCGGTGCCAATCTGGAGATGACCTTCAACTCCGGCGACCGTGTGCAGGATGTGCGTCTGGAATACCGCCAGTTGCAATACCTGTACAACGATGGTGAGTTGTATTATTTCATGGATACCGAGACCTTTGAACAGATGCCGGTTGACAAGGTGGTGGTGGAAGAAGCCATGCAATATCTGAAGGAGAATTCAGAAGCCAAACTCACCTTCTATGAAGGCAAAGTGATTGATATTGACATGCCTCAAACCGTCGACCTGCTGGTGACCTCAGCGGAAGTAGCGGTCAAAGGCGATACGGCTACCGGCCTGACCAAGCGTGTGACCGTGGAAACAGGCCTGGCGGTGGCTGTGCCCAGCTTTGTGGTGGAAGGCGATACCATTCGTGTGAATACCACCACCGGCGATTATGTGACCCGGGTGAAGGAATAGAAGCAGGGTTGAGATCTGTAGGTGAGAAAACCGCCATGCAGTCCAGGGCGGTTTTTTATCCAAACTGGTAAGAGACGAATATGCGAACCCCAGCAGGAAAAGAATGCCGTTATTTTTATGGGAATTACCATCGCGGCGCCCATCATGAAGAATGCCGGTTGATCGGCGATAAACAGCCGCCGAACGCCTGGACGCCGGATCTTTGTAATACCTGCCCGGTGCCGGATATTTTGCGTGCCAACGGCTGTGAGCATATGACCCTGATGGCGCAGGTAAAGCGTGGTGTTTTAGGGGTGAAGCGGCGGGTGAAGGTGAGTGCCTATTGCCGTAAGACGCATGACTTTGTCGAAGATCCTCATGTGGGCTGCGGGCAGTGCCATGACCTGCCGGATGCGTTCAAGATATACGAATAAGAGCGACTGTAAGAGTTTCATAAAATCGGCCTAAGGAGCACTCTTTTACATGGCGGTGAAGGGGGGCTGTTGGTATAATGCTATTAAAACACCGAATTATGATTCGGATTTTGCTTAATATAGACAATCACGAGTATGGCTCGGGAGGTTTCGAGTGAATCAAAGACGAAATTCTTACTTTATCTACATGCTGCTATTCATGGCGATCATTTCACTGATCATCTTTAACTTTGGCTCTGAGGCTGTCGGAACTGATACCCTGACCATCAATCAACTGGCGCAGGACCTGACCAACCGTGAGGTGAAAAGTGTCATCGAAAGCGAGAGCAGCCTGCGGGTTGAATATAACGACAGCGCCCGACGGACGGGTGAGACGATCAAGGATCCTACCACGCCGCTGGTCGATCAGTTGATTGCGCTGGGCGTGACGCCGGAAGATCTATCGCCTGAATTTGTATCTTTGGAAATCAAGCCTCCCAGCGCCTGGGGGGTGGTGTTGACCATTCTGGGTTACTTGCTGCCGGTTGCCATTCTGGCAATCGCTTTCCTGTTCATTTTCCGCCAGGCGCAGGGCAACAACAATGCCGCCATGAGTTTTGGCAAGTCACGTGCGCGTATGTTCAACAGCGACCAGCCAACGGTCACGTTTAAGGATGTGGCCGGGGTTAATGAGGCCAAAGAGGAACTGGAAGAGGTGGTGGAATTCTTGCGTGAGCCGCAGAAATTCATCGCGTTGGGCGCGCGTATCCCCAAAGGTGTGCTGTTGGTGGGAGCGCCTGGCACAGGCAAAACCTTGATGGCCAAAGCGGTGGCGGGTGAGGCAGGTGTGCCGTTCTTCTCGCTTTCAGGTTCTGAATTTGTGGAAATGTTCGTGGGTGTGGGTGCCAGCCGTGTGAGAGACCTGTTTGACCAGGCGCGGCGCCATTCGCCCTGTATCGTGTTTGTGGATGAGATCGATGCAGTTGGCCGCCAGCGTGGTGCAGGCCTGGGCGGCAGCCATGATGAGCGTGAGCAGACCCTCAACCAGATTCTGGTGGAGATGGACGGGTTTGATACTGATACCAATATCATCATCATCGCCGCCACCAACCGTCCCGATATCCTTGATCCGGCACTGCTGCGCCCCGGGCGGTTTGACCGCCGTGTGGTACTCGACCGGCCTGACTTGAACGGCCGCAAAGCCATTCTGGAAGTGCATATCAAGGGCAAACCTTTGGGCGCGGATGTTGACCTGATGGTGATCGCGCGCCAGACCCCCGGTTTTGTCGGCGCTGATATTGAAAACCTGGTCAATGAAGCCGCCATTCTGGCGGCGCGCCGTGGTAAACGCGTCATTGAAATGTCTGAGTTCCAGGAATCTATTGAACGCGTAATTGCAGGCCCTGAGCGCAAATCGCGCTTGATCAGTGATGAAGAAAAACGTATCATTGCCTACCACGAAGCCGGCCATGCCGTGGTGATGCATGCCATCCCCGAAGCCGACCCGGTGCAGAAGATCACTATCGTGGCGCGCGGCATGGCGGAAGGCTATACTATGTCGCTGCCGTCAGATGACCGACGCCTGACCTCCAAACGCAAACTGGAAGCAGAACTGGTGGGCCTGTTGGGTGGACGGGCAGCGGAAACGCTGGTGTTCGATGACATCACTGCTGGCGCTTCCAATGACATCGAGCGGGTGACACAGATCGCGCGCCAGATGGTCACGCGGTTGGGTATGAGCGAAAAACTCGGCCCGCGTGTGTATGGCCAAAAAGAAGAGATGATCTTTTTAGGGCGTGAAATTTCAGAACAGCGTGATTACTCTGAATCGGTTGCGCAAGAAATTGATGAAGAAGTTTATCGCCTGGTAGACGTTGCTTTTGACCGCGCCATGACCATCCTGCGCCAATACCAGGACAAACTGGAGGCGGTTGCGCATGCCTTGCTGGAGCAAGAGACGCTGAGCGCCAAAGAGTTCAATGATATCTTCCCGTCACCGGTTGAAAAACGCACCGGAACACCTCTCTTGACCACTGCCGCTTGATAGATAGTTTATAGAGATTGATGCAACCAGCCTGTGAAACCAACAGGCTGGTTTTTCTTAACGAGATTCTTAATTGTTAACGGCTTGTGTGAAGGGGTTGGGGCGTTATAATCACAGCAGAATCATTCTTGTTAAGGCTGTCCCAGATGCTACCTTTTTTCTCGAAGACATTGCGCAGATGGATAATGCCGCCGGGTGCTGATAAAGACCCCCAGGGGTTGGAATTTTGGCGCAATGAGTTCTTCTTCATGATTTGCCGGCTGTTCTTTTTGGGCGGAATTTTTCTGTATGTGATCTCGATCTCCTCGTATCTGCGTGAAGGCGCTGAGCAGATGGTCTTCCCGATCAGCGTTCTCACTGCCATTCTTTTCACGATGATTTTCTGGCGCAAATTGCCTGTCCGCATCCGGCGTTATGGCATCATTGTGGTGTTTATTCAAGGAGAAGCGGTCAGAAAGAATGTAGAAGATGAACCGCTGCCGCAAAACAGCGGTGGTCTGAATGTGATGGTAGATGCCCAACGTTTTAAGCAGATCATGAACAACCTGCTCAACAACGCGGTGAAATTCACCCCGCCGGGAGGGCGGGCTGGCATTAAGGTTCAGCAAACCGATGATGCCTTATTGATTGCTGTGTGGGATAGCGGCATCGGTATTCCTGAGAAAGATATACCCTTATTGTTTGATCCATTCTTCAAAGCTGAAAATCGCAGCGGTGAGGATGTGGAAGGCACCGGTCTGGGCCTGTCACTGGTCAAACAACTGGTGGAAGCGCATGGCTGGCAGGTGACGGTGGAAAGTGTGCTTGATCAAGGCTCGATTTTCACCATCCATATTCCTTTGAGCGCGCTGACGACTGAAGATCCAGCGGCTGTGTATTATTAGGATGCCTGAGTGGTTGTCAGCCTGAAGGTGAATTGATGCTCCATTCGCGCAGCTCGCGCCGCAGCAATTTACCCAGGGCAGAACGCGGCAATTTCTCGCAAAAATGGATGGCTAACGGCTGTTTGTAGGCTGCCAGGCGCTGGTTGCACCAGGCCTGCACGTCAGCAAGCGTGATGGTTTTGCCTTTTTCCATCACCAGCCAGGCAACCACCTTTTCGCCGAGGACATTCTCCGGGACGCTGACCACTCCGGCTTCATAAATGTCGGGATGCAGCCCGAGCACGGTCTCGATCTCGTTGGGCCACACCTGGTAGCCGCTGACTTTGATCAGGTCTTTTTTGCGGTCAACGATGGCGAAGTAACCATCTGCATCCATGCGCGCGATATCACCGGTTGCCAGCCAGCCGCCGTTCAAAACCAGGTTGGTTTCCTCCTCGCGGTTCAAATAGCCGCGCATGAGCTGCGGGCTGCGGATGAGCATCTCGCCCTGTTCGCCCAATGGCATCTCCGTGCGGCCATCATTCACGTCTATGATCCTGACATCCACGCCTGGCAGCGGGAGGCCGATGGTGCCGGGGCGGATCTCGCCCTGTACAGGGTTGCAATGGGTGGCGGTCGGCGCTTCGGAGAGGCCGTAGCCTTCGACCAGCACACCGCCGGTCAGCAGACGGCTGAATTCTTCCAGACAGGCAACGCGCAGGGGTGAGGCACCTGAGATGACAATCTTGAGCGAGGAAAAGTCGACCTTGCCCTGTTTCACCGTTTCTTGCAGCAGAAAGACTTCCAGCAAGAATGGTACCGCGGGGAAGAGGGTCGGTTTTTGTTCATGGATGAGGGCAAGCATGCCAGCCAGCCCGTTGCGTTCATCGTGCAGCAGCATGGTGTTGCCTTGCGAGAGAGTGACGCACATGCCGATTACCATGCCATACACATGGTAAAGGGGGATGGCGATCAGGGTGGTCTCTTTTTGTGGTTCCAGCGTGGTCAGCCAGGAGCGGAATTGGAGCACATTGGCGACCAGCGAGCGGTGCATGGCGGCAGCGGCTTTGGGGGTGCCGGTGGTGCCGCCTGAATACTGGTAGATGCAGTCATCCTGCGAAAAAACCGGCGGCAGTTGATGGGTTGGCTCCGGTTCAGTGCGCAGGAAATCGAGGAAATCCTGCGGCTGGGCGGGCAGGGGAGATGCTCGTTGAGCGGCGGCAAGCATCTCGTGCGCCTGGTCTTCGTTGGTGATGATCAGGTGCTGATAGAGTTGTTTCCCATTAAGATGCTCAATCAATTGGGCGGGCTCCTGGCTGGCAAACATGGCAAAGGGCCTGACATCCGCCAACAGCGTGTGCATTTCACCGCTGCCGAAGCGGGGGTTGATGGCAGCCACCACCCCGCCGGCTTTCAGCACGGCGAAGTAGAGCACCACGAACTGCGGAATATTGCCCATGCAGATGCCGACACAGTCGCCTTTGCACAAACCCAGCGCAATCAGGTTGCGGGCAATGCGGTCAGAGAGTTGGTCGGTCTGCGCATAGGTGAAGGTGAGCTGGTTGTAGCGGATGCAGGGCAAATCAGGGTACTGGCGTGCGCCTTCCACGAGGAATTGGTGCAAGGGGATTTCTGGAACTTCAATATCGAATGGTACGTGCGGGTCATAGTGCTGGTGCCAGATTCGCGGCTGCATGAGGAACCTCCGTTTTTGTTTCAGGGCAGGCGCCAATGGCCTGTGGTTTGTATGCTATCAAGGATAACATGAATCACAGCCGGTTGGCGCACGTCAAACCAGTGAATGTCAGGATCATCCTGTTTGAACCAGTTTGTCTGGCGGCGTACGAACTGGTGGGTCAATTGCCGCATGCGCGCTTTGACCTCTTCCAGGGTCATCTCGCCGCGCAGATGAGCGCAGACTTCGCGGTAGCCGATGGAAGCCATGCCGGGCATGTCGGGGGTGTAACCGGCGGCCAACAAGCCGCGCACTTCGTCAACAAAGCCCTGCGCGAACATTACTTCGATGCGTTCATCCACACGCTGGAAAATCTCTTCACGCGGGCGCCATAAACCGATCTGCAAGGTGGGATAGCGTGGCTTGCCTTCGCGGCGCTGCGCTGAAAAACGCTTGCCGGTACGGAAGATGACTTCGAGGGCGCGCACGGTTCGGCGCTGGTTGCGCCAGTCGATATTGGCGGCGGCAGCCGGGTCAAGGAGTGCTAATTTCTGATGCAAACGTTCGGCGCCGATGTGCTGCGCCCAGCGGTTGAGGATTTCGCGCAGGCTGTCATCTGGCGCCTGCGGTGGCATGTGCCAGCCATGCGTGATGGCGTGCACATATTGCCCGGTACCGCCCACCATCAACGGCAGGCGACCGCGGGCGTGGATGTCATCAATGATGCGGAAGGCGGCTTGTTGAAACAACGCCAGTGACCAGGATTCATGCGGGTCAGCCACATCGATCAAATGATGGGGTACCAATGACCTTTCCTGCGGGGTGGGTTTGGCGGTGCCGATATCCATGCCGCGGTAGAACAGGCGCGAGTCGCTGGAGATGATCTCGGCGTTTAACCGCTGCGCCAACTCGATGGAAAGGGCGGTCTTGCCCACCGCAGTGGGACCCACCAGGATGATGAGGTGATTTTCAATCTCAGATAGTAACATTCTGGTACCAATCGATTTGCGGTGGCAGGGCGGCGCGCGGGCTGCCGCTGATGGCGATGACATCGATGCGCCAGGGGAGATCCTGTTCCATTTGCTGCATGTATTGCAGGGCGGCATCGGTGATGAGCGCCAGTTTGCGTTCACTGATGGATTCAGCAGCGGTTCCATAGGTGTCGATGGAACGCGTTTTCACTTCGACGAACAGAAGCATGCCGTTAAAACGTGCAATCAGGTCGATTTCGGCATGGCTGACATGCTGGTTGCGTGCCAGAATTTCGCAACCCTGTTCAATCAGGTATTGGGCGGCGACTGATTCACCCCAGGCGCCGAGGGTTTGTTTCCAATTCGAAGGCATCAGGCTCCATCGGGTTCATGCAGGGGAAAGAGTTGCTCGAGGAAATACTCGCATTGGTTGCGCCACCATTTCCAATCGTGATCAACGTCATAGCCCCAGATATCGAGCCAGGAGCGCACTTTTTTCTTGCGCAGCAGCATCTGCAATTCCATGGCGTCCTGCGCCATTTCCTCTTCCCACTTCCCCTGTCCGGCGCAGATGATGATCTGGCTTTCGCGGTATTTGTCGAGGTATTTCTCGTCGGTCAGGTTCTTGAGGTAGTGCATAGGGGCGTTGTAATAGACGGTTTCGTCCATGTAGTCGCCGATGTATTGTTCCAATCGCAGTTTACCGCTGAGGGATAGCACCAGGTCGAAGATATCGGGAAAGCGGAAAAAGAGGTTGAGGGCATGGTAACCGCCTAATGAAATGCCCATCAGGCCCAGCGTTTCATCAGGCTCTACGGATTGCTCTTTGCGCAAGAAGGGAATCACCTCGCTGATGACGTAGCGCACATAGTTGTCATAACGCTGGGCGCGTTCTTCAGGGTGGATGGCGTGATTGAGCCAGTTTTCGCTGTCACAACTGTCGATGGCAGCTATCTGCAATTTGCCATCTTCGATATATTCCTGCGCCACGCCGATAATGCCGAAATTCTCCAGGTCATAATAACGGCCGTTTTCGGTGGGGAAGGCGAGGATCATTTTCCCTTCGTTGCCATACACACGCAGCGACATCTCTTGCTGCAAGAATTTACTGTTCCACTGAAATTCTTTACCGTTCATAACGGATCCTTTCTGCCAGTCAGAGAAATGTATTGGTTGGTTTGATTGTAGCAGATAGACAGCCCTGGGTGATGGACAAAAAAGATACAATTTCCCCCAAAGTAATAGGACAGAGTATGTTTATTCTCTCTTAAAACAATGCCTTGCCGGCCCACTCCTGCGGGGCTTTTTCACCAAATAACGTGAGGATGGTCGGGGCGATGTCGAGGATGCTGGCGGGAGCGGTCAATTCACCCAGGGTGGGAATCGCGGGACCAGCGCCAAAGGTGGGGATGGTCATATCTTGCGGGCTGTCGCTTCCGTGGTGCTGCTCATGTCCGCCATGGTCGGCAGTGACGAAGACATTCACATCCCTGCCCAGCGCATCCAGCAAGGTCTGGAGGCAAGCATCCGCTGTTTCGATAGCTTGCAGATAGGGCGCGCTCATCCAGCCGTGCTGGTGGCCGGCGGTGTCAGTGTTGCCGAGGTAGACGAAGGTGAAATCTATGGGGTGCTGGCGCAGCCACTGCGCGGTCAGCGCGGTCAGCTGCTGATCGGTGGCAAGCTCGGGTGATCGTTCGCTATTCAGCAGCAGCGAGGCGGTCAGCGAACCGGGCAGCGACAGGTCGCGCAGCGGCTCCCAGTTATAGAAGGAGGCGGTGCTGTAACCGGCCTGCGAAAGCACATCGAACAATCCTCTGATCGGGCGTGCCATGGGGGTGTAGGTGTTACTGGTGATGCCGTGGCGAGCGGGGGTGACGGAATGAAACAGCGATATGTGGCAGGGTAGGGTGACGGAAGGCATTACGGTTTGCGCAGACAGGTGAAAAAAGCCCTCCTGCATGATGCGGTCCATGGCGGGAGTGTGGGCGGCTTGCAGCGCGTCCGGGCGCATGCCGTCAATTAAGATCAAGATGGTTTTGGCAGTCATGGGTTCCTCCTCAGGATGGTATCGGTTCAGTTTTGGGTTGGTTGATTTTGGCAAGGCGCATAAGAAACGGCAGGCATAGCGTATACAGCAGGGCGCTGACCAGAAAAACACCGTCAAGGCTGCTGAATGTGATCAGCCAGTAGCCAAACAACGGTCCGGCAGCGCTGCCGATATCACCGAAGGTGGCATAGATGCCCACCAGACGGGTCTGGTTGGCGGGAGTAGAACGGTCGCCGATATAAACACTGGAAGCCAGGCGCAACATGGTGTAGCCCACGGCGTTGATCAGGGCCCCAGGCAGTATCCACCATAGCGAGCGTCCCAGACCGATCATCAACAGGCTGACCAGCGAAGTGACCAGGCCAACGGTGAAGGTGACGAGGCGGGCGGGGTCATGTTTGTCTGACCATAGACCGACCAACGGTCCTGCCAATGCAGTGATGACGGCGCGCAGGACGTTGAGGATGCCGCCGAGTGAGGCCGCCCCGATCACCAGCAGGCCCAGCGAATAGGCATTGCCGAAGCGCACGTTCAAGAGATGAGAGAGCATGGACAGCAGCACGCCTTCGCTGATGAACTGGTTGACCATAAAGGTGAACAGGATCACCCATAGGCCGGGGATGCCGTTGATGAGTTGTCTGGCATTACGCAGTGAGCGCGGGGCGAGGGCGGTTGTGCTGGTTGTTTGTTGCTGGTAGGCAGGTTTGGTTTCAGGCAGGGCGAACAATGCGAGCAGCAAGCCGGCGAAGGTGAAGGCGGCACACACAAACATAGCATTTTGGAATCCCGCCAGGTCTGCCACCAGCCCGCCGCTGAGCGAACCGCCCGCGAATCCCAGTACATACCAGGTGTTGGCAAGTCCCATCCAGCGGGCGCGGTTCTCCGGCGTGGTGGCGTCGAT
>CAYMNB010000037.1:0-23303 GCA_964391725.1 uncultured Anaerolineaceae bacterium | reverse complement strand
GCCCAGACGCCGTAACCGTCAGCCCAGACGCCGTAACCGTCAGCCCAGACGCCGTAACCGGCTGTTCTTTGGGTGTAGTCACCATCCCATACCAGGTAACGATTGATTGAGGTAGGATGAATACCGGCGACATGATAGACATCATTGGCTTTGTTATAGGTTGCCATACCACGATAATGGCGTAAATTGTTGAGGTCAAACCATATATTGAGGTTGGCATTGGCTTTTTCTGTAGACTTGGTAAAGACAGCGTCAGGCGCGTTGACGCGGCCAGCTCCTTGCTGGAAAATACTATAGGCGGCATTACCGACTTCTTCACTGATGTCGATCATGGGCATCGCTGTTGAGGTGAGGCGATGCTTTAGTTGGTCTGGGGTCAGAGCGGGGTTCTGCTGCAAGATCAGGGCAGCAACGCCGCTGACAACAGCCGCAGATTGCGAAGTGCCAGCCATGTTGTAATAATCACCGCTGTAGTGGGTGGTTTCTCCCTGTGCCAACAGCATGTTGTCAGCCGGCATTAAGGAGAGCATATGTGCGCCGGGAGCGATCACATCCGGTTTGATGAAGCCTTCCAGGGTAGGCCCTGCGCCGGAGAAAACCGCCAGGTAGTCGTCTTCCCAGTCGGTAGGTGTGTAGGCATCTGTGAACGTGCCGACTGTGATGACGTATGGGTTGTTACCAGGAATGCTGATTGAGGAGGGACCAGAACCGGTATTGCCGGCAGAGGTGATGACCGTGATACCATTTGCCCATGCCATCATCACAGCACGATTGATGGGATCAGCCCAATAGGGAGCCATTGCGTCGGAAGAGAGCGACAGGTTCATGACCTTGATGTTGTATTCATCCTGGTGTTGGATCACCCATAGAATACCGTTGAGGATCTGTTCCAATGAACCGTACCCATTTTCATCCAACACACGCACGGCAACCAGATTGGCATCCGGTGCGACGCCATTGAAACCACCAGCAGCATTGGCTTCGGCGTTGAGGATGATGCCAGCCATGTGAGTGCCGTGTCCTTGCGGGTCAATGGGGGTCAGGCTGCCATCGACGAAATCTTTCCACGCCACCAGGCGGGATTGCCCATTGGTGTTGTAGAGCAAAGAATCGAAGGGCGCCAAACCGCTGTCAACGATAGCAACAGTGATGCCATCGCCGGTAATGCCTTGCTGCCATACTTTGTCTGCACCGACTGCGATTGAAAAATCGACCGGTGAGATCTGTTTGGTGTCAGCTTGGTTTTCCAATAGGCCTGTAATGCTTGCCTGGTAATTGGGTGTGACAGAAACTATGCCAGAGGAGGCAGCCAATTTCTTTACTGCGCTGGCGGGAAGGTTGGCGGCGACACTGTTGATGAGGTCAAAATGTGACGTGACCTCTCCGCCAAACTGTTCTACCGCTGCAGCAGCTTCCTGGACATTGGCCGCCTGTACGATCACGGTTTCAACCGTGGTGCCCGCTGCGGGCACAAAGGTAAAAGCGCTAAGCGCCATCACCACGACCATTAAATAGACAAAGGTGCGCCTTAACTTAAATATTTCCATAACGTATCCTTCTTACGATAAACCGATCCGCGCCCAGAAAACCGTCTGATAAACCAAAACGGCCTTCTACCCAGTGGGCTGAAGATCTTCCTCAACAATTATTACTATTATAGATGAAAAATAAAATAAATAGAATAGCTAAATTGTTAACAGATTAAAAAAATCTTATAAAAAGTCGGTGGATTGTTACAAATCCACCGACTTTTCAATTCTGTAAACAACTATGGCTATTCAATGATCCTGCCATCTTTGAGATTGATGATCTGGTCAACATAGTCATCGGCCAGCGGGTCATGGGTGGCCATGAGAATAGTCAGGCCTTCAATTTGCACGATTGATTTAAAAAGCGCAAAGATATCGCAGGCGGTTTTGCTATCCAGTTCACCGGTGGGTTCATCAGCGATCAAGATCGAAGGCTTATTGGCAAGTGAGCGCGCGATCGCTACCCGCTGCTGCTGGCCGCCGGAAAGTTCATGCGGGCGGTGGTTGGCGCGCTGTTTGAGTCCCACCATGTCAAGGCATTCCACCACGCGTTCATGACGTTCGTCTGGGTGTACATTGTTCAGGCGCAGCATGATTTCGACATTTTCATACGCTGAGAGGGTTGGGGTGAGGCCAAAGGTCTGGAAGATAAAACCGACGTGTAAACGGCGCCAGTTGGTGGCGGTTTCCAGGTCGAATTGACTTACACTTTCGCCAAAGACAGTCACTGTGCCTTCGGTGGGTTTGTCCAGGGTTGAGATACAGTTGAGCAGGGTGGTCTTGCCAGACCCCGAGCGTCCTTTGAAAGCATAGAAGATGCCATCCTGTAAGGTTAAGTTGATATCACTTAACGCATGCACCGGGGCAAAGCTTTGCAGTTGATATACGCGCGAAACCTGTTCTACTTGAATAATCTTGGATTGTGTATTGTCGGACATGCTCATTTTCCCTTGATGGATTTGCGATTCTTCAGCCTGGTGGTCACCTTCTGGTAGATACGCTCCAGAACATTGTCCTGGGTTTTCACCGAGGCTTCCGTCTTTTTGTCACGGATTTGTTGAATGGTCTGCAAGGTGGTCTCATCATCGTTGGCAACCGCCCGAATGATGATGGCGTCGTCTACCAATTCGATATGCGCTCTGCGCTGGATGCCCAGACGTTCTCGAAATTCATCGGGGATGTGGATACTGCCGGCAGAATCAAAGATGCCCAGTTCCTCATAGATGCCTTCTTGTTCGTGTTCAGATTGACCATCACTCTCATCGCCATCAGCCACCTCATTTTTCTGCTTGAGGGTCTCAGTCGCCACGCGGCCATCCCGAATGGTCATAACCCGGTCGACAAAGCGCGCAATTTCGATATCGTGACTGACCACCACAATGGTTAAATTGAGTTCACGCTGTAATCGCCGCAGGGTGGTGAACATTTGCTGGGCGAGATTGGAATCTAATTCACCAGTGGGCTCATCCGCCAGCAAGATTTGCGGACGGTTGATAAGTGCGACGCACAGTGCCACACGTTGTTGTTCACCGCCGGAAAGTTCTGAAAGGCGGTGGTCAGCGCGTTCTTTCATTTCGACCAGGTCAAGCAGTTGTTCGATATAAGCCTGGTTTTCTGCGTTGAGCGCGCCTTTGATCAACAGAGGCAATTGAATGTTCTCACGCGCTGTCAGGTAGGGCAAAAGATTGCGGGAGGCATGCTGCCAGATAAAACCGATCTCACGCTGGCGGTAATCGTTCAACTCTTTCTCACTCATTTTGGTGAGTTCATAGTCAGCGACATGCACCCAGCCGCTGGTCGGGCGGTCCAATCCGCCGATCATGGACATGAGAGTGGATTTACCAGAGCCGCTGGCACCGACGATGGCAACGAATTCACCGGGCATGGCAACGAAATCCAGGCCTTGCAGCGCTACGATTTCGAGACCCAGTAACTGGTAGATTTTGACCAGGTTGTCACAAATGATAATGGGTTGTTGGTCCATGGTTACACCGTTTCTCCTAATTTGATGGCTTCGAAGATCTTGATGCGCCTCAAAAAGGCCACCAGTGCAAAGACCAGGATGATGAACAACACAGCCAGCAAGCCATAGATCTGGTAGATGCGACCCCAGGCAATGGTGATGTAATAGGGGGGCGTTTGTGAGAATGTATCGGTGCCGATCTGCATGAAAGGCACGAAGAAGCGGCTGTTAAAGATGCCGATGAACGTGCCTACCAGGGCGCCGCCAAAGATTAATGAGAGAAATTCCCAGGCGAGGGTCGCACCCATTTGTTTTGAGGAAAGGCCGATAGCGCGCAGTACGCCCAGTTCGATCAAACGGCGCCTGAGAGAGAACACGGCATACAGCAGGAATCCGAGGAAAGAAAGCAGGGCAGTGATCAAGAAGCTAAGGGTCAACATGCCAAACAAACCCTGTCGGTTAGGTTCTTTTTGATAGGACTGAATGATGTAACTGGCACGGCCGCCGTCTCTCCAACTGATATTGCTTCTCTGACTGATGGCCGTGGCGATTTCGAGTGAATCCGCCCCGGGCTGGCTTGCCAGGATAACGGAATAGGGGTACGGGCCGGAGCCGATGGCAAACAGGTAATCGAGGTTTCCCACCATCAGGTCGCCATCCTTGTCTGGGTACCAGGTGGGGAAGTAATTGACGATGCCGACGACGATCATCTCGGTATTGATGGAATCGCCTTCTATGTAAATATTCACCGGGATGAGGCTGCCGATGGTCAGTCCATAGCGGTCGGCGAGTGTGCGAGAGATCAGTACGCCATTGGGGTAAGCTGCCAGCTGATTCATCATTTCACTCAGCGGACGGTCTGAGAAATCTTTGCGCCAGAAAGCTGCTTGACTGAATCCGAGGCGGTCGATGCCAAAGAAGACACCATAAGTGGCATTGGTAAAGCCGGGCCGCATGCTGTAAGTACCCAATCGTGAGGCTGCCAATACCCCTGGCAGCTGGCTGTAGTATTCAACGGGTAAGAATGCCCATGATTCTTCGGGTATATTAGCGCTTGCGCTTTGGCTGGGCTCATCTTGTCCTGGTAAGATGATGCCTGATTGAAAAGGATTAGTGGCTGACTCAACATTACCGGTGATTGAAACACCCATGTACGGATCTTCACCAAAATCGATAAAGCGCAATTCTGAGCCGATTTTGTAATAAAACTGGTCAGTCAGGTATTGATCGACCGCGCTGGCAAGTGTGGTGGTGAATACAGCAATGTTGACGGTAATGATGAGCAACATCAGCGGCATTTGATAGGCATTGGGCATGCGATGCAATGACCGCACCGCCATGAGAAAGTTGATGTTGCGGGTCTTGGCCAAAATCCAGGAGAGCAAGCCCAGCACCATCGGCATAAATCGCAGAAAGAGCATGCTGACTGCCACTGACAGGAAGATCGGCAGCAGGTATACCAGTGAATAGGCGATGGAATTGTCGCCGACAAAATCATAAAAACCAATGCGTTCCAAATCCTGCACCAGAACCATACCGACAAGCACCAGCGCCAGCAGCAAGAAATCAAGGTATAAACGCTGCCACCAGGTCTTGCGGATTAAGCGCGCCTGTTCGCGTTTGTAGCTCTGTACGGTATGCTTTGAGGCTGACAGGGAGGGGATGATCTGGGCGATTATGGCAATCAATACCATAATGCCGGCGGTGTACAGCATGGGATTGTTAATGATCACGCGCAGTGATTCTCCGGTCAGAGAAAAGTCGAGGAAGCTGCGGGTTCGCCCGATCAGTTGTGTGACCAATAGACTGACCGGGATTGCCAAACCTGCGGCAATGATGCCAAGCACGAATGCCTGGAAGGCCTCGATCAATACAATCTGAATACGGGTGGCGCCGCGGCTGCGTAGAATGGCGATCTCGTTGAGGCGGCTGTCCACTTCAATTTTTGATACCATGCCGATAAAGAATAAGATCAGAATGATGATTGGCACGCAGATGATGAACAGGTAAATGCTCAATGTGCGTGATTGTTCGGCAAAATCTGTGAGTGATTTCAACGGGGATACCGCTGTGGCGGTGCCCGGCAGAATCTGCATGGCCTTCAATCCAGCGCCTTCGATGCGGTCGCGGATCTTGCCGGTCTGGTCAAAGGAGATGTTACTGCTGTCGAATGAGTGAAACCAGCTGACAGCATGCACTTCGTTGGGGAGTGCTTTCGCAAGGGCACCCGCATAATTCTCCTGGCTAATGATGAAACGTTCTTTGAGGGTGTTGGTGGTGCCAAAATACCAGAAATAATCGTTTTCATTGATCTGGCGATAGGTGGCTGTGACGATAACAGGAATTTGGGCCTGCTGGCGCTGGTTATTCTCATCACGCCAGTTTGAGACCAGGGTGAATTGTTCACCGACTTTAATGCCGGTTTCATTGGCAGTGGCTTGATGGATCATCACCGGCAGCCGACGGTCGACGAGTCCATCCCAGTTTTCAAATGATCCGTCGATGACGGTGACATGTTTTTCAAAATCGCTGATGTAGTTTAGCGCCGCGTACATGATCTCGAATTTGGAGTCAAATTCCGATTCACCGGTAGGGAATACCTGAAAATTGTTGGTACGCATATTCTTGACTTGCAGTCTGACGGGCAAACCGATGTAGTCAGTGTATGCGCCTTCCCAGTAATAGGCGTCAATTTCTTCGATTTCCTCATAATTTAACGGGCCATTGAATACGCCTATATAGTTGCTGAGGATTGAGAAGGGAGGAAAACTGGGGCGGTCGGGGGCATCCAGGGTTGTTTTTGAAAAAACCCGGAAATTCACCGCATCTGTATACAGCGGTATGGTCAGCATCATCACCATGCCAACAAACAATCCGAGGGTTTTGGCGACGACCAGCCAGGGCTGGGTAGTCATACGTTTGAGGACAATGCGCAACAGTGAACCTGTTCGGTGGATAATTTTCATGATCAATTCTCTGTTTTATTGTCCTACCACGATCTGGCCAACTTCCAGGCCTTCCATAATTTCTGTCATTTCGCCATTGGTGATACCGGTTTTGATATCGATGCTGCGCTGCAAGCCATCTTCTTCAATCATGACGAAAACGCGTCCGCTGAAGGTGCGGATAGCTTCGGGCGGCAGCCACAAGACATCGTCGACCCTGGCGGTTTCGGCAATGATGTCGAAGCGGTCATTGAGTTGGAATTGTTCGGCATCTTCGGGGTTGTCGAATTCTACATAGATCCATTTGTCTTCATCGCGGCCAGGGCCAGAACCATAGGGGAAGGGCATTTGACGGATATAACCAGTGAAAGGTTCGTCGGTTGAATTGAACAAACGGATGCTGACAGGCATACCCTCATATAACTCTTCGATATTGGTAGCATAGGAATCTACCAGCAGCGCGGTTTCTGATATGTCAGCAATGGTGAGGGCTGGCGTGAAAGCATTCGCATTCTGACCGAAGCGGAAGCGCAGCTCGGTGATCATGCCGCTGATTGGAGCGACGATCTTGGCGGCATCAACAGAGGCAACCTGCTCGCCCAAATAGATCATCAATTCTTCATACGTCAATTGTGCCAGTTCCAAGTCCCACTGTTTATCTTGAATGGTGGTCGGATTGGGATTGGGATCAGATTCGGCAGCATCTAAGAACATTTCGGCACGTTCTATAGCAATTTCTGCACGGCGGATGGCGATTTGCCGCAGGGTGGTTTCGCGTTCAAGTTCGGGCAGATAATCGAAAGAAGCAATTAAATCACCTGCTTCGACCATGCTTCCTTCAGAAAAATGGAGAGCCCCGATTCTGCCGCTGGATTCAAATTCAACCGTGACAGTGGTCACCGGGCCAATTCGACCGACTAACAACTGGTTGCGGACGATATCACCTCTTTGTACTTCATAGGTGGGTTTGCGAATGGCAATCGGTTGGACAGGAATTGGCGTGACAGTGGGTTCCGCCATCCCTAACGAAAAACCATCCTCTCCACAAGCGCTCAGCAGAAGTGTGAGTGCAAGAATGAGTAGAATGAATCTGATAAGATGCTGTTTGGTTGTTTTCATCGATTACCTGCCAGGCTCCTTACAACGGATATTCTCTTGTGTGAATGGGTGTCTGACCAGCGGCTGAGACACACTTAACAATATATCATAAAACAAAGGTGAAACTATTTGTAAATGTACAACATAAAATAACATTTATTCAATGGGCCGGCACGGAGGGACTTAACAAAGGGATATAAATTCGGTCTCAGAATCATGTACAATAATAGCACGTGAAGTTAATCCTCCTCACCATTTCTTAAGATTATTACCCAGGGAAAGACTGTTTGATGGATACGCCGAATTTACAATGCAAGGCATGTGGTTTTCATAATCCGCCGGGAATGCGTTTTTGCGGTAATTGCGGGGAACAATTAATTGCTGAGAACATTGTTGCCAAGAAAACGATTAAAAAAGAAGGCGCCATTCAGACCATGATGGGGACCGGCCTGTTGGAACGTTTCAGAGAAGCCGGGCTGGAAGCCAGCGGGCAGCGTCGTAATGTGACGGTTCTGTTCGTTGATCTGAGCGAGTACACAACGCTTTCCGGGCTGCTCGATACCGATCTGCTGTACGAGATTGTCCAGAAGTATATACGTCAGTTGGCGAATACGGTTTATAAATATGACGGGATCGTTGATAAACTCACTGGTGACGGCTTGATGGCATTGTTCGGCGCACCTCTTGCCTATGAAAATAATGCCGAACGGGCGGTGAGAGCGGCAGTTGACATGATGGAGGCTGTCGCGCAATTGAACCTGGAGTTTCAGACCCAATTGCAAGGACAACGGCTGAGTGTGCATATGGGTATTAACAATGGCACCGTGATCGTTGGCGGGGTGGGAACTGATCAGTTGATGAATTACACCGCGATTGGTGATACCGTCAATATTGCCGCACGGTTGGAAGAAATTTCGCAAGCTGGTGAGATATTGGTGAGTGAAGGTATTTTTCGCCGCACGCAACCGCTTTTCGAGTTTCGCGGACCCAGAACCGTGGACCTGAAGGGTATTCAGGAGCCGGTAAAGGTGTATCAGGTCAGCGGTTTGAAAGCCAACCCGGGTTCTACACGCGGTCTGCAAGAACTGGGTGGGGCTTATGTCGGACATCATACCGAAATCAAACAGATTCATAGCATGATCGAACGGCTCATTGATGATCGATTGGGCGGTTTGATCATGGTGACTGGCGAGGCTGGTGTCGGTAAAAGCCGTTTGATGCGTGAGATCCAGGTGCAATTAGACCCGGAGAGCGTCACGGTACTGGTAGGCCATTCGCTGACGTATCGCAAGTCGATTCCCTATTGGATCTTTCAAGACCTGTTTCGTAATTTGTGGCAGTTGAAACAGTTTGGCCCAGAGATCGGCCATGAGGTGATGATCTCAGTCATCGAAGAACTGATGGGGGAGGAAAACACCCAGATCCTGCCTTACATGGAATATTTGATGGGGATGCCTATTTCAGATGAAACCCTGGCGCACTCTGTTCAATATCTGGATGGAGAACAACTGCGCCTGCGTATTTTTGTGGCGGTCAGGAAGGTGTTGGTCACGCTCGCCCAGGGCAAGCCGATGGTGCTGGTGCTTGATGATTTGCATTGGGTGGATGAAGGCTCGCTGGATCTGATGAATTTCCTGATCGACACGGTAGAACGAGAACCAGTCTTGATGTGGGCAATTTCACGTCCGTACGAAAGCGGTGGACTGGAACGTATCCGCGAACATGGAAACCGGGTACTGCCTGCCTCACGTTTGATGGTGTTGGAGTTGAAACCTTTAGCGATGGCGGAGACCACTTTATTATTTGAGGCATTGATCCAATCAGGTGATTTCCCCGATATTTTTCGTGAACAGATCATTCAACGCTCCGCAGGTTTGCCCTTATACATGGAAGAAATCCTGCGCATGTTGATTGAAGACAATGTCATCTATTTCGAAAATAATATTTGGCGGCTCAATACAGATACCAAACTGGACAAGGTAGGGGTGCCGGAAACCTTGCAGGGATTGATCCTGGCGCGTTTTGATCGCTTGAACCTCACCCAACGTCACGTAATTCAAACAGCGGCGGTGATTGGCAATCCATTCAGCGTGAATGTGCTCGATAAAATGCTGGAGCGATACTCGTGGAAAGAGATCCTGGAAACGTTGAAATATCTGACCCAGCATGATTTTATCGAACCACAGACCTACGGCCTGGCGCGGCGCTATCAATTCCGGCATGGCCTGGTTTCTGATGCAATCTATTCCACGCTGTTGTCAAGGGAGCGCAAACATTTGCACCAGCGGGTGGCAGAAGCGATCGAGTCGCTGAACGAAGGGCATTTGGATGAACAGATCGAAATTCTTGCTCACCATTACAGCCTCAGTTTTCAGTTAGACCGGGCTTTGCACTACCTGGTGATGGCAGGCAAGAAGGCCATGCGGGATTACGCCACTGAACAGGCACGTCAACATTTTGTCACCGCGCTGGGTATGCTCAGCAAGGTTGGTTACACCACCGAACAAGCTTATGATATTCAAACCGGGTTGGGCGATATTCTGGTGGTGAATGGTGAATATCCGGGGGCAAGGCGGCATTATTCAACCGCTATGGAGATCATTTTGGAAGATGGTTCTCCGCAATGGGTGCGACGCCAGAGCACCTTGCATCGCAAAATTGCCACGACTTTTGAGCGGCAGGGAGACTATGAAAAAGCACTGGCGCGTTTAAAAGCCGCCGAAATGGTGTTGATGGAAATCGCAGAAGATGACCACAGTGAATTGGCCAGTATCTACAACGACATTGGCTGGACGCATTTTCGCCGCGGTAATGTGGAGGTGGCACAAGACCATCTATTGAACGCGTTGGAGATCCTCAAAGATTCGGAAGAGTTTCAGGTCATCGCCTCGATCTATAACCGTCTTGGCGGGGTGTTCTTCACCAAAGGCGATATGGACCAGGCAGATTACTATACAAGGCAAAGCTTAGAGTATCGTGAAAAAATGGGAGAATTGGCACTGGCGGCCCGTTCTTACAACAATCTTGGTCTGATTGCCTGGAAACGCGGTAAATTGGAAGATGCCCTGCTTTATTTTGAACGCAGCTTTGACCACCAGAAAGAACTGGGCGATATCGAAGTGTTGATCGAACTCAACACCAATTTGGGCTTTCTGCAGATGGAGTTCGGCCGCCCGCAACTGGCAGAACGGTATATTCTTGAAGCAATCGATCTGGCGCGAAAGATTGGCCATACCCATCACCTGAGCACCTGTTACGTCCATCTGACTGAACTGTATTTGCAGATGGCGGACTTCAACAAAGCGCTTGATTATCATCAGAAAGCTACCCAGGAACTGAAACGGCTGGGCGGGAAAGAGTTTATGGTTACCCTGCAGGTGCATGCCGGGTTGGGAAACCTGGCATTGGGCAATGTGGAGGTGGCACGTACCGCCAGCCAGGAAGCGCTGCGCTTGTTGAAGGAAAATACTGGCACTCAGGTGGGGCTGGACGACCAGGCAGGCATTTTTCAGCTGTTGGGTCAACTGGCGCAGTATGAGGAACAACATGCCCGCGCGGGTTATTATTACCAGCGGGCGATTGACCTGCTGCAGAAATCAAACCGTCCGCTACCAGCGGCTCGCACCATGTTGAAAGTAGTGGAATTATTGATTGTCGAAAACAATAAGTTGGAAGCCAAAAAGTGGCTGCAACAGGCTGATATAGTATTCCACAAATATAACTCAACCCATGAGTTTGCCATGGTGGAAGCATTGAGAAAGGAATTGGTGGATTAATGGCACAATCTGAAATTCTATTGCTGCGAAAAGGGTATGGAGAGGAATAAGGGACTTTGTTGTGAAGGAACTTATTGATTCGGTATTGACCCAACTTAAAAACAGCAGTCAGCGATTGACTGCCAATAATAATTATTGTCCGTTCTGTCACGAGATGCTGCCGACGGCATCTGCCATGTATTGTCCTGCTTGTGGAACCATCCTCAAAGGAAATCAAAAAGAACTGGACCAACAGCGCATTTTGCAATTGTATGACAGGGCTGATGAGGCGTTTGATGATGAAGAATGGCCAGATGGCATTTATCTCTTGATCGATGCCCTGCGATTGGACCCGTCGAACGAGGAAACGCGCCGCCGCCTGACAAATGCTCGGCAGCAGTATCGCATTATGCGACGCTATGAATGGGCGGAGGAGTATTATTTTTCCCGCAATCTTGAGGCGGCGCTGCGCAATTTGCGTGAAATTAAAGAACTGCGTCCGGAAGAAGAAGCCGTCAATGAACTGATCGAGCAGATTGAACGAGAGCAGAATAGCAAGGACAAAAAGAAAATACGCCAGGTGAAATTGGGGAAATTCATAGACACCAGTTTGGTGGTCTTGTTTTATCTGATGATGGCAGCACTGCTGGCCGTGCTGGTGATCGCCATGTTCATCCTGGCTGGTTCGGTGCTCCCTGTTTAAGGGTTGCTCTCAACCAAAGCAACAGCCACTTCTACACCAGTATTCGGGATGGTTCATTTTATTATTTTGTTCTCGATAATAGGAATGGTTGTGCGGGGCCCTCTACAGAGACCACCCAACCGGCAAGGCGCAGGCTGCGGTACAGGTGGTGTTGCAACAGGTAAGCAATGGCATTGGTGCGGTGGTGCCAGGTTGGCATGGTATGTTTCATCCGCAAAGAAGCCTTCAGGTCGTCGACTGTATTGCCTTCAAATTGCGTGACTGCCCTGCCTACACCATCCAGGATGTGGGCGTCGCTGCCGCCGACCGGTGCAAGGGCGAGTTCTGCCAACATTTTCTCCGCCAGGTGGTTGCGCCGATAAAATCCGCCGTTGAGGGTTTCCATGGCGATCACAGTTTCTGCGATCAGCTCTTGTTCCAATGCTTTTGTCAAATTTTCCAACGGGATACTGTGGGATGCCACGGCTGCGGGGTGGGGGATGATACAAAAACCGCCCTGTTCGTGCACCTGCAATATGCTTTCTTCTAACGCCTGGCCGCGCGCAATGGGGGCTGTGATCTCATAAGCAAGCAGGTGTCCTTCAGCTGTGCTGATCTCCATGGCGGGAATCACCTGCACCTGGTATTGTACTGATAGCTCGCGCGCATGCTTCACTCCCTGCATGGAATTGTGGTCGGTGATGGCGATCACGTCCAGATTTCGGCGGCGCGCCTGTTCCAACACAGCCGCCACTGTGCAGGTAGCATCCCCGCTAAAGATGGTGTGCAAATGTAAGTCAGCAAGCCCCATGGTTGAAGTCCTTTTGTGTGCTTTGGATTCCCAATACAACTGGCGGTTTCATCGACAGGTAATTCAGTTTCTTTGCTGGAAAAGGTGTGCCAGCTTTTGGGAGAATTTTTGCGCGGTGGTGTGATTTTCTTTTCCAGCGGTTTCTGGCTGCACAGGAGCATTGTCAAGCAAGCATTCGTAATCATCGATCAACTGATAGAAAATGGCCTGCCAGCTGATGGTTTTCACGTGTTCTTGTGCTTGCTGGCGCATTTCCTGCCGCTCCTCTTGATGTTCTAACATGTATCGGACGGCTGCCAGCATGGCATCCGGGTCGTCGGCGTCGAAGAGCAAACCGGTTTTGCCATGAATGACATGGTCAATTTGACCGCCTTCGGTGGGCGTGATCACCGGTAAGCCGGAAGCCATAGCTTCGAGTACCACGTTGCCGAGGGTTTCATTTTTTGACGGGAATACAAACAGGTCAGCAGAAGCATAAGCTTTATAAAGGTCTTCACCACTCAGAAAACCGGTGAAGACGGTTGGGGTGTCTTTGAACTGGAGTTCGAGGTAGGGGCGAAAAGGGCCATCACCAATGAAAGCAAGACGGACATCCAATCCGGCTTCGAACAAGCCATACAGCCAGTCGACGCGTTTTTCAGGAGAGAGCCTGCCCACATAGATAAGCAGGGGTTTCTCGGGTTCGCCGCCTGATAGATAGCCGCGCATATCAGCATCATATTTATCAGGATTAAAGTTTTCCATGTTGATACCGCGCCGCCAGACGCGGACATTATGGATGCCATTGGCGATCATCTGGTCACGTGTGGTGTTGGAGGGTGCCAGGTTGAGGTCTGCCTGGTTGTGGATCTTGCGAAAGAATCGCCAGATGGGTTTTGCGAGGAAGCCCAGACCGAGGGTTTTGGCATAGCCGGGAAAGTCAGTTTGATAGGAGGCGACAATGGGTATGTTGAGCTGTTGGGCGGCTTTCAGGCCGGCAAGGTTGAAGTACACGGGGTTGATGAGGTGTATCAGGTCGGGTTGAAAGTCCTGCAGGTGTTGTATTGTTTTTTTCAGCGATGGAAACGATCCACGATAACCGGGATATAGGATCAGCGGGAAAGAGAAGTAAGTAATAATGGGGGTGGATGAAACTCGTTTGACACTGCTGTGGGGCGTCAGCAGGATGGACTCGTGGTCGTTTTCCTCGAGATATTCAAGCAGGTGTATCAGGGTATTGACGACCCCGTCTATTTTTGGCAGAAAGACTTCGCTGAAATACGCAATGCGCATGATGGCTCTCCTCAGGCAACCGCCGGGAAGAGGGCTTTTACAATGAGAAAGATAGCAGCGCTCACAACTATTCCAGCGGTAGTCTGCTTAAAACTGTGTTTCTGGAGTGTGATCCTGCCCCAGCCGACCAGCGGGACCAATGCAAAGGTAAACCACAACCATGAACCATACAGCATGGTTACCAGGCAGCAAAATATTGTGACAACACTGGCGTGTGCGCTTATTTTGGAGAATTGGTTGATCAAGCCCATTACGCCAATTTGGCAGAGCGCAACGACAATACTGAATCGAATCAAGGCAGGGGCTGTCAGGTGGTTGAGCAGCCAGGCTGCCACCAGGTTGGAACCGAAAGCTACCACATAAATCCAATCGCGTTGGTCACGGTGCTGCATGAAGAAGTCAGTGATGTTGCCTTTTGAGATCTGCCATAGCAGGAAAAGAACAGGCATCAGCAGTGAGAAACCGACCAGGATGGCGATATGCTGCCAGGTGACATCATCTGCGACCTGCAAGCCGATCATGATGATGCACAGGACGACGAACACCACCGGATTCAAGATGTTTGAAACAGCCGATGCGATCGGGTTCGGGGGGGGCTGTTCTGGTAAATTGTGCTTTACGTTTTCCTGCATAATCATTTTGGCTGGTCAATATCAGCAGTTTGATTGTACCAGCATGTCAGATGGATAACAGGCCTTTACCTTTTTATTAACATCAAGGCGGATGAATGGATTATTACCTTAAGTCATATTTCCAGTTTCGTGCTGTTCAGGCATGGGAATGGTTCTTCATTTGTGATGGTTGGATTGCCAATGATTGATGAATTTTTAAACGTTTTCTTATGCTCTTAAATCTTCTCTGGCGAAAAGTTGTCAAGCTATAATAGACAGAGAAAACCGCAGGGAGAGTTGTCATATGAAAGATCAAGTATTGTACCAGGCGATCATAGACCGTTATTCAGTCCGTCAATATGAGCAGAAACCTTTGTCATCACAGCAGGTGGATTTGGTGAATGCATTGATATCCCAATCGCAACCGATTGTAATGGACAATAAGATCGAATATTTGCAATTTCATGAAATAAATACCATGGACTTGTTGGTGGCGCAGGGACCTTATGGCGCTTTTGTGACTTCACAGGATGCACTGGTGCCATATACGGCGAGTGAGCGCTTTCCACTGGTGGAAGTGGGCTTTCAGGCACAGCAGGTGGTGGTGAGATTGTTTCAGGCAGGCATCGGCAGTTGTTACCTGGGCACAGCAGGCCGTGAGCAATCGGTGATTCGGCATTTTGACCTGCCGATTAATGCCAAGGTGGGGGCTTCGCTGATGATTGGCATTCCTAAAGAAGATGCCCTGCGCAGTATCGCCAATTATTTCCGGCAGCCCGGCCATAAAACCAAACGGCTGGTGTTGGAAGATATTTATGCGGAAGGTGAATTTGGGCAATCAGCGGCGGCGCCAGACAGTCTTGTGGAAGTGATGACAGCTGCCCAGCGAGCGCCGTCTGCGGTGAATGCCCAGCCGTGGCGTTTTGTGAAGGCAGATGACTGGCTCTATCTGTATGTGATGCCCAAAGTGTACCCGTTTGTCCTCTCGCAGCGCCACAAAATGACCTATGTCTTGCATGATGCCGGCATTGTGATGGCCAATATCTGGTTGGCGTATCAGGCGTTGGGCATTTCGCGTGAATGGGTGATGTATGATCTGGATGATGCGGGTTTTCCAGCCTGCCCGAAGGATGCGCTGCCGGTGGCAAAAATCGCCATTAATTGATCAGAATAAGCAACACAACACACAGGAGCAGGACGGCATACAGTATAGCGCCCAGCCATTGGTGGCCGACCTGTAAAGCGTAGTAGAGAGCAAAGGGCAGGATCAACAAGACTGCCAGCAGCAAAAGGCGGATAGGAAATGGACTGGTGTTCTGTTCGGATTTCTGCTTCATCAATCCTCCTTTACAATGCCAGCCATTGCAGCAGAAATGCCAACAACCCGACGGTCATGATGGGGATCAATCCGTAGAGCAAGATCTTGGGCATGACGCGCCCTTCTTCACCGCTGAGTCCAACGGTGGAGCACCCGACAATGACCTTGGCGGGTGATATCACGCTGCCCAGGGCACCTCCGGCGGTTTGGGCAGCCAGGATCAATGGCACACTGATGTTAAGCAGTTGCGCTGTGTTCATCTGCAGAACAGCAAACAGGACGTTGGCATTGCTGTTAGAACCGGTGATGAAAGCGCCCAATGCTGCGATCAAAGGCGCTGCCAAAGGATAGAAGAATGCGCCAAATGATTGGCTCAAGCCTACCGCCAAAAGCTGGTTCATGCCGCTGTCAGTCATGACGACTGAGAGAGTCACCATGGTGATGATGCCGGCGCTTGATTTTTCCGCCGCACTGGCAAGACGCTGGAAAACGGACTTCAGTGAACCTTTGGGCAGCAGGTTGAAGTGTTTGAACAGGAAATAGGAAGCCACACTGGCGTACAGGATGATGCTGCCGGGGTGTGAGAACGGCTTGAGGATGCGGCCGCTGCCGGCGGGTACCAGCCAACCCAGTGAGGTCTGTACCTCGGGGAAGTTGAGGGTGATGTTCACCTGGCTCAGGAAGGTTTTGATAGGCGGGACGAGGTTGATGATTAGTGCCATGACGACCAGGATAATGTATGAAGAAAAAGCGCTGGCCAGATCCTTGCCGACATGGCCATTGGCTGCATGATTTTTCCTTGATTGCCAGCCTGTGATCGCGATGGAAGTCAGCAGACCCATCACACCGGCAAGCGTAGCCGCCAGGTTGTAGACGATGTAAGTGGCGACAACGTACTGGGTGAATGCCATGACTGTCGCCAGGATCAGGATGGCGGAAAAGTTCCGTTTCAGGCCAGCCCATCCATCAGACAGGTAGGCAACAATCAAACCGCAGACATAACAGGCTACGCCCAGCAGCAGCAAGGAGAAGGGCGCCAGCACCTCGCCCGGCAGGCCGGTGACGGCAATGAGAATTTGGAAAGAAGATGCCATCGAGCCGAACGTGACTGCCCAACTATGGCCGATGGAGGTGATCAGCACCGCATGGATGGGTGTGAAGCCGAGGCTGATCAGCAACGGAGCGCTGACCGCCACCGGTATGCCGAAGCCGTCCATGCCTTGCAGGAAGGAGGGAAACACCCAGCCCAGGATCAGGGCTTGCAGGGTGCGGTCAGGGGTGAGATTGCTGAGGGTTTTGCCGATTTTGTCGATGGCGCCTGCCTGACGGGTGAGATGAAACAGGATCAGGGCGTTCCAGATGATCCAGAGGACATCCAGTGCCAGCAACAGGGCTTTCACCTGGGCATAGGCCAGCAGTTCAAAAGGCGCGCCGAAGCGCAGCCAGGCAATCAGCAGGGTGACCAGCAGGGCAAACCCGCCGGCTTTGCTGGCGCCCCAACGCCGCCACAACATCAATACCAGGATGATGATGATGGGGGTGAAAGCCAATAACCAGTTCCACAGGTTCAGGGATATCTCGTTCATATCATTTACTCACGAGATATTCTAACTGATTTTTGGCCTAAATCCTCACATCAAACAATTTTTTCGTTTGGCTAAAAACCGATACGCAGCCAGTTGGTGCCGGTGATAATGCTGATGAAGAGGATGATGAAGGCAATCAGCATCAAAGTGCCGCAGCCGCAGCCGAGGCAGCCACCCTGTTGAAACCCGAAAGTGCGCTGGCCCCATTTGTAAATGGTGTCGAGGAAAAATAGTTTGAGTAGGCCGCCCAAGCAGCCGGGGCGTTGATTCATAATAACCTCCAATGGTTTTTTCGTTTTCAATGCTTCCACTACACTCTACGCAGATTTGAAAAAAGAGTTGCAGATGATTGTTGTATCTAGGTCAGTGTCAGTGGTGCAAAAAAACCTGCCAGGAGTGCGGCAGGTTTTTTGCAGACGAGATAAATATATGGTGTAAGATTTGTTTTTATTTTTTGGCCAGGATCGTATTGTAGTTGAAACTGGTTTTCTCTTCGTTGCGGTCAGTGGCAACGCCGGGGTCAGGTGTGAGGTCGCTCAACTGGGCATATAACTCCGATGTCATATCGACATTGACAGCGTTGAGGGAGTCCTCTAACTGGTCAAGGTTGCGTGCGCCGATGATGGGGGCGGTGATGGCAGGATGAGCGCCCACCCAGGCGACTGCCAGGCTGGCGGGATGGACCCCGAGCTCCTGTGCTTTGGCGAGGAAGGCATCAACGGCTTGCATCATCCAATCGGCGCCATAACGGGTTGAATACATCTTATTGGAAACCAGCCGGCCCTGGTCAGGCCAGTGGGCGGAGGAATACTTACCGCTGAGGTATCCGCCTGCCAGCGGGCTGTAAGAGATAACCCCCAGTTGCTCCGATTGCGCCAAGGGGAGGATTTCCACCTCAGCCTGCCGTTTGAGCAGGTTATACATGGGCTGGATGCAGGCAAAGCGCGCCCAGTCATGCAGGGCCGAAATGCCAAGGGCTTTGGCGATCTGCCAGGCAGCAAAGTTGCTGACTGCGGGATAGAGGATCATGCCAGCGCGCACAAGGTCGTCCAGGGCATGCAGGGTTTCTTCGAGCGGGGTGCTTTCGTCAAAGCGGTGGATGAAATAGAGGTCAAGATAATCGGTATCGAGCCGTTCGAGGGTGTCTTCAATGGATTGGAGGATATGTTTGCGCGAAGCGCCGCTCTGGTTGGGACCATCGCCCATGGGGAAGCGGAATTTTGACGTGATCACCAGATCGCGTCGGATGCCCTGCATGCAGCGGCCGAGGATTTCTTCTGCCAGGCCCGTCTGGTACACATTGGCGCAATCAAAGAAATTGATGCCGGCATCCAGACAGCGCTTGAACATGGCGTGGGAGGTATCTTCGTCAGCGTCGCCGCCGAATGACATGGTGCCGAAACATAACTGAGACACTTTAACGCCTGTGTTTCCTAATACTTTGTATTGCATGGTTTACTCCTTGTTTTCTATTGCCTTCATTATACTTTGTGGATTCTTGTTTGGAGTTATGAAAAAACGGTTAAAATGGTAATTGAAGCCTTTTATCAAAGGTTGAAGGAATGGTGTATGACAGTCATAGAAATCCGTCCATTGGATACCATTGACCTTGACCGGATGAGAGAGATCATCGTGGGGCATACTTCTACGGAAAAGTATGCGGTCAGGCAAACAGTTTCAGATGACGAAGTCAAATTTTCGTTGAAACTGAAGGCGTTGGAAACACCGTTCTGCCAAACCTGGCAGCCAACTGAGGAGGATGCCGCTGCTTATCGCAAAGCGTGTGCGGAGGGCACCTGTCTGGCAGCGTATGAGGGTGAATTGATGGTGGGGGTGGTAATTGCTGAACCACGCCATTGGAATGAGAGTTTGTATATCTGGGAATTCCATGTGCGTCAGTCTCATCATCGCCGCGGTATTGGCTGGCTGATGATGGAAGAAATGATCATCCTTGCCAGAAAGCATAATCTGCGGGTGGTGGTTTGTGAGACGCAGAATACCAATGTGCCGGCGATCCGCTTTTACCAGGCAATGGATTTCAGCATGGATGGCATCGATTTAAGTTATTATTCCAATGAAGATTATGAAAATGATATTATCGCGGTCTTTATGAAGCGGAAAATAGATTGATTGTTTGAGGCAGAAGGAGAAAAGATGTCTGAACAAGATAAGTTGGATTTTGATTATATAAAGGGAAAATTCTTAAGAATTCCATTGTCTTTGCGCGGCTGGCCCAAATGGCTGGTGTGGCTATTAAGTCTGTTGGGGTTGGTCTATATCCTGAACCCCGGGGCAGGCATCATTGAGTTGGTTCCGGATTTTGTCCCTGGCATTGGCAATCTGGATGAGGGCCTGGCGTTCCTGATGGTCTATTATGGCATTATGGAGTTTTTCGCTCCGCAGATACGAAGACAGTACAACAGTGAAAATGACGAAGATGTGGTCGATGCTGAGTGGAGCGATGAAGAGTAAACTCCCCAGTTAATACGCAGTTGATCCAGAGAAGGCCAGTGACACAGCTGGTCTTCTTATTTATGCCAAAGGAAAGGTTAGAGCAGGGAGGGCGGATCGACTTCGATCATACAGCCATCCAGCCTTTTCTCGCGGATAACATCCGTAGGATGTGGACCATTCAAGATCACCTGCCAGCGGTAATAGTTATTGATTTTCTGGAAGAAACAGGGAACCGGGCCAATCATACGGGTTTGGTGAAAATTACCTTCTGCCAGCCATTGTTTGACGTCTTCCGCCAACGCCTGGGCACGCTGTTCCGCCAGGCTCTGTTTCATGTCACGCACTTCTATGCGCAACAGCCTGGTGAAGGGCGGGTACAGCATGGTTTGACGATAAGCCAATTCGCGCTGGAAAAAGCCTTCATAATCATGACGGGCAGCATGCTGCAGGACATAGTGGTCGGGATTGAAGGTTTGCAGGATAACGCTGCCGCCCAGAGGGCTGCGGCCGGCCCTGCCCGACACCTGGGTGAGCAGTTGAAAAACGCGTTCATTGGCGCGGTAATCAGGCAGATGGAGTCCGACATCAGACAAAATCACACCGACCAGCGTCACCAGGGGCAGGTCGAGGCCTTTGCTGAGCATTTGGGTGCCGATCAGGATGTCGGCGCGATGGTTGGTGAAGTGCGACAGAATAATGGCATGAGCGTTTTTCTCGCGGGTGGTTTCGTGGTCGTAGCGCAGGATGCGCGCCTCTGGAAAGAGTTCATGTACAAAACGCTCCACCTTCTGGGTGCCCGTGCCATATTGGCGTATGTGAGGAGAACTACACTGGGGGCATTTGTCTGGCATTTTGCGGGTGTAGGCGCAGGTATGGCAGCGCAGATCGGCGGTTTCTGTGTGGGCGATCAACGGTTTTTCGCAGTTGGGGCAGTTAAGGACGTGTCCGCATTCACGGCAGAAGACATAGGTGGCAGACCCGCGGCGATTCAGGTAGAGGATGGCTTGCTGCTTGCGAGCCAGCACCTGCTGAAGGGCGTCATGCAGCAGGTTGGAGATGATGGAGGTATTGCCGGTTTTCAATTCCTCACGCATATCGACGACATGCACCGGCGGCAGTTGGTGTTCCGCCAATGCCTCGGTGGATGGGATCATTTCGGAAGCACCAATCTGGCGCAGATGGCTGTTAATGGTCTCTCGATGCGCCAGGATGCGGTCAGGAAGTTTGAGGATAGGCCAATGATAAAAGTCGGCTTCATAACGCAAGGCGATATCGGGGGTGGCTGAGCCGAGAACAAGCGAAGCTTTGGCGAAGCGGGCATACTCAATGGCGGCGCGCACGGCATGATAGGACAGACGCGAATCTCGCTGATAGTAAGACTGGTCATCGAATTCATCGACAATGACCAGCCCTAAATCTGGCATGGGGGCAAATAAAGCGCTGCGTGCGCCGATGATGATGGGTAGTTTGCCCAGGCGCACCCGGCGCCAGGTATCATAGCGTTCCCCGGCGGACAGGCGTGAATGAACCAGCCCGACCTGTCCGGGAAAACGCCCGGCAAAGCGCCGTACGGTCTGGGGGGTCAGTGATATTTCAGGTATGAGGATAATGGCACCTTTACTGGCATCCAATGCTTTTTTCACCGCGCGCATGTAGATCTCGGTTTTTCCTGATCCGGTTACGCCATGCAGCAGGATCGGTTGCGGCGCGCTGCCTGCGGCATCGTGGGTGTCCATCGATTGCTGGATGGTGTTCCAGGCTTGCTGCTGCTGCGGAAGCAGTGGGGGCGGGGTGCTCAGTTCCCACTGCATGTCATCCAGCGGGTCACGCCATATCTCTTCTTCTCCTAATTTAATCAACCCCATCTCGGACAAACGGCGCAGGTCTGTGCTGTTAGCGCCGGGGGCATGGGCATAGACCCAGGGGACTTCGACCTCCCAGGCTTCTTTGAGCAGAAATGCCATGATCTGCTGGCGGCGGATGCCGGCGTTCGCGCGGCCCAGATTGTCCCATTGGGATTCCACTTCGGCGGGTGAGGCATCCAGACGCACTGTTCGGATGGTTTTGGGGCGCACCTTGGGGTCAGGCAGGATCGGTTTGGCGCTGACAATGCCGGCTTTGATGAGCTGTTGGATGGCGGTTTCCCAGTTCTGGCGCGGCAGACGGCTTTGCAGTTGGCGCTTGCGAAGGGGTCCGTGTTCCTGCAACAAGCGGATGATGCGCTGCTGCATGGGGTGGCGCACTCGCTGTGCAAGAGGGGTCTCTTGAAGGGTGTAAAGGGTGTCTGCCAGCTGGCTCATACCGGGCGGCAGCATGGCGCTCAAACAATCAGGCAGGGTGCTGAGTTGGTGATATGCCAGCCATTCCGCCAACCGCATCTGTGATTGGGTGACGACCGGTTGGGGGTCGAGTGCGGATAAGATTGGCCTGGTCTCTTCAACCGAAGGGGCATCAATGGATTGGATCACAATCCCCTGCACCGTCTGCTGACCGAACGGCACCACCACCAGCATACCCGGCGTAACCGAAAAATCGGCATCATCAGGCAGGTGGTAATCGAACAGGCCGCTGACCTGGGGGACGTTGACAGCGATGCGGTAATAGATCAAGCGCTGCCTGCTTTCATGGCAGAACCACCGCGGCGGACCCGTAACCGACCACCGAAGTGAGATCGCCGGTGACGTGGCCGGAATGCGAATAGCGCAGGATGTGGGCGTTCTCCGCCCCCAGTTCTTTGGCGGTATAGAGCAGGGCTGCCACCGCTCCGGCGCCGCAAGCCGGCGCAGCACCGCGTTCGTTATCCTGCAGGAGCTTCTCAGCATTCAGGGAGGCGATGTTGTCGAGCGCGCGCTGATCCATCTTCTCGGCAGCAGAAGCGTGATTGAAATGCGACAGATCCGTGCTGGCGACCAGCAGGGTGGATTTTTCACGCGCTATTTGCGCCAGCAGGCTGCCCAATTGCTGCAGGGCGTTGGGTGCATGGGTGCGGATCATCAACGGAATGAGCTGAAATGGCTGCTGCAGCATGAACTGCAGAAACGGCAGCTCGATTTCAAGGGAATGTTCCTGCTCCCGGCGGATTTTGGTGATGCCGGGAAAGCCAGCCTCCTTCAACTGGGTGTCAAGCTGATCGAGGCTGGCATGATCGACGGGCACACTGCCCAGCGGGGTCTCGTAAGCGTCATGTTGGGTGGTAAGAATGGCATCCACCGAGAAGGCATGGAAAGGCGAGGTGAGAATGACCTGTTCGAAGGAAAGCCCCGCCAGCAATTTGAAAGC
>CAYMNB010000036.1:10495-23333 GCA_964391725.1 uncultured Anaerolineaceae bacterium | reverse complement strand
CCGAAGGTGGTGCTGGCCGCACCGATGATGGTTGTTACTGGTTTTTTCATTACTATCTCCTTTTTTCTTTACAAATCGCTTGAAATATTTGCACTGGCTGATAACCCCAATGCCAGCAATGGCTGAAGTATGCCCTGCGACGAGGGTTCAATAAGAAAATCCGCCTGTGTCCGCACGGCTTCTGGGGCTGAGAAGGTGGTAAAACTGACATCCGCCTGTTTGAGCAGGCTGAGATCATTGCCGCCATCACCCGCTGCCAGCACAGCGGTCGGCGCAAGCTCCAGATGGTGCAGCAGGCGGTGCAACCCGCTGCCTTTGTCGATGCCGGGCGGGGTAAGTTCATAGATGGTTTCCATGGAATAGGCGCCTTCCACCGGCAGCGAAGCAAATTCCTGTGCTATCTGTGTCAGGGCGTGCGGGTTTCCCGAAAAGCACATGACTTTGCTGATGGGAATGTCCACCTGGCTGCTGTCATCCAGCAGTTCATACATGAACTGATAACGCAGGCAGGCGGCGATACCGAAAGGCGTTGGTGAAAGCAGGTAATTACGCTCCAATCCCAGCAGCAAGAAACACACATCCGACTGGCTGTACAGGTGCTGCAGCACCTGGTTCTGTGTATCAGGTGCAAAGGCTTGAAAAGCCAGCAGTTTTTCGTGGAAGCCATACAGCAGAGATCCGTTCAACAGGATCAGGGGAAATGGCAATGGCTCTCCTTCAAACAAACTATTGCGGGCGAACACCCGCTTGACAGAATCCAGCGAACGGCCGGTAGCAGGGATGAAGATCACATCATGACGTTCCTGCAATGCACGCACATCCTCCGGCTGGATGCGTTCCTGTACATCCAGCAAGGTGCCGTCGAGATCGATACAAACCACCGCTCTGGTATCGCTCATGCGGCTCCATCCAGCAAACGCAGGGGGTTTTCGAGGTTGTCTTTCAGGTCATGCAGAAATTGCGCCGCCACTGCGCCGTCGACCACGCGGTGATCGGCGGAGAGTGTCAGGTGCATTATGGGCCGGATAATGGCTTCGCCGTTGACGGGGATGATCTCGTCCTGCACCGCGCCGATGGCAAGGATGGCGCTCTGTCCGGGGTTGATGATGGCGGTGAAGGATTCAATGCCAAAGGGCCCCAGATTGGTGATGGTGAAGGTGCCGTTGGCGACATCACTCGGGGTGAGTGTGCCGCTGCGTGCGCGCGCCGCCAGGTCATTCAAACGCACTGCCAGCGCGGGGATGCCCAATTGATCGCTGTGGTGGATCACCGGCACGATCAAGCCGTCCGGCAGGGCAACCGCCACGCCGATATTGATGTCTGCTAACAGGTGGATGTTCTCACCCACCAACGCACTATTCAGATAAGGATGCTGGCGCAGGGTCAGGGCGGTCACTTTTACCAGCAGTGCAGTCAGGGTGATGCGTTTTTGACGGCCTTCGCCGTTCTGCTGGGTGAATTTCTCGAGTGCTTGCAGCATGATGCTCATATCAGCGCGCACATTGAAGGTGACATGCGGTGCCTGCTGGTAGGAGGTTTGCATGCGTTCGGCAATGCGCTTGCGCATGCCCTGCAGGGGGATCACAGTACCGGCTGGCGGCTGTGAGGTGGTCTGGACTGCTTGTGATGCCAGCACGCGCTGTACATCGGCGGATTGCACACGCTGGTTGGGTCCGCTGCCCCGGATATCTGCGAGGGGCAGATCATGTTCACGCGCCAGTCGGCGGGCAGCCGGCACCGCGCGCACTTTATCAGAAAATTCCTGTGGGGTGTAATTTTCTACATCTTCTTTTATGATCTTGCCCTCCGCTCCGCTCCCGCTGAGCAGGGCGAGATCGATGCCTTTGGCTTCCGCCAGGCGGCGCGCCACCGGTGTGATCTTGATCTCACCCTCGGCTGTGGGGGTAACCTCCGGCGGGGAATCTTCCACGACGACGGCTGCTTCCGGTGCTTTTTCAGCCGTTGGCTCTTCTTCAGGAGGGGCTTCGCCTTCCTTTAATAAATAGGCGACAACGGTGGTGACAGGAATTTCGACATCCGTAGCGCCATTGACGATGTGCAGATACCCGCTGTCGGGGCTTTCCACATCCATGGTGACCTTGTCGGTTTCGACCACAAACAGGGTCTGGCCGCGTTTGACAAATTCGCCGGGTTGTTTGCTCCATTCCAAAATGACGCCGACTTCCTGCGACATCTCGAACTTGGGCATGATCACGGGGACAGCCATGCTTACACCTTTCCTTCCAGCAGCAAGCGCGCTTTGGCAATGATATCTTCCACCTGCGGTACGGTGTGATATTCCAGGTTGCGGTTATAAGGGATGGGCATATCACGCCCGGCAAGACGGATGATGGGCGCTTCCAGATAATCAAAGGCTTCGCTCTCGGCGATGACACCTGCCAGTTCACCGCCATACCCACCGGTCTTGGCGGCTTCATGTACGATGAGCACCTTGCCGGTTTTGATGACAGATTTGATGATGGTTTCGGTATCCAGCGGTTTAAGGGTGCGCGGGTCGATGATTTCGATATCCCAGCCTTCTTTGGCGAGTTCATCCGCGGCTTCCAGCGCGCGTTTGACCATGATCTGGGTGGCGATGATGGTCAGGTCTTTGCCCGGCCGTTTGATATCCGCTACACCCAGCGGGATGGTGTAGGGCTCTTCGGGCACCTCACCTTTGGTTTTATACAGCAGCTTGGTCTCGATGAACATCACCGGGTTGTCGTCGCGGATGGATTGGATCAACAACCCTTTGGCATCATAGGGGGTGGTGGGAGCCACGACTTTGATGCCTGGGATGTGCACGAACCAGTTCTCCAGGCTTTGCGAGTGCTGGCCGGCGGCGCCGGTGCCTGAACCCGAAGGCGTGCGCAGCACGAACGGTACTGTGGCTTTGCCGCCAAACATGAAGCGGATCTTGGCGGCCTGGTTGACCAGCTGTTCAGAGGCGATGGTGATGAAATCCATGAACATGATCTCGCCCACCGGGCGCATGCCGATCAGCGCCGCGCCGGTGATCAGGCCGGCGATGCCCAGCTCGCTGATGGGGGTGTCGATTACGCGATCAGCGCCGAACTCATCAATCATGCCCAGCGACACGCCGAAAGCACCGCCATAGGTGCCGACATCTTCACCCACAAGAAATACACGTTCGTCACGGCGCATTTCCTGCTGCAGGGCTTCACGGATGGCTTCGAGGTAGGTCAGTTCTCTGGTCATGCGTACACTCCTTCTTCAATGCCTGCAATATCAGGTTCTTCACAGGCATCGGCAAATGCCACCGCTGCTTCAATATCGGCGTAGGCGGCCTGTTCGATTTCCTCGAGCTGTGCTTGTGAGAACAGGTTTTCCTTTAATAAGGTAGCAGCGAAGCGTTGAATCGGGTCACGCTGTTTCCATTTTTCAATTTCTTCACTGGTGCGGTAGCGGTTGGCATCGCTTTTGGAGTGGCCGCGCCAGCGGTAGGTGACACTTTCTACCAGACTGGGGGCATGATTATCGCGCGCCAATGCAACCGCTTCTGATACTGCCTGGTGCACAGCAACCACATCGTTGCCATCCACGGTGACACCTTTCATGCCGTAACCGGCGGCGCGCAGCGATATTTCTTCAATGCGCATGGCATCCTGAACCGAGAATGACATGGCATACTGATTGTTTTCACAGACAAAGACCACCGGCAGTTCATAGATAGCGGTCATGTTGAGAGCTTCGTGAAAGGCACCGGTGTTGGCAGCCCCGTCGCCGAAGAAACATAGGATAACTTTGTCGGTTTTTTGCATTTTCAGGCCCAAACCGACCCCGACCGCGATGGGAATGCCCCCACCGACAACGCCGTTGGCGCCCAGGTTGCCGCCTTCCACGTCGGCGATATGCATGGAACCACCGCGCCCACGGCAGTAACCAGCTTCTTTGCCCATGAATTCCGCCATCATCAGTTTCAGGTCGGCGCCTTTGGCGATACAGTGGCCGTGGCCGCGGTGGGTGCTGAGGATGTAATCATCCGGCTTTAGCGCGAGAATGGAGCCGACGGCAGAGGCTTCCATGCCGATTGACAGATGCATGGTGCCATGAATTTTTCCGAGCATATACAGCTGTTCGGCTTTTTCTTCGAAGCCACGGATGGTGTGCATTAATTTCAGCGCTTTGCGGGCATCATCTTTGCCCCAGTGATCGGGTAGTGGTTGGGTGGTATTGATTGCCATAGAATTGCTCCTTGTGCAAGGTTGTCTGGTACCGGTAAGTTGAATGAAATAGAATAATTGCGGGGGTGACAGTTGAAGAACCTGACGACGCAGGCTCTTCAACATGTCGTCGTTTACCTTGCTTTTGTAAACATTCCTGTTCGGGGTTTTACGCCCAGAACATTTCTCCAGGTGTTTCAAACATCATCGCCTGCTTGAGCATGGCAACGCCCTTGGCGAGGCCTTCGTCGAAGGACATCATAGCATCTTCGTGTTCAATTGAGATCACGCCGTCATACCCCACCATGCGCAGGTTGCTCATGATATCTTTCCACATGGCGGCGTCATGGCCGAAGCCGATGCTGCGGAAAGTCCAGGAGCGTTTGGCGATCTGGTCATAGGGTTTGTTGTCGTTGCAGCCGTTTACCGCCACGTTGAGTTCATCGACATAGCTGTCCTTGCCATGCACGTGCACAATGGCATCACCCAGCGCGCGGATGGCAGCGACGGGATTGACGCCGTTCCAAAACAGGTGCGATGGGTCAAAGTTAGCGCCTACCGCAGGGCTGGTAGCATGGCGCAGGCGCAGCAATGTGTCGACGTTGTACGCCAGTTGGCCGGGATGCATTTCTAACCCGATCTTGACCCCGTGATCTTCAGCGAATTTACCCATTTCTTTCCAGTAGGGAATGGCGACCTCATTCCACTGGTAGTTGAGCATCTCAGTAAAGTAGGGCGGCCAGGGGCAGGTGATCCAGTTGGGGGTGGTTTGGCCGGGCGCGCCTGCCGGGCAGCCGGAGAAGCCATTGACCACACCCACGCCCAGCAGCTGCGCCAGACGGATGGATTTTTTGAGGGTTTCGGTGGCTTCTGCCGCGATGGCGGGGTCCGGGCTGAGGGGTTCGTTATGGCAGGAGAGGCCGCTGATGATCATGTCACGCGAGGTGACCAGGGCAAGATATTCATCACGGGCGGTTTTACTTTCCAACAGTTTGTCCACATCACAATGATGGCTGCCGGGGTAACCGCCGCTGCCGATCTCGACCGCGGTGGCGCCGAATGATTTGATACGATCCAGTGCCTCAGGGAAGGGCAGGTTCTGGAATAAGACAGCAAATACACCGATTCGCATAATTAGGTTCCTTTCTCTGGTGAATGAGTTGAATTAAGGTTTGACATATCGTTACAGTGCGTCCTGTTCACGGCGCAATTTAACCACAGTACTGTTCTCGTCCAGCGCGACATCGTTCCAGGTGACGATCTCACCGTCAGCGACCGGTTTGATGATCTTCGCATTCGGTGCCAACCCGACCGGCAGGGCGTTCAGGCCGCGCGCAACATGCGCCTGGTCCATCACACCATGGAAGGTGTAACCACCGAACTGGTCAAGGGTGTCACCAGCTTTGAGGTCGCGTTTGGCAACCGTCATCGATTCTGCCACGGGCTCATCCAGCGGCACCAGGGTGATGGTTTTGTCAAAGTAAGCGCGCGCCAATGAGATGGGGGCTTCAATGAACCACAGGTGGTAAGGACGAAAGAAGGTGAAGTAATTGCTGTTGCCGACCTTGAGATATTGCAGGTCACTGATGATGCGCTGGTTATGCACACGCACGACGACGAAAACACCGCCGGACATGGCGCTGCCCTGCACGAAATCGACCGCGCCGGGGAATTTGCTGATGCCGCCGTCCTCTTCGAGGGCAAAGATCTGCGAGATATTGGTCAAGTCAGCTTCTGGGCCGAACATGCCGCGCCGCATGGGTTTGCAGCCGGTGGCGTTGGCAGCGCAAGCCATTTCGAACATGGTCTTGGTGCCATCCACATAGGATGCCACCTGGAAAGCGTCTTTGTCAGCTTTCCGGGCAGATTCAGCAACCGTGTCTGGCGTGGCTTTGGGGTTCAAGGGATTGTTTTTGCCCTTGCCGATGGTGATGACTTCGAAACCCATGCTGTTAACGAAATCGAACAATTCCATCAAACAGCCGGGTTCATCGCCGGAAGATACCGAATAGAGCACACCCGCCTGGGCAGCTTTCTTCTTTAAGATACGCCCGACGGTCACATCCGCTTCGATATTGATCAATACCACGTCTTTGCCGTGTTGAATGGCGGAATAAGCGACTTCCGCGCCGCTGGTGGGGTCGGGGGTCACGTCAGTGACCAGGTCGATGGCAGCCACCTGCGATGCCAGGGTGGGATCTGCGGTGATGACGCGTTTGCCCTTTTCGAGGGCGGTTTGCGCCTGCACGGGGGTGGAGGCTTCGACGATATCCACAGCGGCGACACCGCTTTCAATCAGTGTCTGGCGAGCGAGGGCGACGTCTGCATCCGCGAGGATGGCAAGGTCCATGCCCGGTGTCTGGCTGAGTTGGGCGGCAAAGCCGCTACCCATCCAGCCGGCGCCATAGGCGCCGACTTTGATAGGTTTGCCCTGTGCTTGCAGGGTTTGTAATTGTTTAAATAACATAGGTTTTCCTTTACTTGGCCTTCAGCACTTCTTTGGCGGCTTTGTAGATGTCATCGGAGGTCAGGTGATATTTGACGACCAGGTCATCGGGATCACCAGATTCCACGTAGGTATCCGCCAGCCCGACATAGCGCATCGGCACAGGACAATGTTCATTGACCACACGCGCCACGTTGGCGCCGACACCGCCGTGCAGCAGGTGTTCTTCGGCGACGACCATGGCGCCGGTATCTTTGGCGGCTTGCGCGAGGGTTTCAACGTCCAGCGGGCGGATGGTGTGCAGGTCAATCACACGGGCTTCAATGCCTTCTTCTGCCAGTTGAGCGGCTACATCCAGTGAGGCTGCCACCATCATTCCGTTGCCGACCAGGGTCAAATCTTTGCCGTCGCGCAGCACAATGGCTTTGCCGACTTCAAACGGGCAGCCATCAGGATAGACTTCCGGCATGGCAATACGGCTGGAGCGCAGGAAAACAGGCCCCGGATAATCGGTGGCGGCTTTGACCGCGGCGCGCATAGAGTTGGGGCTGCTGGGCACCAGAATGGTCATGGTGGGCAGGCCACCCATCAATGCCAGGTCTTCAATGCCCATCTGGGTGGGGCCGTCCTTACCGAGGGTGATGCCGCCGTGGCTGCCAAGGATCTTGGCGTTGATCTTGCCCATGGCGACTGCCAGGCGGATTTGGTCATAGGCGTTGCACAGCAGGAAGGAGGAGAAAGAGGTGATCCAGGGGATCAATCCTGCACCTTCCATGCCGGCGCCTATGCACACCAGGTTGCTTTCGGCAATACCGATATTGAAATAGCGCTCGGGAAATTCGTCGCGCACCATATCGGTTTTGGTTGAGTTGCCCAGGTCGCCATCCAGTACGACGACTTTTTCGTTCTTGCGAGCGACACATAACAATGCTTCCCCATACACATCACGCATGGGTTTTGTGGCTGTATTCAAGCCTGCTTTTTCACCTAGTTGCATTTTTCAATTCCTCCCGGGCTTTTTCTACCAGATCACCCTTCACGGCGCGGCCGTGCCAGCGGTAATCATCTTCAATGAATGAGACACCTTTGCCTTTGATGGTGTGGCAAATCAAGATCTTTGGTTTGCCTTCCTGCAGGTCCTTCAGGTAGTCCAGTTTTTCGATGACAGCCATCGTGTCGTGGCCGTCCACTTCTTCCACATGCCAGCCGAACGCCTGCCATTTTTCAACCAGCGGCTCCAGCCCCATTTCGCGGCTGACAGGCCCCATTTCCTGGTATTTGTTGTAGTCAAGAATGGCAACCAGCCGGTCAGTATTAAAGTGAGTGCCCGCCATGGCGGCTTCCCACACCTGGCCTGCCTGGCATTCGCCATCGCCGATCAGCACGAAGACGTTGTAGTCATGCTTCCGCAGGCGCTGGCCCAATACCAGACCGATACCGAGGGAAAGTCCCTGGCCGAGTGAGCCGGTGGTGGCTTCTACGCCGGGCATTTCACCCAGAATGGGGTGTCCCTGAACCGGGCTGCTGGCTTCGCGCAGCGTCCACAGCATCTCACGGTCAAAGTAACCGGCTTTGGCGAGTACAGCGTACAACAGGGGGGCGGCATGGCCTTTGCTCATGACGAAACGGTCGCGCTCTTCCCATTTGGGTTCCTGCGGGCGGTACTTCAGGATGCCGCCGAAATAGAGGGCGATCAGGATTTCGACCGACGAGAAGGAGCTGGACACATGCCCTGAGCCCGCTTTGGTGGTCATTTCAAGGATATCGAGCCGCAGGTCGCGGGCGAGGTCCTTGAATTCAGATGGTTCATACTTGGTTTTTGTTTGCATAGATTCCTCTTCTTTGGTAGTAGTTTTTTTGTTGTTTTTCAGGCGCGTGCTACCAGTCAACACCCTGTTGTTGCAAAAAGTTGTGTACCTGTTCTTTCGATGGCAGCGCCGGGATGACCCCGCGGGTCAGGGCAGTAAGCGCACCCACGGCGTTGCCGAAGGTAAGAGCTTTTCTCAATGTTTCCGCGGTCAGCAGTTCATGCCAGTCATCACTTGCTGTCAAGCGGGTCAGCAGCCCGGCGATGAAAGCATCGCCGCAGCCGGTGGCATCAACGGTGTTGACGCGGAAAGGCGCCACAGCACCGCTGACCTGGTTTGTGCAGAAGAAACTGCCTTCGGCACCGAGGGTCACCACGATCAGGCCGGGTCCCTGTGCCAGCAGAGTGCGGCAGGCGCTTTCCAGATCGCCTGAACCGCCCAATAACGCGATCTCGACTTCGTTGACCTTGAGCAGATCTGCCAGCGGCAGGATGCGGCGGATCTCCGCCTGGGCTTCCTGCGGTGATGCCCACAGGGTGGGGCGGTAGTTGACGTCAAATGACACCAGCGCGCCTGCTTTTTTTGCCATCTCGATGGCGGCATAGGTGGCAGAACGGGCGGGTTCTTCCACCAGGCTCAATGAACCGAAGTGAAAGGCGCGCGCGTTGGCAAACAGAGAAGCGTCCAGTTCGTCTGTGCGCAATTGCAGATCAGCGCCAGGGTTGCGGTAAAAGACAAATTCCTGGGTGTGCTCATCCGGCATGGTGATGAACACCATGGTGGTGCGCACGTCAGGGTCAAATGCAATCCCGCGGGTTTCCACGTTTTGCGAGCGCAGCACATCCACCAGCACATGCCCGAAGGCATCTTCACCGACTTTTCCGATGTAAGCGGTGGCTGTTCCCAGCCGGGCAGCAGCAACCGCCACATTGGCAGGTGCGCCACCCGGCTTGGGGAGAAAGGCAGTCACTTCCGCAAATGACTTACCAATCTCCTGAGGGAACATATCCATGATGATTTCACCAAGGGTTACGATGCGAGGATCGGAGGCCGCATGGGTCATATATTATGCCTTTCCGCCCACCATCTGGCGCATCAATTGGGTGGCTTTGATGGCATCGGAGGTCTGGAAGACGTCATAGATATCAGCTTTGTCGACTCTTGAGAGCATTTCATAGCCGAATTTGATGTTCTTGATGCTCTCCTCCACGGCTTTGGCGGGATCTTCGCGATAGGGGAACAGGTCGAGGCCGAACCAGCCGTCATAGCCCCATTCATCCAGCCAGAAGAGCGCTTCGAGGGTCTCCCACAGGTTGGCAGTGCCGACGATGATGTCATCATCGAACAGTTTCCAGTTGTCATTCCAGTGGGTGTGGAACAGCTTTCCGTAGCGGCAGCACAGTGCAATCGATTCTGCCAGGTTCTCTTTCATGATGAAAGCATGCCCGACGTCGATGTTGATACCGAGGTTCTCGCGGTTGATCTCATTGATGAGGGTCATGCAGTGGCCGATGGTGGGCAGCATGATGTGGGTGCGCGGTTCAAAGGCTTTGTATTCCACCACCACCTTCTGCTGTGGGTTGTAATCTGCCCATTCAGCCAGGCCAAGGGCGAGGTCATCCAGCCGTTTGCGGTGATCTGCCTGGAAGGTGTAATCATAACCGTCCTGCGCAGGCCAATAGACCATCAATTCTGCTTCCATGTGGGCGGCGATATCGACGGTGCGCTTTGCCAGGTCAAGCGCTTGACGGCGCAGATTGGCGTCGGGGTTGGTGAACTGGCCGTAGCGCCAGCGCGGGTCAACCCACAGGTGCGGGCAGAACTGCACGATCTTCAGGCCGAGGTCATCTGCCAGTTTCTTCAGTTCTTTGTAGTTGTCATCGGTGATCTCGGTGGGGTAGTGCATTTCAAGGCCGCTGACACCGGGGATTGAAGCCGCCAGCTTGAAACGCTCCGCCATGGTTTTGTCGGGGCGGTAGCCGTCTTTGACGAAGCGGTCGCCGGTTGCGCCGAGATACCAGACACCTGCAGATACTTTTATTTCTTTCATGGAATTTCTCTCCTTTTGTAAGTTCCCGGTTCTCAGCCACCCAGCTCAGCATAAAGGGTGTAGCGATCACCGCGATAGTAAATGTGTAAAAACTCGATGGGGATGCCCGCATCGGTGTAAGAAACACGCTCAATTTGCAGCAAGGGCGAGCGTTGCGGGATCGTCAGCAATTCTGCCCATTCTTTCGATGCCAGAATGGCGCGGATATTCTGCTTGGCTCGTGTCAGGCGGATACCGCATTTTTCTTCTAACCCGCGGCGCATCGATTCAGTTTCATAGTTGCCGGAGAGCAGGTTAGCGCAATAGCGGTGCAGCAGGTAGGTGACCTCGATACTGAGCGGTTCACCGTCTGCCATGCGCAAACGCCCAAAATGCAGGGTCAATTCTCCCGGCTCAACCCCCAACCGTTCAGCGACATCGGGCGGTGCCGGCACCACCTCAGAAAAAAGCATTTTGGTTTCCGGTCGGGCGCCGCGCCGTTCCATGTCTTCGGTAAAGCTCATGATACGGGTCAAGCCTTCCTCCAGGGTAGGTTTGGCGATGAAAGTGCCGCGTCCCTGTTCGCGCACCACCAGTCCTTCGTTGGAAAGCATTTCCATGACCTGGCGCACGGTGATGCGGCTCACACCGAACTGGTCCATCAATTCGGGTTCGGTCGGAAAAAGATCACCGGGTTTCCAGCCGCCGTGGGTGATATCACCCTTTAAAATGGCATAGAGCTGCTGGTAGAGCGGTATTTTTCCGTTGCGGATGAGTGTTCCCTGAATGGCTGACATAAGCGTGTCCCTTTCTTATTTTTCTGGTACTGACAGCCACTGGCCGTTTTGTGATGATTCAACCACTTTGTCAAGCACCAACTGGTTGCGCAATCCGTCATAGAAATTGGGCGTCACATCTTCATGGTTGGCGATTGCCAGCAGCAGGTCGCGCACTTCGTGGATGAAGGTGTGTTCCCAGCCGATGATGTGTCCGGGGGGCCACCAGGCGTTGATGAAAGGATGCACGTTTTCAGTCACGAGGATGTTGCGGAAGCCCTGTTCCTTTTGTTCGTCAGCATTGCTGTAATATTCGAGCTCATTCATGCGTTCGAGGTTCCACACCAGGCTGCCTTTGCTGCCGAACAGCTCTATGCGCAGGAAGTTCTTGCGCCCGTTGGCAAAGCGGGTGGCCATGAAGTTGCCCAAAGCGCCCTGTTCGAATTTGGCAATGAAATAGGTGGCATCGTCAGCGGTCACCTGACCGGTGCCGGAGCCGTCCGCCAGCGGTCGTTCTTTGATGAAGATCTCCTGGGCGCCGGTGACGTCGGTGATCTCGCCGACCAGGAAACGAGCCAGGTCTACGGTGTGTGCATTCATATCGCCATGCGCGCCGGAGCCAGCCACTTTGCTGTCATGGCGCCATACGATGGGGAATTCGGGATCAACGATCCAGTCCTGGTAATAAACAGCGTTGAAATGGAAGACGCGGCCGATCTTGCCTTCATCGATCATCTGCTTTGCCAGTTGGATGGCGGGCACGCGCCGGTAGTTGAAGGCGACCATGTGGCGCACATCGGCAGCCTGCGCGGCAGACAGCATCTGGCGGGCTTCTTCAGCGTCCATGGCGAGGGGTTTCTCGCAGATCACGTGCTTGCCGTGTTTGGCGGCTTCAATGGCAATGGGCATGTGGGTGGCATTCGAGGTGCAGATATCAATGACGTCAATATCTGGGCGGGCGACAACCTCACGCCAGTCGGTGGCAATTTCTTCCCAGCCGAATTGATCGGCAAAGGCGCGCAGTTCGGCTTCGTTCCTTCCGCAGGCAACCTTCATCACAGGCTCGACCGGCATGTCAAAAAAGTGATGCACTTTGAGATAGGCGTTGCTGTGAGAACGCCCCATGAATTTGCTGCCGATGATGGCAATATTCAGTTTTTTGGTCATCTTACCTCCATTTTTTCATTTGATTATTGGCAGAAAATTGGTACTGGATATTATAACGTTATAACGTTATAATATATCTACAGTGTACTTTTTTCAGGTGTTATTGTCAAGGTGGCGGGGCATCCGCCAGACAGCACCGCCCAAAACTGAAAGGTTCAGCCGAGAGGAAATTGTGCACAGATTCTACTGGTTCCCCCCACCACACATTAAGTATAAAGCATTTGACATCATGACAGGCGTTTGTGACGGGTGAGGCAGAACCATCCGCTGAGACCAATATAATTAAAAGGAGATTTTTGTATGAAACTGAAGTTTGAAAAGCAGGTAATTGGACAATTGGCAAACCCTGAAAAAGGTGGTCCGATGAACGTACTGGGCATTGTCGGCGATATTTCCGGCAATGGTATTCCGGATGTGGTTGTTTCTGG
>CAYMNB010000036.1:0-10395 GCA_964391725.1 uncultured Anaerolineaceae bacterium | reverse complement strand
TGGGCATTGTCGGCGATATTTCCGGCAATGGTATTCCGGATGTGGTTGTTTCTGGCCGCAACGGCGAAATGGCGTGGTTTGAAAACCCAGGTAAACAGGGCGAGTTCAAAAAACACCACATCGATTACATCACCAACCTGGAATGCGGCGGGAGTGTTTATGACCTGACCGGCAACGGTTATGGCGATGTAATCAACGGTTCTGATGCTGGTTATAACGAGATTTACTGGTGGGAGAACCCAGGCGCCGAAGGCGGCGAATGGAAGAAACACCTGATCGGCCAGACCGGGAAACGCCAATTCCACAACACCATCATCGGTGATGTGATCGGCGACGGCAAGCAGACATTGTTCTTCTCTAACCAGAAGGGCGGCGCTGATATCTACATGGTTGCGATTCCCGATGATGTATTCCAGGAACCCTGGCCGGGTGTTGAGTTGATCGCCTCAGAAATGCGCGAGAAGAACCCCTACAAACCGGAAGGCTACCAGCCCGAAGAAGGCCTGGCGATCGGTGATATTGACGGCGATGGCATCAATGAACTGGTAGCGGGCACCCACTGGATGAAACTGGTGGATGGCAAATGGGAAACCCACAAATTCGCTGAAGGCTATATCACCACTGTGATCGCCATTGGCGATGTGGATGGTGACGGCAAGAACGAAATTGTGCTTACCGAAGGCGATCCGCTGGTGTACGGCCAGTTAGAAGGCGGTAAAGTCGGCTGGTTCAAACCCGGCGATGACATCAATGCTTTATGGGTAGAACACCGCATCGCAGATGGCCTGTTTGACGCCCATAGTTGCCAGTTGGCGGATTTTAATGGCAATGGCAGGCTGGATATTCTGGTCGGCGAAATCGGCGAGGTCAACCACAAGGTGTGCGTGGAAGGTGTTTTTATCACCCGCCCGCCCATGATCATGATCTATGAGAACCTGGGTGATGGTGTCTTTTCACCAACCACGGTGGCAGCAGGCGTCGGCATTCATGAAGCTTCGGTGGCTGACATGGATGGCGATGGAAAATTGGATATCATCGGCAAACCGCTATGGGGCGCTGAAAAATGGAACATTCATGTGTATTTCAATCGCTCTGAGGAGTGAGTGAATTTTGGTTACGGCACGCCCGGGTTTCCTGGGCGTGCCGGTCTCTCTTTTTCAAGAGATGCAGGGAAAAGCGGCGTAGAAGCGAGACATAATGAAATCAATTATTAAATTAAAGAGGAGTACAGTATGCTGAACAAAACGTTATGGGAAGAGATCATCGTCGATGGCGACATGGGATTGGACGATGGCGCCGGGTTGTTTGTGGGAGATATTGACGGCGACGGACATCAAGAAATTGTTGCTGCCGGCAAAAACGGCATCCGCTGGTATCGTTTTGATACCTACGAATCTGGCTGGGTTGTACAAAATGGAGATACTTATTCGGTCGGTGTGACCGGATTTGACCTGACTGGCAATGGCCGCATGGAGTTGGTCAGCAGTTATCAGAAAAAAGATGACACCCAATGGGGCATTGTATGGTTTGAGGTGCCAGCCAATTTGCAGGATGAATGGAAAATGCATTTTGTGGACCCAAAATTTGCGGGCAACCCGCATGACTTGTTGTTCTATGACATCGATCAGGATGGGGCGTTCGAACTGGTGTCGGCAGCGTGTTACAGCAAAACACCGGGCATCTATATCTTCAAGCCGGATCTTGCCCATATGACCCAACCGTGGGCAAAATCTGAAGTGTACAGCGGCCATTTCAATGAAGGCCTTAATATTGCTGACTTTGATGGCGACGGCCTACCGGAGATCATCTGCGGGGCAGATTACTACCACATGACTGACGGCGACCCACTGGGCAAACGCTGGCAGCGAACGGTGTATGCGCCCAACTTCCGCGAGATGTGCCGTACAGCCTATGGCGATTTCACCGGCAACGGCAAACTGGACATCGCGTTAACCGAATCAGAATACCTGGACGGGCGCCTGTCGTGGTTTGAGAACAAGATTGAAAACGGCGAGGTTAAATTTGTCGAGCACGAGATCCTGAAAAACGTGGTGTACGGCCATTCCTTCCAGACCTTTGAGCGCGAAGGCGGGAAACTGTCTGTGATGTTGGGCGAAATGGCGCAGGGCGGCTGGAGTGCTCCCTACAACCATGACGCACGCATCTTGTTCCTGCATTTTGCCGGTGACGGCAGTAACCCGGAGATCGAACTGGTCTATCACGGGCAGGGCACGCATCAAGCCTGCATGGCTGACATTGATAATGACGGCGAACTGGAAGTGGTGGGCAAAGCCTGGGGGCACTACTGGCAGAACCCCAAAGTGCATGTGTTCAAGAAAGCCAAAGAACAATCTGTATTCGCTTACGGCGTGAAGCACGCCTTTATTGATCGTGACAAAGACTTCCGCGCCACCGACATCATCCCGTTCGATGTCAACGGCAATGGCGAAGTGGACGTGATCTGCGGCAAGCGCTGGTATGCATATCCTGACTGGCAACCGCACGACATCCCCGGCGTGGTGCAGATCATCAACGCCTATGACATCGACGGCGACGGCAAAGCCGAACTGATCGGCACAGAACCGGACGGGAGCGATAAAATCCTGACCAACCGCCTGGTATGGCTGAAACTGGTTGATCCGGCGGCGGGCAAGTGGGAGAAACATTTCATCGCCGAATGCAACGGCGACTGGCCGCACGGCTCGTTGATCGCGCCAGTGCTGCCGGGAGGCAAGTTAGCCCTGTTCTGCTCGTATCACAGCGCCAACAGCCCCACCAATAACGACCCGGTGGAAATGTTCATCGTGCCCAATGACCCGGTGAATGAGGCATGGCAGGTGGTGCCGATGCCGATTTCGTATGGGGAGGAGATGGTGGCAGATGACCTGACCGGCAACGGCTTGCTGGACGTGATCGCAGGTGAATGGTGGCTGGAGAACCTGGGGGACGGCAGTTTTGCGCCGCACCAGGTGACGGAGGGATTCATGGCGGCGCGCATGGCGGTGATGGACATGACCGGCAACGGCCTGCCCGATATACTGCTGGGCGAAGAAGTGCTGGACTACCCCAACAAAGTGGTACCGATTCAAGGCAAGGTGGTGTGGTTTGAACATCCCGGGCATGACAAGGTACGCGAACCATGGCAGGCGCATGTGATCGAAATGATCCGCTGCCCGCACAGTTTGGGGGTGGCAGATTTGGACGGGGATGGAGAGGCGGAACTGGTGGTGGGGGAACATGATCCCTTCTATCCATATCGCTCGCGCTGCAACCTGTTCATCTACAAGAAATTTGACCGTGACGGGCACTACTGGAAACGCTACTCGATCGAAGACCGCTTTGAACACCATGACGGCACGCGCATCATGCGCATGGCATCGGGCGAGTTGGCGGTGCTGTCGCATGGCTGGAATGATGAACGCTACATTTCACTGTGGCGGTTTGAGAAGTAGAAAACCACTGGCACATTAAAAAGACGATCATTTGGCAGGGAAAAGGGGTATTTCCAGCCATGAACGAGCAAACTGGGCAAAAATTTACCAGTTAGTGCAAAATTTTCCCATATCTTATTTGTAATTCTTTTGTTAACATATAGGATGAAGCAGGGATGTTTCACCTATTTGTTTTTTTTCACCAACCCAAATTTTGTTTCACTATATTCTATAAGGAGAATAAAAAAGATGAAAAAGCTGTTGTTTGTTTTAATGACGGTCATCCTCGTCTTCGGCATGCTGTTAACCAGCTGTGCGAAGGAGACCGAAGAACCGACTCCACCGGCTGCGACCGAAGTCACTGCCCCTGAACCCGTTGAAGAGGTTGTGGTGGAAGAGGATGAAGAAGTCTCCACGATGTCTGAAGAAATCACCGAATCGGTGGTGGAAGAAGAAGAAGTGGTAGGCATCGAATACAAGCAGGCGCCTATGCTGGACGGCATGGATCTGCCCCCGGTAGAGGAACGCCTGCCCCTCAATCCCAAAGTCATCACACCCCTGGATGAAATTGGTGTGTACGGCGGCACGTTCGAGCGCCCCACCAGCGGCGGACTTGACAACTACATCATTTACACCATGATGTCGGAGCCGTTCTTTACATACACCTATCCCAACCTGGGGGCAGGTGCCCCGCAGCCTAACCTGGCTGAAAAATGGGAGTTTAATGATGCAGGCAACGTCCTGACTATTTTCTTGCGCGAAGGCGTAAAATGGTCGGATGGCGTGCCAATGACCACCGCTGACTTTGAGTTCACCTGGAATGATGTCTGGCTGAATGAGAATGCCCTGCAGGCTGTGCCTGGCCAGTTCAAACTGGGCGGGTTGGACCCGGATGTAGAGATCATTGACGACTATACCTTCCGCCTGATCTACCAGGAACCCTATTACTATGCTATCAATGCCCTCGCCAGCCTGACCCCGGCGCAATCCATCTTCCCCAAGCACTACCTGGAGCAGTTCCATCCCGATTTCAATGACGATGCCAACTGGGAAGATTTCAACAACGAGCTGACCTTCAGCGCGGGCAATTTGGGCAAAGTGGTCATCAATGCCTGGATGACAGAAGAAGTGCGTCCTGGCGAATCGATCACCTTTGTGCGCAACCCCTACTATTGGAAAGTGGACACCGAGGGCAATCAGCTGCCTTACATGGATCGCAGCAGAATCACCATCGTGGAAGACCGCGACACCCTGGCGCTGAAATGCGTGGCTGGCGAGTTTGACTCAGACGGTATGTGGCTGAACGCCGCGCACCTGCAGCTGCTCAAATCAGAAGAAGAAGCCCGTGGCTACACTGTTGGTTTCTGGGAAGGCGTGATCGCCATGGGTGTGTACTTCAACATGGATGTTGAAGAAGAAGCCCTGCGTGAGATCTTCCGCGACGTGAACTTCCGCCGCGCATTCTCCGTGGCAATCGACCGTGAAGACATCAACCAGACCATCTACAATGGTTTCTTGGAGAAAACCGGCGCCACCCTGACCAAATCCACGCCCTTCTACACCGAAGAAGCTGCCCAGAAGTGGGCACAATTTGACATTGCACTGGCACAGCAACTGCTGGCAGATGCCGGCTATGCTGACAGTGACGGTGATGGCATCCTCGAAGCTCCAAACGGCCGCAAACTTAGTTTTTACGCGGTTGTTGCCGCTGACCACAGCATGTATGTGCCCACGCTGGAGATCATGAAAGACACCCTGGCGGAAGCCGGGATTGAGCTCATCCTCCAACCGACCCTGCAAGCCACCATTGGTGATCTGCGCCTGGTTGGTGACTGGGAGATCCAGGTGTGGGACACTGATCAGTGGGACCGCCCGCTGGATGGTGGTAATGGTCTTGTTGGCTGGGCGCAGGACGATCCCGAACAGGATTCTGGCCCGTACTGGCACATGGACGAACGGGGTATGCCACTGGATCAATTCGCTGACTTCCAAAACGCGATCTTGATCGCCAAGAGCCAGCCCTACGACGAGCGTGTTGCCAGTCTGCAAGCAGCCAACCTGCTGTTCGCTGACCAGGTATGGATCGTAGGTTTGGGTTCCTATGTGCGTCCGTATTACGTAGGCGCGCGAATGGGCAACCACCCGCTGCGTGCGGTGCGTACACCTGACGTAGCTTCTGCCTTCATGCACTACCAGAATTATATTAAACCCTAAGGCAGTGCGTCAAGAAGCCAAAGGAAGTTAACAACGTTCATTAAAATAGACCGGTTGGGCTGCCGTCCATCAACACCAGACGACAGCCCAATCCTTAACACAGGGGCACACAGATCACCTTGTAATTATTTTGTTATCCATTTGATTGTTCCGTGTCCCATTGCATACCAATAGGGTATGCGAAAAAATATAGAAAGCAGGTAAACGGAAATGATATCCTACATTCTACGTAGAATCCTCTATATGATCCCGATGATGATCATCATCTCCATGGTCAGTTTTGCGCTGATCCAGCTCCCGCCCGGTGATGCCATGACATATTATGAAATGCGTCTGCGCGAGCAGGGGCAGTCGGATGTGGCGATGGAAATGCTGGATAAGATGCGTGAACGCTATGGGCTGGACAAGCCTCTGCCGGTGCAATATTGGAACTGGGTCAAAGGCTTTCCGCGTGGTGATTTCGGGGTGTCAATGGTGTATCAGGGATTGTCGGTGGCTTCTATCATCGGCGAACGTTTGCTGATCACAGTTATCGTGTCAGTGGCGGCCTTGATTATTTCCTGGGGGCTGGCGATACCAATCGGCATCTATTCTGCCACGCATAAGTACACCAAGGCAGATTATGCCCTGTCATTCTTCGCTTTTGTCGGCATGGCGATCCCGCACTTTATGCTGGCGATGCTGTTGATGTTCTTCTGGGTGTTTGTGCTGGGCAATACTTCGGTCGGGGGCTTGTTCTCGCCGGAATACCAGGAAGCCGCCTGGTCATGGGCAAAATTCCTTGACCTGCTCATTCATTTACCCATTCCGGTGATTGTTCTTGGATTGGCGACGCTGGCAGGCACCATGCGTGTGATGCGCGGCAACTTGATGGACGTGCTCGATCAGCAATATGTGATGACAGCGCGCGCCAAGGGTTTGAAAGAGCGCAAGGTGGTCTTTAAACATGCGGTGCGCATCGCCATCAACCCATTGATCTCGCGGCTGGGGTTGGAATTGCCGAATCTATTATCCGGATCGATCATTGTCTCGATTGTTCTGAGCTTGCCGATGCTGGGGCCGATCTTCCAACGCGCGTTGAGCGGGCAGGATATGTACCTGGCAGGCACGATTCTGTTGATGCTCTCGTGGACATTGCTGCTGGGCAATCTGATTGCCGACATCTTGCTTGCCTGGGCAGACCCGCGCATTCGTTTGGACTAACACACAGAGAAGAGTGAGGTTGCTATATCATGGAAAAAACAAACAACGACCAACAGGAATCACGCTTTCTCGATAGGGAGCAGGTGTTCATTGATCAAATGGAGGCATTGGAAAGCAGCGAGGAATTTGAGTTTCTGACGGTCAACCAGTTGATGAAGCTGAAGTTCAAGAAGAACAAAGCCGCGGTTATCTCTCTGTATGTGCTGGCAGTGTTCTATTTTGTGATCATCTTCGCGGAATTTTTTGCCCCGTATGAATTTAATACGCGTATCCCCAATATGGGCTATGCTCCCCCGCAGACCATTCACATTCGCGACAGCCAGGGTCGGTTCAGGCTGCCCTTCACCTATGGACTCGAGCAGGAAAGGAATATGGAGACATATCTATATGATTATGTCGAGGATACCAGCCAGATCTATCCATTGAAATTCTTTGTCAAGGGCCATCCCTACAAACTGCTCGGGTTGATCGAAACCGATATCCATTTTCTGGGCGTTGATGAAGGCGGTACGCTGCTGCTTCTGGGTACTGACCAGTTGGGGCGCGACATGTTCTCGCGGGTACTTGTCGGCGGGCGTATATCGCTGACGGTTGGTTTGATCGGTGTGGTCCTGACGATTGTTCTGGGGTCTTTCCTTGGTACGGTATCCGGTTATTATGGTGGGTGGGTGGATAACGTCATACAACGCATTGCCGAGTTGCTGCGGGCCTTCCCCACGCTGCCATTGTGGATGACATTGACCACCGCTCTGCCGCGAGAATGGCCCAGCCATTACATTTACTTTGGCATTGTAACTGTGCTGGCTGTCATCGGCTGGACCGGCCTGGCTCGTGAGATCCGCGGTAAGGTGATGGCTTTCCGCAATACAGATTTTGTGCTGGCAGCCGAAGCGCAAGGCGCTTCGACGTTGCGCATTATCTTCCTGTACATGATTCCTAATATGGTCAGCCATATCATGGTGATCGCGACTTTGAGTATTCCGGCTATGATCCTGGGTGAGAGCTCGCTTTCCTATCTGGGATTGGGCATTCAACCGCCCATGACCAGCTGGGGGTTAATGATGGCGCAGGCGCAAAAAGTGGAAGTGATGAAGAACTACCCATGGTTGATGCTGCCAGGCGTGTTCCTGTTCGTGGTGGTACTGGCGTTCAACTTTCTGGGTGACGGTTTGCGTGACGCTGTAGATCCTTTTGCCCAATAATGACAGAAAAGAGCGATAACAATGAACAATTACCAACTACAAGATGATCTTTTGGTGAAAGTCAGCGGACTGAAGACCTACTTCTATATGGAACAGGGTATTGTGCGCGCGGTGGACGATGTTGATTTTCAGATCGGACGCGGAAAGTCACTGGGCGTGGTCGGTGAATCAGGCTGCGGCAAATCTGTGACCGCCTTTTCTCTGATGCAGCTGGTACAGCGTCCACGCGGACGCATCGAAGAAGGCGAGATGCTGTTTCGCATGGATGACGGCAGGATTATTGATATTGCCCAGCAGGAGCCGAATGGCCCCATGATGCGCACAGTGCGCGGCAATAACATCGCCATGATTTTTCAGGAGCCGATGACCTCCTTGAACCCCGTTTACACCATCGGTCAGCAGATCATGGAAGCGGTGATGCTGCATCAGAAGAAATCGAGCCGTGAAGCCAAAGAAATCGCTATCGAGATGTTGGATAAGGTGAAAATTCCAGGGCCTAAGCAGCGTGTGGATGAATATCCCCACCAATTTTCAGGCGGTATGCGCCAGCGGGCGATGATCGCCATGGCACTCAGTTGCAACCCAATGCTGCTGATCGCGGATGAACCCACCACGGCGTTGGACGTGACCATTGAGGCCCAAATTCTCGAATTGATCAAAGATCTGCAGGATGAGATCGGCATGGCGTTGATGATGATCACGCATGACCTGGGTGTGATCGGTGAGATGGCAGATCATACCATTGTCATGTATATGGGCAAGGTGGTGGAAACTGCGCCGACTGCGCAAGTGTTTGAGACACCCCACCATCCCTACACCCAGGCCTTGATGCGGTCAGTACCAGAGATCGGTCGCAAAGACCGCCTGGCTTCTATCCGCGGTTCAGTACCCAACCCCTATTTGCTGCCGAAAGGCTGCCCGTTTGCACCGCGCTGTGATTTTGCCATGGACATCTGCCGTGATGAATTCCCGCCTGCCTGCCAGGTGAATGGCAACCATGAAGTCAGTTGCTGGTTACACGTAGAGAGGAATTAGGCAATGAAAGATACTTTATTACAAAGCGATGAAATCTGCCTGAATATTAAAGAACTGAAGAAATATTTCCCTATCCAAAAAGGGTTCTTCCGCCATGTGGTTGGCCATGTGCGTGCGGTGGATGATGTCAATTTCTTTATCAAAAAGGGCGAAACCCTGGGTTTGGTGGGCGAAAGCGGTTCGGGCAAGACCACCGTCGGGCGCTGCATCACTCGTTTGTATGAGCCGACCGATGGCTCGATGGATTATATTTATGGCGCTGATGTGGTCGACCTGGCGACACTGAATAACAAAGAATTAAAGCCGATCCGTAAAAATATCCAGATGATCTTCCAGGATCCTTATTCCTCGCTGCATCCGCGCATGACCGTTGGGCAGATCATTGCTGAACCCTTGGTAATCCATGGGGTGGGCAACTCCAGGGACGAACGCATGGAACTGGTGGGGCAAATCTTGGAGAAAGTGGGCTTAAGCCGCAGCCAGATCTCACGCTATCCGCACCAGTTCTCAGGCGGCCAACGCCAGCGCATCGGTGTGGCGCGTGCTCTGATCCTGACGCCAGAATTGATCATCTGTGATGAGCCTGTTTCTGCGCTGGATGTATCGGTACAGGCGCAGGTGTTGAACCTGCTGGCTGATTTGCAGCAGGATTTCAACCTGACCTACCTGTTCGTGGCGCATGACCTGAGCGTGGTTGAGTACATTTCTGACCGTGTAGCGGTCATGTACCTGGGCAAGATCATGGAAGTGGCGCCTTCGGATGTGCTGTATAACCGCCCCAAACACCCTTATACCGAAGCACTGCTGCAGGCGATTCCCAAGCGGGCTGCTGCCAAAGAAGGCGGCCGAACCAAGCGCGTGATTCTGGAAGGGCAGATACCGGATCCGTCGAATCCGCCGACCGGCTGCCGCTTTCATACGCGCTGCCGGTATGTCAAAGATGTGTGCAGGAAGGTTGAGCCGGTGATGATGCCTTCTGATGACAGCGGTGATGCCTTTGTGGCTTGTTTTCGCTCAGAAGAGTTGAAATTGAAAGGTTACTGACCCTTGTGGGTGTCGGCGAATTGATATTTTTTTTAGGAGAACCCTCAGTCTAAACAACTGGGGGTTCATTCAGGAATGGAGAGAGCAATGATCGATCGTTATCCATATCAAATTGATATCACCTACGACCAGCGATGGTGCAAACGTATCGGCAAGGTGTTTGAGGTTGAAATCGCCCCACCCCAGGAAGCCCATACGCCGGATAGCTGGCAGTTGGTGGAGGTGAATGAAGAGGGTGAAGTTGTAAACGAAGCCGTGCCGTTTCA
>CAYMNB010000035.1:13588-23544 GCA_964391725.1 uncultured Anaerolineaceae bacterium | reverse complement strand
CCGCGCGCGGCGGCTTTTTGCGCCAGCAAGCCTGCTGCCAGCATGACCGAAGGCGCGGCGGTGTTGGTGCAGGAGGTGATGGCAGCAATCAACAATGAGCCGTGCCGCAGGGTGACCTCTTCGCCATCTAAATTGACCGTAGCGCTGTCGTTGGTATGTTCTGCTGAAACGTTAAAACCGCGCGCCGTGGAGGGAGCGGTTAACGCTGTATGAAAAGCCGTCTTCATCGCAGGCAGGGCGACGCGGTCCTGCGGACGGGTGGGTCCCGCCAGCGATGGGGCGATAGCCGCCAGGTCAATGTCGATCACGCGGTCATAGTGCGGTTGGGGGGCGTCGGTGTCACGATACAGCCCCTGCGCGCGCACATAGGCTTCCACCAGGGCAATCTGTGTCTCATCGCGCCCGCTCAGGCGCAGGTAATCGATGGTGTGATCATCAATGGGGAAGAAACCGGCGGTGGCGCCCATTTCGGGGGTCATGTTGGCGATCATAGCACGCTCCGCCACCGCCAACCGCTCAGCGCCCGCGCCGAAGTATTCCACGAAGGCATCCACCACCCCGGCAGCGCGCAAGCGCTGCACAATGGTCAATGCCAGGTCAGTGGCGCTGCTGCCTGCCGGCAGACTGCCCGTCAGGCGCACGCCCACCACCTCGGGCAGGAGCATATCCATGGGTTTGCCCAGCATGGCAGCCGCGGCTTCGATGCCGCCCACGCCCCAGCCCAGCACCCCCAGCCCGTTGACCATGGTGGTGTGGCTGTCGGTGCCGAACACCAGGTCGGGGAAGGCGATCAGCACGCCATTTTGTTCACGCACACACACCACCTTTGCCAGATATTCCATATTGATCTGATGAATGATGCCTTTGCCGGGCGGCACCACGCGCACATTGTCAAAGGCTTGCTGCGCCCAGCGTAGCAGGGCATAGCGTTCGCGGTTGCGTTCATATTCCAGCGCCAGGTTGCGCTCGATGGCGTCGGGCACATTGGTGAAATCAACCTGCAAGGAATGATCCACTACCACATCCACCGGAATCTGCGGTGAAACTGATGCCGGGTCACCGCCGCGCCGCGCGGTTTCAGCGCGCAATGCCGCCAAATCGACAATGACAGGCACGCCGGTGAAATCCTGCATCAAGACCCTCGCCGGAGACACGGAAACGGTCGCTTCACCAGTCCCGCCACCCCCGCGCTGCAGGATGGCATTCACAGCAGCGGTCTGGTTCTGGCGCAGGGCATTTTCCAGCAGTATACGCAGGCAGTAGGGCAGGCTGTCCAGCCGTTCTCCGGCGGATTCGCGCAGAGAGAAGTAGTGCAGATGGTCAAAGGGGGCAGACAGGGTTAACATGGGCGTACCTCGCTCAGTGAATGGGTTGCATGTGGTTGATGATGGCGTCGCCGAATTCCGTGGTCTTCAGCAGAGTCGCGCCTTCCATCAGGCACTGAAAATCAAAGGTGACGGTTTTGGCAGCCACCGCGCCACGGATGCCGCTCAGCACCAGGTCGGCGGCCTCCTGCCAGCCCAGATGGCGCAGCATCATCTCACCTGACAGGATCAGGGAGGAGGGATTGACGCAGTTCTGGCGCGCGAAGGCAGGCGCGGTGCCATGGGTGGCTTCAAAGATCGCCACACCGTTCTCGCCGTTCAGGTTGGCGCCGGGCGCGATGCCCAATCCGCCCACCTGCGCCATCAGCGCGTCAGAGAACAGGTCGCCGTTAAGGTTCATGGTGGCAATCACGTCGAATTCTTTGGGGCGCGTCAGGGTCTGTTCAAAGGCGGCATCCGTCAGCACATCCCGCAGCCAAATTTTACCCTGGCTGAGGGCGGCGGCGCGTTCATGGTTGGCGGCTTCGTCACCGCGCGCGTCTTTAACACGCTGCCATTCGCGGCTGGTGAACACGCTGTCGCCGAATTCGCGCTGCGCCAGATTGTAGCCCCACTCCGCGAAAGCGCCCTCGGTGTATTTCATGATGTTGCCTTTGTGGACCATGGTCACGCTGGCGCGGTTGAAGCGCCGGGCATAGTCAATCGCCGCGCGGATCAGTCGTTCAGAACCTTCCTGCGAGACCGGCTTGATACCGATGCCGCTGCTGTCGGGAAAGCGGATCTTGGCATGCTCCTGCGGCGCATTTTCTTCCAGCCATGCCAAAAACTGCCGGTTCAGCTCCGTGCCCTGTTCAAACTCGATGCCGGCGTAGATATCTTCGGTGTTCTCACGCATCACGACCATATCCACATCCTGCGGGCGACGCACTGGCGAAGGCACCCCCGGCAGCCAGCGCACCGGGCGCAAACACACATACAGGTCAAGCGCGCGCCGCAGGGTCACATTCAAGGAGCGGAAACCGCCCCCGCTGGGGGTGGTCAGCGGTCCCTTGATGCCCACGCGGTAGGTGCGGAACGCCTCGATGGTTTCATCCGGCAGCAGCGTGCCCAGAGCGGCTTGCGCTTTGCCGCCCGCCAGCACCTCCCGCCACATCAGTTGGCGTGTGCCGCTGTAAGCGAGCGCCACCGCGCTATCAAGCACCGGGCGTGCTGCCTGCCACACATCCCAGCCGATGCCGTCGCCTTCGATGAAGGGAATAATGGGATGATCGGGTACCTGCAGGCTGCCGTTGCTGAAGGTGACCGGCTGTCCGCCGGTGGGAAGGGACGATTGGGGGGCAGATGACATGGCACTTCTCCTGAACGAATTGCACATTGACGAGGTTGGTTGCTATCGGTATAATCGTACTATATCACAAGAAATTGGGACAGTGTCCCATATTACAGGACAACCAACAGGATGAATGAAACGCCAAAAACCCTCACCCGTGCGGTGCAATTGATGGATTGTTTCACCCGTGAACGCCCGCGTCTGGGCGTGCGTGAAGCCGCCCGCCTGACCGGCATGACTTCCAGCACCGCCGGCCGCCTGCTGGCTGCCCTCAAAGACCTGGGGCTGCTGGTGCAGGAGCAGGACACACGCCAGTATGCGCTGGCGGGCAAGGTGCTATCGTGGGCAGAGGTCTACAGCGCCAGTGTGGACGTGCGCGCGTTGGCTCTGCCCCATATCTACGACCTGCAGCGCCTTACCGGTGAAACCATCAGCCTGTATGTGATGGAAGGATCTGACCGCGTGTGCGTAGAGCGCTTGGAAAGCGAACAGAATGTACGCGTGGTGGCGCGTGTCGGCAGAAGGCTGCCGCTGCACGCCGGGTCGGCAGGCAAGCTGTTCCTTGCCTATCTTGACGACCGCCAGCGCGCCGAGGTGCTCAGCCAGCAGCCCCTGCATGCCTTCACCCAACACACCCTGGTTGACCCCGCCCACCTGAACGCTGAAGCCGACCGTATCCGCGCGCAGGGTTATGCCGTCAGCCATGGCGAATGGACTATTGACGCCTCCGGCGTGGCTGCCCCAATCTTCAACCAGCGTGGTGAGATGATCGCCGCCCTGACCATCTCCGGCCCGACCCAGCGCTTTGATGAGGCGCATGTCAGCCGTTTTGTGCAGGCCTGCACCCGCACCGCCGCCCATATCTCGCGCTTGATGGGTTACAACCCGCGCAGCAACCCCGCCAAACCAACGCCTGTCAACAAGGCAGACGCTTCAGGAGCATGATCATGACTGAAAACAACCTTATTCCCCCCGCCGCCCTTGACCTGCAAGCCGCCATCGAAACCCAGCTGCCCGGCTGGCGCAACCGCCTGCACACGATCCTAAAGCAATACGGCAACACCCCCATCGGGCAGGTGACTGTCGCGCAGGTTTACGGCGGATTGCGCGGAGTGCATGCCCTGGTGACCGAAATTTCACATGTAGACCCCTACCGCGGCATCCGCCTGCGCGGCCTGACCGTGCAGGAGCTCATCGACCAGCTGCCGCGACCCGCAGGGGTGCAATTTCCGCTGGCAGGTGGGTTGTTCTACCTGCTGCTGACCGGCGACCAGCCCGATCTGGCGCAGGCGCAGGCCATGGAAAACCTGTGGCGCCAACAACCCGCCCTGCCAGGCTATGTCCATGACTTGCTGCGTGCCATGCCGCCTGACACCCACCCGATGACGTTATTCGCGCAGGCACTGCTCAGCCTGCAGCCGCGTTCACACGCCGCACGCGCCTACCGCGAAGGTATCGACCGCCGTGAACTGTGGCGGCCGACCCTGCAGGATGCCATCGAACTGACCGCTGTATTACCGGAATTGGCGGCCGCCATCTACAACCGCAAATACCGCCCCGACGCACCCGCGCAGACTGAAAACGATCTGGATTGGGGGGCGCGTTTTGCTGGCCTGATCGGCAAAGGCGATGACCGCGCCTATCAGGAACTGTGCCGCCTGTTCATGCTGATCCATGCCGACCAGGAAAATGGCAACGCCTCCGCCCACACCGCCCACCTGGTCAATTCCACCCTGTCCGACCTTTATTATGCCACCGCCGCCGGCATGACCGCCCTGGCAGGCCCGCTGCACGGCATGGCAAACCAGGAAAGCCTGCGCTGGCTGCTCGAAATTCAGCAGCGTTTCAACGGCATGCCGAGTGATGAGGAACTGGCGGACTACACCTGGGACACCCTCAAGCGTGGGCAGGTCATCCCCGGGTACGGGCATGGCGTGCTGCGCCACACCGACCCGCGTTTTATCGCTCAGGTGAATTTTGCCGAAGAATACCTGCCCAATGACCCCATTTTCCAGCTGGCAAAGCAGGTCTACCGCGTGGTCCCGCGTGTACTGGGTGCCACCGGCAAAGTTAAGAACCCCTACCCCAACATTGACGCCATCAGCGGCACCTTGCAGCACCACTTCGGCATCACCCAGCTGGAGTTTTACACCGTACTGTTCGGCATCAGCCGCCTGATGGGCCTGTGTGCCCACGGGGTGTGGGCGCGCGCCCTGGGCCTTGCCATCGAACGCCCGCGCGCATTGACGACTGCCCTGATCGAAGAAATGGTCACGCCCTTCCAGGTGCCGGTGGCGGTACAGTACCAGTTCTTTGAATGATTCGCAGCCTGGAAACCGCCCTCTTTTTGCAATCGGGGCGCAGTGGTATCATTAATGGAAGCGATGCCATCCAGCAAAGCGTAATTTTTTAAAGATTAATGGTAACAACGGATGCCCTCACCGGGCATTTATACAATGAGATGATAGGTGAATGAATGGTAACTGACTGGAAAATTTTCAACCCTCCCGCTGAACTGGCCGACATCCTGTCTGCCAACGGCCAAGTAACCCTGGCAGGTTCCACCGCCGAGTTGGTGGACCTGGCCTGCGGCGGCACAACCAGCAACGAATTTGAGGTCAGCTATCACCTGACCGGCTACGGCCGGGTGGTGGAGGCGGTGGTGGTTCGCGCTCGCAACGGCGTGTGCGTCAACTACACCGTGCCTTACATGCGCCGGCGCGATCCCGATGCCATGTTGATCGGCGACGACCTGCCCACTGACCAGCCCACCTTCCAACAGGTGTTTGACAAACCCTTTGCCGACCTGCGACAGCGAACTTTTGAATGGCTGAAAACCGAGCCGCTCGCCATGTATGCCTACCGCACAGGCAGCGGCGGGCTGGGGCGTGACGCGCTGGTGGTAGCACCCGCCAATGCCGGTTTCTTCGCCTTCGGGCTGGCTTTGCTGCAGGGCATTCTGCCTCTGGACGAGATTCCTGCTGATTTTGCCCCGGCGTCGGTCATCTATGTGGCACCCACCTTCCGCTATACAGACCTGGACGGTAAACAGGTGGTGGTGCACAACCGCCGCGAACATCTGCACGAGGTCTTTTCGTACAACCTCTACCCGGGCCCTTCGGCAAAAAAAGCCGTGTACGGCATTTTGCTGCATCAGGGCGAACAGGAAGGCTGGGTCACCAACCACTGTTCGGCGGTGCGCGTGGTCACCCCTTACGAGAACTCAATCACCATCATGCATGAAGGCGCCAGCGGCGCGGGTAAAAGCGAAATGCTGGAGCACGCCCACCGTGAGGACGACGGCCGCCTGCTGTATGGCGAAAATGTGATCACCGGCGAACAGCGCCACGTTGAATTGCCGCGCACTTGCGACCTGTTCCCGGTGGCGGATGATATGGCCATGTGCCATCCTTCGCTGCAAAATAACGGCAAGATCAACATCCTGGATGCTGAAAACGCCTGGTTTGTGCGCACCAATCACATCACCCGCTACGGCACCGACCTCAACCTGGAGCGACTGACCGCCTGCCCGCCGGAACCGTTGCTATTCCTCAACATCAACGCTGCACCGGGCGGTTTTGCCATGATCTGGGATCATGTGATGGACGCCCCCGGCAAACCCTGCCCCAATCCGCGCGTGACCATCCCGCGCGCCATCATCCCCAATGTGGTGGATGCGCCCATAGAGATCGATTTCCGCTCGTTCGGCATCCGCACCCCGCTGTGCACCAGCGAAAACCCCAGCTATGGTATCATCGGTTTTCTGCACTTGCTGCCGCCGGCGCTGGCGTGGCTGTGGCGGCTGGCAAGCCCGCGCGGCTATGACAATCCCTCCATCCTGGAGACCAAGGGTCTGTCATCCGAGGGCGTGGGTTCCTACTGGCCGTTTGCCACCGGCAAACGCACCCGTCAGGCAAATTTGCTGCTGGAGCAATTCCTCAACGCACCGCGCACGCGCTATACCCTCATTCCTAACCAGAACGTGGGCGCCTGGCATGTCGGTTTCATGCCTCAATGGCTGGTTCGCGAGGTGCTTGCCCGCCGCGGCACCGCCAAATTTGATCCCGCCAACCTGCGCAAGGCACGCTGCTCGCTGCTGGGCATGATCCCGCACCAGATGGTGGTGGAAGGCCGCCAGATCTCGCGCTGGTTCTTCCAGGTGGAAACCCAGCCAGAGGTGGGCATCGAAGCCTATGACCAGGGCGCTGAGATCCTCTATCATTTCTTCCAGACCGTGCTGGCGGATTTCCTCACCGATGACCTCGACCCGCTGGGGCGGCAGATCATCGAGTGCGCCATGGATCACGGCAGCGTGGCGGATTATGAAAAGTTGATCCCCGGCATCTATTAATGCGGTATCATTTGGGTATCCATTAGTCCTAAGGAGAACCCCATGGGAATCGAAATCACCGGCATGGCGCCGCTGCTGCACAATGCTGCTTACAGCATGCGCCAACTGTATTTGCATGACCCGCATGGCTACAATATCTGCTTCCAGTGGCCGGTGGGTGAAAGCACAGACTGAGGCGGGTATAATCAAGGTACTTCGAAAGAAACCTGCCTAAGGAGATTTGCCCATGAAAGTCGGTGTGCTCTATTACCGCTGGGATTACTACACCTACACCCGCACCATCCTGCACCAGGTGCCGGGGGTGACCTACCTTCCGGTGCATGATCTCTACAGCACCCTCAACCGCGTTGTTCAAAAAGCCAACCGCAGCGCCGGCAGGACGCTATTCCCGCACTTTGACCTCAACAACCAGTTTCAGGACTTCGGGTTGAATGGCGTTGACCTGCTGCATTTCTTCAACGGCATCAGCTACGGCAAAACGCCCTGGGTAAGCAATTTTGAAACCCTGCTGCCGCGCCTCAGCGGGTTGCTGGCGCAGTATAACCAGCGCCCGGATGAATTGCGCCCCGACCGGCGCGCAAGGCGTGCCCTGGACGCCCTCAGCAGTGATGCCTGCAAGCAACTGGTGGCCCTGTCCGAGTGCACGCGCAGCATCCAGCTCAACCTGCTGGGCTGCCTGCCGTTCGATACACAGGCCATCCAACGAAAATTGACCGTCCTGCACCCGCCGCAAGAAAAGATGATCATGGATTATGATGAAAAGGGGCTGGATCCCGACGGGCCTATCCGCTTCATTTTGGTGGGGGCGGGCTTTTTCCGCAAAGGCGGGCGTGAGATACTGCGTGTGTTCGAACGCCTCGTGCGCCAGCAGCACTACCCGATTGAACTGGTCATTGTCAGTTCTCTGCGTATGGATCACTACGCCGCCCATGAAACTGAAGCAGATGTCGCCTGGGCGCAGGAGACCATCGCTGCCAACCGCGACTGGATCACCCATCACACCAGCCTGCCCAACGAGCAGGTGTTGGCGCTGATACGCGGTGCGCATGTCGGACTGCTGCCAACCTATGCCGATACCTACGGCATGTCGGTGCTGGAATGCCAGGCAAACGGCACGCCGGTGATCAGCACCAATGTGCGCGCCCTGCCAGAGCTGAACAATGAACAGGCCGGCTGGCTGATCGAGGTGCCGCGTGATGACCTGGGCGAGGGCATGTATGCCACCCCTGAACAGCGTGCCTTACTCAGTGCCGCCATCGAAGCCGGGCTGGAGCGGGCGCTGCATGAGATCTTTGCCGACCGCGCCAGCCTGCGCTGCAAAAGCATCGCCGCCCTTGAGAAGATCGAGCGTGAACACAACCCCGCCGACTTTTCCGCCCGCATGGGAGCAATTTATCAACAAGCGCTGGGGTGAGTGCCTCCCAATTTATAGACCACCCTCACCCTCATAAATATAAAAAATCGCATTACGGTCTGTCGTGCTAAAAAGCTGCCGGGGGTTCAACTATGAGGACTGCAATTTACTTAACACCGTCTTTATATGGTTTTTTATAAAGATGTACGTTGGTTTGGCTTTGAGCAGCCTAATAGTTCGAATAATCACTTGTTGTAATGGTATTGGATTCCTTGGCACTGTCAACATTAATGGCCAAAGCTTCCTGACGATCCCTTTATGCAAGCGATTGTTGAACGGAGACCGGTGTTTTACATTCACGCCTAACATATGGATAAGCAAAGCCCGGCAGTTAAAGGGGGCGAAAACCTCCTGTACAATGTCCCATTCTAACTGGCTGGTTGCCTGCCAGCTACCCATTTTTATTTCCCAATAATAAAGATCCAGGATTTCATAATTATATTTTTCGGCCACATCATAAGAAACTTTTAGCCAGGCATCGATTGCTTTCTGTGCAAAAGGGCTGTCATCGAATTTAGATAACTGTGCAAGCATCACAGCATCTATTACCTCAGGATAAGAATATTTGTAATAGGATTTTGTAGCAATCTCGCTGCAATTACCCTTGACGGCAACATAGTTCTCAGGAAACCACTTTCGAATACCATAGGCAATATCCCCCCAGGCTGGATGAGCCAAATCAACATTATTCAAATATAACGCCCGAAACTCATCATCCATTTTCCCTGAACAGTCATATACTTCATGCTGCCTGCCAGCCTTTGTTAACACTTTCTTGGGGATTCGTAGATCATAACTGTGTTCATTCAACTTGTAATATTTCAGTGTGTAATATTTTGTTTTGTTGTCGAGTTTGCGGGTAGCCGCCATTACTACACGACTGTCGATACCGGCTGTAACAGCAATGGCCAGATGAAACCGCTGAGAAGCCGCCAGAACCAGACCCTCAATCAATTCGGCCGCCTTTTCAACGCCCTCTTTTAGCTTTATCTGGGGCAATTCAGAGGATGGCCAGAACCGAAATTGTTTTTTCAGGTTCACATCCAGGTAATGATTGGGGATGAGATGACTGATTTCATCATATAAGGAAACACCACTGGGAACCCAATACTCAATCTGACCGGTATAAGATTTGGTTTCAAGGTAGCCGGTTTGTGCAAACGCTGAGATGCTGAAATGCAAATGATCATTGATTAAGCCTGGCTGTGAAGCCGCCATAAAACCCTTGGCTTCATTGTTCGTAAAGTAGACAGTTCTGAGGCCACAAGGATCGCTAAACATTTTTACACCTTCACGCGAACTGAATATCAATATCCAGCGCCCCCCAAGAGGAAAGGTTGCCTCAATTGTTTTTTCAAAATTTGCCCCTGCAGCAGCCAGAATGTTTTCTACGATTTGAAGGTCAGAGGAATCTGGATGGGTTGGATCAATCATATAACCGATCAATGACAACTCAACCTCGTTTTTTTCATCCCTTGCTTGCGTAAAATTAAGATCTGGATGAATGTAGACAAAGAAATCATTGTTGATTTTGCC
>CAYMNB010000035.1:0-13488 GCA_964391725.1 uncultured Anaerolineaceae bacterium | reverse complement strand
GCGTAAAATTAAGATCTGGATGAATGTAGACAAAGAAATCATTGTTGATTTTGCCTTGATTCCAGGTGCTATAATCGTCTAATTCTCTTTCAGACAGGATGAATTGCCGCCGGTATTTATCCATAGTTATCTTACCAATCCCATGCATTCGATTTTACAGCAGGGCTGCCAATTTCACTGACACCCTGGTTTATTATACATGCATATAACCCTGGACTGCCGGAGCGCTTCACTGCGCGCATGGGGGGCAATGTATCAACGAGCGTTGGGGGAATGATGTGAGGCACTGGCAGGGGGCACCGGGATATCCAACTGGCACCAGCCATCTGGCAGACTCCCCGGTAGTGTAAGCCCATAGAAAACGGTAACCGGCTGTATGGTGGTTGCAGGATATGGAATTTTCTGTTATATTTAGTTTTACTAACTAAGTATAAAGGGCTTCCATGACCAGTCCCAAAGAAGAACAATTCCTGTCGCTCTTGCTGCGCCTGCACCACAGCGGGCCGGGCTATCCGCCATTTGAACAGAGCGGTGTCACCCCTGCCCAATTCGCCTACCTGGACTGTCTGCACCGCACCCCCCACAGCACACTGCAGGAACTGGCTGATCAACTCCAGCTCACACCTGCCAGCGCCAGCAACGCCATCAAACAACTGGAGCAGAGCGGACTGGTGCTGCGCGCCGCCAATCAGGACGACGGACGCTCCTACCTGTTCAGCCTCAGCCTGCAAGGCATAACCGTACACGCACAGATCGCCGATTACCGCCGCCACAAAGCGCACGAACTGCTGGCTCGCCTGGACGAAGAAGAACAGGGGCTGTTTCTGCGCCTGTTTCAACAATTACTGACCCCTGCCTCTTGAAAGGATACAACCCATGAATCCGCAAATCATTCTCCCCGTCATCATATCTACGCTGCACAACCTGTTCACCGCTGTCTGGATCGGCGGAATGATCGCGCTGGCATTTGCCAGCCTGCCCGCCCTCAAACAAACCATCACCGACGGCAAAACCCGCAAACAGACCTCTCATGTTCTGCAAAAACGGTTGCAGACCCTGGCGATTATCAGTATGGTTGGCCTGGCAGCCACCGGCATACTGATGGCTCGCCGTTCGCCGGCTGTGAGCGGACTGTTCACCTTCGGCAGCCCCTATGCCAATGCGCTCAGCATCAAACATCTGTTGATGATTCTGATGGTTGCGGTTGCCATCATCCGCTCAACTATCAACGCACGCCTGATGAAACAACCCGCGCCATCGCTTGAGAAAGCCAGTTTCCTGCTGTTGATCGTCAACATCGGATTTGGTGTCGCGGTGCTGGCACTGTCTTCGTTCCTGGCTGCGGTGGCAACGCTGCCGCTATAACAATCCGGTTAGCAAACCACAGATCAATACAGAGGTAAACCGCACCCCCACAGCCCGCGCAGGGCAGCGCAGATTGGGTTGTTTTCGATCACATCGGTAGAGGCCGTGCTCAACGGGCTGCTGTCCTTTCTGGGCGGGCTGGAGTGTGGAACGGCTTTGTAGGGGCGGTAAATGATTCAGTAAAACTGAATGCACCGCCCCTACGGTTCCAATCTCCGCAATTGTTGAGGTTGGGGGATACAACCTTTTTTCAACCCCCAGCACTTGCCATTCTCTCTCTCTGCGTTTACACTTAGGGCGTACGTCACCAAGACCGAATTTCGCCATTTACTAAGGAGAACCCTGTATGGACAGTGATCCCAAAGACCTTTCCACAGAACGTGAACGGTCGTCTGCGCATTTGAACGAAAGCCTGCGCCAGAAGCGCGCCGCGGCTGCCGAGGGCGGCGGTGCAAAACGCCATGAGGTGCAGCACGCCAAGGGCAAACTGACCGCCCGCGAACGCATCGAAAAATTGCTGGACCCCGGCAGTTTTCAGGAGCTGGACCGCTTCGTGGTGCACCGCCACACAGATTTCGGCCTTGACGAACAAAAATATGACGGCGACGGCATCATCACCGGTTTCGGCAAAATTGACGGGCGCCCGGTGTGCCTGTTTTCCCAGGATTTCACCATTTTGGGCGGTTCGTTTGGCGAAGGCGCCGGCCTCAAGCTGGTCAAACTGATGGACGCCGCCATGAAAGCCGGCGTGCCCGTGATCGGCTTCAATGACGGCGGCGGCGCGCGCATTCAGGAAGGCGTCTTTTCGCTGGCGGCGTTCGGCGAACTCTTCTACCGCAACACCCTCGCCAGCGGCGTCATCCCCCAGATCAGCCTGATCCTGGGGCCCTGCGCCGGCGGGGCGGTGTATTCGCCCGCGCTGACCGATTTCGTGATCATGACCCAGGAAACCTCCAACATGTTCATCACCGGCCCCAAGGTGGTCAAAGCCGTGACCGGCGAGGATGTTGACCTGGAAACGCTAGGCGGTGCGGAAACGCACGCCGCGCGCAGCGGTGTGGCGCACTTCGCCCTGGAGAGTGAAGCCGCCTGCTTTGATCTCACGCGGCGTATCCTGTCTTACCTGCCGCTTAACAACCAGGAAGCCCCGCCTGTCATCCCCCCCAACGATGACCCCGAACGCATGGACAGCCTGCTGGACAGCTTTGTGCCCACCGACCCCAACCAGCCCTATGACATCAAGACCATCATCGAACATGTCTTTGACCTGGGTTCTTTCCTTGAAGTGATGCCGCTCTACGCGCCCAATGCCGTGATCGGCTTCGGGCGGCTGCACGGCCAGCCGGTCGGGATTGTCGCCAACCAGCCCGAATATCTGGCGGGGGCGATTGACATCGACGCCTCGGACAAGATCGCGCGCTTTGTGCGCTTCTGCGATGCCTTCAACCTGCCGCTGGTCACCTTTTGCGACACGCCCGGCTTCATGCCCGGGGTGATGCAGGAACACGGCGGCATCATCCGCCATGGCGCTAAGGTCATCTACGCCTATTCAGAAGCCACCGTGCCCAAGCTGACTGTGATCACGCGCAAAGGTTATGGCGGCGCCTACATCGTGATGAGCAGCCGCCACCTGCACGCTGATTTCGTGTTTGCCTATCCCGGCGCCGAGATCGCCGTGATGGGGGCGGATGGCGCAGTCAACATCCTCTACCGCAAAGAACTGGGCGAAGCCGAGGACGCCGAAGCCGCCCGCGACGAACTGATCCAGTCGTATCAGGATCGCTTCGCCAACCCCTACCGCGCCGCGGAAGCCGGCTATGTCGATGATGTCATCCTGCCGTCTGAAACCCGCCCACGCCTGATCGCCGCGCTGGAGCTGCTGCGCGACAAAAAAGAACACCTGCCGGTGAAAAAGCACGGCAGCATTCCCATGTAGGAGGCGGGTATGGATATGCAGGCAATCTTACAGGGACTGGAACTCAGCCTGATGAGCATCATCACCACTTTTCTGGCGCTGGGCATGTTCATCGGCATCATCCTTTTGCTGCGCCTGGCATTTCCCGCCCAGCCGCGCCACCGAAAGAAAGAAGAGGATGCCGCAGGCGAGCCGCCAGAGAGAGAAGAAGAGATCATCATCAACGTGGCAGTCCCCGCACAGGAGCGCGATGAAGCCCTCACCGCCGCCATCACCGCCGCGGTCTATGTAAAAAACGCCTACCAGCCTGCCAAACAGGTGGACGCACCCACCGGGTTCAGGCGCTCAACCAGTGGATTGGGCGCGCGGCTGGAGCAGCCGCGCAGCCGCTGGTGGCAGTCAACGGATAACCAATAAACCCCCCAGGGATGACAACTATGACCAGAAAAACACTGACAGTAACCGTTAATGGCAAAGACTACCATGTGGAAGTGCAGGATGTGCAGGCTGACCCGCTGGAAATTGTGGTGGATGGCACTGCTTACAGCGTGTCTGTGACGGAAGAAGGCGCTACCGCCGCGCCCGCCCCGGCACAGCCAGCCAGCCCCGCGCCCAAATCCGAGCCGCAAGCCCCCGCCTCCGCGCCTTCTTCGGGCGGTTCAGGCGAGGTGCGCTCCCCCATGCCGGGCGTGATCCTCGATATCGCCGTACACTCTGGCGACGAGGTCAAAAAAGGCGACGCACTGTGCGCGCTGGAAGCCATGAAGATGAAAAGCGCCATCCGCGCGCCCAAAGACGGGGTGGTCAGCAAGGTGGCTGTGCAAAACGGCGCCAAAGTCAACCACAATGACCTGTTGATGGTCATATCCTGAGAGGGGGCGTATGGATCTTTCGCAACTGTCTGTGTTACTGAGCGCATTTCGTGAACTTTCGTGGCAGAACGCGGTCATGATCGCTGTGGGCGGATTGCTCATCTACCTGGCGATCAAAAAAGAATACGAACCCATGCTGCTGCTGCCAATCGGTTTCGGCGCCATTCTCGCCAATTTGCCCCTCACCGGCGTAGTTGATCAGGGCGGCATGCTGAAAACGCTGTATGACGCCGGCATCGCCACCGAGTTATTCCCGCTGTTCGTCTTCATCGCCATCGGCGCCATGACGGACTTCGGCCCTCTGCTGGAAAACCCCAAAATGGCGGTGCTGGGCGCTGCCGGGCAGATCGGCATTTTCGTTGTTTTAATGCTGGCGCTGCTGCTGGGTTTCCCGATGAATGAAGCCGCCTCGATCGGCATCATCGGCGCCATCGACGGGCCGACCGCTATCTATGTCTCCTCCAAGCTGGCGCCGGAACTGCTGGGGCCTATCGCTGTGGCGGCCTATTCGTACATGTCACTGGTGCCCATCATCCAACCGCCGGTGATGCGCGCGCTGACCACCCGTGAAGAACGGCGCGTGCGCATGCCCTACAGCGCCAAACCGATTTCACGCACCGTACGCATCCTGTTTCCGCTGCTGGTTACGCTGCTGGTGTCGTTGATTGCGCCCAAAGCCTCGCCGCTGATCTCGGCGCTGATGTTCGGCAACCTGATCCGTGAATCGGGCGTGCTGGAGCGGCTGAGCGCCGCGGCGCAGAACGAACTCGCCAACCTGACCACGCTGTTCTTGGGGCTGGTCATCGGCGGCACCATGACCGGCGACAAATTCATCCAACCGCAGACCCTGGCGATCCTGGGGCTGGGTTTGCTGGCTTTCATCGCTGATACCGCTGCCGGGGTGCTGTTCGGCAAGCTCATGTATTTGCTGAGCGGCAAGAAGTTCAATCCCCTGATTGGCGCGGCGGGCATCAGCGCTTTTCCCATGTCGGCGCGCCTGGTGCACCAGGTGGCGATGGAAGAGGATTATGAGAATTTTCTGCTGATGCACGCCATGGGCGCCAATGCCGCCGGGCAATTGGGCTCGGTGGTGGCAGGCGGGGTGGTGCTGGCGCTGCTGGCGGGGGTGTTGTAGGGGAAAAGATTCGGTGTCATGCTGAGGGCCGGCTGACAACGTCAGCGCACGAAGTATCCCCTACACGTACATTGGCTCTGTCATTGCGACCGACCACAGGGAGCGGAGAAATCGAAACGGCTGAGCCATCACCTGTGGTGTCCTCAGCGCCAGGTGGTTTTGATCCTTCGACTCTCAAATCAGGCTTTGCTGGTTCATGGTCGTGATGACGGAATGACCGAATCAACAACACCTGTGTCCTCGAAAACCCGTGGGCTGGCTTCATAATCACTTATAATAGTGTTACATTTATCCAGCAGGTTTAAATATTATTTTCTCTCAGCACAATTGAACATAGACATCGTTAAAAGGATTGGACATGCGCATTTTTATTACAGGCATCAGTGGTTTTCTCAGCATTAATCTGGTTCGAACCTTAAAAGCGCGAGGGTATGATGATATCGCCGGGATCGACCTGGTGGATTTCACCTATCCGGAACGCGATCAGATCACTTTCTTTCAGGGTGATATCCGCGACCAGGACGCCCTCAAAGAAAGCATGAAAGGGGCTGATCTGGTCATTCATACCGCCGCCGCGCTGCCACTGTATACGCCGGAGGAGATCTTTTCCACCGATATTGAAGGTACGCGCAATGTGTTTGAACAGGCAGTTGCTTACGGCATTCGGCGCGTTATCCATATTTCATCAACCGCTGTCTATGGTGTGCCCGATCATCATCCGCTGTATGAAACCGACGCGCGCAGCGGTGTGGGTCCCTACGGCATCGCCAAGGTGAAAGCCGAGGAAATCTCTGAGGAATACCGCGCAAAAGGACTGTGCATTCCCATCATTCGCCCCAAATCGTTCATCGGCCCTGAACGGCTGGGAGTATTTGCAATTTTCTACGAATGGGCGAGCGAGGGCAAACATTTCCCCATGATTGGCTCCGGCAAAAATCAGTACCAGTTGTTGGACGTCGAAGACCTGTGCCAGGTGATTCTTGCTTGCATCGAACTGGATGAGAGCATCGTCAATGACACCTTTAACGTTGGCGCGGCTGAATATACCACCATGAAAGAGGATTATCAGGCGGTGCTGGATGCAGCTGGCTACGGCAAGAAGATCAAACCCTTCCCTGCCGCGCCTGTGATATTGATCCTGAAGGTGCTGGAGGCATTGAAACTATCTCCCCTGTATCCCTGGATCTATGAAACCGCTTCCAAAGATTCCTTCGTATCCATCGAAAAAGCCCGCAAAGTCCTGGGGTTTGCGCCCAAATACTCCAATAAGCAAGCCTTACTGCGCAACTATCAGTGGTATTTGACGAACAAAGACCAATTCAGCGGTGCAACCGGCTTGACGCATCGTGTTCCCTGGAAACAGCGCGCGCTGAAACTTGTCAAACTGTTCTTTTGATGAGTGGCTGAAGTTGATCGTTTTTTCTGTGAATCACATTGGTAGGCACCTGGTTTATTCTCGTTAACCAGGTGCCTTGTTTGATACGTTAACCCAGACACGGAGTTTACGGGAATAAACTCCGTGTCGATCTTGCCTATTCTTGCGGACAGCCGCAATGGCTGTTCCTGGGTTGTTCTTTAGAATGACAACGTCACCGTCTTGCTCAAGCGGGCAGATTCGATTTCCTTCATCACCACCGCCAGTGCAGTCAACGCGCTCTCTGGCGTGACCAGGGCAGGTGCGTCGCCGCGCTCGATGCAGCGCAGGAAATAGTCATTCTCTGCCACATAAGGCCCCAGGTCGCTCAGATTGGTATCGGTATCCATCGCCAGCGCCGTGTTGACATCCACCTTGAACGGTTCTTTTCCGTTCTCATACAACATCAATTCATCATTGTGGTTATGCAACACCGCCTCCGCGAAAATAGCTTCATAACCGAAATTGAACGGCAGCGGGCCGTTGACCCAGCCGCCCTCCGCGCGCACTTCCACCTCCGGGTAGTGATAGTGGGTATAGAGATAGGAAAGCTGTTCGCCGTCATCCAACAGGCGGCTTTCGACTGCCTGCGGCGCGCCCAGCAATGATACGATGAAATCGGTATCGTGGATATGAAAATCAACCGGCGCGCGCCCGCTGAGGGCTTCCTCAAGGAACCACGAGCGTTCACCCCACAGCGGCGCAGCAGAAGAACGCCACAGGCGCAGTCCGCGCAGCGCACCGAAAGAACCATCCTGCACTTTCTGCTGCAAGTAGCGGTAGGTGTCCATGAAACGCACCACCTGCCCGATCATCAACCAGCGTTGGTGACGGGCAGCGCTTTCTTTCATGGCAAGCGCATCTACCGCGCTGAGCGCCATCGGTTTTTCGCAGAAGACATGCGCGCCCGCCGCCAGGCAAGCCTGCGCCATTTCCGCGTGCAGGTGCGAGGGCGTGGCGATCGTCACCATTACAGGCGATTCTGCCGCCAGCAGCGCTTCCAATGAATCATACGCACGCGCATCCGGATGCAAGGTCAGCACCGGGGCGGTCTTGTCAATGACAATATCCGCCGCGGCAATCACCGACAGCGCGCGCCCCTGCTGCTGCAGGGAGTGATAACATTCGGCATGCACGCGGCCCATGCCGCCGGTGCCGACTATGGCGATCTTGATCATCTTAACCCTCCAGTTCTGCCAGGATCTGCTCAAGGAACTGCTTGCCGGTAATGATGTCGGCGGTCTGCTGCGGCCCTTCGATCTCACGTTCGATGGTCAGCGCGCCGTCATAGCCCAGCGCTTTCAACCCGCCCAGCAAGGCAGGGAAGTTCACCCGCCCCTCACCCAGCGCTTTTTCTTCGCCCAGCTGGCGTCCGTTGGTGGGATAGCAGCCGTCCTTGGCATGCACGCCGCGGATATAACGCCCAATCACGTCCAGCGAGTCTACCGGGTTGCCGCGCCCGTACAGCAGTAAGTTGGCGGGGTCGAGGTTGACGCCCAGATTGGGCAGCCCGATCTCTTCGATGGTGCGCAGCAGGCTGGTGGGGGTCTCTTCGCCAGTTTCGAACAGAAAATACAGCCCGTGATCGAGGCAGGCCTGTGCCACATAGCGCAGTGCGGCGATCACCCCGGCATAATGCGGGTGAAACGGTTCTTCGGGCAGAAAGCCGGCATGCGTGATGAGGTCTTTCACGCCCAGTTTCTGGGCGAATGCCGCCCCGCGCACCAGGGTCTGCACACGCTGGAAGCGGTAGGCAGGCGGTACCAGGCCGATGGTTTCAGGTCCCATGTAGTTGTCCCACACCACCGGTCCGCCGTAACCGCACCAGAATGCGCTGACTTCAACGCCGCTTGTTGAACTCGCGGCGCGCACACGCCGGGCGTAGTCATCGGTGAAGAAGGCTTCCTGCCAGCACACCAGCTGCGCCGTGGGAAAGCCCATCTCGGCGGCTCTGGCAAAGCGTGTCTCCACGGTTTCATCCAGATTAATCATCACACCCAATTTCATCATGGTTCCTCCAGTGAATTATTCGTTTTCTTTGATTCTAACAAACCTGCCGGAAGAATGGAAAGAAAGCAGGCGAAGTGAAAGCCCTCAGTCGCCCAGCCTTGCCTCAATCCATGCTGCCACACGGTCGGCAGTTTCGCGCTCGCTCAGTCCGGTATTGTCCAGCAGTGTCATCGGCGGGTTGGTCCCGGCGGCGTTAGCGCGCAGCCAATCCTGAAACGCGCACATGTGCTGGATGAAGTCTTCATCTTGCGTTTCTCGCCAGGCAGGCCGCGCCCGCAGGCGCCGCGCCAGTTCTTCATTGTCGCAGACCAGCGTCAGGTAATACACAGCGGAAAAATAGCGCCGTTCGGGGTTGGCTTCGATCTGGTGCGGCAGGGCAGTCCCCTGCAGAACCAGTGCTTTACGCGCGCTCCACATCACGTTTTTGGCAGCACGCAGGGTGTAGGAACGCAAGGCGAGGTAATCATCCTCAGGCGTGTTGAAGAGGTCGCTCCAGAAGATATCGCTCTCCAGCCAGATCACCTTTTGCATGCGTGCCATCAACTGCACCTGCAGCGCCGATTTGCCTGACCCGCTGGCGCCGTTAATGATGAACAGCGGCAGGTACGGCACAACCACGCTGTGCTGGCAGTGCGGACAGGTGATGTACGCTTGCGCGAGGGTTTCGTTCAGCGGCGTGACCGTCTTTTCAACGGCATACATCCCGCATTGCGGGCAGACATTGTACATACGTGCCGGTTAAATCTCCACACCGAACATGTGGTTGAATTCTTCGATGACGCGCTTGAACGGCGGCGGCAGTATCGCCCAGGCGCGGTCCTGAATCCATTGCGGGATGACCTTGTAATAGGCCTGCGCGATGCCGCCGGTGATGCAGGCAAGGGTGTCGGCGTCACCGCCCAGCGAGATCGCCAGACGGACGGCGCTCTCATAATCTTCAGATTCAAAGAACGCAATCAGCGCTTCAGGTACGGTTTCCTGGCAGGTTTCGTTGAATTGATACACCGGGCGGATTTCCTCCACGGTGCGGTTGAGGTCATAGCCGAATTGGGCAATGACCGCCTGCTTGATCTCTTCTTTGGTGGAGCCGGTGCTTGCCATGAATACCGCTACAGCGGTGGCTTGCGCACCTTTGATGCCTTCGGGGTGATTGTGGGTGGGCAGGGCGCTGGCTTTGGCCTCGCGCAGCACACTCTCCAGGCTGGCATAAGCAAACCCCACCGGGCTGACACGCATGGCGGAGCCGTTGCCGAACGAGTTATAGGCGATGGGCGGGTCGGTGAACAGCCATGTCTGGAATTGACCGCCGTAACCTCGCCCCGGAAAGTTGCGGCCATAGCGGTGCAGGGCTTCTTTGAAATCCCATTGGTTGACGATGGCTTCGGCGACAGCGCAGGTTAACACCGTATCATCGGTGTAATCAGATTCCGGTGTGAACAGGTCGAAATCTGTGGTTTTGATAGGCGGGTGAGCGAACTCATAGACTGACCCGATGATGTCGCCGATAATGGCACCGTACATGAACGCTCTCCTGTGGATAGCAGGTATTACTGGAATTATACCCATTTCTGGTTATTATGGGGTATGGCGGCTCAAGGCAAACCCCTATGAAAAGGCCGCCACGTTGGTCTTTCACCCATACAAAGCAAAATAATCTACCACCATCTGGCTGGACTCCAGAGACACTTGCGCAAGCGGGTTGGCGTGTTCATAGGCCGAACCGACTATATCACCAATGATGGCACCCAGCATAATTCCCTCCAGTGAATGACTAATTGCTGCGTTTATTATAGCGGTTGCTATGCCAATCGGGGGTTATTTTTCGGGGTTTCTCAGCACCTTGCCCTCGCCCAACCCGACCGAACGTTCATACGCCGCCCAGATGGCGCGCGCGATGGCGGTGCGGAAACCGGCTTTTTCGAGGTAATACAGCGCCGCCGCGCTGGTGCCGCCCGGTGAAGTCACGTCGTTGCGCATCTTGGCGGGGTGATCTTTCTGCGCTTCATAATAATTGACCGAGCCGCGCAAGGTCTGCGCGACCAGTTTCTCCGCCACATAGCGCGAAAAACCCAGGTGCACGCCCGCGTCGATCATAGCTTCCATGAACAGGAACACATACGCCGGGCCGGAACCCGACAGGGCGGTCGCCATGTCGAGGTAATGCTCCTCGGTCACCTGCACCTCTTCGCCGAACGCCAGCAGGATCTGCTTGGCAAGCGCCATCTGGTGCTCGCTGACCTCTTCGGTAGCGGTCCAGACCGTGATGCCCTCGCCGATCTGGGCGGGGGTGTTGGGCATGCTGCGGATGATGCAGCCGTGGTTGAGCCCTTCAGACAGTTTCGCCATGCGCACGCCTGCCACAATCGAGATCACCAGCGTCTTGGCGGGCAGATGGTTGACCAACTCCTGCATCACCGGGTCCAGGTGCTGCGGTTTGACGCATAACAGCACCACATCCGCCTCCGCTACTGCCGCGGCGTTGTCGGTGTAGGTGCTGATGCCGAATTGTTCACGCAGGGCTGCCAGATGCTCCTCACGGCGGCCGGTGGCACGCACATTCTGCGGCACGGTCAACCCGTTGCGCAAAATGCCCGCCAATATAGCTGTGCCCATGTTGCCCGCACCAATGATGGTAAAGATGTGTCCTTGATCGTTCATAACAATACTCTCCAACCGATAGTTGCTTGATTATACATGATTGGTGCGCTTTCGCACGCTATTTCACAAAAAAAGCCGTCATAAAGACAGCCATTTCTATCTCTTGGGGCACATATTGTCATACGCCTGTCTGACAACAGTCACACAACTTATAATGAAAGTAGGTCTGCCGCATTGAAGCAATAGGCAGCGCAGGCGATGCAGCCGCAGGCAGGGTTGGCTACACTAAGAATGCGAGGATGTTTGTCTTCCCCCTGCTACGTCAAAGGAGCCAGCGATGAAAGTGTTGATGATCTATCCCAAATTTCCAGATACCTTCTGGAGCTTCCAATATGCCCTGACCTTTATCGGCAAGAAAGCCGCCAACCCGCCCCTGGGGTTGTTGACAATTGCCGCCATGCTGCCTGAAGAATGGCAGCTGCGCCTGGTGGATATGAACGTGGACCCGCTGCGCAAGCGCGACCTGGAATGGGCGGATATGGCCTTCATCAGCGGTATGTCCGTGCAGCGCAGCGCCGCCCAGTCTGTCATCGAGCGCTGCAAACAGCATGGTCTGGTTGTGGTAGCAGGCGGGCCGCTGTTCACCCAGGAATATGAATCTTTCGATGACGTCGATCACTTTGTGCTCAACGAAGCTGAACTGACCCTGCCGCCTTTTCTGGCGGATTTTGCCGCAGGGGGCGCCCAACGCCTCTACCAGAGCGATGAGTATGCCGACCTGCACACCACCCCGGTGCCGAAGTGGGAGTTGATTGATATCCACAAGTATGATTGCCTGTCGATCCAGTTCACGCGCGGCTGCCCCTACAACTGCGATTTCTGCAATGTGACCGCGCTGCTCGGTCACCGTGTGCGCACCAAGACCAGCCAGCAGGTGATCGCAGAGCTCGAAAAAATGTACAGCCTGGGCTGGCGCCGCAATGTTTTCTTCGTGGATGACAATTTCATCGGTAACAAGAAGATCATCAAACAGGAAATCCTGCCCGACATCATCGCCTGGCGCCAGGGCAAAGACCTGGGCGGATTTCTCACCGAGGCCTCCATCAACCTGGCGGATGACGAAGAATTGATGGACCAGATGGTGGCAGCCGGCTTCCATTCGGTCTTCATCGGCATCGAAACCCCGGACGAGATGTCATTGGAAGAATGCCACAAGACCCAGAACCGCAACCGCAGCCTGCTTGATAGTGTGAAGGACCTGCAGCGCAAAGGGCTGGAGGTGATGGGTGGATTCATCGTGGGGTTTGACAACGACAACGAGCACATTTTCCAGCGCCAGATCGATTTCATCCAGAACAGCGGCATTGTCACCGCCATGGTGGGGCTGCTGCAAGCACCCCTGGGTACAGAATTGTATAAAAAGCTGGCCAAAGCCGACCGCATCAGCCATGTCGCCTCAGGCGACAACGTCGACGGGCAAACCAACATTGTGCCGGTGATGGAGTTATCGAAATTGCAGCAGGGTTACCGTTCCTTGCTGCGCGGCATTTATGATCCCAAACCATATTACGAGCGTGTGAAGGTATTCCTGAGCAATTACACCGTGCACGGCGGCAACGAGAGCCGCCTGGAATTGGCAGAGATCGGGGCTTTCTTCAAATCCGTTGTGCGGCTGGGGCTGTTCGGCAAGGAGTGGCGCCAATACTGGCATTTGATCTTCTGGACGGTGAAACATTTTCCGGACAAATTCGCGCTTGCCATCCGCTGTGCGATCTATGGGTATCATTTCCGGCGGGTGATGCAGGAGCATGTGGTCACGGAGTAGGTTTTACGGCGAACCTGTCTTTTCGAACGACCGCAGGGAGTGGAGGAATCGGAAGGATGGGGCATGGATAATGACTGACCGTAGTGCTATGCCAACCTCCCACCCCTCACCGCCACCAACTCTCGCCCCAGGTGCGTTCGCTATCCCACAGCGCCGCCTGGTACTCAACCAGCGGCACCGGCGGAAAGTAGACCCCGTTGTGGTTCAACTGGCACGCCATGCGGCTTTCGTGCACGCTGTGCAGGGCGGTGGCGCTATGGCCGATGGCGCCCAGGTCTTCGAACACTCCCGCTGAACACGTCAGGCGGATGCCCTCGCACTGATCGAGCAACGCCAGCAGGTTGGCGTACATTT
>CAYMNB010000034.1:0-24566 GCA_964391725.1 uncultured Anaerolineaceae bacterium | reverse complement strand
AGATACTCAATCAAAGATTGACCAATTTCACCGTTTGCACCGGTGATCAGGACATATTCGTCTGTCATAGTACCTCTCAATGAATGGGTGATTTTCAAAAAAAAAACAATCAGTTCGTACGAACTGATTGATGTATACTTTAATACTCAGGATGAGTGGAATCAGTAGTCAATGTGATAGGCAGATTGACCGTCAGGCGGCGAACATTATCTGTAGCTTCAGGCAACACGCGCAAGACCACGACACTCATATCGTCTTGGGGTTGATCGTGATCGGCATTGATTGCGTGTATTAATAGGGCGTCTGCAATTTCCTGTGCTGTGGGTTGTTGGTAATCGAGTAGAGCGCTCATTAAAACAGGAATATCGATGGGTTGCTCGAACTTTGTTCCCGCCTCTAAAAAACCATCGGTTGACATAACAACGGTTAGGCCTGTTTCGATGGGGATTTCGGCAACTATTGGGTTGATTCCATAGCGGTAACCGACTGATTCACTTGACCCACTCATCGCTTCCGTGAGGTGATTCTCGCGGGTTATATACAGGGGAGTAGGGTTGTTACGGCAGATCACCAGGGTATTTGACTGTAAATCTGCCGACAAGATATCCAGATAAGCGCTGTTTTTGCCACTATGCAGTGAAAAAACGTGGTCAGACGCTGCCCGTGCGGCAGCGCTGTCACGAACACCTTCAGCAATCAGGGTGATTACTTTCCTGACCACAAGGCTGGAAAGGGATTTGGCAGCAGTGCCGGTGGTTTGCCCATCGCAGAGTACGACGGAATATCCACCCATGGGCCGTTCAACTACTTCGAGGGTGTCACCACTGATGTCTGAACCCATCTTGTTGGTTTTGGCGATCGCTATTTGAATCTCCATATTGCTATTTTACTGCAAAATCCCGGCAATGATAAGCCTGATCACAGGTTTAGCCAGCGCGCAGCAATGGCGGGGAGATCAGCCAGAGAAGACACAGTTTTTTTGCATGATGGGAGTGAGTCAATGAACGCTCTGCCATATTGCTTGGTCAGCACTCTGCGATCTAAGACAACGACGATGCCGCGATCTGTTTGTGTTCGGATCAGTCTGCCAAAACCCTGGCGGAATTTGAGAATGGCTTCAGGGAGGCTGTATTCGCCAAAGGGGGATTCGTAGGTTTCTGAACGGGCAGCGATGATGGGGTCTGATGGTACGTCAAATGGCAGCTTGGTGATCATGACACAAGATAAATCTGCACCGGGGATGTCGACCCCTTCCCAAAAAGAGCGTGTCCCTAAGAGAACGCTGCGCTCGGTAGATCTGAACGACTCCACCAGTGAGTTGGGGGATGCGCCCTGCCCCTGGGTGAATACCTGAATATTGTGCTTGTTCAATATGGGGGTGATATTGTCGGACACGGCACGCAGGGCGGCGTAGGAGGTGAATAAAACGAGAATATTGCCCCCGATGGATGCCGCGGTGGTGACTATGGCAGTGGCAATCGCGCGCAAGTACTGGTTATTGTTCTGGGGTTCAGGGATGTCGTTGACGATGTAAAGCAGGGCAGCATTTTCGTAATCAAATGGCGAGCCTAACACGAGCGCGTCGGCTTCATCGGCAAACAAACGATTGCGGATGTAATCGAAATCTTCGTTGGCGGTTAACGTGGCTGAGGTGAGGATGACGGACTCTTTTTTGTGCCAAATATGCTCTTGCATCAATGGCCCCACGTGCAGAGGTGCTAAATGAAGGCTGAGATTGCTGCGTGATTGGGGGTTGTTTTCAACCCAATAAATCTGGTCCATCTGCGATTCTAGAATGATTTGCGAAACATTCTGGAAGATCTCTGACAGAGATGTGATGATAAATCCCAGGCTGGTGAAGATTTCTTCCATCTCTTGCTGATAATGTTTGCGTATCGAACTGACTTCTTTGTGCAGTTGCTGCAATAAATTCAACAGCAGATTCAAGGTGTCGGATGTCTGGTCCCAGATGATCTCGATCTCTGTCCAGGAAGGCTGGGTTCGTGTGGCCGGAATGATGCGCACTTGCTGCACATAATTACCAACCGGGCGCCCATCACGAACCTCGATCAGGAATTCGTCAAAGGAGATAAACAGGTTTTTGAAATCATTTTCCAGACGAAAAGCAAGATCGGTGCAGCGCTGGATGAGGTTGTCAATCGTAGCGTACTGTTGGGGAGAAACCAGGGGAACGGTGGTGTTGAGCACCCGGTGCAAAATGCCGCTTCTTTTGCTGCCCAATTCGCGCAGATAGATGCGGATATCAACTTCTGACACTGAGAAACTCAGTGCGTTGGTCGAGGCGTCTTCGATATGGTGAGCCTCATCTGCAATCAGGTAATCGAAATGGGGCAATACGCGATTGCCGGTGGCAATGTCTGCCAGCAGCAAGGCATGATTGATCACAAGGATGTGGGCTGATTGAGAGGTTTGATGTGCCTGGTAATAGGGGCAGGAACCATTGGCAAGTATTCGCGGACAATCATCAAAGTCACAACCTTCAAAGTCAGCAGACAGTTGTGACCAGACAGTTCTTTCCGTAGGTCCATGCAGGTTTATATCGTTACGGTCACCTTTCCCGTTTTGCAACAACCAGATCATGATCTTGGCGAACACACGCATTTCGGTTACTGTGGTGGGTGGGCGTGATTTTCCCATCAATTCTAAACGGCGGGGGCACAGATAATTCGACCGTCCTTTGAGAACAACCGCGCGTAAATCGAGGTCAAGTGCTTTGCAGAGATCAGGAATGTCTTTCTTGATCAATTGATCCTGCAGGTTGATGGTGTTGGTAGAGACAACCACGCGCTCCTTGTTCTGTAAAGCCCAAAAAGCTGCCGGAATCAAGTAGGCAAAGGATTTGCCGGTGCCAGTGCCGGCTTCTACCATCAGGTGCTGGCTGTTGGACAAGGCAAGCGTTACCGCTTCCAACATGCGCTGTTGTTCAGCGCGAAATTCGTAATTGGGGAAATATTGTGAAAAAGGGCCACCGTACTCAAGCACACTGAGGACTTCGTCAAGATACAATGGTTTTTTCTCTTCAACAGGTTCTAAAGGCGGCAGGAATATGTTGCCGTCATCATTGAACACCGGGCCGTATTGGAGATTGCCAACATTGTCGACAAAGGTCTGGCGGACACGTTGTTTCAAGATCTGCTGCAAGGGCCAATAGGCACCCCAATCAAAAGGTTCGCTGAGACGGACGAGTGCTGCCACAAGATTGGTTGGCAACTGATCTGCGCGCTCTAACAGGTTAAAAAACAAAAAACCGGTCGCCCGTGCATCTTCTAAGGCTCGGTGAGCCTCATCCAACGGGACTTCCAACTGCTGACAGAGCGCTCCAAGATTGTAACGGCTGGCCGCAGGGAGCAGTATGGAGGCAAACTCATAGGTATCTACTGCGATGTTATTTTCAGCAACACCAAAATTGCGCAAAAACGCCAGATCAAAACCAACATTATGTCCCACAAGGGTGCTACTCCCGAGGAACTCGATTAATTCTTCCAGGACGCCGTAAATGCTGGGGGCATTCACGACCATGCTGTTGGTGATGCCAGTAAGTGAGGTAATCAACTGCGGGATGGTGCGGTCGGGATTGATGAGGGTTGACCATTCGTCAATCACCTCGCCGTCCTTGAATCGTACGGCAGCAATTTCTATAATGGAATCTTTTTCGGGATTAAGGCCGGTAGTCTCCAGGTCAATGGCAATAATGTCGGTCATGAATGGGATTATACCACCTGGGGTCAGGACGCGCTTTGTTTAAGCGACATGGCATTTTCGACATAGGAGAGGCTTTGGTGGCGGAAATAGGTGTCGTATAGATTGGCATAATGGCCGCCAATTTCTAATAACTGCTGATGATTGCCTTCTTCGATGATTTTGCCATTTTCAATGGTGATTATGCGATCCGCGGCTTTGACCGTGGACAAGCGATGGGCGATGAGGATGCTGGTGGTCTTCTTCATGATCATATCAAGTGCTTGTTGGATTTGCCACTCTGTGAACGGGTCAATGGAGGCGGTGGCTTCATCCAGGATAAAGATGGAGGGATCTGAGACAAGCACGCGCATTAAGCTGATCAGTTGGCGCTGCCCCATGGAAAGCTGTCCTCCACGCTCGCCAACCGGTGTCTGAAGCCCATTTGGCAAGGTGTCAAGCCAGTCTCCGTCTCCAATTTGTCTTGCGACAGTTAATATGTCTTTGACACCGGTCTGCGGATTGCCATAACGGATGTTATCAAGGACAGTTCCTGAGAAGAGGAAGGGAACCTGAGACACAATGCCCAGTTGTGAGCGATATTGAGCGAGGTCAAAAGTGCTGATGTCCTGCCCATCAATCAGAATGGTACCTCGTTGAAACTCGTAGAAACGCTCAATAAGTCGCGCTATAGAAGTTTTTCCTGAGCCAGTATGGCCAACGATGGCAAGAGTTTCACCTGGATGGATGTGCAAATTGAAATCTCGCAGCACACATTCTTTCTCATTGTAGGCAAACCCAATATTGATGAACTCAATTTCACCTTTGACGTTTGTTACCGGCTTATTGTCGCTCTGATTAACCGTTGGCTGGGCATCTATTAGTGCAAATACGCGTTCAGCGGCGGCCAGGCCGTTTTGGATATTGGTCCAAAAGGTGCTGAGGTTCAAGATGGGCCACAGGAAGCGATCCAGACTCTGCAAGAAGAGATACCAGGCGCCCACAGTGATGGCACCTTCGACGGCTGTCAATCCGCCATAATAAACCATCAAGGCGGTAGCGGCACCGCCAATCATGCGCAGGCTGGGAAACATTAAATGCAAGATAATGCCGCGGCGTACATTGACGGTGTAGGATTCGCGATTGGCCTCATCAAATTCATCGTAAATGCTGTTTTCCTGACGAAAATTTTTGGCCACAGAAATGCCGCTGATGGTTTCTTTGATGGTGGCGTTTACATTGGCCATGGCGCGCATTCCCTGGCGGGTGGCTTTTCGTGCCAATTTGCGATACATATAGGTAGCCGTCATGGTTAATGGCACAATAATCAAGGAAAGCAGGGTGAGGCGCCATTCAATTGTAAATAACACCACCAACAATACAACAGCCTGAATCAATTGGGTGAACACATCAGATAGGATGCTGACCAGATTGCCAAATTCTTGGGTGTCGGATGTAATACGAGAGATGATTTTGCCGGTGTTTGTTTCATCATAAAACGACAGGTCGTGATACATAGAGGCAGAAAAAGCGGTTTCGGACAGCGTGACGATGATATCGGCAAGCAATTTGACCAGTGTAAAGCGATTGACGTAATTCACCGCGTAATTCAACAATCCCAAACCAAGTAGTCCGGCGATGATCCAATACACGCGGGTCAATGCGCCTTCGGATAATCGGTCTACGCCAGAGGCAATGATCAGTGGTTGGAGGGAAGAGATGGCACTGATCAGCAGAACTGTCACCAACAGAAGAACCAGGGCTTTCCAGTGAGGTTTAAAATATTGCATTGCTCGACGGAAAAGTTGTCTGTCTGAGTATTGCCGGTCATATTTTTCTGCTGAAAAGGAGCCAAAGAATCCCATAATTTCCTATCTGTTATTAGACCGCATCGTTAAAAATATTGCGATAGGCTTCCGATGTAGCAAGCAGGTCTTCGTGGGAGCCGGAAGCAGCCAGTCTACCTTTTTTCAAGACAACGATCCTGTCGGCCCAGCGGATTTGGGACAGACGGTGAGTGATGATGAAAGTGGTCCGGTTTTCGGCCGCTTTGAAGATTGCCTGTTGAATTTTGTCCTCCGTCGCACTGTCAATAGATGAGGTGGAGTCATCCAGGATTAGAATCGACGGATTGGTCAGGAAAGCTCGTGCGAGAGCAATGCGCTGCTTTTGCCCACCTGACAGTGTAGCGCCTCGTTCGCCGACAACAGTCTCATAGCCTTCAGCAAACGAGGTGATAAAGTCATGGGCCTGGGCTTCTTTGGCCGCGGCGATGATATCGTCCATGGATGATTCCGGATGGCCAAAGGCAATGTTTTCAGCGATAGAACGCGAGAAAAGGAAGATATCCTGTTCGATGATTGAAATTTGTTTTCTCAGGGTTTCAAGGTTCCAATCCTTCACATTGATACCATCGATCAGTACAGCGCCATCAGTGGCATCATAGGTGCGATTAATCAGCTTCACCAGGCTTGTTTTGCCATAACCGGTTTGCCCGACGATGGCGATTGTTTGGCCTCGGTTCACGGAGAAGCTAATATCTTCTAACGCGTTGTTTTCCGCATCGGGATAAGCAAAGGAAGCATTCTGAAAAGTCACGTCACCCAGTAATTTTTCATCAACCCCTGCGACATTCTGGTCCAGGTTATTTTGGGCATTGATCAGCTCCAGGATGCGCCTTGCCCCGGCGATGCCCATAGAAATGCGGGTATACGCAAAGCGTGACACAGAGGTGGGAAAGCCCAGCATGCTGAGAATGCCGCTGTAGGCGATGACATCGCCAAGTTGGATTAAACCTTGCGAATAAAGGATTACACCATGGAGAATGCCCAGGGCGATGGTAATTTCCAGCAATAGGCCAGGAATGAAGGTTGCTTCAAGTTTGCCTTGTTCAACCGCGACATCGCGATATGCCTGCAGATTCTGGTGGAACAATTTGATTTCGGTTTCTTCCTGTACCCCGCCTTTGACAATTTCGATGCCGTCCAGGGATTCGGAGAGGCGCGTGTTTAATTTTCCAAAGGCACTTCTCATATTGGTTGATACCACGTTCATCTTGATGAGATACCGCCAAAGAGCGATGCCGTACAGAATGATGAAAATGACAGGCAATAAGATGAGTTGCGGATGGTAGCCCGGCGCGAGAAACAGAGGCATAAACAGGAAGATCAACGAGCCAAACACCAAATTTACACCCGGACTGAAGAACATGTTTACTTCGCGCACGTCGTTGGTAGCACGTGCCATGATATCGCCGATACTTTGGAGGCTGTGAAAGGTCATGTTTTTACCTAGCAATGATATATACAGCTCGTTTCTCGTGACTCTTTCAGTGAATTGCGCCAGGATTTCAAAACCAAAACCTCGCACCAGCATGAGCAATGCCCGTAGTGCCTGTGAACCAAAGACCAGCCAGGCGTATTGCCCCAATTGTGCGCGAAAGTCTGCCGGCGGCATGGCGGTGGTTGCGTTTAGGAGGTTGACTGCCCGTCCAATCAGGATGGCAGGCACCGAAGCAAGCAAAGCATTGCCAATTGCGCCGGCCATCGACATGACAAAGAAATACCAACGATGGATGGCATGTGAAATGATCCACAAGACAGGATGTTTTGTGTTGGTTTGATAGGGTGGTTTGATTGAAAATTCTGTGTATTCCGCCACAATACCTCAAAATATACTGGATGATTGTACCATTATGCCAGTGAGGGGCACAATTTTGCTTGAGAAAGGAATGCTAATGAAAATTTTACTGACCGCTTTTGAACCCCATGGCAAACGAACGAAAAATACCTCCCAGGAGGTGTTGACGAAGATCAAGAGAACCTTTTCAAGCTTTGAGATCGTAAAGCAACTCCTGCCGGTCGACACAATAAATGGTCCCGATACCCTCCTTGATCTCCTTAAAAATGACGACTACAAGGCTGTAGGTTGCATGGGGGAAGCGAGCAGTATCCGTTGGGTGCAACTGGAAAGGCTGGCGGTTAACTGGCTTGATTTTCCTATTCCTGATAACGCAGGTGCGCAGGTTGTTGATCAGATGATAATGCCAGACGGTCCGGCTGCATATTTTTCATCGTTGCCAATCAGAAAATTCGAAAATGTGCTAAAAGATCAGGCAATTCCGGTGAGAATTTCTATGAGTGCAGGCACTTATTTATGTAACCAGGTTTTTTACTCTTTGATGCATTTTCTGGCCGAAGAGTCAATGAATATCCCTGCAGGTTTCATTCATCTGCCGGTGTATGCCTGGAATCACAATGAAGGCGATGTCGATGTTGCTTGTGCAAATGCTGAATATGAGCAGATCGCTGCTGCTATAGATAATATGACAGCAATATTGGATGAGAATTAATCTGCGGTTTGATAGGAGTCAAAGGATGGATTTCGTTCAGGTCTGGTTTGTCGCATAAGGCGGGTTTGAATGAAAAGGCCAGCGATTGTCAACAAAACCATGGCGGTTAGCCTGAAGAGGGGCAACTCGCCTATCACACCGGATACCAGATAAGCGCCCATCAAGCTCGAGAACACAACCATGGTCCATTGAAATAGAAGTTGGATCAAAAGCATTCCAAGAGCGCTGCCAGCCAGAAAAGATACAAAGGATTGGAGGAGGGGGTCTGTGGGTAGGCTAAAGAATGAGTTTACCGTGATTATGCCGACCAAACCACCACCAATCGCGCCGAGGATAAAAATGGTGGATTTTTCAATGAGAAGATAAAGGACAAGAACAACCAGGGAAGCGCCAGCAGCGATCAGTGTAATTGTTGATGCTTTCATGTCGAATAAGAAGTGAGTGAGAAACTGGGTTGTGGCAACGAAAACAACGCCCATGACAGAGAGCCACAGAGCCCGACGACCTGCAATTAGCAACACAAAGCCGATAATGACATAGATAGTGGTCATAGATACCTCTGCCATTAGGGGAGCATGAATTGTGCCAAAAAAATCGGATGGTTTCGAAACCATCCGATTTTGAGATTTTCTTGCTCTTGAAATATTGCTACTTAATCGGGATCACTTTAATATCTTCGGAAAGAAGGACTTCTGAACACTCAAGGAATATCTTGGGTTGAGTGGCCAACTGGTTATCAAATGGGTGGTTGATGCGTTGGGCAGTTTTGCCCTGGTAGTATTGTCGCAGGAAAATGACAGATATCGCGGCGGTAAAGAAGGCTATCATTTGAACCATCATGGTTTGTGTTTTTGTGCTCATTTTTTGTCCTTTAGGCATTTGACAATGCCAGATTACCCGCCTAATTATACACAAACCCTGTAATTTGTATAGGTCGCGGGAAAAATCAGCGCCGGCGGCGGAAAAGGAGTGTGGAATAATACAAAATGGTCATGATTGACTGCATAGCAGCTGCCACATAGGTTAATGAGGCGGCACCTAAAATAGCATTCACGCCCTGGATCTCATCCTGGCTCAACATACCAGTACTTGATAGCCATTTTCGGGCGCGTTTGGAGGCATTAAATTCAACCGGCAGGGTGATGATGGAGAATATAGCTGTAGCGGAGAAGAGGATAAGACCGATTATCGCAATTTGAAAACCAAATTCAGAACCAGCCATCAAGTATTCGAGGAACAAGCCTCCCATGAACATGATTGGGCCTAACCAACTGCCGATGCGCACGGTGGGGACAATGACGGTCCGCAGGTGAAGAGGGAGATATTTTTGGGAATGCTGCAGGGCGTGGCCGACTTCATGAGCGGCGATGCCGGCGGCAGCAATGGACCGGCCGCTGAAGACACCATTGCTCAGCCTCAACACCTTTTTGATGGGATCATAATGGTCGCTCAATGTTCCGCCGACCTCTTCAATACCTATATGGTGTAAGCCATTCTGGTTGAGAATGGACCTGGCAACCTGTGCGCCAGTGTAACCGGCGCGAATACCGATTTGTGAATATTTGTTGTAGGTAGACTTCACCCGAAATTGCGCATAAAGACCCAATAACAAAGCGGGCATGGTGAAGCACAGATATAAGAGGTAATTTCCACCGAATAACATTTTCCACCTCCAAATTTACTATAGCGCACCCACCGAGATTCGAACTCGAATTTCATGCTCCGGAGGCATAGGTTCTATCCATTGAACTATGGGTGCCAGGTAAGCATTCAAAATTTTACCATAAAGTAGGCGATTGTGATGCTCATAGACGTGTCGACATGCAGATAGCGAAATTGCCTGCTATAATTATCCTATAGAGACAAGGATGAAGCCATGAACGTAATTTCTTTGTTCGGTATTACCTTCATTGTGGCATTTTTCGTTGAGACATTGATCGAATTCATATTTGGCAAATTATTTGACCATATCGCATTTTTGACACCCCATAAATGGCTGCAGATGTACCTTGCGATTGCTGCCGCAATCGGGCTGGCTTTTTTCTACCGGCTTGATCTGTTGTATTTCATCGGTGTATACCTTGAGGTAGATTGGCAGCCTTTTGCAGATGTTAGCATTGTGGGCTTGATCATCTCAGGGATTGCTATCGGAAAAGGATCCAATTATTTGCACGATATAATCCGCTTCTTGATCGGATTGAAGCATCAGCTGCCACAGCCAGAGGAACATGCTTGATCTGCCATCACTCACTCAGAAGCAGGTAATGGCGTATCGTACTTCCTCAACTGTTGGGATAAGACAAACAATCGTTTTCGCGCATCCTGAATGATTTCCAGGTTGCGCTGTTCGTTCCCATGATGAAGATATTGGTGTTTTTTGTGCGCCAATTCAGCGCTCAGTTGGCAGAGTTCGGCAACCACTTTTCTGCTCGATTTCTCTTGTTGTAACACTGTGGCTTTTAATAGTTTACGATGGTAATGTGAAACAACTGCGAGATATTGATTTTGGGTGATGATGTTGTGTTGAATTTCTTCCATCAGGTGGGTCTTCATGATAGTTTCTTCATGTTGAATCATAAAAATGACAAAGATAAGCATGAATCCCCATCCAAGCCAGTCAAGTTGTGATGCGTGCAGCATGCCTGACCATCCGGCATTGTAGATTAATAGTGGTGAAATGGTGTTGTGCAGTGAGTGCGAAATGATGGCCAACATCAATCCACCCAGTGGGGCGAAAAATTTTATGAAATGCGATTTCTGCGTGCGGGCGAGTGCCAGTCCGATACCGAAAAAAGCCGTGTAGAAGGGGTGCTGCCAACCAACCAGCACGATACGGATGAACGCCAATTGAAAAAGTCCCTGCCAGCCTGCTGCCGCATAGCCCATCGAGAATATGTAATAGGCGTTTTCTGTAGCAGCAAATCCTAAGGCGGTGACTGCGGCATAGATGATTCCATCAAGTATTGAATCAAACTCTGACCGGAAAAACAAGAAGACGATGAGTACCGCTATTCCTTTGAAAATTTCTTCTATGATCGGCGCAAAGATGGAAGAGACAGAAAAAGTAGCCGCACCGGTGGAATTGGTCAGCCAATATACACCCGCACCCAGCAAGGTGTTGATGACAAAGGCAGCCATGGCGGCAATGACGGCACCCCAAAGAAAGGCGAAGAGCAGTAGGGGAAGGGGTTCTTTCTCGTAACGATCCAGCCAGTAGATAGCGTAGGAGAAAACTATCATGGGGAGGTAGCCGAGTATCACAGAAATAAGCAGTGCAGTAATCATAGGGTGTTTCTACTCATCCAAATGGATTTTGATGCGTGTATAGCGAAAATGAGCAGGGTCAAAACCAAGCGCGCCGACAACATCATCCGGACGGCCTGATGCACCGGGCAAGGCTTGCAGATGCATCCAAACCCTGTCGGCATCATTGAGAGAGTCTGCCTTCATAGAAATGACGAGTTGGCGCAGGTTGATCTCCTTGTTCCTGCGTATAGTCATAAATATCTCGGTGCTCAAGAATTCTTTAATCTGCCCCTCTACATCCATCGCCGTGACTGGCAGCAAAGGTTCTGCCAGGTATTCCATTGATCTTAACCGGCTTTGGAGCGATGCTTCTTTTTCGTGTATTTCGATCAAGGAGTGGAGACCAATGCCAGGTTGTGGGCTGTGATTCAGCTTGCCTGCCAAATCTTTTACATCACAGGCATCATTTGTTTCGGTCCAGAAGTCCAGTAGTTCACAAGTACTTAACATGCCCAATGGCAGGGGGGCAGCCTGGTTGATGCGTGGCTGAGGATGGTAACCTTTTGAATATGCCAACGGTACACTGGCACGGCGAAACCATCGTTCCCAGATTTTGTGCATATCGAGATTGGCGGTGTAACGCAATGCCTCGCCTTTGCTGTAGAGGATCCTGAATTGTTGTTTTGTGGGTTCGTTCATGATATTTTGATCTCCGGGCACTTCCAATCAGATTCAGGCTGCTGTCTTAGCGTTCGATATTGTTGTAAAATGCCGCAATTCACACAGTGGTCGCGGCAGTCTTCCAAAGTGATTCCCTCGCGGCTGTTTCGATATTCACTGAGAAGAAATGATTTCTTTACACCAACAGAGATATGATCCCATGGGAATGGTTCATCGAAGGTCCGTTCCCGGTAAATATAGGTATCGGGTGATAAACTGTTTTGTATGAAGGCATCCTTCCATAAGTCAGGATTGGTTTCGTCGCGCCAGGCGTCAAATTTCGCGCCGGCATGCCAGGCAGTTTCTATGACGTCAGCCAGGCGGCGATCCCCTCGGGTGAGGGCTCCTTCCAGCCAGGAATCATCCGCCCGGCTCATACTGAGATGAATGGCGCGCGATTTGATGTTCTCTCGAATTAGTTGGTGTTTGTGGCGGATCATCTCCGGGGTATTCATCGGCGACCATTGAAACGGGGTGTGGGGTTTTGGGATGAAGGTGGCAACACTGACATTCAGTTTGGCGCGTCCGCCGATTTTCTGGCGGCCTACCCGGATGACTTTGTTGCATAGGTCAGCAATGCCGACCACATCCTCATCAGTCTCGAATGGCTGCCCGATCATGAAATAAAGCTTGAGGGTCGTCCAACCGCGCTCATAGATGGCAGCAGCGGTCTCCAGCAACGCTTCCTCAGCGATTGGTTTGTTGATGATCTGGCGCATGTGGTCTGTTGCCGCCTCAGGTGCAAGGGTGAAACCGCCTGTTCGGGAGCCACGCAGTTTTTCCATCAGGTCGATGGAAAATGATTCAATGCGCAGAGAGGGCAGCGATACGGTGAGGTTGCGATCCTTGTATTTTTCGGTCAGACGTGTGATCAATTCGTCTACATGGCTATAGTCTGAAGAAGATAACGAAAGCAGGGCAACTTCTTCATAGCCGGTGTTTTTTATGGATTCGTCGATAATGGCAACGATTTCATCGACCGACCTTTCGCGGATAGGACGATTGATAAAGCCAGCGTGGCAGAAGCGGCAGCCACGGGTGCAACCGCGCATTATTTCAACGGCGATACGGTTATGGATCACATCAATGTTGGGTACCAATGGTTTTAGCGGAGCTTCTGGTAAATGAGAGGCGATAAATTTTTGCACTCTCTTCGGAAAGCGTGCATCCGATGGGTCCAATGATTTCAGGCTGCCGTCAGGCGAATAGCCCGGGTTATAGTAAGAAGGTATGTAAACACCTTTGATCGCAGAAAGAGCCAGGAGGGTTTCCGTACGTGTCGAACTTTGTTTTTTGGCATGCAGTAAAATACCCGTTACTTCTTCGATGATGAACTCACCATCACCAATAATGAAAACATCGATGAAGGGAGCCATCGGTTCGGGGTTGTAGGCGGCATGTCCGCCTGCGAAAATCAGGGGGTGTGATTCATCTCTTTGTGCTGAACGAAGCGGAATGCCTGCCAGGTCAAGCATATTCAATACATTGGTGTAGATGGATTCATAGGGCAATGAAAAAGCGATAACGTCGAAATTGGAGGCGGGCTGCCTGGTTTCCAGTGAGTAAAGCGGGATCTGATTTTCCCGCATGAGGGTTTCCATATCATTCCAGGGAGCATAGGCGCGTTCTGCGAGCACATCTGAATGGCGGTTGAGGATGTCGTAGAGGATCATGATACCGAGATTGGGCAATCCGATATCATAGATATCAGGAAAGGCGAGCAAGAAGCGAAGATCCACACTTGCCCATGGTTTATTGATCTGGTTGAGTTCACCGCCAATATAACGCCCGGGTTTTTGCACCTTTAGCAGGTGTGTTTCCAAAAAAAGGTTGATTTCCTTTGGGGTGATGTTGTTCATTCGGTAATGATTTCCCAATCTTGTTGTGTTATGTAGGCATCAAGCATCGTGCTCTCCGCCATTTGAATGACTGCAGTAAGGGTTTGTTCAATGTGAACAGCATCATTGCTGACAGCAGCAATCAACAGATAGCTTGTTTGCCAGTGATCCAATTCACCAACTTCTGCTACGGACAGGTTAAATTTGCTGCGCAGTTGATTCACCAGAGGTTTAATGTAGTGGCGTTTGTCTTTTAGTGAATGTGCACCCGGCAGATAGACGGTTAGTTTTAATATTCCAATAGGCATTTTCGTAATTGTATCAGTATTGATTCGTCCTGTCTTGTGAGATAATATCACGCAGTGTTAATTTGTCTTTAGAAGGTTCTGCATGGTTACTTACGATCAAACATTTCGGCAAACACTGGATTATATCTATTCCTTCATTGGCAATAGCCGCAGCAAGAAACAAATTGCTACGGGTGACTTGCCTCTGGTTAATATGTCACAAATTCTAGAGGAGCTTGGGAACCCTCACCAAGCCTTGCATGTCATCCATGTGGCGGGCACCAAAGGCAAAGGTTCGACTGCCAATTTCATCGCCAATCCCCTCATCGAGGCGGGTTACGATGTCGGGCTTTATACCTCTCCCCATCTGATCGATTTTTGTGAACGGATTCAGATCAACAATCAGAAAATATCACCGGTGAATATCATTGGGTTGGTCGAAGAGATAAAGCCAATTTTGGAAAAGTATCCTGAAACCAACACTTTTGAGATCATGACTCTGCTGGCTTTTCTGTATTTTTCTCGTCAAAACGTTGACATTGCCGTGATGGAGGTTGGACTGGGCGGACGGCTTGATCCTACCAATGTGGTGACTCCAATGGTGAGTGTGATCACCTCTGTTTCCTACGACCATATGGAAATTCTTGGCGATACTCTGGAGAAAATTGCCTATGAAAAGGGGGGCATTATTAAAACCAATATCCCAGTAGTCGTCAGTAAGCAAAAACCAGAGGTGTACATGGTATTGGAGCAAATAGCACTTGAGAAAGAAGCCAAATTTATAGACACCAGCGCTGAATATGTGATCAGTCAACCTGTCGTTGAGAATTTCGTACAGCGATTTAGTTTGATTGATCAAAAAGGTTGTCAAACAGAATTCACCATTCCGTTATTGGGCCTTCACCAGGTTGAAAACGCGGTGACAGCTTATGTCACATTACTGGAATGTCGCCGGCAAGGCGTAGAGATTGATGAAGTATCTATCCATGCTGGCTTCGCTGGGGTGCAATGGATAGCACGATTCGAATTCCTATCACATGAACCGACGGTTGTGATTGATGGTGCCCATAACGTGGATTCAATCACAAGATTGATCGAAACTGTGAAGTTGGTTCTTCCCAAAAAACGCATGGTCTTATTATTCGGTGCTTCGAAAGGCAAAGACCTGGCCGGAATGCTAAGTCAACTTTTACCCCTGTGTGACAATGTAATTTTCAGCAAATCAGCCCATCCAAAGGCTTCCGAACCTGAAGTGCTGGTAGAATTAGCACAGTCGCTTGGTTATACGAGCCAGGCTTTTACAACGATAGAAGAAGCGTTAAATGCTGCTATCTCATTAATGGATGAAAACTCGGTGGTGTTAGGCACCGGCAGCCTTTTTTTTGCGGCTGCCATCAAGGACATCTGGGAACATACAGAACATGGGTAGAATGCACAAGTTGAAGATTGGTTTCATATTAAGAAGGACCGTATGAGTAACGATGGGTTGAGAGAACGCACAGAAGAACTGTACGAAATTGAGAACGCTGAACCCGATGAAGATGGCAATATTGAACGACCGGTGTTATTTCTTCGTGACATGCTGGTATTTCCCCATATGGTATCGCCAATTTTTATCACGCCTGGCCATAATTTGTTGTCTATTCAGGAGGCATCAAACAAAAGCCAATCCATGATCGCCTTCATCCAGAAAGATTCTGAACAAGAAAACCCATCACCCGAAGACTTTTTACCGATCGGCGTAGAGGTTGTGGTAGGACGTATGTTGAATTTAACAGATGACAACACCTCAGCGTTGGTACAGGGCCGCAGACGCGTTCGTTTCGTTGAGTTTTCTCAATTCAAGCCTTTTTGTGTGGCAAAAGCAACAGTGATCGAGGAAGCAACCGAAAACGCTGGGCCACAAGCAGAAGCTTTGATGCGCACAACTCGTAAACTATTTGAAAAATGTGTGGAATTGGACCGCAGCCTGCCGGATGAGGCACATTTTTTCTCCATGAATATCAGTAATCCTGGCTGGCTGGCAGATATGGTGGCAACGGCTATTTCGCTGCCGTATGAACAACGACAGAAAATTTTACTGTTGGAAAATCCAGTTGACCGTCTCGAGTTCATTAACAAAACACTGGCAGATGAATTGGAAGTGCTAAAGATCGAAGAAGAAATCAACCACCGTGTCCAAACAGAGGTAGACCGCGGGCAGCGGGAGTTCTATCTGCGTGAACAGATGAAAGCTATCCAAACAGAACTGGGAGAGGGTGACATATGGGAGAGAGAACTCAGCGATTTGCTCCAACGGATCGACGCAAAGGGAATGCCAGATGAAGCAAAGAGTTATGCACTGCGCGAATTAGAACGGCTGCGGCAGATGCCGCAGCTATCACCGGAAGTCAGCATTTTACGGACTTATATCGAATGGTTGCTGGATCTGCCCTGGCACAACGATGCGACTGAAGACAACCTGGATGTGAATAACGCGGCAGAGATTTTAGACCGTGACCATTATGGTTTGAAATTGATTAAAGACCGAATTTTGGAATATATTGCCGTTCGCAGTTTGAAACCCAAAAAATCACGACAGCCAATTTTGTGCTTTGTTGGGCCGCCCGGAACAGGAAAAACATCCCTTGGCCGTTCGATTGCCGAGGCGTTGGGTAGAAACTTCATTCGTGTATCTCTGGGCGGTGTTCGTGACGAAGCGGAGATTCGCGGGCACAGACGGACCTATATCGGTTCCATGCCGGGCAGGATATTACAGACCATCAAACGTGCAGGGACGATCAATCCACTGTTCATGCTGGACGAGATCGACAAGCTGGGCAATGATTACCGCGGCGATCCCTCTTCAGCCTTGTTAGAGGTGTTGGACCCTGAACAGAATAAAAATTTCTCCGACCACTATCTGGAAATTCCCTACGATCTGTCCAATGTGCTTTTCATCACGACTGCCAACTCGGACGCAACCATCCCGCTGCCGCTGCTGGATCGTATGGAGGTGATCGAATTTATTGGTTACATTGAAGAGGAAAAAATTGAGATTGCTTATCGCTATCTGCTGCCACGGCAGTTACTGGAATGCGGATTGGATGAAGAAGAAATCAATATCGATGAGAGCGGTATGCGCAAGATCATTCGTGAATATACCTATGAAGCGGGTGTACGTAATTTAGAACGTGAGATTGGACGTGTTTGCCGCAAAGTGGCGCGCATCAAATCGACAGGAGATGATATTCCGCATGTGATTGATGAAGCTATGGTGGAAAAATTCCTCGGACCTCCTGAATTTTATTTAGGCGAAGCCGAAAGAGAAGATGAAGTCGGTGTAGCGACCGCAATCGCCTGGACAGCCAATGGCGGTGACATCATGCCGATTGAGGTGGCTTTGATGGAAGGCAAAGGCAACCTCCAGATTACCGGGCAAATTGGTGAGGTGATGCAGGAATCTGTACAGGCGGCATTGTCATACATCAAATCACGTGCGAAATTGTTCAAGATCAACCCCGACGTGTTCGAAAATATGGACATTCACCTGCACGTACCTGAAGGTGCCATACCCAAAGACGGGCCATCGGCAGGAATCACCATCGCAGTCGCCTTACTGTCTGCGTATACCAACAAGAAGGTGCGTCATGAGGTGGGGATGAGTGGTGAAATTACGCTGCGCGGCAGGGTGCTGCCGATCGGCGGTGTAAGAGAAAAAGTATTGGCAGCCCACCGCGCCGGCCTAAAAAAAGTAATCCTTCCTGAGAAGAACAAGAAGGATCTAATTGATGTGCCGGAAAAGGTTTTGCTGGATATGCAGGTCGTTTTTGTGGCAACAATGGATGAAGTCATTCACCTGGCTTATTGCTAATCACGTTACTCAGTCTTGCGTATCTGTGTCCTTACTGGTCCGTACGGTTTCGATGCCATTGGAAACCTGCTGCATAAGCATGTGCAGCTGCTCACGGAAGTTCTGCAATTCTGAAACGATGTATTCATCGGTTTCCTGTTGAATCCTGGTTCGTTCCAGCTCTGCCTGGGCAATAATTTCGTCGGCAGCGCGTTTGGCTTCCAAAACAACCTCTTCCTGGGTAATGGCTTTGGCAGAGCGTTCGCGGGCGATGCTGGTGATACGGGAAGCTTCTTCCTGTGCCTGAGCGAGATATTTTTCACGCTGGTTGATGATCTGCTGGGATTTTTTAATTTCATCGGGTATGGAAACCCGCATCTGATCAATAATATCAAGCATGCGATCCTCGTCAACAATCACCGAATGGGTAAAGGGAATCGAATGGCTTTGGTTGAACAGGTCTTCCAAACGATCAATCAGTTCAAGGATATCCATACTGTTTCTCTCCAATCAGGTCCGATCTCAAAGTAGAAATCGATATCACAATAAGCGCTTATCTATTTATTATAACGATTGTTAATGAAAAGGTTTAATGAATTATTCCCTCTGTTTTTTAAACTTTTCCTGTAGTGCCTTACTGACAATCGGGGGCACCATGGTGGAGATGTCGCCGCCCAAAACAGCGATCTCTTTTACTGTGGAGGCGCTGAGGAAGGTGTGCTGCTCCTGGGTGATGAAGCTGATCATTTCGATAGAGGGATCAAGACGTTGATTGGCTAAAGCAATGCGGAATTCGTTCTCGAAATCGGAAAAGACGCGCAATCCACGTACCAACACCCCTGAGCCTACTTGTTTACAAAAATCAACGGTTAACCCAGAATAGCCCATCACTTGAATTTTATCGTGGTTTTTAAACACCTCATGTGCAAGCTGTATCCTCTCTTCGGGAGAGAATAGCAAGTCCTTCAGGGGTTTGTCATAGACTGCGACGATAACGGTAGGGAATAGTTTTGCGGCACGATAGGCAATATTTATGTGACCAAAATGTATCGGGTCGAAGGTTCCTGGAAATACAGCTTTCATGTTAGTTGGTCTCTCCTTGTTTTTCCACCCACCAGAGTTCCATCAATTCTTTCAAATATCTGTGCTCATCCTGGGCAAGCATTGGGTCTTGGGCAATCAGGTTTTTTGCGTAACGGCGGGCTTTCTCGATCAATTTGCTGTCGGTCAGGTTGGCAATCTTTAAATGGGCAAAACCTGATTGGCGGGTGCCAAGAAAATCGCCGGGTCCGCGCTGTGCCAAATCTTCATCTGCAAGTTTGAAGCCATCATTGGTCTGACAAATGATTTCGAGGCGAGCATTTTCCATTTCATTATCTGTTTCGGGCACCAGGAAACAATAAGATTGGGCGTTACCACGTCCAACCCTGCCGCGAAATTGGTGCAATTGCGCCAGCCCGAAGCGGTTAGCGCCTTCTATGACCATGACAGATGCGTTGGGGACATCCACGCCAACTTCAACGACTGAGGTAGACACCAAAATGTCGAATTCTCTGTTTTTGAACTTTGCCATAATGCTATCTTTTTCAGCAGGTTTTAATCGACCGTGCAGTAAGCCTAACTTTCTCTCAGGAAATACGTTTTTTTGCAGGTTTTTGTGTTCTGCTACTGCTGCTTTGGTGTCCTCATGGTTGTTTTGGTCAATCAGGGGGTAAATGATAAAAGCCTGCCTGCCTTGGTTGAGTTGTTCTGCAATAAATTGGTACATTTTGTAACGATCTGTGGGTGATACTCGTTTGGTTGGCACTGCTTTGCGATTTAATGGCATTTCATCGATGATAGACACATCCAGGTCGCCATATATGGTAAGTGCCATTGAACGGGGGATGGGTGTGGCTGTCATCACCAAAAGGTTAGGGTTATTCCCTTTGCTGCTCAATGCCGCTCTTTGTTTTACGCCAAAGCGGTGTTGTTCATCGATAATGACAAGGCGCAAGTCTTTGAATTCGATAGGATCTTCGATTAAAGCGTGAGTGCCGATGATAAGTTTTATGTAACCGTTCTGCAAGTTTTCCAGAATAATTTGCCGCTCACTTTTTTTGGTGTCACCGGTTAATAGGACAATTTGATCGGGCTTGAGCGAGTTTTTATCAAGGTCAGCGTGGCACAGCATGGTTTGGAAGGATTGATAATGCTGTTCAGCCAGAATGGAGGTGGGAGCCATCAAGGCGGTTTGCTTGTCATTGTCTGCTGTGATCAGAGCGGCGGCAGCCGCAACCAGGGTTTTGCCAGAGCCAACATCACCCTGCAGCAAACGATTCATGGGATGGGTGGCATTCAGGTCTTCAAGAATCTCTGTGATCACTTTGGTTTGGGCGTTGGTGGGGATGAATGGCAGTGAACCAAGAAATGACTTTACCAATGATTGATTTATGGCAAGTGGTTCGGTTTCTTGTTCCTGCCAGAGGTATTTTTGAGATAGCAAACCAAGCTGTAAGACGAATATTTCATCAAAAGCCAGGCGTTCCCGCGCTGCATGTAACGTGTCGACTGAATCAGGAAAATGGATTTGCTGCAGGGCCTCGGTCAGTGGGAGTAATTCTGCCGCTTCTCTAATTGCTGGAGGAAGATACTCTGGTGTGCGCGGTGCCCAATAATCAACAACTTTGTAGATTATCTTGCGCAGCCATTGCTGCGTCATATGCGCGGTCAGTGGGTAAACGGGCACAATGCGGTTTGTGCTGATTTGCTCTTTGTCAAGTTTTTCCCACTCAGGATTGTTGATGACCGGTTTGCCCAGATAATGGTCAATTTTTCCCGAAACAACGATAGTAGTCTTGGGGGTTATTTGGCGTTCTATCCAGGGCTGGTTAAACCAGGTGAGACGTAGCCATCCGGTGCTGTCTGTGATCAAAGCTTCGGTAATTTTTCGTTTGCGGACCTCTTTCGTATCCACATGTTCAACCACTCCAATAACGGTGGTTTCGACACCATTGCTGAGTTGATCTATCGTACTCAATTTGGAATAATCATCATATCGGCGGGGATAATAATGCAGCAGGTCATCAAGCGTGCTGAGATGCAGTTTTGTTAACCTTTCTGCATTTTTCTGTCCAACACCATGGAGAACGGTTAACGGGGCATCCAGCCCAAGACCGCGGCGAGGTGAGCTGGTGGTTGGTTTCTCTTTTGCGGGGGGCTTGTTTGTTGAGGTCGGATCAGTATCTTGTGATGATTGAGCGTTTTGCTTTCTTTGCTTAATGGTTTCGATGAATGTCTGAACCGCACCGGCTCTGGTTTGACTGTCTGAGCGAGAATAATCCCCAAAGGTTTCTTCCACCAATGCCATCAAATTGGGGCTTAACTGGTTGTTTTTGGCGTTTTCAAGCCATACGGGAAGAAAAGCCTGCATACCGTTGGCAACCGCTGAATCCTCATATCCATTTTGTGTTTCAGATTGTATGACACTTAGTAATTGTTGAATGAGGTCAGCAGGCATGATGCTTAAAAAGACTCTGTATCAACCACAATCACCCCCTGGCATTGCGGGCCAAAAAGCAGAGCAAGCGGAAGGGAAATACGATGTTCTGAGAATAAGGCCTCCGGGAATGCTTCTTTTACGTGTTCGCGAATCAATCGCGATGTTTGCGTACTCAACTCATTGCCATGGAGGAACGCCATGGATTCAATTGCCTCAAATTCTTTGGTGTATTCCAATAAGTAATCGGTGATGTGCCGCTTGTTGCGCATTTTGTCAGTGGAGAAAAAACGTCCATCTTCGATAGTGAAATTGGGCGCGGACTGCAGGTATTCACCAACATATGCCTGGCCGGCATCTAATAACTGGTTGTGATACAAATATGAAAGGTTGGGGGTGTTGAATAATGTGTAGATATGTTGCTGGTATGACCTGACGGACTGCGCTACCTCTTGAATATCTCTGTTTTCCTCTATGAGTCGGGCTACGTAAGACACCAGTACACCAACCCCAACAGAAATGGTGTTGGTGTCAATGGCGACAATGCGCCCGCCACCATCCATATTGTTTATTACTTCAAGTGCATTACTATAAGCAGGCGATATGGCAGAGGATGTCATCAATAACAAAATTTCATCATATCTACCAAGCAGTGTTGCGATCGTTTGCTGAAAATCTGCAACCGAGGGTGCCTGCACTTTGGGTGTGTGCTCCGCTGTAGCAGTTTGGGGCAGTTGCTGAAGTTTTAGTTCAGAATTTCTGTTTATGGTTTGCCCCTTGAACGTTAAATGATGTTCAATTGTCTGAACTTTATTCATACCGGCAAAGCGGATAAATGGATATTGTGTCAATGAGTCTGTCAGGATGCAAATGGCCATATCACTCTATTGCGATGATAAATTGATAGTGGGGTTGACCACCTTTATGGACTTCGAGTTCATGATCAGGATAGGCCTGTGCAACAGCATCAACAACCTCTGCCACTTCTTCTTGTGTGATGTTTTCACCATAAAAAAAGGTGATTCTTTCTCTTTCATCCATATCAACATCACCCAGCAGATGCAAGGCAGCATCCAGAATGGTTGGACAGGCTTGAATTAAGTTTCCATTGTGCAAAGCAATGACCTGGCCTTCTTCTACATTGACTCCATTGATCTCAACGGTGCGGGTAGCGACTGTGATTTCACCCGTCTCCACGTCATCAAGGGCTTCGGTCATTTCTTCCACGGCGAGGTCAAAATCAATCCCCGGCATCATGCGCAGCATCGCAGATATCCCCTGGGGTATTGTCTTGCACGGGATAACGGCGACTCGTTTGTCCGACATACTGGCAGCTGCTTGGGCTGCTAAAAAAATGTTCTTGTTATTGGGTAGAATGATGATCTGGTTTGTGGGCAAATCTTTGAAAGCTGAAAGAATTTCTTCGGTGCTTGGGTTCATGGTTTGTCCACCGCTGACAACGGCGGAAGCTCCCAGGCTGGTGAAAATTTGTGATATACCGAATCCTGGTGAAGTCACTACGACACCAATTTGCCCCGGTTCAAAGGGTAGATATTCTAATTGAGCTTGTTTACCGGCTTTTTGATTTCCACCCATCTGATCTAACAGATTCTCAATGTAGACATTGGTAATGATGCCCTGGGTCATGGTGTAATCGATGGGCATGTAACGATTGTCGGTTGGTACATGGATGTGCATACGGAAGAGATTGTCGCCTTCTCCGACCTGAATAGATGTACCAATTTTCTCTAACTCATCATAATAAGAACGCAGGTTGAATTGGGTGTTCGGACGAAAGTCGATCACTACTTCAAAATCCTGACCGGGTTCGATGGTTTCCTCCATGTCTGCCAGGTTCGCGATTGGCAGAACTTCAACTGGTGCAGTCTGAAACTCTTCGTTGCGAAGCCACTTAGCAGCGCCTTCCAAGATGAAATACAAACCTTTGCCCCCTGAATCTACGACACCGGCTTGTTTTAGAATAGGCAGCAAATTGGGGGTGTTGTCAACGGATTTTGCGGCTGCATCCAGAATGGCGGTGAGGATCTCATCAACGGTGTTATCCAGAGTTATCATTTCGGCAGCGGCGGCTGCTGTATCCTTGGCAACGGTTAGTATTGTGCCTTCCACCGGCCTGACCACCCCTTTGTAAGCGGTTTCTTTGGACTCGGTAAAAGCTTTGATCAAGCTGGCCGCATCCATGACTTCAAGGTGATCAAGGGCTCTGGCAAATCCACGGCACAACTGAGAGAGAATGACCCCCGAGTTGCCACGGGCCCCCATCAAAGCTCCCTGTGAGATTGCCTGGCTGATGATGCCGATGTTGGTTTCTGGCATATCTTTGATCTCATCATAAGCAGATTGCAGGGTCAATACCATGTTGGTCCCTGTGTCACCATCGGGTACAGGGAAAACATTGAGAGCATTGACATGATTCTGGTTGGCCCTCAACCACAACAACCCTGCTTCCAATAACTTTTTCAGGATACCCCCATCCAATGATAGTGTTTCGTTAATGTTGATATCGCTCTGGTTGCTCATCTTTTATTCCTCAAATTCCTACCGTTAATCAGTATCAGAGATGCGCAATCCGCGCACATGCACGTTTATTTTTGCCACGGGGATACCGGTAATTTTTTCAACACGATAGCTGATCGTGTCTGCCGCCACAGAGGCGACGGTTTTTATACGAGTGCCATATTCGATAATAATATAAACATCGATGGTGAGGCGCCCCTTTTCGTGCTTGATGACAATGCCCCGGTTGCCTTCACCGGTGATAGCGCGGGTGATATCATGGGCGAAATTTTTCGGCGCTAAACCAACGACACCATAGGTTTCGAGTACAGTTTTGTGAACAAGACTGGCGATAGCTTGATGGGCGATGAAAATGTTTCCTTTGACTGTTTTGGGTTGCACATTCATAAGTTCGTCCTATTAATATTCCTTGTAAATTGACCTGGGTTATGGTAACATACAATGCTGTTGCAACAAATGCATCAAGAAAGGATTGTATCATGGCGAAGTGTGAATCTTGTGGAAAATCGACAACTTTCGGTCATAATCGCAGTTTCTCTATGCGCGCTACCAATCGGAAATTCAAGCCCAATCTGCA
>CAYMNB010000033.1:14692-25058 GCA_964391725.1 uncultured Anaerolineaceae bacterium | reverse complement strand
ACCGCCGCCAGAAACTGGCGGATCTGTGCGTCCCACAACAGCCATTCGTGCGTGCCGTCTTGCTCGTGATAAATCAGCGGCACGCCCAGTTGCTGGCAGGCATCGCGGAACATGACGTTCAGCGGGTAGAGGTCGTCCTGCCGCCCGCATGAAACATACAATGTAGGCAGCGTTTCGGGCTGTAGGGCGGCGTTGTGCAGCCAGACGGCGGGGTCATGCTGGCTGCCGGGCAGTTTTGTCAGGTCGCCGAATAGCATTTCAAACTCCGGCTGGCGGGTGTCATCGGGGTGCGATTGCAGGATGTTGAGGGAAAGCACACCCGAAAAACTGGCAGCGGCATTAAAGCGTTCAGGGTGCAGCAGGGCAGCCTTCATGGCGCCATAACCGCCCATGGAGAGGCCGGCGATGAGGGTGTCTTGCGGCGCAGGGTCAATGCCGAACAGATCGCGCAGGTAGGCGGGCAGTTCTTCCATCAGGTAGGTGAAATACGCCTGCCCGTTGGGCTGATCAATGTAGAAAGAGCGCCCCACCGAAGGCATTACCACCACCAGATTGTAGTTTCGGGCGACGGTTTCGATGGCGGAAAAACGCTGCCAGGCGCTGCCGTCATCACTGAGGCCATGCAGCAGGTAGAGGACCTTGCGCTTCTTTAGCGGGATTTCTTTCATCTGGCCGGGGTCGGGCAGCAGCAGATACAGAGGCAGATTCATCTTGACGGTTTTGGGGGTGTGATCTATGCGGAAGAGAGCCATGATACTATCCTTTCTCAGATGATTTGGGGTTCGGGCAGGGCGGCTTCTTTTTCATCAAAATGGATGAAGAAAGAGAAGGCGAAACTGATCAGCATCAGAATGGGCGGCACAATGGTGAGCAGGAAGCGCGCCGCCATATCAGGCTGGTTGCCGGGGTTGAGCCCGCTTTCGAAGCCATAAATCAAGAACACCAGATAGAAACCAGCACTGGTGAACAGGCCGCTGAGGCGGTTCATGAAGCCCAGCGCGCTGGAGATCATGCCTTCGCGGCGCACTTCGTGTTTGCGGGTGTCTTCGTCCATGATGCGCGCGCCGATCAGGTCCATGGTAGTGATCACACCGGCGAACCCAAAGCCGACCAGCGAAGCGCAGATGATGGCGCTGACCAGGGTATTGGCGAAGAACAGCGGGATGAAAGCCACTGCCAGGGTGATCAACGCCGCGCGCCACACGGGCATGAGGCCATGGCGGCGCACGAAACCCGCCCAGATGGCAACGCATGCAATGGCGATCAGCAGCACAGCGGCGAACAGGAAGGTGGTCTGGCCTTCGGAGAGTCCCAGCGCGTATTTGACGTAGAAGGGCATGGACGCCAGCACCAGCGCCATGGCGGCGGAGTAGAAGGCGTTAGCAAGCCCGGCAATCCAGAATTTTTTGTTGGTGAACAGCGTTTTGAGGCTGTCCCAGAAGCGCGGTTTCTCTTCGTCTTCGCTGATCTCTGCCTCTTTGGACATGAAGGTCATATACAGAATGACGCTGCCGCCCAAAATACCGTAGATGATGGCGGTATTACTGTAACCCAGCATGCTGGTGACCATGGGGGTGAGGGCGATGCTGATGATCATGGCGACCAGCTGGAAAGCCTGGCGCATGGCGTTGGCTTTGGCGCGGGTGGCATCGGTGCGGAAGATTTCGGGGAACAGGGCGGCATAGTTGGCATTGATGACCGAATCCAGCGTGCCGGTGAGGATGTAGAAGAGCATGCAGTAGGCGAAGAGGGCATTGCCAGCCAGGAATTCGGGCGTGCTGTAGAAAGCGATGAAGGTCAGGATCATCAGCGGGGTGCCGATCACCAGCCACGGGCGGCGCCGCCCCCAGCGCGAATGGGTGCGGTCAGAGAAGAAGCCGTACACGGGGTTATCAATGGCGTCGATGAAGGTGTAGATGAAGAGCATCAATGATAATTGCGGGGTGGTCATGCCCAGTTGATCGACGTAGTAGATGGCGGCATAGGTCTTGAGCATGTTGATGGGGATGGATGTGCCGAACATGCCCACGGCGTAGTTGAAGGTCTTGGCGCGTTTGAGATTCATTAGGTTACCTCGCTTGGAGACTCAGGATGAGAAGCAAACCGGATAATGCTACTAGGTGGATTATATAGAAAAATGGGCGGATGGCGCAAGCGGCGGGGGAAATTGGAGGGGCAGCGTAGGCAGCCAACTGTATGCCGTAAAGGGAGACATCCTTGTGATGGTTAAGAAAATCCTTTTTCACTTAAGACCTGTTAAGAATGCTGCAGAGGGCTGAAAAAAGCGATTATAATAAGAGTGCCTGTACAACTGCCTGCCGCGTCTTTGGCGGTATTCTCAAAGGGTGTCAACGCCGTCATGTGTATTCTTAAGACAAATTCCATGCCAGCCCGCTGCAGAAACAGGAAGTTTGGTACTGGGCGAAAGATGCACCCTGTTGTATGTTTATAGATGGCTGAAACCGGCGCTGCGCCGGTGGAAAAGACATCATTCATCCCTTTCAGTACTAGAATTGGAGAAATCTATATGAAGCGAATATTAGAAACCCTGGACGGTAATCAGGCAACCACCGACGTCGCGTATCGACTGAGTGAAGTCATTGCCATTTACCCGATCACCCCCTCATCGGCAATGGGAGAATTTGCTGATGATTGGAACGCCAAAGAACGCCCCAACATCTGGGGTACGGTGCCCAGTGTGACCGAAATGCAGTCAGAAGGCGGCGCGGCAGGCGCGGTGCATGGTGCCTTAACCACCGGCGCACTCAGCACCACCTTCACCGCCTCGCAAGGCTTGCTGCTGATGCTGCCCAATATGTTCAAGATCGCCGGTGAATTAACCCCCGCAGTCTTCCATATTTCGGCACGTTCGATAGCAGCGCAGGCGCTGTCCATTTTCGGCGACCATTCTGACGTGATGGCTGCCCGCACAACGGGCTTTGCCATGCTGGCTTCGCGCTCTGTGCAGGAAGCACACGACATGGCGTTGATCGCGCATGCTGCCACCTTGCGCAGCCGTATTCCGTTCATGCATTTCTTTGACGGCTTCCGCACCTCGCATGAAGTATCCAAGATCGAAATGCTGAATGACGATGACCTGCGCGCTTTGATCCATGATGAAGACATTATTGAACACCGCAAACGCGGCCTCAATCCTGACAATCCTTCGCTGCGCGGCACCGCCCAGAACCCCGACATCTTCTTCCAGGCGCGTGAAACCGTCAACAGCCTGTATGACCAGACCCCTGCCATTGTGCAAGAAGTGATGGACGAGTTTGCCAAACAGGTCGGACGCGAATATCACCTGTTTGATTATTACGGCGCGCCCGATGCCGAACATGTGATCGTGATCATGGCTTCTGGCGGCGAAACCTGTGAAACCACCGCCAACTACCTCAACGCCCAGGGCGAAAAAGTGGGTGTGCTGGTAGTGCGCCTGTATCGCCCATTCTCGATTAAAGATTTCGTAGACGCGCTGCCCAAGACCACCAAAGTCATTTCAACGCTGGACCGCACCAAAGAACCCGGCGCCACCGGCGAACCCCTCTACCAGGATGTAGTGGCGGCATTGGCAGAAGGCTGGCACGGCGAGAATCTGCCCAAAGTATTGGGCGGACGCTATGGCCTGTCATCCAAAGAATTCACCCCCGCCATGGTCAAAGGTGTCTATGAGAATATGGCGGGCGAGATGAAGAATCACTTCACCGTCGGTATCATTGACGATGTGACCTACACCAGCCTGCCCTGGGACGAATCGTTCTCGATCGAACCGGAAGATACTGTACGCGCGGTGTTCTTCGGCCTCGGTTCAGACGGCACCGTTGGCGCTAACAAGAACAGCATCAAGATCATCGCTGACCAGACTGATAACTACGGCCAGGGTTACTTCGTGTACGACTCGAAGAAAGCCGGCACCGTCACCATCAGCCACCTGCGTTTCGGCCCGGATCTGATCCAATCACCTTACCTGGTGGGTTTGGGTGACGCAAACTTTGTCGCCTGCCACCAATGGTCGTTCCTTGAGCGCGTTGATATGCTCAAATATGCCAAAAAAGGCGGCGTGTTCCTGCTGAACAGCCTCTATGAGCATGATGAGGTCTGGCCGCACCTGCCTGCTGAAGTGCAGAAAGACATCATCGAAAAAGAACTACAGTTCTATGTGATTAATGCTTATGACGTAGCTGCCAAGACCGGTATGGATCAGCGAATCAATACCATCATGCAGACCTGTTTCTTCTACATTTCCGGTGTGCTGCCGCAAGACGAAGCCATCGAACAGATCAAATACTTCATCCGCAAGACCTACGGCAAGCGTGGTGAAGCAGTGGTGGCTGCCAACTTTAAAGCGGTGGACGCCAGCATCGAAAACCTGTTCAAAGTGGAAGTGCCCACCGAAGTCACCGCGCAGATCCACCGCGAAAGCATCGTGCCCGAGACCGCGCCTGAGTTTGTGAAAAATGTTTTGGGCGAGATCATTGAATACCGCGGCGACGACCTGCCGGTATCGGCCTTCCCCAATGACGGCACCTATCCGACCGGGACCACCAAGTGGGAAAAGCGCAACATCGCCATCGAAATCCCGGTGTGGGAACCCGATCTGTGCATCGAGTGCGGCAAGTGTGCCTTTGTGTGCCCGCATGCCGTGATCCGCACCAAGGTCTATGATCCCAAACATCTGGAAGACGCCCCGCCAACCTTCAAATCGAAGGAAGCCAAAGGTTTCAAGGAATTCCCCGCTGACTGGATGTTCACCGTCCAGGTGGCGCCGGAAGACTGCACCGGCTGTGGTATGTGTGTGGAAGCCTGCCCTGCCAAGGATAAGGAAGATCCTACCCGCAAAGCCATCAACATGCGCCCGCAGGAACCGCTGCGCGAGCAGGAAAAAGAGAATTTTGAATTCTTCTTCAACCTGCCCAACCCGACCCGCACCGCCATTGACGCCAATACAGTCAAGAAAGCCAGTCTCCTGCAGCCTCTGTTCGAGTTCAACGGCGCCTGCGCCGGCTGTGGTGAGACACCTTATGTGCGCCTGCTGACCCAATTGTTCGGCGACCATATCGTGATCGCCAACGCCACCGGCTGTTCCTCCATTTATGGTGGCAACATGCCCACCACGCCTTACACCGTCAACGAAGAAGGCTATGGCCCCTCCTGGTCGAACTCGCTGTTCGAAGACAACGCGGAATTCGGTCTGGGCATGCGCCTGACCTATGACAAGCAGACGGAAATGGCTTCAGAATTGCTGGCGGCGTTGAAAGAGGAAGTCGGCGCTGAACTGGCGCAGGCCATTCTGGAAGCTGACCAGAAAGATGACGCCGGCATCAAAGCCCAGCGTGAGCGTGTGGCACAACTGAATGCCAAACTGGAGAAGATGGACAGCCCCAAGGCCAAGAACCTTCTGAGCCTTTCTGATAAACTCGTCCGCAAGGATGTGTGGATCGTGGGCGGTGACGGCTGGGCCTATGACATCGGTTATGGCGGCCTGGATCACGTTCTCGCCAGCGGCAAGAACGTTAAGGTGCTGGTGCTCGATACCGAAGTGTACTCCAACACCGGCGGCCAGTCCTCCAAAGCCACCCCGCGTGCTGCTGTGGCAAAATTCGCTGCCAACGGCAAGCCGCTGGCCAAGAAAGACCTGGCACGCATCGCCATGAGCTACGGCAATATCTATGTGGCGCGTGTGGCGATGGGCTACAATGACTTGCAGACCCTGCGTGCCTTCCGCGAAGCCGCGGAATACGACGGGCCGGCGCTGATCATTGCCTACACCCACTGTGTGAGCCACTATATTCAGGGCGGCATGAAGATGGGCCTGGCGCAGCAGAAAGCCGCCGTGAATTCCGGCGCCTGGGTACTGTTCCGCTACAACCCGGATGAGGAAAAAGCCTTCACCCTGGACAGCAAAGAGCCCACCATTCAGATGAGTGAGTACGCCTACAACGAAGCCCGCTTCAGCCAATTGGTGAAGACCAATGAAGATCGCGCCGAAATGTTGATGAAACTGGCGCAAGGTGATGCTGAGCGCAACTGGGAAACCTACAAAGGTATTGCCGACGAGCAAGACCGCGCAACTGCGGCTGATTAGTCGCCAACTGATTCTGTAACACACCAGAGGCTGCTCCAATTGGGCAGCCTCTTTTTTGCGTCAACAAAGTTTTGTTAGTAATGATACCGGCATTGCAGAAAGTCAATGCGGTCATCGCGCACAAGGTAAACAAGCCTGTGTTCCTGTGTTATGCGGCGTGACCAGGCACCCGGGGAGAGATATTTCAATGGTTCCGGTTTGCCAATCCCCTGAAAAGGATCGCGCATCACTGCTTCCACCAGTGTTAAGACGCGCAGCGCTACCTTACGGTCTGTTGCCACCCAATGACGGAGGTCTTCCAAAAATTCCTGTTGGAAGACAGTCAGGCGCTTATTCGTCATTGAGCATTAAGTCATCACGCAGGTCAGCAATAGAATAATTTTCGCCTTCTTCTTTTAGGGCACGGTTTAATGCCGTTAACAACCGTTCTGCATTGGCTGGCGAACGCAATAAGTAAGCGGTTTCCATCAGGCTGGTCAACTCATCAGCGGCGATCATGGCAACATCAGGTTGGCCACGGCGTTGAATCACGATCACCTCGCGATTGTGTGTGACGGCATCTAAAAAACTGGCGAGTTGTGCCCGCGCCTGGCTATAGGTGGTTTGTATGGTCATATTTGCTCCTATTTGTACAATAATACTGTACAACAAATGAGCCCAGAAGTCAAGATATCAGACTCCCTGTTAATTTGTCCCCATTAACCCAGAAGAGCAGCGCGGGGCTGCTCTTCATGAGGATTCTTTTGCATGTCATCACGGCGCCGGTTGTCTGCATGCCTTTGGCGCCATGCAAAATGTGCTGTCTGGGTTAACCGAGGTTCAGTAAAAGTGTCATTAGCCAGGTTAAACCAACCGCCAGCAGGGCGATGGTGCCGGTGAAGATGAGAATGGTTAATAGCTGGGTCAGCAGATTGGGGGGATTCACCGCCCCGTTGTTATTTTCAAGGGGTTTGTCCATCATCTCTCTCAGTGGGGATAGATCCGACGTTGTCGGTGAATATCAGTTAGTTGTCTATTTTCATTGTAACGATTTAGAGAGATGATTACAAGTGCGTAACGTCATCCGCATAGTGCTCATCGGTTAAGAATCAGCGTTATGCGGATGGTGTGGTATTGGGATTGAAGGTTACTTTCCCAGGCGTGCCAGTTCTTCTGCCACAATGGAGGGGTCCAGTTTGGTGAACAGCGGGGCGGGCTGTTGAAAAGCGCGCCCTGGTTCCAGTTGGCTGGGTTTCCATTCACCGCTGGCGTTGGCGGGGTCATAGCGCAGCACAGTATGGCTGCCAAGATTGTCCTCAACGGCCTGGGTGCAGGGAGTGCCGAACAGAGGTTGTTCATAATTGAGGAAGGCGTGGATTTTCTCGCTGGAGAAGGGCAGGAAAGGCGCAAACAACACCTTGAGCGAGTCGATGGCTTTCATGGCGGTGAATATGGCGCGCGCAGCGGCGGCTTCGTCGGTCTTGAATGTCTTCCATGGCTCGGTGTCGTCCAGGTACTTATTGACCTCACTCGCCAGGCGTATGGCTTCTGCCAGGGCGGCGCGCAGCTTGACCTCTTCGATCAACTGGCCTACACTGGTGAAACCGCCATTGATGGTATCGAGAAGGCCGCGGTCTTTTTCGGTCAATTCGCCCGGGTCGGGCACGATGCCCTCCCAGCGTTTGTGGGCAAAACCCAGCACGCGGTTGGCAAGGTTGCCCCAGGTGGCGATCAGCTCACCGTTGTTGCGGTTATAGAAATCTTCCCAGGCCCAGTCGGTGTCGCGGGTTTCAGGCATACTGACGGTCAGGTAGTAGCGCAGCGGGTCGGGGTCATAGCGTTCGAGGTAATCGAGCACCCACACGCCCCAGTTGCGGCTGCCGGAGATTTTCTGACCTTCCATGTTCATGAACTCATTGGCGGGCACATCATAGGGCAGCACGAAGGGCTGCGGGTCTTCCGCACCCATCAGGCGGTCAAAATCGGTGCCGGCGCCCAGCAACTCGCCGGGCCAGATGATGGCATGGAAGGGAATGTTGTCTTTGCCGATGAAGTAGAAGGTCTTCGATGCAGGATTGGTCCACCAGTTGCGCCAGCCGTCCGGGTTGCCAGCCAATTTGTTGGCTTCCACGGCCGCCGAGAGGTAGCCCATAACAGCTTCAAACCACACATACAGGCGCTTGTCATCGTAGCCTTCGAGCGGCACAGGGATGCCCCATTCCAGGTCGCGGGTGATGGCACGGCCGCGCAGCGGGTTGCTTTCGATCTGCCCCAGTGATTGACGCAGCACGTTAGGGCGCCAGTAACTCTCGCGTTCTTTGAGGAATTCGATTACTTCCGGTTCTAATTTGCCGAGATCCAGGAAGAAATGTTCGGTTTCGCGCAGTTCTGGGGTAGAACCGTCGATTTTGGAACGCGGATCGAGCAGTTTTTCTGACTCCAGCAGATTGCCGCAGCGGTCGCACTGGTCGCTGCGCGCGCCTTCATACCCGCAGATATAGCAGGTGCCTTCCACATAGCGGTCAGGCAGAAAGCGCTGCTGCGCGGGAGAATACCATTGTTTCTGTACATCGGTATACAGAAAACCGTTGTCTTTCAGCACGGTGAACATCTTCTGCGCCACATCGAAATGATTTTCGGTGTGGGTGCTTGTGAAGCAATCATAGCTGATGCCGGTCTTCTGGAAGAGATCAATGAAATCGTGATGGAAGCGCTGATAGACTTCCATCGGGGTGCTGTTTTCGGCATCGGCGCGCACGGTGATGGGTGTGCCGTGTGAGTCGGAACCAGAGACCATCAGAACCTGGCGGCCGCGCATGCGATGATAGCGCGCGACGATGTCTGCCGGCAGGTGCGAGCCGGTCATATTGCCGACATGGATATCGGCGCTGGCATAGGGCCAGGCAACACAGACAAGTACAGGTTCGGTCATGAGATGATTCCTCCACGGGGTAAAAAAGTGTGCCACGATTGTAACACGAACAGGCGCGGCCGGCAGGGCTGTTTTTCAGGGTTCGAGGAAGATCTCGACGCTCGAAAGATAGATGGTGCCGGGCATGCGGTTGTCTGATTCCTGGCGCATGACCAGCAGCACCGGCGTGCGCTGCTCCACGGTGTATGACAGGCCCACATCAAAGCGGGCATGGCTGCGCCCTTCCAGAGGCTCCGGCAGGATGATCTCACGCGAGGCGATCACACTGCCGTCGCTGGCGAGCATTTCGATAATTACGGGACTGCTGTTGACATTGTAAGCCAGCCCGTCGATCCATGCCACGCCGCCGCTGACCGTGCTGTCGCGCGCGGGGCGCCAGATGATGAAGGGGTCCAGCCACACCGTTGGCGGGTTGGGGATGCTTCTGCCGAATTGCAGCAGGACCACATCCACCGAGGACAGCGAGGTGATGCGTCCAAAGCGGTCTTTGGTGGTGAAGCGCAGGCGCGCCAGTTCACCCGCGCCGGGGATGCTGAAATCCAGATAGCGTTGCACACGGTAGTAACGGCCGCTTTCACCGAAAACGGTGTCAGTGGCGATCAGGCGGCCGTCTTCACCAAATAACTCCACGTTGGCGCGGCCATCGGCGCCGATCATGACATAGGCGTCAAAGAGCAGCGGCGATACCAGTTTGCTGAGCGGCCCGGGGGCGTCAATGCGCAGCAGGTGGTCGCGCGGGGTGGGTGTGGGGGTGATGCTGGGGGTGCGGGTAGGCAGGGGGGTGTTGGTGGGGCGCGGGGTGGCGGTGTTCACCCGGTAGTACCAGCGGCTGGTGGCGGTGCGGGTGGGGGTGTTGACCACACCTTCGGGGGTAGCGGTCAGGGTGGAAGTGGGGAAGGGTGTGGCGGTAAAGCGGATGGTGGCGGTCAGCGTGATGGTTGCGCTGGGTTCGGGCTGGGTCGGCGCCAGGGTGGCGGTATCGCTGGGGGCAGGTGTGGCGGTGGCGGTCGGGGGAAGCGGGGTGGCGGTTGCGCTGGGGGGCGGGGTTTCTGTGGGTGATTGCCATGCCATGGGCAGAGGCAGGTCGAAGGGCAAAGAGTCACGAAACACGAACAGCAATCCGGCAGCGATCAATAGAACCGCCAGCGGCAGCAGGATGTAGAGGAGCGTGGAAGATTGCTTCGGTTTGTTGGTCATAGGTCTGTCAGGCGTTTGTTTTGCCTGCTGCCATTATATATGAAATGCTATCAGGGGAGAAACAGGCATAGTGCCCCCAATCAAGGGCTCTTCTGCCGGTTTTCGATCACGAAAAAGCTCACGGCGCAGATGACCAGCAAGATGACGCTCATCGCCATGGCTTGCCCGAAGTT
>CAYMNB010000033.1:0-14592 GCA_964391725.1 uncultured Anaerolineaceae bacterium | reverse complement strand
GGAAAGCTGCCCGGGTCCCAGGGCGGGCGGCTGAACACCAAAATGAAACCCAGCCCCAGGGTGATGGGCGAGGCGCCCAGCGGCAGCATTACGGCGGTTTCCAGCCAGCGCGCGAGAACAGTGCGGTGTTCGAAGGCATAGGCGATCTGGTAGCCCAGCACCAGCGAAAACACCATGGTCAGCACCGCGTATATGAGCGAATTGCGCACCGCCTGGATGGGGGCGACATAGAACAATGAACCGCGCCGGTTGACGAACAATTCGCGGAAATAGAGCAGGGTTAATTGAGGTTGTTGACTGCCGGGCGGGGTATATTGCACACTGCGCAGCAGCAAGACGCCCAACGGCAGCACCAGCAGGATCACCAACAGCACCAGCATGAGGGCGACAAAGGCTGTTTCCGCCCAGTTGCGCGGGGTGCGCGTGGTTTCACCGTGCAGGCGCGGCAGCAGCGGCAGGTTGCTCAAGCCCTGCACCTGCTGGTAGAGGATGGTCAGCAGCAGGGTGACACCCAGCTGCACAGCCGCCAGCGCCGCTGCCAGGGGCAGGTTCAACAGGTTCAATGCCTGCAGGTATATTTCCACCTCGAGGGTGGAGAAGCGCGGGCCGCCCAGCATGAGGATCACGGCAAAGGAGGTGAAATCGAACAGGAACACCAGCACAGCCGCCGCCAGCAGGGAGGGTCGCAGCAGGGGCAGGGTCACTTCACGCAAGGCGCGCCATGGCGAAGCGCCCAACACCCGCGCGGCATGCACGGTTTTGAGATCGAGCTGCGACCAGGCAGACCCCACCACGCGGATGACGATGGCAAGGTTGTAAAAGACGTGCACCAGCAGAATCGCCCCCAGGGTGTTCGTGAATGAGAGCGGCGGCCTTGCCAGGTTGAAGAGATTCATCAACGCCTGGTTGACCCAGCCGCCAGCGCCCAATGTTGCTGTGAACGCGGTCACGACTACCACTGTGGGCAGGATGAAGGGCAGGGTGAACAGCACCGAAAAAACGCGCTTGCCCGGAAAGCGGAAACGGGCAAACAGGTAGGCGGCTGGCAGTCCCAGCAGCATGGTCAGCAGGGTCGAAAGCCCCGCCTGCCACAGGGTGAAGGTCAGCGCGCGGATGATGATACGCAGCGCGTTGGGGGTGCCCAAACCGGTGACCGCAACCGCGCGCAGCATACGTTCGAACACCCGCACCAGCGGGTGGTAGAAGAAAACCGCCATGAATGCCAGCGGCATCAGCCACAACAGCCAGCGCATGGAAGGGCGTTTGTTCAGCATGGGAGGGGGTTGTGAAGGGAAGTAAGGCGACGCGCGCGCTGCCTTACTTTGTCGTTGTTTTGGCTAATCAATCCATTCCCTCCGGCTCAGCGCAGGACGGCTTCGGTCCATTCTTCAATCCAGGCATCACGTTTCTCAGCGATCAAATCGGGATCCATCAGCACCGGGAAGAGCGGCATCCCTTCGATGTCATCGTAGATCAACGGGGTGGGTACACGGTTGTTGACCGGCATCATGAACATCTGGGGGGCGATGTCGTTCTGGAAGGGCTCATCGAGCATGAAGTCTACGAATTTCTCCGCCAGTTCGCGCTGCTGGGTGCCCTTGAGGATGCCGACGAATTCGATCTGGCGGAAGCAGGTGCCGCGCGTCAGCACGGCGGCGGTGGGGGCTTCTTCCAGCGGTTCCGGCGAGAAGATCAACTCAGCGGCGGGGCTGGTGGCGTAGCTGACCACGATCGGGCGGCCGCTTTGTTCACCGGCGTAGCGCGAAAAATGCCCGTAATAGGCGGTTTCCCAGTCGTTTACTACCAGCAGGCCGTAGCTCTGCAGCGCGCGCCAGTAGTCGAGGTAGCCGTCTTCGCCGAAATAATCGATGGTTGCCAGCAGGAATGCCAGCCCAGTGGACGAAGTAGCGGGATTCTGCACCACCAGCATGTCACGGTACATTTCGTTGGTCAGCGATTCAAACCCGGTCGGCACCGGGATGTTGTCTTCGTTGAGGATGGCTTTGTCATAATTGAGGCACACATCGCCGAAATCCACCGGCAGGGCTTCGTTGTTGGGCGCTTGCTTCAGGCTGTCATCGATGTCTGCCAGCAGGGGTGAATCATAGGCTTCAAACAGGTCTTCTTCAATCGCGCGCGAGAGGAAGGTGTTGTCAACACCATAAAAAACATCCGCGATGGGCGCGTCTTTGGTCAGAATGGCGCGGTTGAGGGCAGCGCCGGCATCACCGGCTTTGATGAAACTGACATTGACATCGTTGGCTTCTTCAAAGGCGAAGATGACTGCCTCGCTGACCGCAAAGGAATCATGCACCAGCACCGACATTTTGTGGGTGCGGTCTACCTGCGGCAGCGCGGTCGGTTCGCCAGCAAGCTCGGAGACTTGCTCTTCCTCCGGTTTGGCGCGGCAGGCCGCGACCATCACGAGGATGACCAGGACAATCAACAAGGTTTTAATGGTTTTCTTCATCGTTAAAAAACTCCTTTCGGGTGTGGATACAAAGCAGAGCGCCCGTGCGGGCAGAGATTGTGGCAGTAGACGCGGTCATCAGGTTGCTGATGCCGCGCGTGGCGTGGCGATAGAGGGTTTCTTCCTCCAGCGGCCACTGCAGATTCTGTGTAAATACTCCTCGGACTGTTTCATCCAGCGGTACCAGTGAAACGCGGTCGCCGGGCTGTCCCTGCAGGGTGATTTCGCCTTTCACCAGCAGCAGTTCTTCGCGGCCATCTTCAAGGCGCAGATCAACAGCAGCGGCTTTGGGGTGGGTGAGCAGAAACAGGTTGCCAAGGGTGTGGTCAATACGGCTGCCCAATGCGCCTGCCAGCTTGATGTGATGAAAACCGCGCTGCAGGGTAGCTTCCAGCGCCAGTTCCAGGTCAGTCCAGTCTTTGTCAGTCGGGTAGCGCTCAACCTGGGTGCCGTTGGCTTGCATATGGGCTACTTCGGCCGGGGTGAGTGAGTCGAGGTCGCCGATCAGCAGGTCAGGAAAGCAACCCATGCGCAGCAGGTGGCGTGCACCGCCGTCAGCGGCAATCAAGTAATCATTGTCCGTTAGCAATTTTGCCAATGCCTGCGGATGCTGTAGTTCTCCGTTGACGAAGATCCATGCGCGGGCTTGTTCTTTGGGGTTGGCTAACTGGTTCATGCAGGTCTGTCCATTCAATCAAAACGGCTGCCGGATTTGGAGGGCAGCCGTGGGTGGTCGGTATTGTCCCTCCGCCGGCATAATCCGGATCAGGTAGTGCGAGTCGAAAGCCGGTCCTGCTTTCCTCTCAGCCTGCGGCGGGCAGGCTCCCCGTTGTTGTCATTGTAGGTTAAGTATAGATGAATCAATCGAAATAAGCAAACTATAAAGTACATTAACGGATGGTCAAGAACCACGGGCAGCCCTTGACAGCGCGATTATAATGAAGGCATGTATGATGAAACTTTGCGTGACAAACGCTGGCAGCAGCGCCGGCAGATCACACCCGAGCGGGAAGAGGTCGCGCGCCAGGTGCTGGCGGAAGTGCGCGATGGTGCGGATGTGTTGGCCGCCATCCGGCGCAACCCGCTGCCCAGCGGCGGGCATATCTCCAAAGGTTTGCTGGTCACCATTTACATGGACGGGGTCAATGCGGGCGAGTGGGAGGCAGATGCCGAATTCCTGCGCATTATCCGCAAAAAACCGATGCGTTCGCTTTCGGGGGTCACCACCGTGACCGTGCTGACGCGCCCGCAGGACTGCCCGGGGCAGTGTATTTTCTGTCCGGAGGACGTGCGCATGCCCAAGTCGTACCTGCCGGATGAACCGGCGGCGGCGCGTGCGCTGCAGAACAATTTTGATCCGTTCGTGCAGGTGCGCAGCCGCCTCCAGGCGCTCACCAATGTCGGCCACCCGATCGATAAGATCGAGGTCTTGATCCTTGGTTCTTCGTGGGATGCCTACCCGCCGGATTACCGCGAATGGTTCGTCAAGCGCTGCTTTGATGCTCTCAACGGCCATGAGGCCTCCTCGCTGGCAGAAGCGCAGCAGATCAACGAAACCGCCGCACACCGCAATGTGGGCCTGACCATCGAAACCCGGCCCGACATGATCACCCCGCAAGGGTTGGTGCACCTGCGCACACTGGGGGTGACGCGTGTGCAGCTGGGTGTACAGAGCCTGAACGATGACATCCTGGCGGTCAATTGCCGCGGACACGGCATCACCGAAGCCCTGCAGGCAACAGCCATGCTGCGCGCAGCGGGGTTCAAGATCGTGCTGCACTGGATGCCGAACCTGTTGGGCGCTACCCTGCAGGGCGACCGTGAAGATTTTGCGCGCCTGTGGGATTCTACCGCGGAATGGTTGGGCTTCTGCCCGGATGAGATGAAAATCTATCCCACCCAACTGCTGGAGGGCACCGGGCTGTATGAAGAATGGAAAAAGGGCCATTACACACCCTACACCACCGACGAACTGGTGACGCTCCTCGCGGATGTGAAACCGACCATCCCGCGTTACTGCCGCGTCAACCGTGTCATTCGCGATATCCCTTCCACCTATGTGGTGGAGGGCAACCGCCGTACCAGCCTGCGCCAGGATATCTTTCGTGAATTGCTGCGGCGTGGCCAGACTTGTAACTGTATCCGCTGCCGCGAACTGAAGGACGCCAAACTGGTTTCGTCAGAGCTTTCGCTGGTGGATATGGTCTATTCACCAGCGTTTGCTGAAGAACATTTCCTGCAATTTATCACCGCCGATGACCACATTGCGGGTTTTCTGCGGCTTTCCTTGCCTGATGATAAACACATCGAGGCGTGGCGTGATGAACTGCTGCCAGACCTGCAAGGCGCTGCCATCATCCGCGAGGTGCATGTGTATGGGCAATCACTGGGGGTGGGCAACGAGATGGATGGCGCTGCCCAGCACATCGGCCTTGGCACCCAGTTGATTGAACAGGCGGCAGAACTCGCCCGCCAGCACGGTTACCAAAAGCTGGCGGTGATCTCTGCCGTGGGCACGCGGCGTTACTATGCCGGACGCGGTTTTGTAATGGGCAGCCATTACATGGTCAAGGATTTGGCAGGCACGGCGGATTAAAAGATTCTGTTTTTGGACACAACCGCCGCACTTGACGGTATCTGGTGGGGGGGCTATACTACCCATAAGGCTGTCCCTCACCGGCAGCCAAAGAGATCACTGAACCCTATCATGTTTTCGCCCTGTTCCTGTATTTCACATGAACGCGGGTGAAAGGAGTTTGCATGCAGGAAGATTCTACGCAATTGCCGCACAAGATCATCAATGACTTTTGCATCATGTTTAGCAATGTCAACGGCACCGGCAGTTCTACCGCCAATACCACCGTGATGCGGGCTTTGTTCGAGATGGGCATCCCGGTGTCGGGCCGCAACCTGTTCCCCTCCAACATTAAAGGGCTGCCCACCTGGTTCACGGTGCGGGTCAGCAAAGACGGCTACCTGGGGCGGGTGGAGCGCGACCATGTGCAGGTGTTGATGAATCAGGATACCGTGGTGGAGGATGTGAAAAAACTGGTGCCCGGCGGTCTGATTTTGTATGATGAGGCTTTCAGTATGCCGGAAGCCCTGCCAACCAGCCTTGCCTTCGGCATCCCGATGGAAACATTGATCAATGAACTTGACATTGAAAAGCGTTTGCGCAGCTATGTTGGCAATATGATCTATGTTGGCGTGCTGGCAGACCTGCTGGAAATTAATTTGCAACAGGTGCAGCAGGCGATCGAGTTTCACTTCAAAGGCAAAACCGAAGCCGCGAAGATGAATTTCTATGCGGCGCAGCGCGGAGCAGAATGGGCACAAGCCAATATTGACCGCACAGCTATCCCTTATACGGTAGAACCTATGCACATCACCGATGGTTACATCCTGTGCGACGGCAACCGTGCCGCTTCGCTGGGGACGATCTACGGCGGGGTGCAGTTTGTGTCCTGGTACCCGATCACGCCGGCATCCAGTGTGATTGAAGATATGAATGAATTTCTACCGATGCTGCGCAAAGATCCTGAGACCGGCCGCATGACCTGCGCGGTGGTGCAGGCAGAAGATGAGTTGTCGGCGCTGGGGATGATCATCGGCGCAGGCTGGGGCGGGCTTCGCGCCATGACCGCTACTTCGGGTCCCGGCCTTTCGCTGATGGCAGAATATTTGGGTCTGGCGTATTTTGCCGAGGTGCCGGTGGTGGTGTGGGATGTGCAGCGGGTGGGACCTTCCACCGGACTGCCCACGCGCACGGCGCAAAATGACCTGTTGTTTGCCGCCAATATCAGCCACGGCGACACTGAACAGGTGATTCTCATGCCGGGTTCGATCAACGAGTGCTTCGAATTCGGCTGGAAGGCGTTTGACATTGCCGAACGGTTGCAAACACCGGTGCTGATATTGAGTGACCTCGACCTGGGCATGAATCCCTGGATGGGCAAACCGTTTGAATATCCCGACACCCCCATGGATCGCGGCAAGGTGTTGTGGGAGGAGGATATCGAACGCTGGACGAAAGAAGGCAAGTTGTGGGGGCGCTACCTGGATGTGGACGGCGATGCTATCCCCTACCGCACAGTGCCCGGCAACCGCCATAATGGCGCGACCTATTTTACGCGCGGCACCGGGCATGATGAATTTGCGCGTTATTCAGAAGATCCCCAGGTCTGGGAAGAGAACCTGGCGCGTTTGAAGCGCAAACACCGCCAGGCGCGGTCTTTGGTGCCAAAACCTATCATCGAACGGCAGAAGAATGCGCGCATTGGTGTCATCACATGGGGTTCCACCCATATGCCGGTGGACGAAGCCCGTGACCAACTGGCTGCCAAAGGCATTGTGACCGATTACCTGCGGGTGCGGGCGCTGCCGTTCACCATGGAAGTGACGGACTTCCTGCAGGAGCATGACCACACCTATGTGGTCGAGTTGAACCGCGACGGGCAGATGAAAGAACTGCTGACGTTGGAAGCGCCGCAGCATGCCTACAAACTGCGCCAGTTATCCAAAGTGGACGGGCTGGCGATGACGGCGGAATGGATCACACAACGAATCTGGGAAGATGAGGATGGCTGCCATGCCTAAAGAAACGAACGACATCGGATTGGAACGCAGTGATTATCAGGGTTCGCCCAACACCCTGTGCAAGGGCTGCGGGCACACTGCCATCATCGCGCAGATCATCAGTGCCTGCTACGAATTAAACTTGCGGCCTGAGGAGATTGTGCGCTACAGCGGCATCGGCTGCTCTTCCAAAGCGCCAACCTACATGCTCAAACGATCCTTCGGCTTTAATGGGCTGCACGGGCGTATGCCATCGCTGGCGATGGGTGCCATGTTTGCTGACCGTACCCTGACCAACATCGGCATGTCCGGTGATGGCGATACCGCTTCGATCGGCATGGGGCAGTTCAAGCACATCTGCCGCCGCAACCCGCCCATGCTGTATATCGTGGGTAACAATGGCGTATATGGCCTGACCAAGGGACAATTCAGCGCCACCACCGAAGCCGGGGTTTCCTTCAAGCGTCAGGGCACCAGCCGCTACCAGCCGGTGGATATCTGCATGGAGGCGCTGGCTTCCAACGCCAGTTTTGTGGCGCGTTCTTTTGCCGGCGATCCCAAGCAACTGCGCCAGTTGGTCAAAGCAGCGCTGCGCCACCAGGGTATCAGCGTGATTGATGTGATCAGTCCGTGTGTGTCTTTCTTCAATTTTGCCAAGAATGTACACTCGTATGAGTATGCTCGTGAACATGAAATTCCGCTGCATGAACTGGAATTTGTACCGACCGATACCCAGATCGTGATCAAAGATTTTGAAGCGGGCACGGTGCGCGAAGTCAAATTGCATGATGATTCCATCATCCGTCTGAAAAAACTGGACAAAGAGTATGACCCCACCAGCCGCTGGCAGGCCTTCAAGGTGTTGGAAGAGGCGGAAGAGCATCACCAACTGGTGACCGGATTGATCTATGTGGATACGGATATCCCTTCCATCTTTGACCGTTATGACCTGGTGGAAGAACCGCTGAACCGGCTTGGCAACGGCCGGCTGCGCCCGCCTCGCGAGAGCATCGACCAGATCAACCAGATGATGCTCTGAGAACTGCCCACACCGTCGCCGGAAGAGGCCGTGGGGCTGCCTGTGCTATAATAATGCGGGTGGAAGCAAGCTGCTGAAATGGATTTGCTTCCCTGTATCTATGGCAGTAAGGAAGCGATACGATTATGTTAAGAAAATTTTCTAAGGCGCTGTTTGGCGACCCGGTACAAAAAGAAATTGACGAATATGCAGCGGTAGCGGCGCAGGTCAACGACCTCGAAAGCACCTATGAGGCTTTGAGCAATGAAGCCTTGCGCGCCAAAACCGATGAATTCAAAGCAAGATTGGCGCAGGGCGAAACCCTGGATGCTATGCTGGTGGAGGCTTTTGCCACGGTGCGCGAGGCGTCCAAACGAACTATTGGTTTGCGGCATTATGACATCCAATTGATCGGTGGACAGGCGCTGCATCACGGCAAGATCGTGGAAATGCGCACCGGCGAAGGCAAAACGCTGGTGGCAACCCTGCCTATCTATTTAAATGCGTTGTCGGGCAGAGGTGTGCATCTGGTGACGGTCAATGATTTCCTGGCCCGCACCCAGGCACGCTTGATGGCACAGGTCTATCATCTGTTGGGCTTGCAGGTGGGTGTGTTGCAGATGGCGGCGCGCACCGAGAACGGGCGCAAAGCATTTGTGGTGGACCTCAACAAGACCTCCAGCCAGGAAGACCAGCATCAACTGGTGCTGGTAGACCGCAAGAAGGCCTATGACGCCGACATCACCTACGGCACCAACGCCGAATACGGCTTTGACTATCTGCGCGACAATATGACCAACACGCTGGAATCACGTGTGCAGCGAGGGCATCACTACGCCATCATCGACGAGGTCGACAATGTGTTGATCGATGAGGCACGCACGCCGCTGATCATCTCCGGCCGCTCCATGGAAAGCATGGACGATTACACCGCCATGGCGCAGGTGGTGCGCCAGTTGAACGAAGAGGATTATGAGATCAGCGAACGTGACCGCAATGTGACCCTGACCGAGATTGGTGAGGCGCATGTGGAAGAACTGCTCAACCGCTCACTGGGCGATCCCGAACGACCGGAGGACATCACCCCCGAACAGGCGCAGTTGCTGGGTTTCCTTGAACAGGCGCTGCGAGCGCAATTTTTGTACAAACGCAACAAAGATTACCTCGTGCAGGGCGGCAAGGTCATCATTGTGGACGAGTTCACCGGCCGCTTGATGCCCGGACGGCGCTGGTCGGGCGGGCTGCACCAGGCGGTGGAAGCCAAAGAAGGCGTGCAGATCGAACCGGAATCGGTGACCTACGCCACCATCACCCTGCAGAATTTCTTCCGCATGTACGAAAAACTGGCGGGTATGACCGGCACGGCGGTGACCGAAGAAGAAGAATTCGACAATATCTACAAATTGGGCGTGCTGCCGCTGCCTTCCAACCTGGAATATGAAGCCGGCAAACCAGATTCTGATCTGGAAATTGCCGAAGCGCGGGATGAGCTCAACTACAAATACACCTATTACCGCTATAAGTCTGACCCGGAAGGCAAGGCGGTTTTCTTCAAACGCAAAGATTACCCGGATGTCATTTTCCGCACGCAGGAAGCCAAGCTGCGTGCCATCATCCGTGAGATCATCGCTTTGCACGCGGTCGGAAGGCCGCTGTTGGTGGGTACGGCGTCGGTGGAAAACTCTGACCTGATCGCCAACCTGCTGCGCGCTGAAAACCTGCGCAACCTGTGCCAGATCTGGGTCATTCGCCAGGCATGGATGCAGCAGAACGAGATTGAGATGGTTGACCGCATTGTTCCCGAACTGGAGCCCTTCAACCGCCCATTAAAAGAAATTCAACCGCGCGAACTGCGCGAGATGTCGCGCACATTGGGCATTGCCAACAATCCCGCGCAAGAAGACAACCTGCCGCTGTTGATGAAAGAACTGGGCCTGGAGATGCATTACCGCGAACGGGTGGTGCAGATCATCCAGGGCGGTGTACCCAACCAGGTGTTGAACGCGCGCATCCATGACCAGGAAGGTATGGTCATTGCCCGCGCCGGTGCTTTCGGTGCGGTGACCATCGCCACCAACATGGCAGGGCGTGGTGTTGATATCAAGCTGGGCGGTGAGATTCCCGAAAACGTCTATGCCGATGTGGTGCGTTTGCTGCGCAAACAGGGTGTGGATGGTGTCTATGAACTGACGCATGATGAAATGCGTACAGCGCTCAGCAAATTGGATCCGGCTGATTTTGGCATCTACGCAGAAAGCGCGCAGTTTTTCCTTGATTCGATGGAAGGCGACGAGCGCGTGCGTGAATTGGGCGGCTTGCATGTGATCGGTTCGGAGCGGCATGAAGCCCGCCGTATCGATAACCAGTTGCGCGGCCGTTCGGCGCGCCAGGGCGACCCCGGCTCTTCACGCTTTTTCCTCTCGATGGAAGATGACCTGATGCGCATTTTCGGTGGCCAGCAAGCAGAATCTCTGCTGAACCGGTTGCGCATGGACGCCAATATCCCCATTGAAATGGGCATGATCGGTAAACTGGTCGAACAATCACAGACACGCGTAGAAGGCGCTAACTTTGACATGCGCAAGCACCTGCTGGAGTATGATGATGTGCTCAACGACCAGCGCAAACGCATCTATGAACAGCGCGACCGCGTGTTCACGAAGCCCAACCTGACCGAGGATGTGCTGGTGATGTTAGAGACCGAGATGCGCGATCGTGTGCCGCGCGCGCTGACCGACGAAGAAGGCCCCTGGCGTCTGCTGTCGTTCCTGTCACAGATCCAGCCGACCATCACCACCGAAGCGTGGGTGTATCCCTCCTTCAGCCTGAGCCTGCTGGTGGACCGCCTGAACAAAGCGCTGGACGGCAAAGGGCAATCCTACGCTGTGTTGAAGCAAGAATTATTGGCGATTGCCGAAGACAGCCTGAAAGCCGAAGCCGACCATCAACAGGCGGCGCTGGCAAAACTGGTGGATGACACCGCCGCGCGCTATGAAGCGCAGCGGGAAGAACGCCTGGAGGCGCTGGATACCTTCTTTGATAACCTCGATGAACGTGAAGACTTACAAAGCGCTGCCGCGGCAACCTTGCTGGCTGAGCTGGAAGAACTGCTGCACATGAGATTGCGCCTGAGCAACAGCCAGACCCAGCAGTTGATCACAGAACCGGAAAATGCGCGCGATGAGATCACCGCGCAGTTGGACAAGTATCTGCAGAACGTGTTCATGCGGCGGTTGACCGGCGCTTTGAACCGCCGCCTGGGTGATGTTGAGCTTGCAGCCGACGAGAGCGGCGAGATGGATTTTGATACCATGCTGGCATCCATTCAGCAATCTGCGCTGGATACGTTTAACCAGCACGCAGAACGTCTGCTGGGCGAGAGCGGCGCAGTGGCGCGCGATTGCGACCAATTGTTCAGCCGCCTGGCAGAGGAATCATTCACCGAGCGTGGATTGGTGACCTATCTGCTGATGATGCGCACCGGCCAGCGTATGTCGTTTGACAGCCGCAGCCACAAGCGCGTCACCCAGCAATACACGCGCATGCAATATGCCTTCCTCAGCGCGCAGATGATTGCGGATACTGACGCGGAAAACCTGACCAACAAGGTGCTGACGCATCTGACGCGCGGCATCGAGGTGCAGGAACGCATCTGGGGACGGGTCGAATGGACGCAGTTCGTGCAGGCACAGGCAGTGCTCGCACAGATGGACAAACGGCGGCGGGCAGCCCTGCAAGAGCATTTCGGCGAAGAATGGTTCCAGGCGCATGCCGGCATGCAGGTTGGCGAATTCGGTGAAGAAGAGGCCGAACAGATCGAAGCCGTGTTGGGCAAATTCCTCTTGAACGAAGTCTATCGGCGTCTGCTGCTGGGGGCGATCACGGATGAGTGGGTTGATTATTTGACCAAGATGGAAGCCCTGCGCGTGCAGGTGATGATGGAATCCTACGGGCAGCGCAACCCGCTGCTGGCATATAAGAACCAGGCAATCGACCTGTTTCGCACGCTGTTGAGCGATATCCGTATGCGGGTGATCTCCAACATGTTCTCAGCGCGGCCGGTGCGCGGACAGGCGGCGGCGGTGGAACGACCGGCCGTGCAGGCCAGCCAACCGGCGCAGAAAATCCAACCGCAGACCCAGAAGCAGCCCTCCGGGCGGAGAAGACACAAAAAGCGCTAAATGAAGGCATGCATCAGTCCGCCAAAGCCGTTTTTAACGGCTGGTTTGTGCATTTTTAATGTAAAAATCGTGTAAGAACAGCCATTTCTCTATTGACGCTCTAATACTGGTTGCATACACTATTAAGCATGGAATATCGTGATTACTATAAAATTTTAGGCGTAGATAGAAAAGCCACCCAGGACGAGATCAAGTCCGCTTATCGCAAGCTGGCGATGAAGTATCACCCTGACCGCAATCAGGGTGACAGCACCGCGGAAGATAGGTTCAAGGACATCAACGAAGCCTACCAGGTGTTGAGCAACGAGGAAAACCGCCAGAAGTATGACCAGCTGGGCAGTTCTTATAAAGACTGGAAACAGCACGGCGGGCAGGGTGATTTCAACTGGGGCGATTGGATGCGTCAGGCCAACAACGCTGGCGGCGGCAGGCCACAGTACACGTACCAGACCAATGTCGGCGACATGGGTGCGTTTTCTGATTTCTTTACGCGCATATTCGGCGCCGGGTTCGCCGGCAATGACCCCTTTGCGGACATGTTCATGCAGGGCAACCCGCAGCAGGCGCAATATGCCATGCCGCCCATCGACCAGCCCATCGAGATTTCGCTGGCAGAAGCTTATTACGGCACTGAACGCGCTTTCATGGTCGGCAACCGCCGCATCAATGTGAAGATCCCGCGCGGCGCCAAAACCGGCACCAAGGTGCGTGTGGCAGGTGCGGGCCCTGACGGCCGCGATATTTACCTGCTGGTTACGGTGACAGATGACGCGGTGTTTGAGCGCGATGGCAATGATCTTACCCGTGATATTGAAGTGGATCTGTATACTGCCATATTGGGTGGCAGCGCCACTGTCAAGACTATGGACGGCACAGTCGCATTGAAGATACCGGCCGGCACCCAGCCAGGCAGCAAGATTCGCCTCAAGGGCAAGGGCATGCCAAAGTTAAAAAACAAAGACCAGTACGGTGATCTGTATGCGCGCGTGCAGGTGACGCTGCCCAGGCAGCTGACTGCACACCAGAAGAAATTGTTTGAAGAATTGCGCGACGGTACTGCCTGAACTGCGTAAATAATGTAATCCAAACTTGTGATTGCAAGGAGAAAATTAATGGATAGGAATGGAAAAATTCGTAAAGTGTTGTTTTTAGGGTTAACCGCTGTCACGCTGATGGCGTGCAGCCTGAGCGCTCTACCGTTTTTGATCGATTCAAGCGTGGTGGAATTCGAAGAAGCAATCAGGGCAGAGGAACTGGATGAGGAGGTAGTGGTGGAGCAGGCAGCAACCCCTGACACCCAGACCCAGCAGCAGATCATCATTGAGTCAATCCCGGGCGGACTGGCAGACATTTATGATGCTGTGGTGCCGGGCGTGGTCTATATTCAGGTGTTCTCACAATTCGGCTCCGGTTCCGGCAGCGGTTTTGTGGTTGACAAAGAAGGCCACATCGTGACCAATTACCATGTCGTGCAGGGTGCAGACACCATCCAGGTAGATTTTAAATCCGGGCTGAAGGTATATGCCGAAGTGGTCGGTTTGGATGATGATGCCGACCTGGCCGTGCTGAAGGTGGATGTGCCTGCAGAGGAATTATTTCCTTTGACGCTGGGCAGTTCTGCTGACCTGCGTGTGGGCGAAGGCGTGATCGCCATCGGTAATCCCTACGGACTGGTGGGTACCATCACCTATGGCATTGTTTCTGCCAAGGGACGTACGCTGGAGTCGCTGCGCCAGGCTGATTCGGGTGCCTTTTTCACCACCGGCGACATCATTCAGACAGATGCCAACATCAACCCGGGCAATTCGGGCGGGCCGCTGTTGAACCTGCGTGGCGAGGTGGTGGGCGTGAACCGTGCCATCCGCACCGCGGGTGCCACCAACTTTGGCGAACCGATTAACACCGGCATCGGCTTTGCCATCTCCATTGACATTGTCAAACGGGTGGTGCCGGCGTTGATCAGCCAGGGTTTCTTCGAATCACCCTATATTGGCGTTAGCGCGTTGGAAAGCCTGAACCTGCTGCAGCAAGAACTGCTGGGCATCACGTACAACAACGGCGCCTACATCACCAACGTGGTGCCGGGCAGCCCGGCAGACAATGCCGGTTTGATCGGCGGCAGCAACCAGCCAGTGGAATACCAGGGAGAGACCTTCACCATGCCGGTGGGCGGTGACCTGATCATAGCCATCGATGGCGAACCGGTGAATGTGTTCGGCGACCTGCTGAGCTATCTGCTGTTGAACAAATCGCCGGGTGATACCGTAACTTTAACTGTGGTGCGCGGCGGCGAGGAGATTGACGTGGCATTGACCCTGGGCAGCCGCAGCGACGTAAGCGCGCAGTAA
>CAYMNB010000032.1:0-25591 GCA_964391725.1 uncultured Anaerolineaceae bacterium | reverse complement strand
CTCAGAAACCATGCGCATCTTCCAGCAGTACATCATCGGCTCTGACAATTTCCGCACCTACTATCACACCGAGCCTGACCTGGACCTGCCCAACTACCTGACCCTGCACGACACCGTTCCCTTGAAACCAGAAGCCTTTCAGGCATTACAGCAAAAAATTGACAGCCGCGAGCTGTTTATCAGCATCTATACCGCACGCCCTTCCATGCCGCCGGCTGGCATCTCGCCCAACGGTGACGGCGCCTATTCCCCCGAAGCAGAACAAGCCGCCGGCTTGCTGCCCTGGCACGGTGTGTATCTGAGCGCCTACGGCAAGGTATACTGGCTGGCGCAGCAAACCTCCTTCCACCCGGAAGAACTGCTCAAACCATCGCCTGCCCAAGCCTTATCCGCCATCGCCTATCATTTCACCGGCGATGAAACCCGCGCGCTTCTCTGGGCGGCCGATGTATTTCAGGCTTCGCACACCAATACGCTCACATCAGCATACGCACAGTGCATCTCTCTGCCCGCACAACTTGTCCTGCACGTGTTTGAAGATTCACCCAACGGTCTCAGCGGCGGCGTTCAGGCCGCCAGCTTGCTGCGCGCCATGGGAGTGGAGGTGGATTTACACCTGTGGGGCATCAGCGCCAACCCGGTAAAACAAACCGCCCTGCGGGCGCAAGGCGGTAGGGTATTTTCAGATGTCAACCAGGCGGTTCAACAGGCGTTATTTGCTTGCCTTGTTTGATTTGGCAAGGTAACAGCACACACGGTCGCCCTGGCAGATGCTCTTGGTTTTTTCGGTTTTCATGCCCAGCACCTGCTCAAAGATGCGCTCATCATATACACACACAATCGGGTGGCTTTTGCTGATGTGCAGGTAGGGGCAATTAGACACTTCGATCAGGTAATTGCCGTCTTCATCTTCCGCCCATTGGATCGAATGGCCGGTGTTCGCCAGTTTGTCTTCCAGGTATTGCACACGAGCACGTTCATCCTTAAGTGTCGCCAATTCAGGACGCAGTTCATCGATCATACGGTCCGCCATGTTGATAAACAGGTTCTCCATCTCATTTTCCGGGAGGGTTTCGTGCAACTGATTGAGCAGCCGGTCAGTCAGATCCAGGTAATTGCTGGGAAACACCTCTGAACCCTTCTTGGTCAATGAATAGACCAGGCGGGGGCGGCCGACACCATGCCGTTCTTCTTCTGACACCACCAGGTTATCCGCCTGCAAACTGGCAAGGTGATGCCGTACAGAAATTGCGTTAATGCTGACTGCTTCTGCCAGATCCTTGATGGTTGAGCGGGGGTGGTCCAATAATTTTTGTAAAATGCGTTCGCGTGTGGTTGCCATTTCAATCCTTTATTTCGACATATTCGGCAGGGAAATAACCAGAAGAAATCTTCCAACACATAGTGATGTTTTTACCCTGGCCTCCCCTGTTTTAACACAGGCTGGCGAATCTGTCAATTATAGTATTATTTATAATAAATATTTTATCATCAATCGCCCATCTGTCAATTAAGTTGACCAAACTCTTAACTATCTTAATGGGCACACATTGGGTTGATAGGGACGTATCAATGTGTTCAAATAAAAGTCTAACAACCCCCGGCATCAAATTCGGTTAAGATAATAGAAAACAACAATGCCCTTGCAAGGATACTATGAACATCCAGCTATTACAATCGTTATTAACTGATGTCAAGAATAGCAAAGTCGAGGTTGACCAGGCACTGCAGCAATTGCGCGCCCTGCCGTTTCAGGAAGTAGAGGGATTTGCCCGTCTTGATCACCACCGCAGTTTGCGCTGCGGTTTTCCTGAGGTGGTCTTTGGTGAAGGAAAAACCCCGGAGCACCTCATCAAGATCACCGCACGCTTGCTCGAAAATAGTGAGAAAGTACTGATCACGCGCCTATCCCCTGATGTCTACCTTCAAATTCAAGCCCAAATGCCGGCAGATGGTGTCTATGACGCCCACGCCCGGTTATACAAGATCAACCGTTCCAGCGAAGAACTTGTTCCCGGCATTCTGGTACTGTCGGCCGGTACCTCTGATATTGCGGTCGCGGAAGAAGCCGCCCAAACCGCCGAATTGGCGGGCAACCAGGTAGAACGCATTTATGATGTCGGTGTTGCCGGTTTGCATCGTTTGCTGGCACATACCCACCGCTTACAGGCGGCAACCGTCATTGTGGTCGTGGCAGGTATGGACGGCGCGCTGCCCAGCGTGGTAGCAGGCCTGGTCAATGTGCCTGTCATCGCTGTGCCCACCAGCATCGGCTATGGCGCCTCTTTCGGTGGGGTGGCAGCTCTGCTTACCATGCTGAATTCCTGCGCCAGCGGCATTTCCGTGGTCAATATCGATAATGGTTTCGGCGCTGGCTACCTGGCCTCCATTATCAACCAACAGAGTGTGCACCTATGATTGATCGTGAAGCATTGATCAACGAAGTAACCTGGCAATTGATTGAAAAGGACCGCACCCAGTGGCTGCATCTGATCGAAACCTTGCAATCCATGCAGCGCGTGGTGGTAGCATTTTCCGGAGGCATTGACAGCGCTTTTTTGGCGGTGGCTGCCTGGCTGGCACTCGGTGACGATATGCTGGCAGTTACCATTCATTCGCCTGTCCACATCGAGGAGGATGATAGCGCCGCTCTGAGCGTGGCTGCGCACTTCGGTTTTCCGCATGTCATGGTAGAACACGATGACCTGAACTCGCCAGTTTTCATCAGCAATCCCCTGGATCGCTGTTATTATTGCAAACGCGAACGTTTTTCCGCATTGAAAGAATACGCCCTTGCACATGGCTATCCCGTTTTGCTGGAAGGATCCAACGGTGACGACATCTACAGCGACCGCCCCGGTGCAAAAGCGGTCAAAGAACTGAAAGTACGTTCCCCCCTGCAAGAACTCGGCTACACCAAAACCGATATCCGCCGAGTCAGCCACATTCTCGGCATCCCGGTGTGGGACCGTCCGCCATCACCCTGCCTTGCCACGCGCATCCCCTTCGGCACCGAAATCACCCACACCGACCTGCAAACCGTCGCCCAGGCAGAACAAATTCTGAAAGAGCGTGGTTTTACCAGTGTGCGCGTGCGCTATCAGCCCCCTATCGCGCGCATCGAAGTGGATCCTGACCAGATTGAAGCTCTCGCCCAACAGCGTGTATCAATCGTGAGTGCTTTCAAAGCCCTGGGCATCAAACGAGTACTGATCGACCTGCAAGGTTACCAGACCGGTTCATTAACGGAGGATGGCAAAAAATGAAAGTTGCCTATTGCGATTGTTTTTCCGGCATCAGCGGAGATATGTTTCTCGGCGCCTTGTTGGATGCCGGTATGCCGCTGGACTACCTGGAACAGGAGCTTGCCAAACTGCGCCTGCCTGAACACTATCACCTGCACCTGCAAAAGGTGCAGCAAGGTGCCATTTATGCCAGTGACTTTTCTGTACACGGCGACACGCATGAGGTCAACCCTGACACTGGTCATGAACACCGCCATCATCACGACCACGAACATGGCAACCACAGCCATGCTCACCAACGATCATACCGTGACATCGCTGCGTTGATCGAATCCAGTGATCTCTCACCCGCCGTGAAACAAACCGCGACTAACATCTTTCACACCCTGGCAGAAAGCGAAGCGCGCATCCATAACACCACTGTGGACGAAGTTCACTTCCACGAGGTCGGTGCGCTTGATTCGATCATCGACATCATCGGTGCAGCCATCGGGTTGGATTTTTTTGGCATTGAACGCCTGTATGCCTCCAGCCTTCCGTATGGCGAAGGGCAGGTGCATACCCAGCACGGCATCCTGCCCATCCCCGCCCCCGCCACGTTAGACTTGCTGACCCGCGCCGGTGCGCCCCTGCGACCGACCAGCGCTGAAAAAGAACTGGTCACCCCCACCGGTGCGGCCATCCTGGCTTCCCTGGCAACCTTCGAACGTCCCGCCATGCGTCTCAGCGCGGTCGGGGTCGGCGCTGGCAAGCGTAAAATGCCGTGGGTCAACGTCATGCGCATCATGGTTGGCGAAAGCGAGGATACCCCCTGGCATGACCCCTTGATCGTGATGGAAACCAACATCGACGACATGAACCCCCAAATGTACGGCCTGCTGATGGAAAAATTGTTTGCCGCCGGTGCGCTGGATGTGTTCGCCACGCCTATCTACATGAAGAAGAACCGCCCCGCTACCATGTTCTCCCTCATCGCCCCGCGCCGCCTGGAAGCCGTTCTGGCAGAGATCATGCTGCGCGAATCAACCACCTTCGGACTGCGCGTCTACCCCATCTACCGCTACGAAGCCGAACGCACCTTCGAGACCGTCGAGACCCCTTACGGCGCGGTCAAGGTGAAGGTAAAGTTACTCAACGGCGAACGAATCGCAGCCATGCCCGAATATGAAGATGTCAAACGTCTCGCGGAGGAAAAGAATGTGCCTTTTATGACAGTCTGGATGGCTGCGCAGAAAGATTAAGTACATTCCAAATCTGCCAATTCTACCTAGTTTTTGTTGATTGTCTATAAAAGATATCAACGTGTTTCTATTTTAAAATATTATTATGATATTTTACTTATTAATACGATGATTCCCCTCCAAACTATTGTCATGAGTCTTTAGAATGCCTATAATGAAATTGCTTATATTTTTCTAAAAATTTATTAATGTACAGGAGTATAAAAATGAAAAAAGTAGTAACTGTTTTGTTCGCAGTCGCACTGTTGTTTACCACACTCACCAGCAGCGCGACTGCTCTTTCAGGCACCCCCGGTATTGCTACCGGCAGTTGGTTAGGCAGCGGAGAAATTGTTCCTGTCGACCTTACAGACACAACCTACCCTGCCTGGCTTCAACTGGCTGCCGACCAGGGTTTCAAGGCCAATTTTGACCAGCACGTTTGCCATCCTTTCCCAGGTGGACAATTTGCGTGGGTGGCTGACATCCGTGTTCTGAGTGGCAACGAATGGGTATCCGTTCCAACCACGCAGGGATGGGAGCCTGATGAAGAGGGAACCTATATGGCCTGCGCCGATGTATCCAGATGGGGGGGAACCTATGCCCTCTTTGCCTGGTTTGACCAGACCCGGGTCACCACACCAGCCTTCGATGAATCAGTTTGCAGTTACGATGATTGGGAAATTTATTCCTGGTGGCATTCTGACATTTATCCCTGGCCAGTAGGTTATTCTCTGGAGGTTTACCTGGGACCGGTAGGTGAATTTCCGCTTGGTGAAACCGTCACTTATGAAATCCTGGGGGTTTACCCCATTCCGGGCTTTGACATCCCCAGGACAGGAAGCACAACCTCGTGGGACGACGGCGCGGTTTATGCCACTTTCACTGACTTTGTGTATGATGAGCTGCCCGATCCAAGCTTTACACGCCTGGTCAAAATTTCCACCGCAGGTTGCACCTACACCCTGTTGTGGGATTCGGACGAAACTTTTTTCAATGTAAATTGATGAATTTTTAGTCAACAGGCACTGGTTTACACCAGTGCCTGTTTTTTTTCATCTATGTAGACCGGGGCATGATAAGACCGACCCTACATGATCCCTGGCGGAAGCATACTCAGCAATCACGTCAATTTTCTTCGATTGATTTCACCTGTTGGTGCAGCCACGCCAACGCTTCCGGCTGGTAACGTCGGACGATCAGCATCGAACAATCGACCGTATCGATCAACTCATCGTTGATCCTGCCAAAAAGATAATGGTGCGAGAACACTTCTCCCGATGCCCCGATGATTACCAGATCATAACGAGCTTGCCGAGTCGCCTGCACAATGCCTGCCGCCACTGAATCAGCCCGCAAAATTTCAATGCCCAACCGACGAGGTACATGTCCCAGTTCTTCCTCGATGATCTCCTGCATTTGGGCCAATACATCTTCTGTCTCTTCCGCAGCAAAATTCCCATTGAGGATGCGCAGGGCTGTGATCTCGCTGTCGGTGTTCTCCGCGATCTGGCATGCCATTTTGAGGGCAAGGCGCGCATGCGGGCCGCTGCCGATTGGTACCAAAATGTTGCGAATCGGCTGATTGCCACGTTTGCGAAAAACCGCCACATCTTTGTGTGCTGTTACCAACACTTCCTTGACCACATTGTCATCCAACTTATTGATCTCCGTGTTGGCAGGCCAGCCCATCAATATTAAATTCACATGGCTGCGCGGCACCGCCTCACCCAAGATCCCATCTGCTACATTGCTTGATGCTTTTCGTTTGGTGTAAATGGCTACATTATGGGCAAATGCAATGGCGGCTGCTTGTTCGTGCAGTAAATTACCGCCAAATTTTTTCTGTCTGATCAAACGTTCGGCCGCTTCAGCGGAAAGCAGTGGTGACAATTTCTGGACGCTCAACAGGCAGATTCTGGCATCTTCCTTTTTTTCTATCATCATGCATGCCAGGCTGACCAGATTCGCTGCGGTATCAGGGTTGACTGCAGGCACAAGCACAATACCTGCCTCTTGGTGTTTGTGCAAGCGTTCTTCCACATGAATTCTGCGCTTTTTCACAGCTTGTGAACCGAAATAAATAGCTGTCAGGGTCAACAAGACGGCTGCCAAAAAGAGCAGCGCCCGCACCTGGGCAAAAGCAATGATCAATACCCCGCTGGCCGCCGCCAGATAGGCGCTCAAAGGAAACAGCGGCACTTTGAACGGGCGCGTCACTGTGGGATGCTTCTTCCTCAACCGGATCATGGCAAGACTCGCCCAAAACAAGACAAACATATAGCCTGCACTGGAGATGAAACTGAGGAAATCAACCAACCCAATCACTGCAATCAGCGCTGACAATGCGCCGATGAATATCGTGGCGGCATACGGGGTGCGCCAGCGGCTGAGGCGAGACAACACTCGCGGCCACACCCTCTCTCTCGACAGGGTAAACGCTTCGCGGGTGGCGGAGAGCATAGCGGAATTGACCGATGTCAGGGTGGCGACAAGACCGGCTGCTCCCATCAATGGCACGCCCAGGACCGGCCAGAATCTCCGCGCAGCATCAGTGAGTGCGGTTTCAGAACCCGCCAGTTGCTCATACGGCACTGTGCCAATCGTAACAAGTGAAACCAGTGCGTAGATCAGCGTGGCAAGGAACAGACTCAATAAAATACCCAGCGGGATATTGCGGCTGGGGTTGTTAATCTCTTCGGCATCATCCGCAATCACTTCAAACCCCACATAGGCATTATAAACCAGCGCAACCGCCATCAACATGCGCGACACATTCGCCCATAACCCCTGGTTTTCGAACAACACCCGCCCAGAGAGAAACACCTCACGTTGAAAACCTTCCGGACGGATCAAGCCGATTCCGATAAAAAGTGTGAACACCACCAGCAAAAAACCACCAAGGATGATCTGCACATTGCCGGCCTGCTTAACCCCGCGAATCTGAGTGAAACTCACCAAAGCGATCACCCCGATGGCGACTGGGATCACCGGCATGAAGGGCAGGAACACTTTGAGCGAGTAGGCAAAACCGACCGCTGAAAGGGCAGCATAGAAGGTACTTGACAGTCCGTCCAGTGAACCCACCAGAAACATGATCAGGTTTCCGCCATAGGCCTCGCGCACATACGCCATAGCACCGCCGGTGACCGGATACGTGGTCGCCAGTTCACAATAATTCAAGGCGATGCTCAAAGTCAAGATGCCACCGATGATCAACGCCAGGACCGTGTCAGGGCCGGCGATGCCCGCCACATGACCGGTCAACACAAAAATTTCTGCAGCGATCGTGCCTGCCGTGCCCAACATGATCACCTGGATCAGACCTAATTGTCTTTTCAGTTTACGTTTTGCCATTTGAAACTAACCTCAGCCATCGACTTTCGATTGGCCATTATTTTCTGTTATTCACCCACTCCGCCTTGGTCGACTGTCGAACAACTTCCAACCCGGCCATCGACACAATCCCGGCCATCAATAATCATGCAATTTTCGGTTTCATTCTTCCGTTCCAGCTATCTGTGAATATCTGACTTAATTATAAATCTCATTGCAGAAACCAAGTATTAATTGATACCAATGCGCGAGGGGATAGCAATCTGGTAAGAAAATAATATAATCAGCTTCATTCAGAGATATCGAGGGCAAAGCAATGGATACAATGATCGGGCGCAATCTGGGCAAATATCAGACCGTGGAACCACGCGGCGAAGGCGGCATGGCCACCGTGTACAAAGCCTATGAGCCCACCCCCAACAACGGCGATGTGATGACCACCGACACCCAGGGAACAATGACCTTCACCTACTCCACTGCCGAGCACCACACCGATGTGGAAAAATTCTTCGAAGAAGAGATGGTGGCGAACGGTTGGTCGTTGATCAGCAAGTCAGACACGTCTGCGTAAAAAAGCCGTTATATACGCGCTTTCAAAAGACCCGTGCTACGCCACCATCACCATCTCTGCCAGCCAGTCTGACCGCACCTAAGCCGGGCGAATAGGTATCAGAAAACCCAAGGCTGCATTCCCCTGCTGCGTCCCGGTGAACCAGCCGAGATCGCCTCGGTAGCAGCTTTCCTGGCGTCTGACGAAGCCAGTTACATCAACGGCGTGATCCTGCCGGTTGATGGCGGGGTGCTCTCGCGCTGCACCCGCCGGGAGAACCGATCTGAGCCTGCAAAGCAACAGGGCTTGCGCATGCGCAAGCCCTGTTTTCTTCTTACTTACAGTTGGAACGGCCAGCTGGGCTGCCCTTCAATGTCGGTTTCCAGCACGAACAAACTGCCGGCGTGCGGGTAAGCCGCCAACGTTTCTTCATCCAACCCGTTGCGCGCCGAGGTGATGAACAACGTGGTACCGTCATCGCCGCCAAAACAGCAGGATGTCACCTGCGGCGCAGGCACCTCGACTTTGGCGATCATCTCACCGGTGTTCGGGTTCCAGCGCGTCAGGCAGTAGCCGCGCCAGTGCGCCAGCCACAGCATGCCTTCATTGTCGGTGGTGAGTCCGTCCGGCGAATAGTCGCCCTCCGGCAGCGGGAACGCCACCCGTTTGTTGCTCAAGGCACCGGTTGACAGGTCATAATCAAAGGCATACACCTCTTTATATTTCGAATCCACATAGTACATGGTGCGATAATCAGGCGACCAGCCCAGCCCATTGGAGGTTTTCACGCCATCCTGCACGAACTGCACCCCGCCCGCGCGGGTGAAGTTATAGAGCTTGCCCAGCGGGTCGCTGTCATGCATGGTACCGACGATGAAATTGCCCGCCGGCCCGCACTTGCCGTCATTGAAACGCTCATTTGCGCCCTCGACTGTCGCCAGAACTTCCACTTCTTCTGTGGTCAGGTCCAGCAAAGCGATGCTCAGGTCAGGTGCGATGATAACCTTGTTGGGGTCGCTGGTCGGCGCAACCGTGCCGATGTCCTTGAAGCGGTCCGACAGGTCAATGACCCGGTCCTCACCGCTTTTGGGGTCAAAGACATGCACTTCTGCGTCCATGATATTGACCCACAACAACTTACCTGTGCGCGCATCCCAGGCGGGCCCTTCGCCCAACTTTACACGCGCATCCAATGCCAATACTGCCTGATAGGTTTTCATACCCTGTTCTCCTTTATTCTTCAATTTCACACGCGGCTGATAGACAGCCAAACTTTCTTCCAGCCTGACCTTGCCATATCGCAGACGCACATAGGCAACACTCAACAGGCTGCCCAGTAAAATCGTCAGCAAACCGATATAGCCGGCTTCCGGCCCAAAATTTCCGCCCGTCCAGACTGACGGACCTGTCTGGTTAATCCGCAGAAAGGTCGCCCCGGCGTTGGTGCCGCTTACCGGGAAGCCGAACACATTACCCTGGAAGAAATTCCAGGTGATATGCAGCCCGATGGGAATCGCCAGGCTGCCGGTCAATACCATGCCCAGACCCAGAAAGATGCCTGCCAGGGCGATATTAAGCGTGCTGACCAGGCTGGCATTGGGATTGGTGGCATGCAGAATGCCGAAAACCAGCGAGGTGATCACAAACGAAATGGCGATCGCCCAACGCGGCGGAAGGCCACTGTTGTGCATGGCTTCGCTCAGGTTCTTGAGCTGGTAACCGCGTGACATCAATTCCTCATAAAAGCCCACCGCCAGGAACAGGAATGCCGCCTGCAGGATGCCGAAGGCGAAGCTCCCGCCCTGCGGCACGGCAAAGCGGTCAACCACCTCCACCCAGCCCAACTGGCGCTGCACCACAAAGATCAACGCCATCAACACCGCCCCCAGCAGCAGCCCGAAACCCAGGTCCAGCCACCAGTCACGATTCATCACAAAACCAAAATCAGAGAACTTGCGTTTGTCGATCCAGCGTCCGAAGATCCAGATCACCGGCACGATGCCCAGCAAACCCACCACCGCGTTCAATCCCAACAGCAGCGGAGAAGACAGCAGCGCATCTTCGTTGAGCGGGGTGCCACTCACCAGCATGACCACAAACAGCACCAACCCTGCCAGAATACTGAGGGCGCCGCTGACGACCAGTTGCGCAATCGCCTGCAGGGTCAGGCGCCAGCCGCCGCGCAGGCGCTGTTCTGCTTCATTCCAAAAGACATTTTCCAATTTTGTCATTCTTCGTTTTCCTCCCATAGAAAGGGAAAATCAAAACAGGCTGTGGAAATGGGTGTCTTCCACCATGTGCCAATCTTCCTCACGCTCACAGCGCAGCCACGCCCCAAAAGCAGGATACACCGCCTTGATCTCCTCATACAGTCGCTGTGCCACCCGCCGGATGGAGAAATGCGCATTGGGCGCGCTGCGCAAAGCCACCAGGTGGTTGGCAGAACGCAGGTTCGTTGTTATCAGCACACGCCGGTTGAAAGCGTTCGGCACCACATACGCTGCTGCAACGGGGTTTAGCTCCGCCAATGCTTCATAAGCGCTGCGCGCTGCTTCCATTGCCTGCTCATATTCATGACCGAAACCTGCCGCCACCATCCATTTGGGGGTGGCATAGCCCAGATCGACGCCCAGTTCCTGGGCGCTCTGCGTCATCATGCGATGGCGTTTCAGTTCATAATATCCCCCCTGGTCAAGCACCACCTCAAAGGTCATGTAGGCATGCTCCAGTTCACGCACCGGTGCAGTGAAGGGGTCACACTTGCCCAGAAAAGTGCTGATCAGTGCTGATTTTTCGGATTCATCCATCTGTTTGACGGCGTCCGCTGCCTGTGCGTAGCTCAGTCCGCTGTAGCGCAGCAAGCCAGCCGACAGCACTTTCTCCTCGGCGCGCTCATCATAATCCACCAGACGGCACCAGTCGCCCCCATAAGGCACGGTATCTGCACCGGCCGCCACACGCCTGAAGGCATCCTGCACATCAGTGAAATAAGCCTTTTCATGGGCATATTTCACCAGGGTGGGCACATTGTCCTGTGAGATCGCCTTGATCTCTTCGCCCATCTGGCGCACTTCCGCCAGCGGGTGCGACAGCATCTTGCACAGGGCATGTTCCAATGCGCGCGCGTTGATGGTCACGCCCACATTGGCCAGGGCTGCCGCCGGCAGCAGAAAGCGCGCCACATCCACATACTGTACACGCAGACGGTTTTCATAGGCGCGGTCGCTCTCGCCTTCTTTCTGCGGCTGCTGGGTCACCAGGTATTCACGCAGTTTCACCAGCGATGTTTGATACGTGCTGAACAGGTGGCGGCAGGTATCCAGATAGAGCGTGTGCTGTGGTTCTGCGGCAAATTCCTGCGGCACGTAAAAAGAATCCGCGTCCCATTTCTGGTAGCGGGTTGATTTTTCGGTATAGGATGCCAGGCGGTTAGCCTGCAAGGTTTCCACCGCCAGACGCGATACATTTTCTACCGCGATGTGCAGCACGGCATGTTCTGCGACCGAGGAATGGCCATAGCCCACCACCCATTTTTCATGGAACTGGGCGCTCTTTTCATCGGTTAATTCGTCCGCGATCGCCTGAAAACTCTCCGGCGAGCGCGAAGTTTTGGCGAAGGCGACCGCGATGGTTTCAGGAGTGAGTTTCTGCGGGTCGAGTAAGTAGATTTGCCGGTCGGGTGCTGTCATTTCGTTCATATCCTCTCACTTCTGCCACATCTTTGGCAATCTGCTCCACCAATGATTCCACCGAGGAATACACCACCTGGTCACGCAGGAATTGACGGAACTCGATTTGCACCATTTTATCATAGATGTATTCATCAAAATCGAGGATATAGGTTTCAACACTGATCGGGGGATTGGGCAGGTGCACAAAGGTCGGGTTGGTGCCCACGCTGGTCGCGCCGGTATGTTCAACCCCGTCAACGGTAAAGCGTGTCCAATACACGCCTTCACGCAGCGCCACCCGCATCGCGTCCATGGCGACATTGGCGGTAGGATAACCGATTTCGTGCCCGCGCCTGGCGCCGTGAATGACGGTCCCTTTGATGATGAACGGCCGCCCCAAAAAACGCTCCGCCCGCACCAGATCACCGGCGCGCAAGGCTGCACGGATCAGCGAAGAGGATACCACCTCAGCCCCCACACGTACATGCGGGATGGCGAACAACTGAAACCCCAGTTCCGCCCCGATCTCGCGCAGACGGGTCACATCACCGCTGCGGCCTTTGCCCAGCGCGAAATCTTCACCCACCCACAATTCACGCATGCCAAAACGCTGGTGCAGGTCTCTCAGAAAGTCAAAAGCACTGGTTTGCGCCAATGCCAGCGTGAACGGTAAGGTGATCAGGTAATCAACACCCAAATCACCGATAAGGGTTTTGCGCTCCTCCAGTTCGGTGATATAAAAATCACGTTCGATTTGCTTAAACACCACGATCGGCTGGGGGTAGAAGTTGATCACCACCGACGGAACATGTAAAGCTTTGGCGCTTTCTACCATGGCACGAATCAATGCCTGATGGCCAAGATGAACACCATCGAACGAGCCAATCGCCACGCAGGCAGCACCGGTCTGACAGCAAGAGATGTCGCGCGAAAAGATCATCGAAGTTGTCCGGTTTTGAATGATTTATCCCCAAAACACTTTCTTGGGCTGCCATTCCTGGTCTTCAGGCACATATTCCAGCAGCGCCACCAGTTCACCCTGTTGGGTGATGGCGCGTGCCATTTCGGGGCATTCACCTTCTGCAGGCACGCGGTGTCCATGCACCACCTGATCAATCTCTTCATCCTGCAGAACCACCGTGTACCAATCACTCAGCGCTTCAGCAGCAGGGATCACATATTGATGCCATGTATTATGATCAAAAGCCTCGCGCAATGTCTGCAGCGGGATGGCGTTACGCAGGGTGAATTGGCCGCTGCGGGTTCGCCGCAGGCCGATCAGATGCGCCCCACAGCCCAGATACGCACCCAGGTCATACGCCAGTGAACGCACATAGGTGCCGGAGGAACAAAATACATCCACCACGGCTTCAGGCGGTGCCCATTCGAGTAACTCCAGCTCATGCACTGTCACCATACGCGGTTCCAGTTCAACGGTTTCGCCTTTGCGGGCCATATCGTAGGCTTTGCGGCCGCGCACTTTCACGGCTGAATAGGGCGGCGGTACTTGCTCGATCTCGCCGGTAAATTTTTCCAATGCTTTTTCAAATTCTTCTTCGGTCACATTCACGTCAAAAGTGCCGGTGACCACGCCCTCTGCATCATAAGTGTCTGTATTGGCACCCAACTGCATGACCGCCTGGTAACGTTTGTTCGAAGCTGATACATATTCGCTCAAACGCACCGCCGGACCCACCAGCACCACCAGCACACCGGAAGCGCGCGGATCAAGCGTACCGGTATGACCAGCGCGTTTGATTTGGGTGCCGCGCCGCACAACCTGCACAATGTCGTGCGAGGTATACCCAACCGGCTTGTCGATCACCAGCACCCCTGAAATTTGATTCTGCAGTTCTGTGTCCATAAATTAATCCTGTTTCCTTCGTTCTTGCAATAATTTTTTCGTTTCCCCTAATACCCGCTCGATAACCTCATCGAGTGTACCCTCCACCGTCGCCCCTGAGGCAGGGGCATGCCCACCCCCATTGAATGAAACCGCTAGATTCGATACATCCACCCCATTGGTGGCGCGCCAGCTGACCTTGACCTGATTGTCATCCTGCACCACGAACACCACGATCACATCCACTCCTTTGATCGTCGCCAGTAGCGCGGTCAGTTCTGCGTCATCCTTGCCAGAATAGCGGCTGGCTTGGCGGTCTTCTTCATCCAACACCGTCCACGCCAGGCGGCCCTCTTTCTGCAGATGCTCCAGCCCTCTGCCCCACAGTTTCACTGATTGATAACTGCGTTCCAGCAGCGTACTGTAATACAAACCTGACATATCAACGCCCTGTTCCATCAACAGAGCTGCCGCTCGCAAGGTGTCGGCTGTCGTATTGCTGGTGCGGAACCCGATCGTGTCAGTCAAAATGCCCGCCATCAGCGGTTCAGCGGCTGCCTTGCTCAATACCAGCCCCCATTGCTGTGCGCAAAGCGTGATGATCTGGCTGGTCGCGGCAGCTTCCACCTCGACCAAATTGAGATCAGCAAACAGTTCATTAGTCGGATGATGATCAATATTGATATCCACCTTGCGCCCGTTCAACACGTCGCCGGTGCGCAGCAAGTCAGAGCAATCTAACACCATCACCACATCCACAGGTTCCTGCAAGCGGTTCTGAATGCTGTCATAGTGTGCCATGTGCTTATAAAGCGCGCTGGCGCCATCCGGCAGAATGAATTGCACCTGTTTGCCGGCTTCTGTCAGCAGTGTGCCCAGCCCCAGCACAGAACCGATGGCATCGCCATCCGGCCGGACATGGGCGATTACAGCAACCGTGGCAGCATCCGCCAAAACCTGGCGGATTTGTTGATGTAAATCCCTCATGCCGCTTCCTCGTCTGCCTCTTCCTCGTCGGTTTCTGAACGCAGAGAGTTCAACAACTGGTCAATGCGGTCAGCGCGTTCTGGTGTCGGATCCCAATGGAAGCGCACCTCCGGGAATGTGCGCAATTTGATCGTTTTAGAAAGATGGCTGCGGATAAAACCAGCCGCGCTGCGCAATCCTGCCAGAATTTCTTCGGCACGAGATTCGCCTTCCAAGGCTGACACATAAATATCTGCATACGCCAGTTCGCGATCAACCTCAACATCAGTCACATTGGCGCCTGCCACACGCGGATCTTTGATCTGGAACAACAATAGTTCAGACAGCTCTTCATGAATCCGTTCTGCTATGCGGTTGACACGTATTTGGGTTGGCATGTGTATTCCTTTCTGTCATTTCTCTGCAGAAGCCGAGAAATTAGTTTTCCTTTTCCATGGTATAGCAGACGATTTCGTCGCCTACCTCAAAATCGCGATACCCCTTCAAACCAACGCCGCACTCAAACCCTCGCCGCACCTCGTTGACATCATCTTTCTCATGTTTCAACGAAGCAGCTTCGCCCTCAAACACCACCTGCTCTTTACGAATCACACGGAATTTGGCGTTGCGCCGCAGCACCCCGCTGGCAACACGGCAGCCAGCGATGAACCCTTGCTTAGAAACTTTGAAGACCATCATCACATTCGCCCGCCCAAGTTCTACCTCTTTGTAGGTCGGCTCCAGCATACCCCGCATGGCTTTTTCAACATCTTCCGTCAGGCGGTAGATGATGTTGTACAGGCGCACAGAGATACCTTCGTTATCTGCCAATGTCTTGGTAGCAGCGTCGATACTGTTGTTAAACCCGACTACGATCGCGTCAGAAGCAGCCGCCAGCATGATGTCGCTTTCGGTGATATTGCCTGCCGCGGAATGCAGCACATTGATGCGGATATCTGCCACTGATTTGCCCACCTTCTCCAATTCTGAGACGATCGGCTGCAATGATCCCTGCACATCTGCCTTCAGGATCAGTCTTAATTCCTGGGTCTCACCCGCCTGGTATTTGCTGAAGAGGTCTTCCAGCGTAGTGGCACTCCGTCTGGATAGCGCCGAAATCGCCTTCTCGGCTTTGCGTTCTTCCACCACCCGCCGGGCTTCTTTCTCGTTCTCATACACCTCGAACATGTCACCGGCGGTTGGCACCTCATCCAAACCCAATATCTGCACCGGTGTTGATGGGCCAGCGCTGGTGATGGGGTTGCCGCGGTAATCGAACATGGCGCGGATGCGGCCGCTGCTCAACCCCGCGCACACGGCATTGTTGGCATCCAGCGTACCGTTCTGCACCAACAAGGTCGCCAGCACACCCCTTGACTTCTCCATCCGCCCTTCAATCACCGTGCCGTAAGTCTTGCCGTTGGGGTTGGCGACAATTTCCATATCGTTGGTTGTCAACAGGATGGCTTCCAACAAGTCTTCAATACCCAGCCGTTCTGTGGCTGAGACCGGGATTACCATGGTATCGCCGTCCCACTCATCGGGTGTTAAACCCGCCTCAGATAACTGTGTTTTGACAAATTCCGGGTTGGCATCGGGACGGTCGATTTTGTTCAATGCCACAATGATCGGCACCTGGGCTGCCCGCGCGTGGGCGATGGCTTCCTGTGTCTGCGGCATCACGCCATCATTGGCCGCCACCACCAGCACCACAATATCCGCGCCCTGTGCACCACGGGCGCGCATGGCCGTGAAAGCAGCATGGCCGGGCGTATCCAAAAAGGTGATCGGCTGGTCATTGTGGCGCACTTGATACGCACCGATATGCTGGGTAATGCCGCCGGCTTCACCGCCCGCCACATCCGTGTGACGAACAGCATCCAACAACGTGGTTTTACCATGGTCAACGTGTCCCAAAATGGTCACCACCGGTGCGCGCGGCACCAGTCCATCAGCTTTTTCTTCCAGCAGCAGCTTGCGCCAACGCGGCAGCTCACCTTCTGCCAGAACGGGTGTTTCGTCTTCCACTGGCTCGGGCACCGCTTCAATGTCAAATTCTGCCGCTACAATCGCGGCGGTGTCAAAATCCACCATCTGGTTGATGTTCGCCATAACGCCGTTCGACATCAACACCTTGATCACCTCGATTGGGCTGACCTCCATCTTGCCAGCCAGGTCACGCACGGTGATGCCGGTGGGGAGTTCTACGCTTGTGATATTACCTTTTGCCATGAAAACCTCCTTTTTCTATACACCCCGACCCTGCAAACGCTCTAAATTTCATTTGGGGGAGGTACTGCTGTGTTTGGAAGAAACGGGGCGTGTTTCTCCCAAACCTGTTAGGGCAATCTGTGCTCAGGTGAGTGTGGATTGCCCCTTTTCTTCGTTTATTAAGTCTTCTAAATACGTTGTCAACAATGCGCGATCTGCATCCGTCAGCTCAACGCGCAAGGCATGCGCCACAGCGCCATTGATGCCTTTCCGCCAGCAATCCGGGTCACGGTGCAGGTACATGCCGCGCCCCGCTTTTTTTCCGGTGGGGTCAATCTCGATGCCCTGCGGTGTTCTGACAATGCGCACCATCTGTCGTTTTCCGGTTACCTCGCGGCAGCCGGCGCAGGTCCTCATCGGAACATGTTTTCTGCGTGCAGATGGCATTCTTACCTCGTTTCTGGAGATCAGCTTATAGCGGCTTATCCCCACTCATCCCATTCGTCCCAATCATCGCTTTTGCGATGGCGGCGGACAATGGCTTCACCGCTGTCCGGATCAATTTCCACCTGGACATTGCGGCGGCCTTTCTTTTTCTTCTTGGAATCATCCTCATCTTCTTCGTCAGGAGTTTCCTCAAATTTGAAACCGCCCAGGTTCAGTTCGAAGAGTTGCTCAAAATCCGCCTCTTCCTCTTCGTCCTCATCCTGCGGTTCTTCTTCATCTTCCGCTTCTTCAACTGCTGCTTCAGCAGCTTCTTCCACCGTTTCAACCGCGGCTTCTTCAACAGCCTCTACGCCAACTTCAGCTTCAACCTCTACAGGTACTTCCGCCACGATTGCTTCTTCGGTTGCTGCTATTATCTCTTCAGCTGCAGGTTCTACCTCAGCCTCAGCAGGCTGCGGTTCCACACCCATCACCTGGTTGGCCAGGTCGGTGAGGTTACTGATCGCGCGCGGGCCGATGCCCTTGATCTTGCGCATATCTTCGACATCAAACAACACCTTCACCAGCAAATCGCCGGTGTTGTCATAGCCGGCTTCCTGCAGCATAAATTGCAAATGCTCGGGCAAATCACTGTCGAGGATATTCTGGTCATATAACTCAGCCGGGATACTTTCGCGGATATCAGCCATGCGTTTTTGTTGTTCGGGGGTATATTTCGGGTTGAGCAGATCGTAAATCGCCTTTTCCACGCGGTCTACAAAGCGGATCAACTGGGCATAATCTTCGCTGACTAACGGGCGGTTTTCCGCCTGCTTTGCCAGGATCTCTTCGACCTGTTCGATCTTTTCTGCTTCAGTCTCACGCAGGGCCTTGAATAATTCATTCTGCTGCAAGCGATACAACACATCACTGGTGGCTTCAGTCAGGCTCTTGATATCAATGCGCCAGCCGGTCAGCCGCGCTGCCAGGCGTGCGTTCTGCCCGTCGCGTCCGATCGCCAAACTGAGCTGGTCTTCTTTCACCACCACAGTCGCAGTGCGGTTGCGTTCGCTGCGGTTCTCATCCAGATAAACACCCACCACCTTCGCCGGGCTGATCGCCTTGGCGATGAATTCACGCGGGTCGTCATTCCATTCGATCACGTCGATTTTTTCATTGTGCAATTCACGCACAATCGCCTGGATGCGCACACCACGCATGCCGACACAGGCGCCCACCGGGTCAATGCCGGGCTGGGTTGCCTGCACAGCCACCTTGGCGCGCTGGCCAGGTTCGCGGGCGATAGAACGCACTTCGACGATGCCATGATAGATCTCAGGCACTTCGTTTTCTAACAGGCGGCGCAAAAAGCCGCTGTTGGTGCGTGACAGGACAATCTGCGGCCCCTTGGGGTTATCCCGTACTTCGGCGATCAACGCACGCACACGATCCAGATTGCGGAAGCGTTCACCCGGTATCTGGTCGCGGCGTGAGAGGATGCCTTCGGCCTGTTTTTCGAGCCCGATAGTCAAACCGCTGGGGTTCGATGCCTGCACCACGCCAGAAACGATTTCACCCACCTGGTTTTCAAAGTAGGAAAGCTGTTCCATACGCTCTGCTTCACGCATGCGCTGCTGGATCACCTGGCGCGCGGTTTGGGCTGCCACCCGGCCGAAATCATCCGGGGTGCTTTCCACCATCACCAGGTCGCCGTACTCGGCTTCGGGATCAAAGCGGCGCGCTTCTTCCAGCACGACCTCAGTGGATTCGTTCATCACATCATCCACCACTTCTTTTTCCGCAAAGATAGAGATACTACCCGTATCAGGATCCACCTTGGCTTCCACCCGTTGGCTTTTTGACGCCCCCGCCGTACGCTGGTAGGCAGTCACCATGGCGTGTTCCAAAGCAGTCAGGATCACTTCTCGTGATAGACCGCGTTCTTCTATAAGTTCATTAAATGCCAAAAAAAATTCGTTTTTCATATTCAATTGTCTCCACACTATCCCGTAACACACAGAAAAGTGGGGAAACCCACTTTCCGTTGTGACTACTTCGCAATGAGTACCCTCATTTTAACATATTCCTGCAAGCCCCGCAAGAGAAATTTCTTTATCATCAATTTTTATTCATATTCAATAACTGATGCATAAAGATTCGTCAAATAATTTTCTCTCATCCTAAATTTCGTTCCATGATTATGGCCCGTTCTTGCATCAAAATCAATAAGTATGTTTCCATCTTCAAGGCCAGCTATAAACCTATCAATACTGAAATTTGTTAATTTATAGAATTTCACAAAATGGAAATATTCTTCTTTATTTTCCCTTTTAGTTTCTGCCAAAACATAAAAAGTATTCAATAGTTTCTTTCCTGCAGAATGGGATAAATCAGTAAAACCCCAATAAGGTTGAGGATCTAACTCGCCGAGGCCTATACGAGTTTCAACAGACTCCATCCATTCTGAATGACGATAATCTACATTATTGAATTGGAATGTAATTGAAACTTTTCCCAGATTCCTGTCCAGTTGTATACCAAACCCACGGTCAGTGAAGTTCATTCCATTTATTGTTTGGCGAAAACTCATTTCTGATGATGGGTATTTTTTTCCTGCCTCCCTATGGGGCCAACCGTAATTTGGCAACAAGATTCGCGGAACAAAGCGAACTGCACGAGGTGAAGGCTCAGAATGAAACAGAGTGATTAATGAAGCAGAACCCAACCGATGGGCTTTTAACTCCCATTCTGCCGCATTTGGAATAGGAAGATTATTTTCTTCAATTCCTAATAAATCTTCTAATGTATTCCCAATACCGCCAGCATTTCCTTTTCTGCGACTTTTAACCCAACCCATTTTTGAAATTAAATACAATTTCTCAATTAAAGAATCCTTAGTGTAAAGTGGTGATGTCATTATTCCGGTCTCCAAAAATCCAAAAGATATTCAAATGTAGTCCCCATTGTAATATAGTTGCTTGGCCAACCAAAAATACCTATTTGGTTGACTATATTGGTTCTGTCCCAAATAATGGTGTTTCTGAGTTCGTATCCTACGTGACGCATTATCTCGATAACATTGAGATGTAGTGTTATCCGTTTATTGTCCAACCAAAAGTCCGGCACATTTACGACACAATGACCTTTGATTTTTAATAACGGTAATAAACCTTCCATGATTGAGCCAAATTCTTTTGTAAAGGTGTCAATGTCCATCGTCCCCAAATCTCGTGGATCCTGAGAATATTGTTCAACCTTATCCAATTGTTCATTATTCCTGTCACGCCGAGATTTATTTTTCCGTTTTCGATTTAACAGATTAGCATAAGGAGGAGATGTCCATATCAACGATACAGAGTTACTTGGTAGAAAATTTGGAATTTGGTTTGCATCAGCCAAAATGGCAATTTGCCGTGAGTGGTTAAAGAGGTTTTCGTTTTTCTTCAAACGCTCTTCACAAAGATGTATATATTTCTCTTGCAGGTCAAACCCAAAGGCATTACGATTTAAATCCTGAGCAGCAACCAGAGTTGTCCCACTGCCAACAAAGGGGTCAATAACCAATTCTCCTTCATGTGAGAATAACTCAATTATTCGTTTTGATAAAGAAATGGGAAATGTGGCTGGATGAATATCTTTTTTTCTAATATCACGCTGTTCATACATGAATTGCCAAACACCAATTTGGTATTTTAGCCATTCTTTGGCTGATAAACAATTTATATGAGTGCTCGAACAATTGCATGTTCTCTGAGTTTGTACACGCAAAGGCAATTTAATTGTATTAACATCATAAACCGCAAATCTAGAATTCATCAAAAATACTTTCTTGCAATCTTTTCTCTGCCATTTGACAATATTCTAATGAATTATCAATACCGATGAAATCACGACCATTTTTCTTGGCTGCTATTGCTGTCGTACCTGAACCCATGAAGGGATCTAATACTATTGAGGCGTTAGTTGATACTATACACCTCTCAGCTAATTGTACTGGAAAAGAAGCAGGATGAGGATTATTCCGATCTTGAGATATGCTCCAAACGTCACCAATAGCATTAGCTTTTGGTGCTAACCGAAAACCCTTTTTGCAAATTAAATAAATGACTTCGTACGTAGGTAAAAAATAACCCGGATTAAAATTTATACCACCATTTCGTTGCCAAATTATTACCTGTCTAACAGGAAAGTCATTGATGATCTCATGTCTATCCTGGAGTAATCCTTTTTGAACTCGCCATTTGTGATTATAAAAAATCGCACCATTGTTAGGAATAATTCTAATCATTTCAGTAAGACAATCTCTTTGCCATTGAACATATTCATCATAAGGCATACTATCCTGGTGCTTTTTGTAACCATTAATTAAAACAGCGTTACTCCATTTACCGCCTCTTCCATCTTTCATTCCATTTCCGGTTGAATTTCGTAGATTATAGGGTGGACTGGTAACAATTAAATCGACACTATCTGAAGGTATTTTTTTCATTACTTCAATACAATCACCGCAAATGAATCGATTACGAATATCTGCAATTGCCAGTGGGCTTTGTGTGGAATTCATCATAAGTTTAATTGCTCCCTAAGAAATTTTACCTTACAATAATATCAGATTGAATTCTCTCTACAATAAAAGGAGAGCTTATCATGAATATGCAAAAAGACAACTATTTGTGGTGGCGTGACGGTGTCATTTACCAGATCTATCCGCGTTCGTTCGCGGACAGCAACGGGGACGGCATTGGCGACCTGCGCGGCATCATCGACCGGCTGGATTATCTGGCTGAATTGGGCGTGGATGCCATCTGGCTGTCTCCCATCTTCCCCTCCCCCGACGTTGATTTTGGCTACGATGTCGCCGATTACCGCGGCATTGACCCCAAATTCGGCAGCATGGAGGACTTCGAAGAACTGCTGGCGCAAGCCCATCAGCGCAACCTGCACATCATCCTTGACCTGGTGCTGAACCACACCTCAGACCAGCACCCGTGGTTCGTGGAGGCACGCCAATCCAAAGAATCTTCCTTCCACGATTACTACATCTGGCGCGACCCCGCCCCCGGCGGCAAACCACCCAACAACTGGGCAGCCATCTTCGGCGGTAGCGCCTGGGAATATGACGAGGGTGCCGGTCAGTATTACCTGCATCTCTTTTACAAGGAACAGGTGGACCTCAACTGGCGCAATCCCGCCGTCTATCAGGAAATGATGGACCTTTTCCGCTACTGGTGTGACAAAGGCGTGGACGGTTTTCGACTGGATGTCTTCAACCTGTGGTACAAACACGCTGACCTGCCTGACAACCCGCGCCAATTCCCGCCCTCGCCGCCTTTCTTCCGCCCGTGGGACCAGCAAAAGCATATCTACGATTATGACCAGCCTGAAATGATGCCCGCCCTGGCGGAAATCCGCTCCATTCTCGATTCTTACCCCGCGCGCTATGCGGTCGGCGAAACCTTCCCGGAAGATGCCGCCTCGGCTGCTCGCTACAGCCAGCCCGGCTACCTGCACGCGGCCTTCAACTTCGAATTCACCCATTGCCAGTGGCTGGCACGGCCCTTCCAGCGCGCCATCGAGCGCTATGAACAATTGTTGAGTGATGAACAATGGCCCTGTTATGTGCTGGGCAATCACGATCTGTCGCGCCCTGCCACACGCTATGCACGCGGTGATGAGGACGGACGCCTCAAGGTGGCCGCCGCCATGCTGATGACTTTGCGCGGCACCCCCTTCATCTATTACGGCGACGAGATCGGCCAACGCGACATTCCCATCCGCAAAAAAGAGGATGTGCTCGACCCCATCGGCAAAAGCTTCTGGCCGTTCTTCAAAGGCCGCGACGGATGCCGCGCGCCCATGCAGTGGAACAGTTGTGAGAACGCCGGCTTTTCCAGCACACAGCCATGGCTGCCGGTCAACGCCGATTACTCCACCCGCAACGTGGAAAACCAGGCCGGCGACCCCGATTCTCTGCTTACCTTCTACCGCCAGCTGCTCACGCTGCGCCGCGAACATCCTGCCCTGCACCGCGGCAGCCTGCACATGCTGATCGAAGACCCTCGCTTTGTGATTGCCTATGAACGCCGCTATGAGGACGAAACCTTCATGGTGCTGCTCAATTTCAGCAACTTCGAACGCGCGCTGGAGATCAGCGAGCTTTCTGCCAGCGAATGGTGGACGCCGGTGCTGTCTAACTATCCATACGACCAGCTGGTGACCGAGGACAGCGTCATCAACCTGCAACCCAACCAGGCGCTCATTCTCATAAAGAACCAGGTCTGAAACTGCCTGTTGCTGCCAATGAAAAGTTAGCCATTCGCTTCCTTAAAGTTTCGAAATGACGGGTCATCGCACCCCATGGTGTAGGCGCTTTTCCATTACAATAGAGATATTCAGAAACGAGGTCGGAAATCAATGTCACAGGCACTCTATCGAAAATATCGTCCCATGGGTTGGGCAGCGGTGTATGGACAACCCCATGTCGTCAACACCATCCAGAACGCCATCCGCACCCAGCGCATCGGGCACGCCTATTTGTTCGCCGGGCCGCGTGGCACGGGCAAAACCTCCACGGCACGCTTGCTGGCAAAAGCCATCAACTGCACCCATGAAGACCCCACCCAGCGCCCCTGCAACGAGTGCGCCAACTGCGTTGCCGTAAACGAAAACCGCCTGCTTGACCTGATTGAGATCGACGCCGCCTCCAACACCAGTGTGGATGATGTGCGCGAGCTGCGTGACAAGATCAATTATTCGCCCTCCCAGGGCAAATTCAAGGTGTATATCATCGACGAAGTCCACATGCTTTCGACAGCAGCGTTCAACGCCCTGCTGAAAACGCTGGAAGAACCGCCCGCGCATGCCATTTTCATCCTCGCCACCACCGAAGTGCACAAAATTCCCGCGACTGTGCTGTCGCGCTGCCAAAGGCATGCCTTTCGGCGCATCCCCGTGGTCGACATCGTCGCCCAACTTAAAGAAATTTGCGAAGGCGAAGGCTTTGACGTCCCCGAAGATGTCTTGATCCTGATCGCGCGCCAGTCCAACGGCGGCATGCGTGACGCCATCTCTTTGCTGGATCAACTTGCCTCCACCGGCGAAGCCTTATCCCTCGACCTGGCGCAGGAAGTGCTGGGAACCGCCACCAACCAGGCGGTGGTCGAAGTGGTGGATGCCATTCTCGCGCGCGATGCCCGCGCTGGCTTGCAGCTCATCCACACCTCCCTCGACCAGGGCTCTGACCCCGGTCAATTCAGCCGCCAGATCGTCGAATATCTGCGCAACTTGTTGTTCGTGCGCAGCGGCAACGCCGACATGATCGACGCCACTGACGAACTGCGCGGACATATGGGGCGCCAGGCGCAGGCTTTTTCTGCCGAACGTCTGCTGGAAGTGATCCAAATCTTCAATGGCGCTGCCTCTGACCGCAACACCAGCTGGTATCCGGGTTTGCCGCTCGAATTGGCCATGGCGCAGGCTGTCGAAGAGAAGCCCGCCCCGATGGTCATGGCTGTCAGCCCCGCGCCCGCACAAACCAGCCAACCGGCAGAAACCCAACCCGCCAAAAGCAAGGCGCCCGCCCCTGCCTCAACAACGCAGGAGATAGCCGAGTCCCCCGCCGCAGCGCCCAGGCAGCCTGCCAAATCCGACAAACAACCCCAGTTTGAGTCTGAACCGATGATTCTCGAAGATGGTAAAAGTATCTCCATCCTCGATATCAGCAATAACTGGAAACGAATCGTCCAGGAGATCCGCAAATATGACCCACGCACCGCCGGCGTGCTGAATTCCTGCCGTCCGGTGGCGTTGAAAAACGGCGAACTGGCGCTGGCATTCCAGGGCGAAGTTGTGCGCCAGATCATGGAAGACGGCGACCACATCTCCCTTACCCGCCGCGTCATCGCGTCGCTTATGCGCGCCCAGGTCACCATCCGCTGCATCGTCCTTGACCGGCATGTAGACCTGCGCAGCATCAACCCCGGCGAAAACGGCGAAGGCATGATTAGCGAGGCTGTCAACCTGGGCGGTAAAATTCAGAAAAAAGAAAGCTATCAATAAACTACCCTGCTGCAAAAAGGAGCAATTCTCATGGCAAAAGGTTATCAAAAACCCAAAAACATACA
>CAYMNB010000031.1:0-25724 GCA_964391725.1 uncultured Anaerolineaceae bacterium | reverse complement strand
TTTTTGATCAAATGTGGGATTTGTATCGTGATGGCTTTTTGGATTACCATGTATTTTATGATGGACGATATATGGGAGTGCAATTGCTGACTACAAGGCTGGAAGATGCCTCACGGCCGAGGCCGATGACAGCAGAGGAGCGCAGTGCTTTGCTGGAAACCATATTTTCCCATAGCGAATGGGGGTACGAGTGAAAAAAACATGGTTATTGACCATGTCCTTACTCATTCTGGCTGCGTGCAGCCAATCTGTTCGTAGTAGCGAAGGTATTATTTTCACCACTGATGGTATGCAAACCACTGCGACGGCTTTCCTACCCGGTGCACCAATAGAACCGGTTTCGACACGGGGAGTGTCTCCGGATGAAATTGTTGAGATTACCTTAACAGAAGAACAAATACCTGATAGTCTACTGGAGACAATCTCTCTAGGTGTGTCACAATCGGTCCCGGTGTATATCAAAAACCGCCTGATGCTTGGGAACTACATCACGAAGGCGGCTGAAGTCGAACAGGGGGATGTGTTTTTGGCGCAGACTGACCAATGTGAACAACCGGTTGAGGTAGTGTATGCGCTCGTTGCGCCTTTTCCTACAGTGCGTGACGCAGTGAGTCTCGGGGATTTGATGGCGGTTTGGGAACAAAGGCAAAACAGCCTCTTCACGAACCAACCGTTGTTAATGACGACAGAAACCAAAGCAATATTCGACACAAAATGGGGAAAGGCCCACGCGGATGCTGTGGAAGTAGTTGCTCAGGATGATTTGCTGGATATTGCCTGGGAGAGAAGGCAATATGCTATTGTTCCCTTCCACGAACTAAGCGGGCGTTGGAAGGTCATCGATATCGATGGATTAACTGTGTTGGACGCGAAAGTTACCAACGATAGTTATCCTATGACAACGTACTTCTGTCTGACGGGGTCTGCGGATATTTTGGAACAAGTCAAGACAGAAGATTATTTCATCGGACTCCCCCCCACCAATCGTGATGTCGAGCACATGACCAGCATTGTCATGACAGGCGTCACTGCGTTGGTGAGAGCCACTGCCCACAAAATGGAAGTGAATGGTATTTATTACCCCGGCGAAAAAATTGCTCCCTGGCTGTTGGAAGCTGACTTCACACATATATCCAATGAGGTGGCATTCGCTGAAAGCTGCCCTTATCCAGATCCGTTTCAACAAGACTTACGCTTCTGCAGCCGGCCGGATTATATCGACTTGCTTGCCTGGCTCGATATTGACATCATTGAACTGACCGGCAATCACATCCAGGATTGGAGCCGTGAGGACTTTCTGGATACTTTGGATATGTATGATGAATATGATATGGCGTATTACGGCGGTGGTGCCAATTTGGAAGAAGCCAAGCAACCCCTGTTGATTGAGCATAACGCCAATAAGTTTGCCTTCATTGGATGCAATGCAGTCGGGCCGTTGAATGCCTGGGCGACTGATTATTCATCCGGTAATGCCAACTGCGGTGACTATGGCTGGTTGAGGACAAAGGTGCAGGAGTTGTCATCTGAAGGCTATCTGGTGATCGTAACTCTGCAGCACAATGAGTATTATGCAATGCGTATTAGCGGGCCGCAATTGCTGGATTTCAATCCTCTGGCGCAAGCTGGTGCGGTGATTGTGAGCGGCAGCCAGGCGCATTATCCCCATCCTTTTGGATTCGAGGATGACAGTTTTATCCATTATGGATTGGGGAATCTGTTCTTTGATCAAATGGATGCCTACATCACACCAGGAATCCAACGCCTATTCATTGACCGGCACATTTTTTATGACGGACGATACATCAGCACGCAGGTGCTGACGGCTTATCTGGAAGATTTTGCCCAGCCGCGTCCCATGACGGACGAAGAGCGGCAGTTGTTTTTGGAAGAAGCATTTCGAGCCAGCGGATGGTGACCATGAAAAAGATAATTGACATTTCATTATTGATTCATCCTGGTATGCCGGTGTGGGAAGGTGATGAAAAACCACAGATAATTTCCAATCAGAGTGTGTATGATGAGGGCGTGATCCAGACTACACAATTCAATATGAATGTACACACCGGTACCCACATTGATGCCCCACGCCACTTCCTGGCAGATGGGAATGTGGCATATGAGATTGATTTGGAGGTATTGATGGGTAAGTGCCAGGTTGTTGAAATCGATCCAGATTATCAACTCATTACCAAAGAAGTATTATTGGCACATGGGGTGGCAGATGCGGTCGAACGGATCCTGTTCAAAACCCGCAACAGTGCTTTGCAAATTCTGCACGAAGCAAAATTCCAGCTGGATTACGTGGGATTGGATGAAAGTGCGGCGAAGTATCTGGCGAAGTTGGGGGTCAAACTGATTGGCATTGATTATCTATCAATCGCGCCTTATGACGACGTCTGGTCAGCGCACAACGTTTTGTTGAAGGCGGGTGTCGTCATTCTTGAAGGCTTAGATTTATGCGGGGTGGAACCAGGCAAGTATCAACTGGCCTGCCTGCCGCTCAAAATTGTCAGCGAAGACGGGCTGCCTGTTCGGGCTGTTTTGTCACAATGAACCAAAAAGGGGCGCCAACGAAGCACCCCTTTGATAAACAAGCAATTACTTGAGGTACTTTCCAATCAAACCATCCAATTTTCGCCGTGTTTGCGGATTCATTGCGGCGGGTGCGGTCATGATGGCATCCTTGATAATGCCTTCACAGCATGGTTCGTCATCCAACATAGCTATCAGGTTAACAATGGCTTGCTGGGCGTATTCGGTGTTCTTCATCAATGTTTGAATCACCATTTCAACAGTCACAGGTTCTTCGCTCTCGTGCCAGACATCATAATCGGTAACATGCGCCATGGTGGTGTAGCACAGCTCTGCCTCTTTTGCCAAAAAGGCTTCAGGGCAGGCGGTCATGCCGATCAATGACATGCCCCATGAGCGAAATACATGCGATTCCGCTTTGGTAGAGAAGCGCGGGCCCTCGATGGTGATGAGGTTACCGCCATAGTGGGTGTTTGCACCGGTGGCTTTCACCGCTTCATAGGTGAGTGTTGATAGGCGCTGGCAGTAAGGATCCGCTACCGAAACATGTCCGACAATACCATCTCCGAAAAAGGTTTGCGGGCGGTTATGCTTGGTGAAATCGAACAGGTTATCAGGGATGATGATGTGCCCGGGGGCATATTCTTCTTTCAGGGAGCCCACCGCGCTGATGCTAACTACCTTTTGAACGCCCAGGGCTTTGAGCGCATAGATGTTGGCGCGGTAATTGACTTCGCTGGGCAGCAAAAAGTGGCCGATGCCGTGACGGGCAAGAAATGCAATGTCTTTGCCCTGTAAACTGCCTATGATGATGGGTGAACCGGGTTTCCCAAAGGGAGTGTCGGCGTCAATAACCCTGACGTCTTCCAGCCCCTCCATTTGATAGAGGCCGGAGCCGCCGATAATTCCGAGTAGTGGTTTTTTCATAAATAGTCCTTTCTACAATAATAAGTTAATTGGTGTCGGGTAATTGGGCAATGGGGGCAACTGTCGCCCTTGTCAAGGCAATCAAATCTGCTGGTGAAAGTTCGATCTGCCAGCCACGCCCACCGGCAGAAATAATTACTGAATCGAGTGAGTTGATGGTTTGGTCAATGATAACGCGGAATGGTTTGTTGCGTAAAGCCAAAGGTGAAATTCCGCCAGCCTGCAACCCCGTGATGCGTTCTGCCTCTGATTGAGTGGCGACAGTGGCCTTCTTTTCGTTGAAGACGAGTGCCACTGCCTTGTGGTTGACTTGACAGTCTGCCGGCACAAGCGCCAGAACAGGCTTATTGGGCTGGCTTGTGGTCAACACAATGGATTTATAAATAATGCGGGGAGGTTTGTTAAGTATTTGGGCCACTTCCATTGCTGATTTTTTCTCGGTGGTTTGCAGACTATGAACGGCAAAGGGAACGCCTTGTCTGGTTAAAAATCGGGTGGTGTTGTTGGTTAGCATAAAATCAGTATGTAGATCAAAGATATAGCGTAGGGTAAATTGTTGACGGATGGTAGATATCAACGGTATAATCACATTTGGTAAAAATCTAAAGGTGACCGAGGATACTTATGTTTGATTCGTATGTTGATATTGCATTAATTATAACTTCGATTGTTTTGATTGTCAGCGTGGTAATCCAGAATAAAGGCGTTGGCCTGGGTGGATTGACTGGCGGTGACATGGGTGGTGTTGTTTCAAAACGGCGCGGTATAGAAAAGACCCTGTACTACATAACCATAGGACTGAGTGTTGTGTTCATACTCTTGACCTTACTGGCCGTTCGCATCGGTAATTGATCTGTTCATCACTGATTCACAACACCTTGCTCAACCAATAGAGGGCGACTTTCTAATGCGAGTAGTCGCCTTTTTGATTCAAGCGGAGATGGTATGAAGAAATATCGATGGCAGTTACTTATCATATTCTTGACCGGTATTGTGGTCGGGATATTATTGTTAAGTGAGAAGCCGGCGCCAGTTAGTGTAGACTCGCCAGAAGATATTGTACCTGTCCAGGGAGGTGTTTATTCAGAGGCATTGATCGGCAGTTTTCAGCGTCTCAATCCTTTATTATCGACCTATAATGATGCGGATCGAGCGATCAATAACCTGTTATTCAGTGCATTGATAAAATTTGATGACCGCGGGCTGCCGATCGGAGATCTGGCAGAATCTTGGGGGATATCTCAGGATGGCAGGTTTTACAATTTCACCATTCGGTCTAACAGTAACTGGCATGATGGTGCACCGGTCACCAGCAATGATGTTGTGTTTACCATCGAATTATTGCGGGCAGGGGGTATGACGGTTCCTACAGATCTGCAACAATTTTGGAATGATGTAGAGGTGACTGCCCTCGATGAAAAAAATCTGCAATTCGAGCTGCCTGAACCGTTCTCTCCATTTCTTGATTATCTGACCTTTAAAGTGCTGCCATCACATTTATTATCAAGTTTGGGTTATGCGCAGATTCTCAATGATGATTTTAACCTGCGCCCTGTAGGATCAGGCCCTTATTACTTTAGCAAATTGGTCGTTGAAGAAGATTGGATCGCGGGTGTGGAATTGAAACTGAATCCTAATTATTACGGCAGCAATGCTTTTATCGAGACACTGGTTTTTTTATACTATCCTGATCTGGCAAGCGCCTGGCAGGCATATCAAGATGGTATTGTGAAGGGGATCAGCGGGTTGGGCAACGGTGAAATTCTGGAACAGGCTTTACAAGATGAGAATCTTGCCATTTATTCTTCACGCCTGCCGCAGTTTACGACCATTTTCCTGAATTTAGAATCAATTGATGCACCATTCCTGGCTGATTTGGCGGTCAGAAGAGCACTGCTTATGGGCTTAAATCGCACCAAAATGGTGAACGAGGTGTTCAACGGTCAGGCAGTGGTGACGGATTCACCAATATTGCCAGGTACCTGGTCTTATTACAAAGTGGCAGATACTTATGAATTCAGGCCGGATGACGCTATCGAAATGTTACGTTCGGAAGGTTACACATTGGTAGAGCGAGAGGGTGACGGTAAAACTCTGCGACAAAAAGATGGCACTTTTATGACTTTGACCTTACTATTTCCTGACACTGATGCATACGAACAACTTGCATCGATGATACAGGAGAATTGGCAGGCATTGGGTTTGGAAGTGAATCTTGAACCGGTTGACTATGACCAACTTGTGAACGAGCGATTGGCACAACGCAGTTATCAGGCGGCTTTATTGAACATCAATCTGGCGCAGACCCCTGACCCTGACCCGTATCCATTCTGGAATCAAGTACAGGCAACGACGGGGCAGAATTATTCTCAATGGAGCAATCGCATGGCGAGTGAGTACCTGGAAAAAGCCCGCGTCATCAATGACTTTGCTGAACGAGTCCGGCTATACCATAATTTCCAGGTGGTCTTCAACCAGGAACTACCTTCATTGATTCTTTTTTATCCCATTCACAACTATGCTATCAGTAAAGAGATTCAAGGAGTCCGAGTAGGACCTTTGTTTGACACAGCTGACCGCTTTCTTACCTTGCCAGAATGGTATCTGATGGCAACCATGGCAAACTAATCCCATGGTTGGAACGATCATCAATACCGTTGCGATATTGGCTGGCGGTGGCCTGGGGGTTTTGTTGGGTGACCGTCTGCCACGCCGGGTTCAATCTACCTTGATGGCTGGATTGGGCTTATTCACCCTATTGATGGGTGTCAAGAATTTTTTTGATTCTCAAAATATCTTGATCGTATTGGCTGCGTTAATTACCGGCGGCCTTTTGGGTGAGCTGATAAAAATTGAGGAAGGTTTGATCGGTCTCGGCGGGTGGCTAAGAAAAAAATTCGAACCAAAGAACGAATCTGGTATAGAAAGCCGTTTTATTGAAGGATTCGTGGTCGCATCGCTCCTGTTTTGCATCGGGCCGATGGCGATCCTTGGCTCGATCCAAAATGGTTTAAGTGGTGACTTCACCACGCTTTTGATCAAATCGGTGCTCGATGCTATCGCGGCTATGGCTTTCGCCACTACCTTAGGGGTTGGTGTCTTGTTTTCAGCAGCGATTGTGTTGGTCTATCAGGGAACTATTACATTATTTGCCCAACAGTTTCAACAATTCACCACTATCGAGATGATTGCAGAGATGAATGGCGTGGGCGGGATATTACTGGCAGGGATTGGCATCAGTTCTTTATTGGCAATAACCAAAATCAGAATTTCCAGCTATTTGCCGGCATTGTTCATCGCACCTTTGATCGTGTGGGTATTGGGGCTGTTACAGATTGCTTATTGAGCATTGCCCTGACGGGAGAAAAAAACCGGAATCTTTTCATCGACAGGGGTAAAACCGAATTTTCGGTACAGGTTCAAGGATGCAAGATTGGTTTCCTGGGTGTTAACTGTAATACTTTGAACGTTGTTGCTGCGACAAAATGTAATGAGTTCTGATACCAGCAATGACCCCATGCCCTTTCCTGCATATTGTGGTTTGATTGCGATACGGGAGAGGTGGCAGGAACCATCATTGGAGGCAGCCAGAATATAACCGGCTGGTTGCTTGTCAATCTCGATGATTCGTGAGAATGTTGACTGCTCAAAAGCTGCTGTCAGGTTTTGGATATCAAGCTGCCAGGGTGGTTGAAAGGATGCCTGGTCAATATCAAAAATAATTACCAGGTCATTGTTGTGAAGTGACCTGATGGGATGACCAGCTTCATTTCTCATCTCCAGTGATTGCATAGGGTCGCACTCAAGAGTGACGATATGCAAGAGAAAGGTAAAATCCGGGTGGTTTGTTATCAAACGCAAATACCAATCCCAGGTGGCAATGGTATATACATCGAGAAACGCAGTGTCCATTCTTAGGCGTTCAATGGCTGGGATGAAAAGTTGCTCCCAACAATGGGCGGCATCGCGGTCGTTTCGTACTGCAAAAAGTTTGACCCAGCTTGTGTGATGAAAGCAAGCAGAAATAGACAGCAGCGCTGTCAGTCGCTGATTGTTCTCTAAGCAGAGGATATTCGCTTGAGCAATCTGAGCATCAACAGATTGCCAATCAAGGTGTTGATGAAGATAGAATGTGTTCAATGCCTGCCAGAGTTCTGGCAGATGCGTGTGATTGGCGACATAAATCCGAGATGACATGAGAAGTTTGGGCGTTGTTATCTGGGCTTGGTGATCCAGAGGAAAACTTTATCAAGCAAGGATTGCCTGGTTTTGTATGCGATTGCCCCCGTATAGTGCGCATAGACTTTAACAAATTTATGTTTCTTTAGGTATAGTTTCGCTAATTCATAGTGTATGAAATATTTTTGTTGTTGCGATTCTTCTGCATCGGTGATGTGATCCAATGATCTCAGATAATGGGAGATTGCCTGAGAGATTTGCTTTTTCTTGTCATAAACCGACGCAAGGTTGGCATATACAGTTGCCAATTGCTCCTGTTTTTCTGTTTGTTGATAGAAGTTTTCGCACTCTTTTAGCAGCGCGATGGCTTTGTCGAGGTTGTCAGCAAAAAGATTGGCAACCGCCAGATCGTTTTTCAGGGCAAACACAACAGCTTTATTGTCTTCAATCGCTTCTTGCTGTGATATTACCAAGGAAAATTCGTCAATTGCATCCTTGTATTCCTGTTGGTGGAAATAGGCATGTGCCTGAGGGGCTATAGTGGAGGTGTCGATCATGATATCAATAAGTGATCTCTAACAAACCTTCGGCAATAGCGCGCAATCGGTCAGCGGATAGTTTACTGAGATGCATTGCAAGGCGTAGATAAGGTTCATTCGAAGGGTTGGTCAGAAATTCTTCCAGTTCGTTGGGAATCTCAGCCAGTGTCTTAACCGCTTTTTGCTCATGATGCCAGCTCCCGATTTTTCCGCTCTCGGCCAGGAACAATTTCAACGGCACTCCGAGTGTATAAGCAAAGCTATTCAGGGTTTGGAGAGGTACAGGCTTTTCGCCAGATTCGAAAGCCAGATATTCTTCTTCGGTAAGGTGGCTGTTCTTCAGCATTTGCTCAGGGGTCAACTGCTTTTCGTCGCGAAGCGACTGCAATTTGGCTGCAATCTTCTTATGGCGGAGCTCGTAAAAAGTTAGCAGGTCTGATTCTTCAGGAAAGATGGTTTTTTCAGGGTACAAGGTGCTGCCGAGGAAATGACTCAGGGGGATGTTCATAAAAAATGAGATGATTTCTAACTGCGGAAGGGAGATGGAACTCTCTCCTGTTTCAAAGGAATCAAATTCAGCAATTGACACGCCCACAACCTGGGCGCATTCTTCCTGGGTGAACTTATTGATCTCTCTGGCATTTCTAATTAAAATCCCCAGTTTTTTTCTGAACAGCTGGTCAATCATTTGTTGTTTTTCCATGATCTCCTTATTCCTCCTGATCTCTACGATGGTTATTGGCCGGTTTCATCCAATGCAGGCATTATATAGCCTTGACCGGGTTTGGTTACAATGTGAACGGGATTCTGGGTGTTATCTTCCAGTTTTTGACGCAGTCTGGCAATGCTGACCCACAAAATTTCTTTCTCTTCGCGGTAATGAACGCCCCAAACCGCTACCAATAGCTTTTCTCCGGTGATTATTTCGTCGATATTATTGGCGAACTGGATCAATAGTTTGTATTCAGTGGAAGAGAGGCTGATGGGTTTGTTATTCTTCCAAACCTCAGCACGCGTAAAATCGATTTTCAGGTCGCCATGCACAAAGTATTGACTTGGGATCACCTGATTTGTGCTTGCAGAGCGGCGCAAAACCGCTTTCACGCGGGCGATCAACTCCTGCGCAGAAAAAGGTTTGGAAATATAATCATCAGCGCCGAGGTTCAATCCTTTTACACGATCAATCTCATTTGACAGGGCGGTCAGGAATATGATGGGTACATTGGAGAATTGGCGGATGAGGTCACAAGCGGCCAATCCATCCATGTTTGGCATCAGAACATCCAACAAGATCAGGTCGGGTTGTTGTTTCTCTAACAACTGCAGCAACTGTTCGCCGTTCTCCGCTTCGAGGGTGGTATACCCCTCGGTTTCGAGATTGATCTTGATTAATTCCCGGTAATGTCTTTCGTCGTCTACAATCAGGATAAGTTCTGACATACAGTCTCCTTGATACCTGGACAAACAAACTCAGGATGGAATTTTGGGGATGGTGATTGTCACAGCGGTGCCATTCTCTGAGGAAGATGAAATGGAAATTTCACCTCCATGTTTGTGGATAATTTGTTTGGTTATATAAAGTCCTAGGCCAGATCCATGTTCACCGGGAGCATCATTTGGAATTCGTGAAAATTTATGGAAGATATTATCAATTCGGGATGACGGGATTCCTGCCCCTTGATCGATGAAGGTAAAATCGATGGCGTTATTATTGTCTCTTATTTTAATCCATATTTCCAAAGTGTTGGCATGTTTAACGGCATTATCCACGATATTTTGGAAAGCTCTGATCAATTTGGATGGATCGACCATGACCACAATGTGATTGTTCGGGATTTCGATGCGCAAATTTACGTCCGGATGCTTATCGCGGTTGTTGGCGGTCAGTGTTTCCATTAACGTTGAGATGGCAATCTGGTCGAAATTCAATTCGTAATGACCGCTCTGCAAACGGGCCGTTTCCAACATGTTGGTGATCATGTCCGCCAATCTGTCAGTTTCAGTATTGATAACATTGAGGAATTTCCATTGTGCTTGTGCGTCCCATTCAATGTCGGTGCGCAGCAATGTGGTTGTATATCCTTTGATACAACCCAGGGGGTTGCGTAAATCATGGGTGATGTTTGCCAAAAAATCATTTTGCTGATGTGTTTGCGCAATGTTGTCATTAAGGAGGAGATCGTATTCTGCCACTTTTTCGTTAGCAACAAAAGGTAATAAGAAATGAGTGAAAATATGCAGAATATTGGCTTCCTCTGTGGAAAAGGGTGTCTGTGGTCTTAGTAACACAATGCAACAATTGACAGCGCCAATATTTGCGTATTGCCCTAACAGATGATAAGCAGGTCTTGTCTCAATGTGACCGATGAGGGTCTGTTGTCCTTCTGCAATCAAAGCTTTCACAATTTCGTGTTCTTTGGTGATAACTGAACCGGTGACAGTTGTGTCGTTTTGGGTGCGCACGAACAGCAGTGAATGATCACCTTCAACGACGTTTCGATGAATGAGCATAATCTGTATGTGTATTTGTTTTATTACATGGTGGAACAGGATTTCGCAGGCATCACGCAGAGAAACGCATGCCTGTAATTCGCGCAACATGGCGGTGATATCATTCAACTGACCGGTTGGTTCGTTACGCGGGGTGTTCAAACGGCTTCCTTAAGAACGGGAAAGGCGAACCTGATTTCAGTGCCTTTCCCAGGCTGTGAATAGACTTTAATTTCAGATTGGTGGGCTTCAATAATTTCTTTCGCGATAGTTAAACCTATACCTGTTCCGCCAGCATTGCGGGTCATTGATCCATCCAATTGGTGAAACGGTTCAAAAATTTCTGAGATTCTTTCCTTAGGAATGCCAATGCCGGTATCAGACACGCTGAAATAAACATGATTCATGTTTTGGCTGGTTTTCACCAACACATACCCATCAGAGGCTGTGAATTTGATGGCATTATCAATTAAGTGGTTCATTACCCACATGATTTTCTCCTGATCTACAGATACCAGGGAAATATCTTCTTTTTTTTGCAAGATAATATGCACCTTTTTTTGATTGGCCAGGTTCTGATTGTTTTTGATCGCCTGTTCACATATATCGTTGGGGTTGACGGGCTTGGGGTTGAGCTGTAATTTTCCATGTTCAATTTCGGTGAAGGAGATCAAATCAGCTATGAGTAGTTCTAATCGGTCGGTTGCGCTTTTCATTGAAATGACTGCGTCTAGTTGTTCTTCTGACAGATGGCCAAAGGAACCATCCAGCAGCAAATAGTTATAGCCCATAATATGGGTCAATGGCGTGCGCAGTTCGTGTGAAATATTAGCGACAAATTCAGCTTTGTGAGCATTCAGAAGTTTAATTTTTTCTAAGGCATACTCCAATTCTTGTGTGCGTTCTTTGACCCGCTCTTCCAATAACGCATTGCTCTTTTCTAAAGCCATTTTCAGCCTGACGATCATTTCGGTGACTGCCCGGTCAAGTGATTGTTTGTCAAGGTAGTGAAGGCTTACCAGAATTTCGCCGATGAGGGCTTTTTCTGATACGCCACCGGTTTCTTTTTGATTTTTCTGGAATGTAAGGGCTTCTGCCAGTTGATCAGAAGAAATCAACCCTTTTTCTACCAAATAGTCACCCAAACGTGGCGTGAGTATTTCGGGGGTGATAGAAGGCGCGGGACGGGTCTGCTGGTTCATTTTTGCCATACCCAGTGACCGTCAACCATGGTTTTCATCACCTGAACATCCTTGATGGGATTCGAAGGTGCTGCAAATGGATCGCGGTCTACCACAATAAGATCTGCCAAAAAGCCTGGTGCTAATTTACCCAATGTAGCTCCGTTCAGGGGAAACAGTTGGTGGGCACTGCTGGTAAAGCTCTCGAAGGCTGAGGTGAGTGCCAATTTTTCCTCCGGCTGCCAACCCCCATGGGGCGTATGGTCTCGTCTGGTACGGTTGACTGCGGCATGAATCCCGATCAATACATCAGGAAGTTCAACGGGAGCGTCGGAGCCAAATACCATTGGAATTGACAGGTTTTTCATACTGCGGAAGGAATAGGTGTGCCGGGCACGCTCTCCCAGGGAGTTGTCGGCAGCGGTTATGTCGGAGGGCAGGTGTATCGGCTGCACTGAAGCGACCACGTTTAACCCTGCCAAACGAGCCAGGTCCGCCGGTTGACAGGTTTGCAGATGCTCAATGCGATGCCGCATGCCTGTGACCTGGTTAGTCTGTTCCCACTGGCGCAATTTGTAGAATTGTTCGATCACCATTTGATTGGCACGATCACCGATAGCGTGTACTGCCAGCGAGAGGTGGCGTTGAGCGGCTTTTCTTGCGATTTGTTGAAACTCTTCCGGTTCTATAAGTAACATGCCAACGTTATCACTTTTTTCATACGGGGAGAGCATGGCGGCTGTCTGGGTTCCGAGGGCACCATCGGCGAATAATTTTATACCGCCAAAAGTGAGGTACTGCGAGCCGAAGCCGACATGGAAACCGGCAGCGATGATATCGTCAATTGATTCGACTGGGAGGTATTTTAAAACACGTAAACGCAGGTCGTGGTCGTGTTCCAGTGATTGCAGCACGAAAAAAGCATCCAGTCGATCGAAATCATGCACGCAGGTGACGCCTCGTGAAAAAAGATCCGTTTGCGCTTTTGACAAAATATCTTTCACTTTGGCTGTAGAAAATTCTGGAAGTTTCTCACCGATAAGCGATACTGCTGATTCATACAAAAGGCCGTTCAGTTGGCCATTCTCATCTTTTCCGAGTATTCCGTCATCTGGTACAACCGTATTCACATTGATACCACAATGGTTTAATGCACAGGAATTCACCCAGGCGCCATGCAAGGACTTATTGGTCAGGAAAACGGGGTGATCTGGTGCGATATGGTCAAGTTCCTGGCGGGTGCCAATACCTTCGGGCCAGAAGTGGTGGTTCCAGCCATGGCCGAGGATCCATTCGCCAGCCGGGGTGTTTTTCACTGCCTGTTCAATTTTCTCCAGACAGTCTTTTTTTGTAGATGTTTCGCAATTGATCAGCGAGAGGCTTTTGGCGAAGTGCAGAAGATGAATATGGGCATCGGTAAAGCCTGGTAAAACTGTTTGTTGATTGAGGTCAGTAACCTCTGTAATGGTTGAGAGGCAGGTAAAATCTTTAGTCGAACCCACTGCTGCAATTTGGTTGCCGCATAGCAACATGGCATCCGCAACCGGCTGAATGGCGTTGAAGGTATAGATACGGGCATTGGTAATCAGGTGCATGAATCACCCTCACATTTCACCGATGATCTGTCCCACCAGGCCGTTTAATTCCTCATCGGAATAATAATAGATCACAATGGAGCCACCGCCTTTTGATCCAGACTGTTTCAACTGCACGCGTGTGCCTAATTTGGATTGAAAGCGATCCTGCAGATCGATCAATTCGCTGGAGAGGTTTTTCTTCGCCGTGCTTTCGGTGCGACTACCGTTCATTTTTCGGATCAACGATTCTGTCTGTCGCACGGTCAGTTCGTTGCGAATGATGGTAGCCAGCGCGGCTGCTTGGGCCTGAGGGCTATGCAGCCCGAGCAGGGCTCTGGCATGTCCTTCGGTGATCTTTTCTTCCGCCAACGCCTGGCGGACGGACTCTGGCAAGCGCAGCAAGCGCATGGTATTGGTGATGGTAACGCGGTTCTTTCCAACACGCTGGGCAATCTCCTCATGCGACAGATGGAATTCATCTGCCAGGTGGTGATATGCCTCTGCTGTTTCAAGCGGTGTCAGGTCGGCTCTTTGGACATTTTCAATGAGGGCCAATTCTAATGATTCTTGTTCACTGGCTTCCCGCAGGATTACCGGTACGGTATCAAGTCCAGCCAATTGGGCAGCACGCAGCCGGCGTTCGCCGGCAATAAGCACATAATGGTTGGTTTGTTTTTCATGGGTGACGATTAATGGCTGTATGACACCGTGTTCTTTGATCGAATCGGCCAGTTCGCTTAGTTTATCCTGGTTGATGGAATGTCTGGGTTGACGAGGGTTGGGAACAATATCAACAATGGAGACTTCCAGTGTGCCTGTCGGTTGATCATCCGTGATGATCTCTTCAGGTACTGGAATCAAAGCATCTAACCCTCTTCCCAATCCGCTTTTTCTTGCCATAGTCAACCTCAATTATCCATTCACTAGCTCTATTACACCCATTGTATATCATTTTCGTAGAAGCCATCTTGTTTTAAGAGCTCTTTAGCGAGGTCATGATAGGCGATTGCGCCGGTTGAATGGGGAGCATGGATGGATATAGGATAACCATAAGAGGGTGCTTCAGCCAATCTGACGGAGCGGGGGATGATGGTTGTAAATACCTTATCGCCAAAATATTGTTTGATGTTTTCCACCACGTCATTGGCAAGGTTGGTGCGGCTGTCATACATGGTCAACAGCACACCGCGGATGACCAGCGATGGGTACAGGGCCGCTTTGATCCTGTTGATGGTTTGCATCAACTGACCGAGTCCTTCCAACGCCAGGTATTCGCATTGCACAGGGATGATGATGCCATCTTTGGCAGCTAACAAGCCGTTTACGGTCAAAATACTCAAAGAAGGCGGGCAATCGATCAATACATAGTCAAACTGACCTTCTAACGAGTTAATTGCATTTGCCAGACGATATTCGCGTTCAGGCAGCGATATCAATTCCACTTCTGCACCAGCCAGTGCAGGCGACGAGGGCACTAATGAGAGTTTCACTTTTGGGTTGTATAGAATGGTTTTGGAAATTTCTATTTGCCCCAGCAAGGTTTCGTAGATACCCTTTTTAACATCATTCTTGGTGATGCCAAGGCAGGAAGTGGCATTTGCCTGGGGATCGTTATCAATCAAGAGCACTTTTTTGCCGTGCATGGCAAGGTAGGCACCCAGGTTGATGGTGGAGGTTGTTTTACCAACCCCGCCTTTTTGGTTGACGAATGTATAGAATTTGGTCATGCCGGTCAATTCCTCGCCTGCGTCAATTGTTCCAATGCTTGGTCTATCTCATATGCTGTTGGTATGGATTCCAGGCCGCGGCGCAGCACAGAAAACGAGGCAAGCCGGGTTGCTATTTGCCCGGCAAGATGGGGAGAAGTGCCTCTATGAAGCATGATGAAAAAAATGGTCGCAAAAATGTCACCAGCGCCGGTCGGGTCAAGTTCGGTCAATTCTGGCGCGTGACATCGATACATAGTGCCATCATGGTAGATGCGAGCGCCATAAAACCCTTCGGTAACTGCCAGTATCCTGGAGATGGATGCCATGGTTCGGATGGCGTCTTCATCATAGCCCACATCTTCAACACTGATCACAACTGCATCAGCATAAGGAAGAAAGTTCCGCAGCCAGTTCCAGGGTTTTGGACGCACGATCTGACCCTCAACGGTTCGCAGCCAGCCCTGCGGCGTCATGCCGATAAAGGCATTCGGAAAATGAGAAACGGATTCAGGGGCAATATCGTGAAATATCGGTCCAAAATGAATGATAGGAGTGTCAGACCATTGCGAAGGGATGCCACTTAATTGTAGAGGGTTACAGGTGTGCAATAAGTGTTGGGTTCGTTTTTCCTCATGGTAGATGTTTTCGAAAGTCATCAATGACGTTTCTATTTGCACTTTGCTCTGAATTGTTGAAAAAAAAGACGGTAATTGCGATTTGGTATAAGTAGTGTAGAGAGCAGTATCCAGGCCCATTGCCTGTGCGGTTAAACTTGCATAAGCTGCTGTACCGCCGATTTTGTCGCCCGCAGATGTTTTGTCGATTGTTAAGTGGCCGATACACAGATATTCTGGCTGATTAGAAGGAATCAAACTCGTTCTCCTCAATTAAATCATCTTCATCAAACTCGGCATCTTCCGGTTGGGGTTCATCTGCTTCCGTATCGATATTAAGCATAACTGGTTCATCAAGGTCCTGACCGGAAAAGGGAACGTTGGTTCCGCAATTGGGGCATGTGTTCCAGTCGGGTAGAAGGTTTTCACCACAATTCTCGCAAACCCGTGTGAGCGGGTTGGCACAATATGCACAATAATGCCAGGACGGTTTGGCCTGCCTACCGCATTGTGGGCAGATGTGGAAAGCGTCTACGGATTGCAGCAAGGCTTCTTCTTCCAGAGCGCTCAGGTATGTTTCCGTGAAGGTATATTTGGGACGGAGGATCAAATATATCAACAATCCCGGGAAGGAAAATAAGAGTACAGATAACACCGAGAGGATCTGCAGAAACGGATCTTTGCTCCTCGCACGAATATCACGAATTGTCCAGATGATGAGACTGATCCACAGCGCAATGATGAAAGCAAGCGCAATTGCTGTTAGAATTACCAGAAGAGAATCAAGTGATGGTAGCATACAATAATCACCCTTTCTGGCTTGAATTATAGCATGGCAAACGAGCAGAAACGTAGGAAAATGTCGTAGCAAAGGTAGGATTCAAGATGGCAAACTTGCAGGGTAACTATCGAATCATGGACATCACTGCCGATGAACGGCCTCGTGAAAAATTAGCCTCCAGCGGAGCACAATCATTGGCTGAAGAAGAACTTCTGGCGATATTGTTGCGGACAGGGATTCAGGGTGAAAACGCGGTTGCCATGGGTCGTCGCTTGCTGGATGATTTTGGCGGTATCAATGGGATTCACCAGGCGAGTTTTGATGATTTCTGCATGGCAAAAGGGGTGGGTCCTGCCAAGGCAGCCCAGATCAAAGCCGCCATTGAGTTAGGCCGGCGTTTGCAGATGGTAACAGGGGACGAGCGGCCAACGATTTCATCACCACAGGATGTAGCCAGGTTGGTACAGTACGAAATGATGGGTCTGCCGCAAGAGCATTTGTGGGTGTTGCTTCTGAATACCAAAAACCAGGTTATCAGTTTACAGAAGATTTATCAGGGAACGCTTAATTCATCGACGGTACGTATCGCGGAATTGTTCAAAGCCGCCATCACCAAAAATGCGGCAGCAGTAATTCTGGTGCATAACCATCCGAGCGGCGATCCTGCGCCGAGTGCCGAAGATATCCGTCTAACAAGGGCAGTGGTTGAAGCAGGCAAGTTGCTGGATATCGAGGTTTTGGATCACATTGTGATTGGTTTTGCTGATCAATATACTTCGTTGAAACAAAAAAAGATGGGATTTTAGGGGCAGATGAATTAATTGACAAATCAAAAAACTCATAGTATCATACTTTCGCGATGTCAAAGGCGAGGTAGCTCAATCGGTGGAGCAGCGGACTCATAAGCCGTCGGTTGTGGGTTCAAGTCCCACCCTCGCCATCAGGCTGAAAGGGCTGTTTCGGCAGCTCTTTTTCTTTTTGTCAGCTATAATTGCTTTGAACCAAAGGCTGATAGTCGTCACGAAAGAATTGTGCTATGGATTCAATTTTTAGCGAAATAAAAGCCAGATTCCGCAAACTGCCTCTTACTGAAAAAGCGTTACTGCAAAAGTCAATCACACGTGCAAGTTCGCCGGGTATTGGCTTTTATATTTTTGTGCTTTTGTCAGGGACGATTGCAACGCTAGGTTTGTTAATTAACTCTGGCCCGGTTATTATTGGAGCGATGCTTTTGGCACCACTGATGTCACCCATTATCGGGATTGGCTTATCATCGGTGATTGGCGATTGGCAGTTGCTTAAGGATGGTTTCATCGCCCTGCTGCGTGGGGTAATGTTGGCCATTACTCTGTCGGCAGTGGTGACTTTGATTAATTCATACCTTCCTTTTGTTTCGATGACCAATCTCGCTCCCGAAATTATGGCACGCACACAGCCAACACCGATTGACCTGGTAATCGCCCTGGCGGGCGGATTGGGCGGGGCTTATGCTCTCTCGCGGAAAGATATGTCTGCTGCCTTGCCGGGCGTGGCAATTTCAACAGCACTCATGCCGCCATTGAGTGTCATTGGCATAGGGTTGGCATCACTGCGATTGGATGTGGCTTTGGGTGCCAGCATTTTGTTTATCACCAACGCAATTGCAATCGCATTTGCGGCAGGTGTGGTTTTCTTTTTGATTGGTTTCAGCCCATTGAAGCCGAATCATGTTAATAATGATCCTAATGGGTCGATACCCGCTTCTATTATCATATCGACCATAATGGTGCTCGCATTGATATTGCCCCTGACTTTTTTTGCTCTTTCCAGTGTTCAACAGACTTCCCTGCAGAACCAGATAAAAGCGCATGTCGCCGAACAACTCCAGAACTTTGAAGGGATAGAAATTTTGACTTCAGAGATTCATGAAGAAGAATCGACTTATTTTGTTGATGTGACGGTAAGAGCGGTGGAGGTATTACCAACTGGCATAATCAATTCAATTGATGCCGAATTACAAAGGAAATTTGATAAGCCGATCAAGGTGATGATCTATCAGATTGTGGTGATTCCCCTACATTCAGAATGATAACTTCGCTAATCAGCAGTGTATTACAACCAGCATCCTTCCATTTACCCTCGAAGTGTTCGTTTTTGTAATAACTGATGTCGTCAATTTCATATCCCTTGATCGTTACAACATCACCATGTTTGATGTTAAAAAGAGAAATAAGAATATCTTCGTTCAGCGGCATGGCGTGGATCAGGTTGATCCGCCCCTCTGGTGCTTTGTCTGTGGTAGAACTCCAGATAAACCGGTGATTGTTCACAGATGTTCTGACCAAAGCCGGGTCAGCATATTCACCAAATGTGACCAGAATATCGTGGGTGAGCATTGGAAATTTGTTTTCTCTGATCCTTGAAGTATGTCGAACTACCCCGGAAAACGTAGAAACTTTCGTGGTTTCATAAGATATTTTCCAGGTTTGCCAGCCATGGTTGCGTTCAACATAATGATAACCATCATGAATGACCAAACTGCCCCATCGATGAGCTTCCCGCGCCAATGGAGAAAATAGACTCGAGCATGCCGATAGAATAATGGTGGAAATGGCAAGAGTGACAATGAGGGTACGTGGAGACTTCATGATTAAGCCTTGTGATTGTAGCGTTCGCGGAAATTGTGTACGATTATTATACATAGAGGTTGATTCTCGGATAAAAATAATGAGGGTTTGTTAAATGGTTTATAATGATGCTGTTCAATAAAAAAATGGAGGTGTATTCAAAAAAAATTTTTTGTCAGATAGGATAAAGCGCATGGCTCGTAATGAGTGACGAGGAAGAGGGTTCCTCACTTCGGTGTGAGTGTTAACGGACAAGAATGCACCTTGTTCCGGAAAATCGAGAGATCAGCGGATGCCCTCCAGAACCAATTTGGTCTGATCCTATCCATAGTTTTGTGTGAGGTGGCTTAACCAGCCCCCGGATTCTATTTGTTTGGATGACTCGACTTAGATCAGACATTGGAGGGAACATGTGCGGTATTGTCGGTTATATTGGTGATCAGAACGCGACAGAAGTAATTCTGAATGGCTTACATCGGTTGGAATACAGGGGATATGATTCAGCTGGTATAGCAGTATTAGAAAATGGCAGCATCGCTCTACGGCGGGATATGGGCAAGTTAAACCGTCTCGCGGAGTTGTTGAAAAACAGCCCGATCGCCGGGAATGTTGGCATCGGTCATACTCGCTGGGCGACACATGGCGTTCCCAGTGAACGCAACGCGCACCCGCATTTGGGCAACACTGGCAAGGTTGTGGTGGTGCACAACGGGATCGTTGAGAATTTTATGGCACTGAAAGAGGAATTACTGTCGGAAGGGGCAGTATTTCAATCCGATACCGATACAGAAACCATTGTGTTATTGGTGGAGAAATTTTTGGCAGAAGGCATGGATCTGGTGGCTGCAGCCAGCGCTACGCTCAAAAGGCTCCAGGGAGCCCATGGGGTGGTTCTTTTTTCAGTTGACGAGCCTGACAAGATCATCACTGCCAGAATGGGTAATGCCGGTGGGGTAGTGATCGGCATTGGTGAAGGCGAAACCTTCATCGCTTCAGATATTCCTGCAATTCTCGAACACACGAGAAAAATGGTGTTCTTAGAAACCCATCAGATGGCGGTGGTGACAAAAAAAGGCGTGAATGTCATGGACCTGGACGGCAATCCGTTAGATTACACTGTCAGTTCTGTCGGCTGGGACCCGGTTTCAGCAGAAAAAGGTGAGTACCGGCATTTTATGCAGAAAGAAATTCATGAACAAGTACGCTCGTTGACTGATACATTGGCAGGCAGGGCAGATTTCGAGTATGGTGAGATCTATTTGCAAGAATTAAACCTTACCAAAGAAAAGGCTGAAGCGATCAGTAAAATCTTCATTACCGCCTGTGGTACGGCTGCCCATGCAGGCATGGTTGGTAAATATTTAATCGAACATCTCGCAAAAATCCCGGTTGAGGTAGAGATTGCTTCGGAATTCCGCTACAGAGATCCTATTATCGCTGAAAACAGTGTTGTGCTGGCAATCAGCCAATCAGGTGAGACGGCGGATACATTGGCAGCCATGACGCTGGGAAAAGAACAGGGGGCTACCTTGTGGTCGATCGTGAATGCGATTGGGTCGCAGGCGATGCGTATTTCGGATGGTTCAATCTCAATGCAAACCGGCCCCGAGATTGGTGTGGCCTCCACCAAAGCTTTTACGGCGCCGCTGATTGACCTCTATATGCTTGCGATTGTATTGGCAGATGCCAAAGGTCTTCTGTCCAGCGCAACAAAACACGCCTTAATCGCTGATCTGGCTAAAATTCCTGGATTGGTGGGAGAGTGCTTGCTGCGTGAAGAAGATGTGGAGGAAGTGTCGAAAAAGATCATGAATGCAGAGAATGCATTGTATCTGGGGCGTGGCATTCAGATGCCGATTGCGTATGAAGGCGCGTTAAAACTGAAAGAAATTTCGTATATCCATGCCGAAGGCTATCCAGCGGGCGAAATGAAGCATGGACCGATCGCTTTGCTGGACGATGACCTCCCGGTTGTTGCCATTTGTCCCCAAGATCGCTGGCATGACAAGATGATCTCGCAAATTGAGCAAGCCAAAGCGCGGGGTGCTTATGTGATTGCGGTGGCTGAAGATGGCGATGAGAAGGTGGCATCGTTGGCGGATGACGTTCTATGGGTACCGCATACCTCGTGGCTGTTGATGCCGGTCTTGACTGTGATCCCCTTGCAGATTCTTGCTTACCAAATTGCGGCTCTGCGTGGGTTGGACGTGGATCAACCACGCAATCTGGCAAAATCTGTCACGGTAGAATAATCAGGTTTTCAACTTTAAACACCGCAATGGATTTTTTCATTGCGGTGTTTTCGTTTGGTGCAAAAGTCGTCGGATGCGATATAATCACTGGGGAATGAGACAAAGGAGGAATCATTGGTGGAAGAATCACGACAATTGCTAATGACCATCACTTCTATGGCTGGTGTTTCCGGGTATGAGAAACCCGTGAGGGAAGTGCTTGAAGAGAAATGGCAGCCTCTGGTGGATGAGATGCATGTGAGCAATCTTGGTAGCTTGCATGCGTTGAAGCGTGGTACGCAAAACGGAGAAAATAAACGCAAAAGAATTATGCTGGCTGCTCATATGGATGCCATCGGACTGATGGTCACCAAAGTGGTGGATGGATATTTACGGTTCACATCCGTTGGTGGGTTTGATGCGAGGTTGCTGCCTTATCAACCTGTCATTGTGCATGGCAAAGAACCTATCAAAGGCATCGTTGCTACGCCAGTAGAGCGACATCTGCCGGAAAAACTGCATGGGAAAAGTGTTCCCATGGAATATCTTTACATTGACACCGGGTTATCGCCAGAGAAGTTGGCCGGGCTGGTCAAACCGGGTGACATTGTGTCATTGGCGAATGAACCCATTGAATTGGATGAAGATACGATTGCAGCCCATACATTGGATGACCGGGGCGCGGTGGCGGCGGTTAATGAATGTTTACAAATTTTAGCACAGAGAGTTCATGCCTGGGATGTGGTGGCGGTGGCGACCACGCAGGAAGAGGTCGGGTTGAAGGGTGCTTTCACCTCTGGGTTTGCTGAGAACCCTGACCTGGCGATAGTCATCGATATGGGATTTGCCAAAGAACCGGGTGCCAGCGGTTATTATTTGGTGGAAATGGGTGAAGGGCCCTGCCTGGCATATGGGCCTGTGTTAAATTATCAGCTGTATGCAGAGATTGAGAAAGTAGCCAAACGGTTGGAAATTCCCTACCACAAGGAAATCAATCCCGGAGGCCGCACCGGAACTGACTCCGATGCGATCACATTGACACGTGAGGGCATTCCTACAGCATTATTTTCGATCCCGCTGCGCTATATGCATTCACCTTATGAAATCATTCACTATGACGATATGGAGCGAACCGGCCGCTTGCTGGCTGAGTTCATCTGTTCGCTGGACATCGATTTCATGGAAAAACTCAGCCAAGGTCCCGCAGCATCATCGGAGGAAAAATGAACTATCGTTATACAACCCCGGAGGTTATTGGCCTGTTAGAGACATTAACCTTGACCAACGGCGGATCAGGTGATGAAAAAGCTGTTCGAGACTTGTTGTATCAGGAAATTAAGGATCATGTGGATTCTATACGCGTCGACCAGTTGGGCAATATGATCGTTCACAAAGCAGCCACAGCAACGCCCTCGATGAAGGTGATGGTGGCGGCACACATGGACGAAGTTTCTTTGATGGTGGTTGACAAAAAAGATGAGGGATTTTTAGAAGTCAGGCCTGTGGGTGGCATTGATGCGAATGCTCTGTCTGCCAAGCCTGTCGTCATAGGCAAGGACTCAATACCCGGTGTGTTCAGCGCGAGAACCATTCATATTACATCGGCTTCAGAACGCAAAAGCCTTCTGGATTACGAGAAATTGCGAGTGAGTGTGGGCAAAAAGAAGATCGAAAAGATCAATCCAGGTGATTATGTATATTTCACGACACCATTTGAGCGACTGGGTGATTTTTTTGCCGCCAAGGCAATCGATGATCGCGTAGGATGTGCCAATCTGATCTGGTTGCTAAAAAATGCGCCGGGTCATATTGACCTGTATGGAGTTTTCACGGTACAGGAAGAATTGGGGTTGCGCGGTGCCAAGGTGGCTGCCTACCAGATCATGCCCGATCTGGGCTTTGCTTTCGATGCGACACCAGCGATTGAACCGCCTTTGATGGATTCTAATGAACATAATTACGCATACAACACCCAGACAGGCAGAGGCCCCGCTATTTACACCGTTGATCGCGGGCAGGTTCACAATGAAAAAGTGATTTTTCTGCTCCGCAAAGTTGCAGAAAAACATGATATCCCTTACCAATTGCGTCAGCCGGGCGGCGGGGGTACGGATTCTTCTGCCATTCATATGACAGGCAGCGGCATCATCAGCCAGTCTATATCGGTGCCAACAAGGTATCTACATTCACCAATCAGTATGATGCGTCAAGACGATTGGGAGCACACACTGCATCTCATTGATACTCTATTCAGCGAACTATCCCCTGAGATCATAAAGGAGTGAAACAGTCATGAAAGAATTGTTACAAACATTGGTTCAGGCAATCGGCCCTACAGGACATGAAAATACAGTCAGAGAGTTGATCAAAACGCTCATTGAAGATCATGTTGACGAGATAATTGTGGATGCTTTGGGCAACTTGATTGCCAGAAAAGGCGAAAAACAGGCAGGCGGTTTGCGCATCATGCTATCAGCGCACATTGACGAGATTGGCGTGATTGCCACCCATATTGACGAGAAAGGTTTTGTACGTTTCACCAGTCTGGGCGGTGTCAGGCCCTATACCGCGTATGCTGGCCATGTCAGGTTTATTAACGGCACCCAGGGCGTGATTGGTATGGAACCGGTTGATTCAGCCACTACTGTGCAGCCTTTGAACCGCATGTTCATCGATGTAGGGGCAGAATCTAAAGACACCTGTCCGGTGAGTGTGGGTGATTTCGGTGTTTTTGAACGACCTTTTATCGATTTGGGAAAACGGGTTGTTTCGAAAGCGATGGATGATCGTGCCGGGGCGGCTGTGCTGGTTGATACGATCCGCCAACTGAAACAAAGCCCGCATGAATTATGGTTTGTGTTCAGTACGCAGGAAGAAGTCGGTCTGCGTGGCGCGCGTACCTCAGCCTATCGGATTGAACCGGATGTGGGGATTGCCCTGGATGTGACCCTTACGGGCGATCTACCTAAGGCAGATACCATGGATGTTGCCCTGGGTAAAGGGCCGGCGATAAAGGTTAAAGACAGCGGGATGATTTCCAGCCCTGCGATTGTTGGCTGGATGTGCGATACTGCCAGTGAATTTGACATTCCTTACCAGCTGGAAGTGCTGGTGGGGGGTACCACCGATGCCGCCGCCATCCAGATTAACAAGGCTGGTGCACTGGCTGGATGTATTTCAATTCCCTGCCGCTATGTACATTCACCTTCGGAGATGGTTGATATGGATGATATTGAAAATGCCGTAAAACTGGTGGTGAAATTGCTGGAAAACCCGGTTGAGTTCACCAATTAGCACAATGTGCTTATGGAGAGAAGGATCCCGCGAGATATTATCGCGAGGTCCTTTTTTTTATTGATAACGCTTCTGGATACTGGGCAGGAGATATTCGGAAAATGCAGTCTGCAGATCATAGTCAGGCTGCCAGCCCCAATCCTGCCGTGCTTTGCTGTCATCGATGTCCGCCGGCCAGGAATCGACAATTTTCTGCCGGGCAGGATTCAGCTGCCAGGAAATGTCTGCCTTCGGGTAGGCATTATGTGTAATGCCCATTAATTCTTCCGCAGACGGGTTGAAGCTGGTCACGTTATAGATTTGTTGTGTTAAGTCTTTTTGTGGTGATTCGGTGATCATGATGATGGATTTAACAGCATCATGCATTGCCATGAACGGCAGGCGGGTGTTGGGCTCAACAAAACAGGCGTAGGGCAGGTTTTGGGCAGCATGGTGCAGCATTTCTGGGCCGTAATCGGTGGTACCACCGGTTGGCACTGTTTTGGCTGATATCAAGCCGGGAAAACGTAAGCAGCGGAAATCCACTTTGCCAGCAGTAAACTCATCATCCAGCAGTCGGTAATGGTTGGAAAAATACACGCCCAATTGTTCACACGCCAGTTTGTTGGTGCCATACAGGGTGATGGGGTTCAGATATTGATTTTCGGTTACTTTCTCGGCATCAGGATTGTTGTTTTTGTTTGGTAAGCCATAGGCTGCTATCGAGGAAGGATAGAAAAAGAGAATGGCCTGGTTGGTTCGGTCAAATTGCTGCACAGATAATTCAAGCAGGTTAAAGGTTCCCTGAACGTTTACTTGTTGCGCCAATGCCGGAACTTTCTCAGCCTTTGAAGAAAGGATCGAAGCCAGATGGTAGATGACAGAAAACTGATACTGATCAAATAAGCCCTGTAAAAGGTTTTGATCGAGGATATTCCCCTGGATATAATGCTGGCAGTATTTCAATAGCTCCTGACATGGTTCAGCCAGGTCAAGGGCAACCACTTTTTTGTTATTTTGGCGGCACAGATACTCAATCAAAGATTGACCAATTTCACCGTTTGCACCGGTGATCAGGACAT
>CAYMNB010000030.1:15098-26023 GCA_964391725.1 uncultured Anaerolineaceae bacterium | reverse complement strand
CCAATGTGGTGAAGCGACCGTCATTGACAGCGATGTCGACGATCGTGTTGGAGGGTTCTTCAGTTGGTTCGGGTTCCAGGGTAGGTACCGCGGTGGGTTCCGCAACAACTTCGGGTGTCGCCTGGGGCGCACAGGCACCGATGATCAACACCAGCGCCAAAACTAAACCTAAAACAATACTCTTTTTCATTACTTTCTCCTATTTGTTATATAGAAATGATTTAAATTTGCGAATGTCTCTATCTTAGAGACTGTGTATAAGCGATTTGTAACCATTCTGAACATTAAAATTAGAGTTTTGTTGGTATTTGTTAAGATTGAGTATTCTTTCACTGGTTTGTTAAAGGCAGGATAGAATGGCTCTTTGCATATTACGAAAACGAGACGCCTAATATACAAGCTGGAATATATGGTTGGAGTATGGTCAGTGGGTAATCGTTGCGATTCGTGATTGAATCAACTGCCTGAATTCGGTATAATTAATAACAACAGGCGGCATTTGCCAATTTTCTGCACCAATTTTCTATACACCCCCACACCCAACATCATGATCGATCAAATCCCCGGTAGCTGCGCCGTGGGAAATTGTGATTTTTCAGCAATCGAAGAAGGAGGATGAAATGCCCGATACCGCTGCATTGATTAAATATCTTGACCACACCAAACGCTACCACTCCGTGATCACTGTTCCTTTTAAAGAGATCGAGGAGATCATAAACGAACCGCTTCCTTTTGCAGCCCGCACTGACGCGCGTTGGTGGACCAATGATATCCACAAGGCGCATGAATGTGCGCAAGCCTGGCTGGAGGCCGGCTGGCGGGTTGACAATGTCAATTTCCGCAACGAGTTTGTCACCTTTGAAACCTCTGAGGAGTAATCGCTCTGCTGGTGCTGGTGTTTAATTCGATCCGCCTTCAGGTCGGGTCTAATTAGCCGTGCTTTCAGGTATAAAAAATCCGCTGTGATTTCTCAACAGCGGGTTTTTCGTTGTCCACAGTACTTATAAGGTTTCTGTCAGGTGGCGTTTGAGCCAGGCGAAGGCGCTGGCCTGCATCTCCACATCAAACTTGTGCGGGCCGGGATAGAATTCGCCGGTGTAATGGTCAGGCTGCCCCATGTGGGCGTAATGTTCGGCAAGGCGCCGGTCTGCGGCTTGCATGCCTTCCAGCGTGAATAGGTCATCTTCATTATCATATTGCACCAGCAGGGGAGAGGGCGCGCGGCATGCCACCAGGTCAGGCCAGTCGCCAAAGCGCGCCCAGCCAGCGGGCAGGAACATCCAGGTGTGCGAGCGTACATTGTGATCCAGCAAGCCCTCATGCGTGCTCATCATGCCCACCACCACCGCGGCTTTGATGTCATCGCAGGTGGCTTGCAGCAAACCGGCGCGGCAGCCGCCGCCCGACAACCCCACACAACCCACCCCGCCGGGGCGCACATCTGGGCGTGAAAGCAGGTAGTTGACCGCCACGCGGTCTTCGTAAGCCACCACACCTGCCAGGGTGGTGCCCAGCAAGTGGCAATATTTCTCTACTTCGTGTTCATGCAGCCCTGCCAAAAAATTGTATTCTGCCACCTCAGCCGGGATGCCGTGTTCGAGCGATTCGCCCGACAGAACGGCGAAGGCAGGCGCAAAGCTGTTGTCCATTACCTCCTGCGGGAAGCGGCGGCTGCCCCATAAGAAAGTATCCGGCACCAGCACAGCAAAGCCTTCCAGCGCGAGGGCGTTGGCGTAGGCGCGACCGCCGTAGTAAGAGAACCAGTAATCGTTGATGTAATCGGGTAGGTCTTCGGGTCCGACGGCGATCTTTTCTTTGCCGAAAAATTTGAATCCGCCATGGTCATGCAGGGCGACCACACCCGGCAGAGTCCTGTTGACGCCGGCTGGTTTCAACAGCCAGGCTGCGCTGCGCGGGCCGTAACCGACTGACCAGGAGATGGCCTGTCCTGCCACACCGTCGCGCTCCCATTGGGCATCGATGCACACCTCCTGCGGCTGCTCGTTGCTGAAGCAAAAGCCGAGGGTGTCCCGCACCTGTTGATAAGTCGCCGCGCCGGGCTGCGACAGCGGACGCAAGGGCGATTCGGAGGCGGCTTTGGCCGCCCAATCACTGAAAATGCCGAGATGCTGGTAGTATCCTTCTGTCATGATGTCTCCTTTATATGTGTGGCGCTTCTCACCAGCGCTGATGCGCCTGTTTACAGATGTAGCGGTTATAGATGTCGCAGATGGCAGCCTTGGCGGCGTTATCCAGCGCGGGGAGTGCTCCTAAAGGTTCGATAGTTCATGGGAACACTCCCTTTTTAAAACTAATTTCTCACTGTAAAATAATCTGGCTTAACAGTATCACAAGCGGGGATGCGTTGCAAAAGATTGGGGATATGGGGGTATAGAGTAAAAAAGACCTTTGAGATATGAGGATATCTTAAGGGGTCAACGGAAGAGGCGGCTGTCCGAAAACAGATTGGTGCTGCCTGATCGAAGCCATCGTCTATGCAGGTGTACCCGATTAATGTCATCATTTTGATTCATTTTGCTACAATGAATCCATCCATGTAGCATTTCTTACTGTCATTTCGTAACTTTTTCACACTTTTTCCGTCTTAATGGGTAAACGATGGACGTACAGGAACAGCAGCTTCTACAACGCGCCCAGCAATGGGACACAGGGGCTTTGGTTGACATTTTTGATACCTACAGTTCGCCCCTGTATCGCTATGCCCTCTACCGCACCGGCAACATTCACCTGGCAGAAGATTGTGTCACCGAGACCTTTGCGCGTTTTTTGCAGGTCCTGCGCCGTTCAAAACCGATCATTAACACCAGCCTGCGGGCGTATCTTTATCGCACAGCGCACAACTTCCTCATTGACCAGGCACGCCGTGAACCGGCGCCGCCCGTTGACTTCGATGAGCAGTGGTTGGGCGACCCGCAGCCCGGGCCCGAGCAGCAGGCTGAACTCGGCGAACGCCGAAAGGCGCTGGGTCAAGCATTGCGGGAACTGCCCGCCGCCCAGCAGCAGGTGATCGCCCTGCGCTACATTGAAGAATGGAGCCTGGAGGAGTGCGCCGCTGCGATGGGCAAGACCATCGGTGCGATTAAATCTCTGCAGTTTCGCGCAATTCAACAGTTACAGCGGATCATGCATCCGCAGGAGACGGAAAAATGAAGAAAAATAACCCAACCCCCCTTAATGATGACGTACTGGCTGCTTTCGAGGCTGCCCGGCAAACACCGTCATTGCAGCCAGAGGTGCAGCGGCGCTTGAAGAATGAATTTCTTACCCAAATTCAGCAAGCGCGGCCGCAAAGCGTAACTTTTTCACAACAACAGCGTCTTAACCAGCAAAAGACCAGCAACAATTCCCTGGTCTATCGTTGGAGGACATGTTCTATGACAGTCAAAATTATCAGTATCCTTATAGCAGTTACTATCTTGTTGGGCGGCGCCGGCGCAGGCACCGTGATGGCATCCCAATCTGCCCTGCCGGATGAAGCCCTCTATCCGTTGAAACGCTGGAGTGAAGAGGTGCGGCTTGACCTGACGAGCCAGCCTGACAAACAACTGGCGCTGCACCTTGATATGGCAGACCGCCGGGCGGATGAAATGGTCACCTTGTTGGCGGCAGGTGTGCCATTCGATCAGGAACTCAGGCTGGTTTTACTCACCCATCTGTGGATGGCAAGCCAGTTGACCGAATCCTGCGAAGATCCTTTGCTGGCGCAAGCCCGTGTGCAGAGCCGCTTGATGGCGCAGGAGATGAAACTGACCAACGCCCCCGAGGATGCGCTGATGACCCAGACCCGCTCCGTACTTCGTCAGCAGATCCGTCTGATGGATTGCACCACAGAAGAATGCAGCCGCGAAGTGTGCGAAGGCGGCGGTTGCATGATCAGCGAACAACTGATGACCGCTGAACAGATTCGTGAACAACTGCGCATTGATCAGCCGGAAGGTGCTGGCAGTGAAACCGGCAACGGTTACACCGGTGAATATCCCGAACCGCAGCAGGGCAAACCAGAAGATAGCGGTGGCGGGTGGCTCGAGGATGCCGGTACTGGTAGCGATAACGGCGCGCAGAACGGCGGCCAGCAAGAAAAAGCCCCCGGCTATGAGGACAACAATCAGGGCGGCAGCAACGGCAACGGGAAATAAGTAAATATCCTGATCGACCATCAGGGGAAACAAACCCGCCATGCAGGCGGGTTTGTCTTTTCTTCGATGCTGGAACTGGATAGAATTTTAGATAAAGAGAACTCCGCCGATGTTGCCGTCTGCTCATCGGTGGTATGATTGCATACGATGAAACGCGTTGTTTTAATTTCCTCTTTGCAGGCATTGGCTGCGGCGGTCCTGTTCGGCATAAGTGCGCCGCTTTCCAAATTGCTGCTGGGCGATATTGAACCGATACCGCTGGCTGGTTTTTTGTATCTGGGCAGCGGCACGGGGGTATTGGTCTGGCAGTTGCTGCGCCGAAAAACCAGCGATCGCACCCGGCGGGATGCACCTTTGCAGAAAGCAAACCTGCCTTGGCTGGCCGGGGCGGTTGCCACTGGCGGTGTGATTGCTCCCCTGTTATTGTTGTTCGGCTTACGCGCCACCCCGGCAGCCAGCGCCTCTTTGCTGCTCAATTTTGAAGGTGTTGCCACCACGATCATTGCTGCATTGATCTTTGGCGAAGCGGTAGGGCGCCGCATCTGGCTATCGGTGTTCATCATCACAATAGCAAGCATCCTGCTCACGGTAGACACAAGTGGAAATTGGGGAATCACGATGGGTGCTCTGGGGGTTCTGGCAGCCTGTGTGTTCTGGGGCATGGACAACAACTTGACCCGCAACATCGCTGCAAAAAACCCATTAAGCATTGTGGCGATTAAGGGGATGGTATCGGGGACTTTTTCGATGGTTTTGTCATTCCTGTTGCGGATACCCTTACCCGACTGGCGCATTGTTTTGGGAGCCATGCTGTTGGGCAGTTTGAGCTATGGTCTCAGCATCACCCTGTATATCCGCGCCATGCGCGGGTTGGGCGCAGCGCGTGCCACCGCTCTGTTTGCCACCTCACCGTTGGCGGGGATTCTGCTGTCATTTGTGATCTTCCGTGAACCGGTTGGCCTTATGTTTCTGATCGCATTGCCCCTGATGGTTTTGGGGACGGTGGTGATGTTGCGTGAAGAGCATCAGCATCGTCATACCCACTTGCAGGAAGCACACGAACATTGGCACCGTCATGATGACGATCATCATACGCATGATCACGGAGTTGATACTGTGGCAGCCGGAGCTCACTCGCACTGGCACCAGCATCCTCAGGTGGAACATATTCATCATCATCTTCCTGACCTGCACCACCGCCATCAGCACAATGATTCAAAGGCATAGATAAATCCATTCGTTAAGTTTCTGACAGCTACTATCGAAGACCTGTTTTTGCTGTTTGTGCCCCTGCTTGATACAATAAAGAAAGCAGTGAAAGAAAAGCAAAGGAGCACAGTATGGCACACCTGTATACGACCCACGGAAAATTGAACCGCGAAGACGTTGGCTTTATCCTGCCGCATGAGCATATCTTCGTCGATCTGCGCACGCCGGACACCCCCGGGCAGGGCGAAGCCGAACCACAGCCTGTCATTGACCTGATGGCACCGCAGTTGACTGCCATCCGCAAGCAGGGATGCATGGTGCTGGTGGAATGCACGCCAGAAGGTGTGGGGCGGCGGTCAGATCTGGTGTTGGCGGTGGCACAAGCGGCTGATTTTCCTATTGTGCTGCCCACCGGTATCTACCGCGAACCCTGGGTGCCGGATTGGGCAATCGCATCCGGACGCGCTGAACTGGCCGCCTGGATGCGCGCGGAATTGATCCACAGCATCAAACTGATCGGCATTCCCGCCGGGTTCATCAAGTTGTCCGCCGGTGACGACGGCATGACGCCCATTGAAGATAAGATCCTGCGCGCGGCGATTGATGCCGCCAAAGACACCGATGCCGTCATCGCCAGCCACACCATCAACAGTCCGGTGGTCGAACAGCAGTTGGCGGTGATGCGTGAGGAGGACTTTGACCCGGCGCGCTTCATCTGGGTGCATGCCCAGGCGGACAGCCTGGAGAGCAACCTGCGCCTGGCGCAGAGCGGTTTGTGGATCGAATATGATGGTATCAATGGCGAAGAAGCCAGCGATGCTGAGTACGTCCGCCGCATTGAAGCCATGATCGCCGCCGGACACGAGGGTCAACTGCTGCTGAGCATGGACCGCGGCTGGTATGACCCCGCCCAGCCGGGCGGCGGCACGCCCCAACCGTTTACGCTGCTGGGGGAGGTTTTTCTGCCCAAGCTGCGCGAGGCGGGCTTCAGTGAGGACCAGATTATGCGGCTGGTGGCGGACAATCCCTTTAACGCCTTTGCGCGGTAAGTTCAGCGTATATTGCGAAATACCACGCGATACACAGTATCGCCGTCAATGGACTCAACCGTGATCCCTTCGATATCGCCACGGAAGAAATAGGGCTGGATGTCCTGCTCCGCTGGCTGTTCTGCAAAAGCATAATAGAGGGTTACCGGCTGGCCGTAATACTGCTGGGCGGTGATGTAGCCCACCAGGGCATGTTCAAAGGAATGATAGGCGCTCTTCCAGGGCCAGGACTTGGGGAGTGAGCCTTCGGCGGGTTTGTTGGTGCGCGCGTCCAGCTGTGACCATATCTCACCGTGGGCGGGATCAACGAAGTAGGTGAAATAATACTGCGTGGTTTTTTCCAGATAGCGCGCAAAGGCCGGGTCGCTGAGGGTCATGGTCATGGCGAACTGATCCAGTTCGTTGTAGATCCACCAGTCTTTGTTGTCATCACGGCGGTTGCCGGGGTTGACGCCGTTGGCCCACGCACCGCTCTCCTCAATGTAGGCTCGTTCTAACACCTGCGCGCCGTTTTCCTGCGCGAACGCCACCAGTTCGGCGTCTTCCGTGATCAGTCCCACAAAGTAGATCATCCACATAGACTTGATGGTATGGCCGAAATCGGTGCCGAAATAGTCCAGGTCGCGCTGGCGCGGCTCGTTGACAGTCAGGAAGAACAGGTTCTCTTCCGCAGAATAGAACTCATCAATGAGGATGTGGGTCAATTTCTGCAAGTCGGCTTTCCATTCACTTTGTTCAGGTTCTGGCAGCAGCGGTGTCAACAGCACCAGGTAGGCGTTGAGGTTGTCCAACTGAGCGACAATGCGTTTGTCAAGGTAGTTGGCATCACCGCCTTCCGCCAGCATCCATTGCAGGGCGTTCAAATCGGGGTTGTAGTAAGCGTCGAAGATGTAATCTTTCACCGCCAGAATGTCCGGCAGGACAGCCGTGTCGCGCGTGAGATAATAATAGAAACTGACGCCCAGCAGCGAATACGCCAGCTCCTGCGGGTTGCGATAGCGATAATCGGGTTCCCACTGGCCGGAGTCGCCGTTCCAGTAGGCGTAGGTGCCGCCATTGACGCGGTCAAAGGCGTTCTCGCGCAGGTACTCGACCCCTGATTGGGCGAATGCCAGGTAGCGCGGGTCGCCGGTCAGGTGGAAAGCGACGCCGTAGCCGTAAGTCTGGCGCGAACGTGAGACCACATATTCTTGCTCCATCATCAACCAGCCGTTGAAAGCGATCTCGGGACAGGGGCGGGCGGGGTTGAAGGCGCTGCCGTCATCGCAGCGCTCTGAAGGGAAGTTGCCGATGGGGTCGCCCAGCGCATCAGGGGTATCCCAGAAGGGCAGCAGGTTTTCGTTGAAATGCGTCAGCCAGCGTTCGCCATCCGGCAGGTCCTGTGCGGTAGGCACAGCCGGCTGGCAGCCGGCGATCAGCAGGATGACGAGGATCCAGAGCAGCATGTGACGGGTGGTTTTCATCGGCAGCACCTTATTCAGAATGGGATGGTTTGATTGTAGCGGGGAAGGGCACACACGGCAAGTGCCGTGCGTGTTAAAATCCCTGCGCCAATGCCTGCAGCACATCACCGGGTGTGCCGATCTGAAAAGGCAAGGATTCCTTAGTTTGCATCTTCAGCCGGTGGGCTTTGTCATGCGTGACAAACCAGTCCGGCGATGCGGTCAGAGCTTCCGCCAGCACGTAAGCATCCGGTCGGTAGGATACCAGATCAAAGGCTTTCTGCAAAGGGGTATCATCTGCCGCAGGCGACATTTGCACATGCGCCGCTTCCAGCAGCAAGGCGACCAGGGGCAGGGACTGAGGGGCCTTACGGCGCACAACAGTTTCACATTCCTCCAGCACCCTTGGCCCGACCAACAGACGCACCAGACCCCATTCGCCCAGCTGAAACAGCCTGCGCGCGCCGCCGCCGGGTGAAAGAACGGCGGCAAAGATCACGCTGGTATCAAGGAACAGGATCGGAATCGTTCTGGTCATACGCAGCGCGGGCTTCTCGCAAAGCAGCCAGCATAGAGGCAAGGGATTCATCGCCTTGCTGCCACTCTTGTGTCAATTGATTGGCAATTTCATCTACTCGCGGGCGCTGTTTGCTCAATACAAACACCCCGCCGGGCAGCTCGATCAAGGTCAACAGATCACCATCTGCAATATCGTGCTGTACCCGCAGTTCTTTGGGAAAGGTGATCACGCCACGCTGTCCTACCTGGATTTGATAGGTAGTATCCATGTATTACCTCCTGACATTCTGAATTTCTGAATTTCAGTATAGCAGAATTGGTAGCAAACAACAATTGTGTCCCGCCGAATAACCACCGGTGACTTGTTGCCATGAGCCAGCCTTAACTGGCTGGTGCACTTCTTTCGTTTCTCTCCCCCCTGCCTGCCCCCCTGTTAGAACATGCGGATGGAGGACAGCACCATGGTCAGGATGATGATCAAGCTGACAACGATGATCATTACCTGCATGCGTGAACGGCGCACATCCTTGGCGGTTCGTTGGGGTTTTTTGGGGGTGGTGCTTTTCTTTTTTTTGCTTTTCTGTGCCATTACTTTCACTCCTGTGGGTGGGGCTTCACTCTCGCTCAGGAGAGTGTCCAGATCCATTCATTGATCATTTTGGGAAACAATACTTTCAATAGTTCGGCGTTCTGGGCGTCTTTGGCGTAAGCATCGGGGAAGATGTGATGCACTTCCTCCAGGGTGCGGTAGCCGAACAAAATTTGTAAAAAGAGCAGATGCGGCAGATTGACCTCTGCCCCTTCTTCATCGGAGACGCGCCAATCATTCACCCCTACCATTTTACCATCTTCGAAGGTCATTTTCAGTCCGCCTTTGTAAAAATTAATACAGAACGAGCCGCTGTACCCGGCAAATAGAGAAGCCGACAGGCGTTTTTCCAGCGCCGGGGCGATAATTTGCAGGAAAGCGGGCAGGTCAGCCACGCGCAGATACCAGGCATAGGGTTTGCCCTCCTCGCGGCACCAGCCGCGGCACAGGTCGTAAGCGGGATGGGTCTCACCCAGCGCCATCAGCAAGGCAGTGCATTCCTTGTTGCTGCGTTTGGCGATGTCTTCACCGCGTCGCCAGGCATCGCGCAGGACAGAGGGCATCAAACGTGCGCTGTTGATGCCGGGCCTGAACTCCAGTTGCAGCAACGCCATCGACGTGCGCCACAGAGGCGTGGCATAACTGTAGAACCCCAGCGGCTCGTCTTCTATGCCGGTGATCATGACCACTGTGCGATGGTTGATGTTGTCAGGGTGCATACCGTTCAGTTCGTAGCGCCACAGGTCTGCCCTGCGTGCCACGCTGATCAAATTACGCTTCGCAGATAACCGGTCTAATTTCAACAGGAAAGGAATGTCATGGGCATCTGCCGGGCGGAACCGGCAGGGCTCCGGCTCTTCGTTTTTCAACGGCAGCGTGCCGGCAGTACCCTTGCGGAATCCCTGCAGGTTGAGGGCGTATTCATAACCAAACAAACGGTAATAATAGGGTATACCGGTGATGCCCTGCACATGGATGTCGTTCTGCGCGCACCAGGCATGGTGCCAGTCGAACTGCGCCCGTACCAACCCACGGTTGCGATACTCTTTATCCGTCCCGACCAGTTCAGGGCGCGCCATCGCAAAGGACACGCCATCATAGCGCCAGGTTTGGGGGATGACGCACATGGATGACACGATCTTCCCATTAATGGCAGGATCTTCTACCAGGGTGAATAAAGAGGGATCACAGGTGGGGTGGCTGCCGCCTGCCAGGTCATGCACCCATTGGCGCAGCATGGCAGCGTCTTCGGGGGGATCGTCCGGTCCGCCGCCGTGGATGCGGGCGTTAAATTCCGCCAGCGCTGTCACATCGTCAAGTGTGGCGGCGCGCAGGATCAATCCGTCTTTGAGCGTAATGGGGGTTTGTGTCATTGAAATTCTCCTTGCAATCTTCCGCCATTATACCGGAAAAAGATGGATACGCCTCGGTTTAACAAAATATTAGAGGCTGCCAATCGACAGCCTCCAGGAGGGGTTCAACCTTCTCTTCTTAGAAGGGGAGATGTTATTTTTCTTTGGTGTCCGCCTTGGGGGTGCTGCTTTTGGTTTCGGTGCTGGTGCTGGTTCCAGATTTGCTTTCGCTGCTTTTCTTTTCAGAAACAGTACTGGTGCCTGAAGCGGAGCGGTGATCGGTGGCATAGAAACCTTTGCCCTTGAACACAATTCCGACAGGTTGATAGACCTTATGCAGCGCTTCTTCGAGACATTCCGGGCAAACCTTCATGGGTTCGTCCGAGAAACTCTGACGCTGGTCAAAAGTAATTCCACAACTGTCGCAATGATATGTATAAATGGGCATAATTCACCTCTTATCACGTCCTATTATAGAACTACTTGGTGTATTCATCAAGAGATTGCGGGGCGTTCTAATAGGATTTTAACAGAGATCACTCCTGAATCCACGCCAGCAGCCAGTTAACGGCCTGCAGGGTCAATTGCTGGTAGGTGGGGTGCTGCCA
>CAYMNB010000030.1:0-14998 GCA_964391725.1 uncultured Anaerolineaceae bacterium | reverse complement strand
GCGCCGCCAGAACGTAACCAGTTTGCCAGTGATTTCACTTGTTTGTTTTTCATCCGGCTTTTGCCCCTGGCATTTTGAGGGTCAGGATTGCTGGAGAAACAAGTGTAAGAAATCACCAGATCAGGTTTGTCTTCTTCCAGGGTTAATAATCGATCCAGATCATAGGTGGCTTCCACCTGCCAGCCATGCGGGGTCAGCAGGTCGGTCAGCCAGGCGGCGAAGCCATCGAAGTCATGCCAGCTGCCACCCAGTAATAACAATGCTCGTTTTGGTTCCATAATGCCTCCTTACCAGGGAATCGGGGTCCCGTCGTGGTGTAAAAAGATCGGTTCATCCGGCGTGCGCGATTGCATCGCCAGGTTAAAAACATCCTTGGCGGCGTCATGCGGATCACGCGGGGCCTCCGGCCCGCCCATGTCGGTGCGCATCCAGCCCGGGTTCAGCGCCAGCAGTTGAAAGCCGCGCGGCGCCAGGTAGTGATGCAGCAGGATGATGGCGCGGTTGAGAGCGCCTTTCGACATGCTGTAGCCGAATTCGCGGTCACGCCAGCAGGCAGCGATGCTGCCGGATTCTGACGAGATGGTGGTCAGGCGCTTCAACCCATCTTCTTTCATCAAAGGCAGGAATTGCTGGATGACGCGCAGCGGCCCGAAGCCATTGACTGCCATCTGCAATTCGAGGCGCCCGTCATCGAAGTTATCTTCTTCCAACGGCGGGCGGTCGCCTTCGAGAAAGATGCCGGCATTGTTGAGCAGAATGTCCAGCTGTTTGCCAGTGGCGCACACGGTCTCTGCTGCCGCGCGGATGGAATCCATTCGGCTGACATCCAGCGCAACACCCTGAATGCGATCACTGAAAGCTTCGTGCAGGTTGCTGAGGTCGGTGGCCGGATCAAACAACCCGGCAAAGACAAAGAAACCCTCGGCGAGAAATTTTTCCGCCAGGGCGCGCCCCAACCCTTTGTCGGCGCCGGTGATAAAGACCGTGTATTTGGCAGACATGGAAGATACGGCTCCTATTGATGTTAACAAGAAAGAATTTTTCCTGCCTTTATTGTACTCTGCTTTGCCGCCTGCGGTTATAATCATTTTCATGACAATGTTGAGAACCTCGCCGGCATTGGCGGAAAGGCCGCGTGAGTATATGCCAATGATTGCTGATTGTCACAAGCCGAGAAAGTTGAACGATGATCTTTGACCCTATGAAAACACACCCCGAAGCCGGGCAAATCCTGGTCGACCTACTCAGCGCTATTCAAGCAGTGCTGGGTGAGAAATTGGCGGGCTTCTATGGGTATGGCTCGTTTGCTACCGGAGATTTCACCGAGGGCATCAGCGACCTTGACACGGCTGCCCTGCTAAAGGAAGAGTTGGATGAAGAAGACCTGGCACAGCTGGCTGCCATGCACAGCGCCTTTGCCGACCGGCATCCAGCCTGGTGTGACCGCATCGAAACGCAGTATGTGTCGGTCAGCGCTCTGCGCACTTTCCGCACGGTACGTCACCCCATGGCGAACATCAGCCCGGGAGAACCCTTTCATTTGATCGAGGGCGGCGCGGAGTGGCTCTCTAACTGGTGGATGATCCATCAGCACGGCATCACCCTGTATGGCCCGCCGCCTGAAGCCTTGATCCCGCCCATCGCCGACGAAGAGTTCTTTGATGTGATCGTCTCGTATGTGCGCGAAGCGCCAGAGTGGGCGCAGCCCTACACAGCGTTGGGCAGCCAGGCATATACCATCCTGACCATGTGTCGCGCGCTCTTCACCCTGCGCCACCGCAGGCATACCTCAAAACAGGAAGCCGCCGCCTGGGCCCGCGCTGCCTATCCAGCCTGGGCGGAGCTAATCGACAAAGCCGTTTACTGGCGCAAACATTTTGCTTCAGCAGAGGATGACCCCGCCGATTTCTTCCCCCGCACCCTGGCATATGTCGATTTCGCGGTTGCGGAAGTGGAACGCATTACCCCACAAATCAATTGTCAAGGCAAAGTAGAAATGTCCTAAAAAGAATCCTGAACAGGAACAGGCAAGCCATTGATCTTCTTGCCATAGGAACGCCAGGGATGATCGACCGGGGGAGAAAAAGGGCGATGGGCGAGGGACCTGGAAGACACCACCTGAGCCTGAGGGGGTCTGTTGGTACGGATCTGATAAGGTAGGAGCCATCAATAGGAACCAGCTCACCTCGCCGCGGGCGTCGCTCGCGTAGGGGATGGAGGTTTATTTTTTTCTTGTTTTTGGGACGATGGAGCCCTTCTTCGATCATGATCTGGCGGACGGTCTCACGACTGACGGTGATCTTTTGGTATTCCGCCAATTTCTCTGTCAGCAAGGTGGGCCCAAATCCTTCGTACTTCGGGTCACGCATCAAATCGATGATCGTCTGACGTTTGGTTGCCTTCAGACGGTGATTGCTGGGTTTGCCGCGATGTCCACATACCAGACTCACATCCCCTTCGTTTCGGTGCCGTGATAATAATCGGCGAAAATGGCGTTCACAGACTCCCAATTCCGTTGCTCTTCCGTTTTTTCCAGTATCGTTTTTCGGTGTAGTTCTTTATTTGTCATTGCGATTGTCCTTGTCATGTTATTGTCCTACAATAGGATATTTTAACTTTGCTAGATTTGGACATTACTACTTTGCGCTGACATAACCCTGTAAACGTTATCATATTTTCTGGCTTACTATGCTATACTACCCTTAAGAATAATTCTGCTCTCAAACAATCAACTCTCATCTCAATAAGCCGTTAAAAAGGGAATACCATGGCTTCCAAAAACGAACAGGTGAAAACGGACCGTCTTTCTGCTATCAATGTGCCGATGCTTTCGCATGAGATGGGAGAATCATTTACGGCGTTCTTGAACCAGATTCCGGCCTATTTATGGGTGGAAGATTTTTCTGCGTTTGTGCAGTTCTTCCAATCAGAAATGGCTGCCTGGAAGGAACAGAACCTTTCGGCAGAGCCGACGGTGGCAGAACGCATTTCAGAAGCCATGCAGCATGAAGAATTGAAACCGCTTGTCACTCATTGGAACCGCCAGGCGCAGCGTTTGTCGCGTGCGGCGGTAAAAAGTGAGTTTGAAACCCATTCACTGGTGGCGCGCGCTTATGAGGGATTGCTGCGGGAGATCCTGTTTGAGATCGTGCAGGGGCGTAAGGATTTCGCCAAACACTGTTATTGGAAGATTTTTGATGAATTAGAGTCGTTGCGCCTGGCGGTGCACGTGGAGCGTTCAGAGGACGGAAGTCAGTGCCAGGTCTACCTGGCTGGCTTTGACGTGGAGCCTGACCAGAATTCGCCGACTGATCGTTTGATCCGCCAGAACGCGCTCTTGTTCGATGTCAGTCAGGCGATCCTGACGGAAACCTCGCTGTCGAAATTCCTGGTGCGTACCAGTAAAATGATGCAGGACCATTTTCAGGCGTACATGGTCATCATTGCGCTGGTAGATGTGCCCAGGCGCGAAATCACACATGCCATCTTGAATGGCAATGAACTTGACCGCAGCGAAATTTCACAGGAACTGCCGGACGAAGTTTACTGGCAGGGCTTAAGCGGGTGGACGATTCGCACCGGCGAGACCGTTTACTCACCCAAGAACATGCCTGACTTCCGCGAGACATCGCTTTCGAGTAAGCGCCGTGAAATCCTTGAGATCGGTTCGGTGGTGGTGGTCCCGATCATTTCGCACCCGAATGTGCAGGGCACCCTGACCGTGATGCATTCCAATGACCAGGAAAATATGAACAAGCACGACATTCATATTGCCACAACTATCGCCAACCAGATCGCCATCGGCTTACAGCATTTTGAGCTGCAGGAGCGCACCATGCGCATGGTAAATACTGACCTAACCACCAATCTGCACAACCGCCAGTATTTCATGCATCTGCTGGAAAATGAATTCCAGACTGTGCGTTCCGGTGGCTTTCCCATCGGCATATTCATCGTTGATATCGATCACTTTACCAAACTGGTTGAAAAACACGGCGAGAGCGTGGCAGCTGATGTGCTGACACAGATGGGTGACCGCTTGCGCGAAAGCATGCAAAACCGCATGGGGCAACTGGGAAGGCTTGATACTGATATCTTCTGTGTCATGTGTAAGATCTATGACCACGAAGCGCTGCGCGAGATCGCCGAAGAGACCCGCCTGGCGATCAGCCAACGGCCCTTCAACAGCGGGCCACTGGTCTTGAAAGTCACTGTCAGCATTGGCATTTGCCACATCAATGATCTGGGCAGCAAGATTTCACTGCGCGAATGTATGGCGACTGCCAACCAGATGCTGATGATGGCGAAAAACAATGGGCGCAACCAGGTCTACCCGCCGGCAAATTCCTGACGCGTTACATGATGCCGGCGCCTGTTAGCGGCAGCCTCACGATGAATTCGGTGCCTTTGCCCGGCGCAGTATTGACCTTGATCGTGCCGTTATGATTGCGCACAATCCAATAAGCGATGGAAAGGCCCAGGCCAAAGCCGGAGATTTGCGATGCCTGGCGCGCGCGCGATTTTTCTCCGCGATAGAAACGTTCGAACAGGTAAGGCAGGTCTTCTTCGGGGATGCCGGGGCCGCTGTCTTTGATGGTGATGATGACAGAAGATTCATCTTTCCTCAGCGCCAGGTAAATATCACCGCCATCGGGGGTATAGTTAATGGCGTTGCTGGTCAGGTTTAGCAGAACTTGTTTGAGTTGGTCGCGGTTGCCTGCCACAACCACGAGATCGATTTCCTCGATTTGCATGCGCTGGTCACGGTATTCAGAGATCAACACCAGTTCCTGATAGACTTCCAGCAGCAGGTCTGCCATGTTGACAGGGGTCTTTTTGATCTCGACGCGCCCGGTTTCGACCTGTTCCAGCAGCAACAGGCTGGTGACCATACGGGTCAGGCGGTCGGTCTGGGTATCGATGGTATTCAGGCTTTCTTCATCAAATTCACCAAAGCGGCGCATCAGGTCTACATTGCCTTTGATGATGGTCATGGGGGTGCGCAGTTCGTGACTGACATCAGCCAGGAAGCGGCGCTGCGAGATCAGGATGTTTTCGAGGCGTGACATGGTGTGGTTGAAGGCAATCGCCAATTCGCCGATCTCATCCCCCCGGGGCCCGGTATCTTCGATGCGCAGCGAGGGGTCATCGGCGTCGTTGATGCGTTTGACGGTTTCGGTGACGTTGATAATACGGCGGATCTCGCGGCTAACCACCAGATAAATGAGCGATGAGGCGATTAACACCGCGAAGATGGTGAACAGCACCATCTCTCTGATGAGAGAGTTTTCGGTCAGTGAAAACACGGTGAGGTCATAGCCGATCTGCAAAGTGCCGTTATGGGATTCGTCGTTATAGATGGGGCGGCTGAGCACGCGGAAGCGGCCGTTGTAGGTGGTGGAAAATAGCGTGTCCTGCGCGTTCAACCCATCAGGAGCAAGCGGCTGTAAACCAATGACCATCTGGTTCTGGTAGATCAGGCGGTTGTCCTTATTCCAAACCTGGATGATGAGTTTGTCTTTGGTCTGGCGGTGTATGTCTCTGGGCAGAGGCTGTATCTTGAGATACCCCATCTTGTCCTCATAGGCATAACCGCTGAGGTGAATGGTCTCTAACATCAGCAATTCGTCCAGTTGGGCGAAGATGATGTTGGAATAGAGGAAGTACATCACACCGCCAAACACCGCCAGAAAGATAACTCCCAGCAGGGTGAAGGTAGCAGCGAGGCGGTAGCGGATTGACATGCTACTATTATATAGTTAAAGGGGAAGGCATATCAGGGATTTTCGCGAAATACGTACCCGGTGCCGCGGATGGTGTGGATCAGACGGCTTTCCCCTTTGTCTTCCAGTTTTTGGCGCAGATAGCGGATATATACGTCCAACACATTGCTTTCGCCGCCAAAGTCATAGCCCCACACACGGTCAAAGATCATCCCACGTGATAGGATCTGGCGCGGGTTGCGCATGAAAAGCTCCAGCAGTTCATATTCTTTGGTGGTCAGGTTGATCTCGCGACCGGCACGTTCGGCACGGCGGGTGGTGGTATCGAGGGTCAGGTCGCCAAACTTCAACACGGTGCTGCGTTCTGATTGTGAGCGGCGCAGCAGGGAACGAATGCGTGCCAGCAGTTCATCCAACTCGAAGGGTTTGACCATGTAATCATCGGCGCCGCTGTCGAGGCCTTCCACGCGGTCATCAAGTCCGCCGCGCGCAGTGAGCATCAGGATGGGCATCGCCGAATCTTCACGGATTTTTTCGGTCACTTCCAGGCCATCCATGCCCGGCAGCATCAGGTCAAGGACGATCAGAGAAGGATTTTTGGTGCGTGCCAGTTCAAGTCCCTGCTCGCCGTTGTAGGCAAGATCGACTTCGTAGCCTTCGTAAACCAATGAGCGCTCCAATACACGCACAATGGCTTTGTCGTCTTCAATGATTAAAATTCTTTCTTTCATTTTACAGCCTCCATAACTACGTTTGCAGCCTTCCCTGTTCCGAAGGTGATCCTTGATATGCTACAATTGTGAGTGACTTATTGTGACTTTTTTTCAGCACAAGTGCTGGCTGTAGGAATGGTAAGTCGCTTCTCATGTATATTAATAAGTATCATTATTCTAACATAAATTGTAGGAATTTTGTTATGATTGTAATGTCTGAATATTAATAATGTGCAAGAAAGGGTGAATGACTGAGATGGAACAGTATGATCTGATTGTGATTGGCGCCGGTCCCGGTGGTTATGTAAGTGCCATCCGTGCTTCGCAACATGGGTTGAAGACCGCTATTGTAGAAAAACAATGGCTGGGCGGGGTTTGTTTGAATATCGGCTGTATTCCTTCGAAAGCATTGTTGAAAAATGCCGCGCTGGCTGACACATTGAGCAACCATGCCAAAGAATTCGGCATCGAATTTGAAGGTTTGCACCTGGATTACCCCGCTGCCGTCAGGCGCAGCCGTAAGGTGTCTGACCGGTTGGTGAAGGGTGTCAACTTCTTGATGAAAAAAAACAAGATCGATGTGTTCATGGGCAGTGCTACTTTCCAATCAGCGCACAGCCTCAAGGTGGTTGATGACGATGGCGAAGAGCAGCTGCTGGAGGGCAAACATTTTATCATTGCCACCGGAGCGCATTCGCTGGTGCTGCCGTGGATGGGGGTGGATGGCGAGAAAGTGGTCACCTATACCGAAGCGATCCTTTCAGAGAAACGGCCAGCCTCTGCCGTCATCATTGGCGGTGGGGCGATCGGCTGTGAATTTGCCACGGTGTGGCACAGTTATGGCAGTGAGGTGACCATTGTTGAGATGCTGCCAACGATTCTGCCGACTGAGGATGAAGAGGTGTCGGCTGAATTGAGCAAACAGTTTAAACGGTCGGGCATCACTGTCAAAGCCGGGCATAAGGTGGAAAAGATCGAGAAAACTGACAGCGGTGTGGCGGTCACAATCAGCACTGACGAAGGGCAGGAAGTGCTGGAAGCAGAGCAGGCGCTGGTAGCGATCGGTTTCCGCCCTAACACCGAGGGTGTCGGGCTGGAACAGGCGGGGGTGGAACTGAATGAACGCGGTTTCATCGCCGTCAATGACCATATGCAGACCAGTGCCGATCACATTTATGCCATCGGCGATGTGACCGGTAAGTTGATGTTGGCGCATGCCGCCAGTGCGATGGGCATTCTGGCAGCGGATGCGATCGCCGGCAAGCCGGTGCGGCCGATCAACTTCCGCAATATCCCACGCGCGACTTATTGTCATCCGCAGGTGGCGTCCTTTGGCATGAATGAGAAAGAAGCCCAGGAAGCTGGCTATGATGTCAAGGTGGGGCGCTTCAATTTCATGGCGAATGGCAAGGCTTTAGGGTTGGGTGAAGGCGTTGGCTTTGTCAAGGTGATCGTGGATGAACAACTGGGAGAAATCCTGGGCGCCGCCATGATCGGGCCAGATGTCTCCGAATTACTGCCTGAACTGGTGCTTGCCAATGCGACCGAGTTGACGATTGAGGAACTGGCCAATGCGGTTCACGCGCACCCCACGCTGAGCGAGGCGGTGATGGAAGCGGCGCATGATGCGCTGGGGCACGGTATTCACGGCTGATTGACGGTTCTGCCCGATAGAGAAGGTAATTCGACACGGAGTTTAGAAGATGGACTCCGTGTCTCTGTCTTCCCGACCGTAGCGGAGGGATCAAAACTGCCAGACATAGCAGGTGGTTCGGGCGCATATCAATGTACAGCTGTTTCGATTTCTCCGCTCCCTGCGGTCAGTCGGAATGACAAGTCCACAGACGATTGAGCCTGCACAGCACAACAGGATGCTTCTCGGGCGCGCTATTGAACAAGAAACCCGGTTACCCACCGCTGCGCGCTGGAAGAAACCGGGTTTCTATCTCAGAACGAGAATTTTTCGTAATGGATGCGTGACTTCTCCACGCCCAGATCGTGCAGGGCATTCTCCACGATCGTCATCATGATAGGCGGGCCGCAGGTGTAGAAACCGGCGGAGGACAGGTCAATGTCGTTGACCGCCAGACGGTTGAGTTTCTCGGCATCGAAGAAACCAGTCTCGCCTTCATAATCAGTCTCGTCAGAAAGCACGGGGTGCCAGCGGAACTGGGGCATGAGGGCACTGAACTGCTTGAATTCCTCGGTTTTGATGAGATCTTCCGTGAAACGACAGCCCCACAGCAAGATAACCTTGCGCTGCGGGTCGTTGACGCTCATCCAGCGCAGCATACTGAGGAAGGGGGTGATACCGATGCCGCCAGCCACAAACACCAGCTCTTTTTCTTCCGGGTGGTTGAGGTAGCTGAACACGCCGAAAGGTGCATCCACGCGCACTTCGTCATTCACGACGATCTTATCCAGCTGGCTGGTGTAATCGCCGGAAGCTTTTATGACGAACTCAATTTCTTCAGGGTTAGCGGGGTTCGAGGCAATAGTGAAAGGGTGTGGTTCCGGGGGCAATTGCTGGTTGTGAACGCTGATGATGGCAAACTGGCCGGGTTTGTAATGGAACGGGCTGCCCCGGCGTGGTTTGAGGTGCAGCGAGCGCACGGTCTGGTTCTCAACGCGGTTTTCAACCACGGCAAAGGCGTTTCGTTTCAGGCGCAGCGGGCGCAAGATCTGATGGTAGAGCCAGGCGGAGATGCCCAGCAGGAAGAAGGCGGCATAAGCGATACGCACAGCCGGGGAAATCTCACCAACGATGCCGCTGTTGACGTGCAGGAACATCAGAGTGGCGGCAGCCAGCGAGAAGTTGTGGCTGAGTACGAACAAGTAGCGTTTGAGCCCCAATTTGTTGTTCACCCAGCGGTGCAGGTTTTCGATGAACTTCAGGCGGCGCAGGAAGGAATTCACCAGGAAGATGGATGCCATCAGGGAGGTGATGAGGAACAATAACAGGGCATAAGCGCCCAGGTTGGTGGGGTCAAACCCGACACCCGCAAAGCGGATGAAGAAATGGCCGATGAGGAAGAACAAGGAAACACCTGCCATGACGCCATGGAAACGGTAGAGATTGTCCATGCCGAAATGTTTTTCAATGAATTTGGGACGCGCACTGATGACAAACTGGTAGCACAGCCACACATAAGCAAAGGTGCCATAAAAGGTGGAACCCACATACACGGGATTCTGCTGTTGGGCGGGAAACTGGTTGGAAAGCACCAGCGCGAACAACACCAGCGGACTGAAAAAGTAGAAGATACGCCAGAAGATTTTACCTGCGCTCATATTCACCACTCCTTTATACAATCGAACAGTAACCTTACTGTTTTGATTATATCAAGAGAAAAGCGATTTTTGTGCAGCGTTCCCTATATGACGGTTTGGGTGATGATAATCATCAGACGTGGCTTTCGGTTTTGCGCACCAGACGCTGCAGCCATACCAACAGCAGCACGGCGGTGATACCAACGATACCATCGACTATGAACAGGGTTTGCAGGCTGAAGTTGTCGTAAATGACGCCGAGAATGGGCATGAATACAAGTGAGGGAACGGTGAAAAACGCCAGGCCATACAGGCTCTGGTAGGTGCCGATCATGTTGCGCGGGGCGCGTGCGTCGACATAACGCAGGGCGACAATGATGAACAGCCCATAGCCCAGCCCGCGTACCATACTCAGGATTACGATCAGCACCGGATTGCTGAGCAGGGCGGTCAGGAAGATCACCAGGACGAAGAGGGCGATGCCAGCCATCAGCATGGGGAGCAGGCCGTGGCGGCGTGACAGGCGGTCCGCCAGCAGCACACTGGGCACTTCTCCCAGGGCTGCGAGCGCCATCATCAGCCCTACCAGGAAGGAACTGCTGGAAAGCTGATCCATGTAGATGGAAGCATAGGTGAAAAAACCTGAGCTGGTGCAGCCCCATAGAAAAATGACCGCCAGGAATACCACGAATACTTTGTCCTTAAGCGGAGAAAGCCAGCCTTTCATGCCGGAAGGCATGGCCAGGTGGGTGGGTTCGTTGTTCTCCACTGGGTCGAGCAGCACCGCAGCGGCGCCGCGCAGCAGGAACAGCACCGCCCCCGCCAGAAACAGCACTCCCAGCCCAGTGCGGTCGTAGACCAGGCCAGCCAGGATGCACACGATCGTGAAACCGATCGAGCCCCATACGCGCATTTTGCCGAAATCCAGCTGGTGCTGGTTGGCCATGTGGATGGAGAGGCCGTCGCTGAGCGGGTTGAAAGGGGCTGAGGCAAACGCCGCCAGCGCCATCAATGGCAGTACAGCGACGAAATCGTGTACGAAGTGGATGCCCAGCAAGCTGAGCGCGAACACCACGCCTCCCATCGCCAATATCTCGCGGTGCCAGCCTTTGCGGTCTGCCAGACCGGTGAGCAGCGGTGATGCCAGCAGGATCATGACAGAGGAGAGCGAGGAGAAGATGCCGATCTGCACCCCGCTGTAGCCGCGCTGGATGAAAGCGACATTGACATAGGCAAAATACATGCCCATCACGCCGAAGAAAATTGCGTAATAGAGTGCGCCGCGCAATGCCGGGGATAGGCTGAAGGGTCGATGATTCATGGGGTTACCTGTAATGAAAATCTCATACCGTTCTTGATGGATAGTCCGCGACAATCCGGCATGATTGTACCCCACAACCGGCGGGAATACGAGGGCATGTTTTCCTGTCGCCGGGTCTACAGTATAATTGGAATTCAGGAAAGCTTTTACCAATGGATAGATGATGAGAAGAGGGTAATCTGATGAATAATGCTGGGAAGGTGCTTACAATTGGGAACGCAACTTTGATTCCGGCGGCGGGCGGCGTCAGTGGCAAGGTGACGGAGATCGAGGGACAGCCATTCTATTGTATCGAAAACGTGGATGCCATGCAGCCATTTTTCATCAGCCTGGTCAGTTCTTCTGATCACTGGATGTTCATCGCCAGCACAGGCGGGGTGACGGCAGGGCGTGTTAATGCCAATTTCGCGCTGTTCCCCTACGCCAGCGATGACAAAGTCACCGAAAATTACGAGATCTGCGGCAGTAAGACCATCTTTCACATCACCAAAAATGACAAAACCAGCCTGTGGGAACCTTTCTCACAGCGTCACGCCGGGTTGTATTTGCTTACCCGCAACCTGTATAAAAATGTCCCGGGCACCCATCTGATCTTCGAGGAGATCAACCACGACCTGGCCCTGGTTTTCCGCTATGCCTGGCAAACGAGCGAGATCTTTGGGTTTGTGCGTACGGTCGAGATAGAGAATGCGGCGGGTGAACCAGTTCGGGTGGATGTGCTGGATGGTGCCCAGTACATTCAACCCTTCGGCATCCTCAGCCAATCGCAGATCCAAACCAGCAACCTGTTGAATGCCTACAAGCGCAATGAGCTTGAAAGCGAGACCGGCATCGGCATCTACACGCTGTCCTCGACCCTGTCGGACATGCCCGAACCGAACGAATCTCTGCGGGCTACCATCGCCTGGCAGCATGGTCTGACGCCCAAAGCCATCCTGCTCAGTTCAGCGCAGGTGGACGCGTTCCGGCGCGGTGAAACCGTCAGCACAGAAGAGGACCTGCGTGCGCAGCGGGGGGCTTACTTCGTCAACGCTGAGTTCACCCTGCCGGGCAACCAACGCAAAGAATGGCACCAGGTGATGGATGTGAACCAGGAGATCACGGCGGTGATCGCACTGCGCGAAGCGCTCAAGGCAGATGCCGGCGCGCTCTGGCAGCGTGTGGCGGATGATGTCGCCGCTGGCGAAAAGAAATTGGTAGCGCTGGTGGCGAGTTCTGACGGCTTGCAATGCAGCGGTGACAGCATGGTCAACAGCCATCATTTTGCCAATACGCTGTTCAACATCATGCGCGGGGGCATCTTCGATGACCAGTATTTTGTTGACAAGGCCTATTTCAGCGATTACCTCAAATTACACAACCTGTCCCTGTACGACCAGCGTGACACACTGCTGGCGGGGTTACCTGAAAAATGCACCATCGGCGAACTGATCAAGTTTGCGGAAGAGAGCCACTCGCCCGCCTTGCTGCGCCTGGCGTATGAATACCTGCCGCTGACCTTCAGCCGCCGCCATGGCGACCCCAGCCGGCCATGGAACCAGTTTTCCATCAACCTGAAAAACCCCGACGGCTCGCGCAAACTCGATTATCAGGGCAACTGGCGTGACATCTTCCAGAACTGGGAGCCGTTGGCTGCTTCCTATCCGGAATTCATCGAAAATATGATCTGTAAATTCCTCAACACCACCTCTGGCGATGGCTATAATCCCTATCGCCTGACCTATGACGGGTTCGAATGGGAAGTGCCCGATCCGCATGATCCCTGGGGTAATATCGGCTACTGGGGCGACCATCAGATCATTTATCTGCAGAAATTGCTGGAGTTGTCCGCGCAGTATCATCCCGGCACATTGACAGAATTCCTTGGCAAACGCATGTTCGTTTACGCTAACATTCCCTATCGCCTGCGTTCGTTCGCGCAAATGCTGGAGGATTGGTACGATACCATTGACTTTGACCGTGGCTTGAACAACACCATTGCAGACAAAGTCAAACAGGCAGGCACGGATGGCAAGCTGTTGACTGCTGCGGACGGCGATATCCTTACGGTCACCATGGCGGAGAAGCTGTTCTCCCTGCTGCTTGCCAAGGTGGTCAACCTGGTGCCGGATGGCGGTATCTGGATGAACACCCAGCGCCCCGAATGGAACGATGCTAACAATGCCCTGGTGGGCAAAGGTGTGTCGGTGGTGACCGCGGCGTATCTGTATCGCTATGTCAAATTCCTGCAGGCGCTGCTGAGCCAGGCGGATGAGCCGGCCTTCACACTCAGCGCACCGCTGGCGGCATTGCTGGAAACGCTCAGGGGCTTTCTAGCGGCCTACCAGAGCGATCTCGCCCATGGCTTCAGCGACAGCGCGCGCTTTGCCTTCATGCGTGATCTTGGCAATGCCGGCACCGACTTCCGAGCAGCGGTCTATGGCGGGCAGTTGGGCACGGGCTCGCTGGACGTCAAAACAGGTGATTTGACTGCGTTCCTGACGGAACTGCTGCCTTATCTTGAGGCTACGCTGGCGCACAACCGCCGCGATGACGGCATGTTCCACGCCTACAATGTGCTTAAATACAAAGAGGACGCCATCGAGATCGGCCGTCTCAGCCTGATGCTGGAGGGGCAGGTGGCGATCCTTTCTTCGGGATTTCTGCAGCCCCAAGAAACGCTGCAGTTGCTGCAGGCGTTGCGCCACAGCCCCCTCTACCGCGCCGACCAGCATAGTTATATCCTCTATCCTGACCGCGATCTGCCCGGTTTCCTTAAAAAGAACGTGGTGCCGCCCAACGCAGAGAACATCCCGCTGCTGGCTGCCTTGCTGGAAAACGGCGACCAGCGCCTGATCCTGCGCGATGTCCTCGGCGGGCTGCATTTTAATGGCCTGATCCACAATGAGCGCGACGTCAGGCGCATTCTGGCAGAACTGGCGCAGGAAGAACAATACACCGCGCTGGTTGTGCAGTACAGCGAGCCAGTCCTTGACCTGTTTGAAGGCGTCTTTGATCACCGTTCGTTCACCGGCCGTTCGGGCACCTTCTTCGGGTATGAAGGGTTGGGCAGCATCTACTGGCACATGGTCACCAAGCTGCTGCTGGCGGTGCAGGAGAACCTGTGGCAGGTGTATGAACAGGACGGCGAAACAGCCATCGCTGAACAGCTCAAAGATTTCTATTATGATATCCGCGACGGCATCGGTTTCAACAAATCGCCGGCAGAGTACGGCAGTTTCCCCAGCGATCCCTATTCACACACCCCGGCGGGCGCGGGCGCCAAGCAGCCCGGCATGACCGGGCAGGTGAAGGAAGAACTGATGGCGCGCTGGAGAGAGCTGGGCGTGGTGGTGGAGGGCGGCGTGGTGGCGTTCCTGCCCAGGCAGCTGCTGGAGAAGGAATTTCTCAGCATGCCAGCCGTGTTCCATTATGTGGACATCAACGGCGCGGAGCGCGCGCTGCCGCTGGAAGCGGGCAGCCTGGGCTTCACCTTCTGCCAGGTGCCGGTCATCTACCGGCGCGGGGCGGCGGCGCACATCAGCATACGCTATGCGGACGAAGGCCGACACGTGACGGCGGGAACGCAGTTATCGGCGCGCGACAGCGCCGCCCTGTTCCAGCGCAGCGGCGAGATCACGCAGCTGACAGTCACGCTGGCGAATTGACCGGCAGGATTAAAAAATGCGCCGAATGTTGATATAATAGGGCTTGTATTGTTCACCGTTCGGGGCCCATAGCTCAGCGGTTAGAGCAGGCGGCTCATAACCGCTTGGTCGTAGGTTCGAATCCTACTGGGCCCATAAACGCCATTTTGTTAACAATTTTCCTTGCCAAGCCTATTTTAGTTTGGCACTTTGTTTTACTAAAAAAAGACTCCGCAAGGAGTCTTTTCTGACACCACACCAGGATTGATATCTCCTTCTGTGTGGCGGCCACTTATGGTGGACTTTAAACTGATGCTTTCGCAGAGCAGTAACATATATAGTATA
>CAYMNB010000029.1:0-27212 GCA_964391725.1 uncultured Anaerolineaceae bacterium | reverse complement strand
GCGTTTTTCCGGCGCATTCCTTCAAGTTCGGCGCGCAGATGCAGTGGGCGCAGGCAGGTGACAATCCCATCTTGATGCGCATTGAATCGAAAGCCGGCCACGGCGCGGGCAAACCAGTCGCCAAGATCATCGATGATTTCAGCGACCAGTGGTCGTTCCTCGTCAGGCATTTAGGCATGGAGTTCTAAATCTACAACCAGGGGTCATGCTCGTTACCCCGATTTTTGCGGTGCATTTCAAAAAACCTGGTTTCCCAGCATACGCTGGAAGAAACCAGGCTTCATTATTCTTGTTACGCGCGCTCTAAATATCGCTCAATTTCCCAGTCCATCACCTGCATGCGGTACTCATCCCATTCCGCCAGCTTGGCACGCAAGAAGACATCATAGATCTCCTCGCCCAGCCCGGCGCGGATGACCTCATCCGCGTGCAGTTCATACAGGGCTTCCTTCAACGAACCCGGCAGTTCTGAAATCTGCAGGTCGCGCTTCTCCACATCGGTCAGCTCAAAGATATTGACGCCGTTCAGCGGCGGCATGGGCTTTAAGCCGTTCTCAATGCCGTCCAGCGCGGCTGCCCCCATGGCGGTGAACGCCAGGTAGGGGTTGCTGGAGGGATCCGGGCAGCGCAGTTCCGCGCGCGCGGAATAGGTCTGCCCCGGGTTATAGCGCGGGATGCGGATCATGGCGGAGCGGTTGACCTGCGCCCAGCCCACATAGGTGGGCGCTTCATAACCCGGCACCAACCGTTTGTAGGAGTTGACCGTCGGTGCGATCACCGCTGCCAGCGCGCGGGCGTGCTTCAGTTGTCCCGCGATCAACCCATAAGCGATCTCGGACAGGCCGAATTCATCATCGGCCTCATAGAACAGGTTCCTGCCCTCGCTGTCAGAGATGGATTGGTGACAGTGCATGCCCGACCCGTTCACGCCAAAGATAGGTTTGGGCATGAAGGATGCCACCAGCCCGTGCTGCGCGGCGATGGCCTTGACCGTGTATTTCAACGTCAGCACATTGTCAGCCGTGCGCAGCGCGTCCGCGAAGCGGAAGTCGATCTCATGCTGTCCCAGCGCCACCTCATGATGTCCGACCTCCACCTCAAGGCCCATCTGGTTGAGCGCTGCCATCAACTCTGTGCGCACCCGCACCGCCTCATCATCCGGTGAAAAATCAAAATAACCGCCGACATCATGCGGCACCGGGTGCACGCTGCCGTTGGGGCGGAACAGGAAAAACTCCGGCTCCGGACCGATGTCATAACGCCAGCCTTTTTCGGCAAAGCGCGCGATCACCCGCTTGAGCGCCCCGCGCGGGTCTTTGGAATAAGGATCACCGTCGGGGGTGTGGATATCACAGAAAATGCGCGCGCGTTTCATATGTTCCGGCGTCCACGGCAGCACGGCGTAGGTTTCCGCGTCCGGGATCAGGTGCATGTCGCCTTCCTGCACCCGCGCGAAGCCTTCCACTGACGATCCATCAAACCAGATGCCGTTTTGCAGCGCACCCGCCACCTGGTCCAGCGGCGCATCCACACTCTTCACATTGCCGATGATATCGGAGAACTGGAAGGATACAAACTTAACGTTGTCTTCCGAACAGCGTGCCAGTACATCTTTTCCATCCATGTCATTTACCTCTAATCCATCTACTAGTCATTAATCAAAAAGGCACGTTCGGGAGAACATGCCTGCGTTATTAAATCGTATCAGCAGCCTCCTTTTCAATCATTACAGAACAACCAATGTGGTTGGTCACATGCTATGAGTCTCTGTCGCTCTCGTCGCCGAGAGTTTTTCTTCTCACACCTTTTTGAAAAGGAGAAAACGAAGCCTGTGACAGGCTCCGGAGGCATCCGCTGATCTTTCGATTTTCCGGTAACATAAGGGATTTGTCCCGTTGTTCCGTTAGCACTTCCCTCGCAGGAAGGGACCTCCACCTCGTAAACGAATGACACCTTCGGTGTCAAATGGTTCCAGCCGCTGGTTTCTCAGTATTCGTTTATTAGGGTTCTGGTAAACTTTCGTTCGATATTATCACAGCATAGGCAAGCGGGTCAACCCACAAATTGACAGGATTTTTTCTTTTCTTCTGCTGACCGAACCAGACAACGTTGTGGCAAGGGAAACTTTTATTTTTTCTATCTGCAACTGTTTTATAATAAATGCCGTATATAAAATTGAACGATATACGCAAACAAGGAGAGAAGAAAACATGAATTACGTTGACGTAAAACATTTGCGCAAGAATTTTGGCAGCCTGCAGGCGGTCGATGATGTCAGTTTCAACGTGTATAAAGGCGAGATCTTCGGCCTGCTGGGCCCCAACGGCGCCGGCAAGACCACCACCATCCGCATCATGCTCGATATCTACCAGGCAGATGCCGGCGAAGTGCTGCTGTTTGACAAACCCATCCGGCCTGAAACACGCGACCGCATCGGCTACCTGCCGGAAGAACGCGGTCTATATCAGGACATCACCCTTGAACGCTGCATCCTCTACCTGGCGCGCCTCAAAGGGCTTGACAAAGCCACCGCTGAAGACCGCATGAACACCTATCTGAAACAATTCGACCTGGAAGATCACCGCAAAAAGAAAGTTAAAACCCTTTCCAAAGGCATGCAGCAAAAGGCGCAGATCATCGTGACCCTCATCCATGAACCTGACCTGATCATCATTGACGAACCCTTCTCGGCGCTTGACCCCGTCAACACGCAGATGGTCAAGGATATCCTCGCTGAACAGCGCCGCCAGGGACGAACGGTCATCATGTGTACCCACCAGATGCACCAGGTGGAGCAGTTGTGCGACCGCATGATGCTGATTCACAACGGAAAAGTGATGCTCTATGGCAGCCTGCGCGAAATTCAGAACCAGTTCGCCCGCCAGGAAGTGCTGGTAGAACTGCTGAACCCGCTGGAATCAACCCCGCCGGGTGTGCTCAGCATCACCCCACGCAACCACAGCCAACTGCTGGAACTGGCGCCAGACGTCGCCCCACAGAGCATCCTGCAATGGCTGATGCACAACAATCACACCGTGCAGCGCTTTGAGGTGGCTGCCCCCACCCTGGATGAAATCTTCATCCAGACCGTCAGCGGTACAAAGGCGGAGTAAGATGAAAAAAGTTTGGGAAATTATCCGCCACGAATACCTCACCCAGGTGCGACGCAAATCGTTCTGGGTCGGGGTATTGTCCATCCCCATCATGATGGTACTCGCGATCGGCATCTCGGTAGCCGCCATGTTCATCTCCGCCGACACCACCCCGGTGGGTTATGTCGACCACAGCGGTGTGCTGGCTGAGGTCGTCTATCCCGAATCAGAAAACCCATTCGGTCAACTGACCACCTTCGTGCCCTTTGAAGATGCCGCCAGCGCACGGCAAGCTTTCCTCAATGGCACCGTCCAGGGTTATTTTGTGATCGACGAGAACTACATCAACAACGGCATGGTGGAATTCTTCACCGGCAGCCTGTCATTTGATACCAGCACCGGCGATTTTCGCAGCCTTCTGCGTTTTAACCTGCTGCAGCAATACCCCGATGCGGTACGCACTCGCGTCTACGACGGCAGCAAGATCAGCATCCGATCGCTGGAAACTGCCGAAGAACTCAATTTAGATCAATGGTGGAACCTGGTGCTGCCGTTAGTGTTCGCCTTCATGCTCTTCATCCTGGTGCAGGTCGGCGGCAGTTACATACTGCAAGCCATGGTCGCTGAAAAAGAGAACCGCATGATGGAAATTCTTATCACCGCCGTAAACCCGTTGGAACTGATGATCGGAAAAACCATCGGCAACCTGGCAGTGGCTTTCACCATGCTGGCGGTATGGGGCATCTTCGGCGGCGGCATCCTGCTTGCCCTGCCAGCGCTGGCGTTCATCCAAATTTCAATCAACTGGGGCGTACAGATCATGACCCTGATCCTATTCCTGTTCACCCTGCTGATGATGGCGGGTTTCATGATGGCTGCCGGCGCCATGTCCACCGACGCGCGTGATTCCGGCCAGCTGACCTGGTTTTTCAGCCTGATCATGACCCTGCCCTTTATCCTCATCACCAAGATCATCTTTGACCCCAACGCCGCTGTCAGCGTCTTTTTCAGCCTGTTCCCCCTGACAGCCTACTTCGTGATGCCCATCCGCATGACCTTTGCCAGTGTGCCTGTGTGGCAGCTGATCCTGTGCGTCCTGCTGGTGGCAGGTGCCACCGTCTTTTCCGTGCGCCTGGCGACTGTTGCTATGAAGCGAGGTATGTTGACCTTCAACAAACGCCTCAAATACATCGACCTGTTCAAATCAAGGAGGCAAGTATGAAAAACATCTGGCGCGTCCTTGTTCACGAATTTATCACCACTGTCACCCGTCCTTCGTTCTACATTGGTCTGATCCTGGTGGCAGTCGGCAGCGTTGTGGTCTTCAGCATCGCCACCGCCGCCGGTGACAACCCGCTGGAGGGCATCTTTGAATCCATGTTTGTGCCGACTGCCAGTGAGGGCATCGAGGGCTATGTCGACCAGGCTGGCCTCATCCAACAGATTCCGCAGCAACACCTCGCCTCTGGCCTGACTAAGTTCGATGACGAACAACAAGCACTGGCTGCCCTCGAAGCACAGGCGATATCCGGTTTTTACATCATCACGCCAGACTACCTCACCAGCGGTGAGATCGTTTATGTGCGTGTCGAAGCCAATCCCTTTGGCAGCATGATGGAAAGCGAACGCATGGAAGAGGTCATAAAGAGCAACTTGTTGGGCAACGACAACCGCTCCCAGCGCGTGCTTTACCCCATGAACCTGCAAGTACGCCAGCTGTCGGCTTCAGGCGTGAGTGAAGATGGCCTTGATGAAGGCGAGGTAGTGACTGCCGCCGACACCATGACCGCCTACTGGATCCCCTATGTGGTGGTCTTTGTCTTTTATATCGTGTTGATGGGCGCTTCAACGCTGATGCTCAACAACGTCAGTGCCGAGAAAAGCAACCGCATGACGGAGATCCTCATCACCAGCGTTAATCCCACCCAGCTGCTGATCGGCAAAATGCTGGGGCTGGGCAGCGCCGGGCTGCTGCAAACCGTTGTGTGGGGCGGCACCGGCATCCTGCTGATGCGCTACTCCGAAAACCAGGGCTTGCTGCCCGCAAACCTCAGCCTGCCGCCAATCCTGCTGTTATGGCTGGTGGTCTTCTTCGCGCTGGGCTACGCCCTCTACTCCAGCATGATGGCCAGCCTGGGTGCACTCACCGCCAGCTCGAAAGAAGCCGGTCAGATGACGTTGATTGTGATCTTCCCGCTCATTATCCCGATGATGTTGATCAATGCAATAACCATGGCACCCGATGGTCCGGTCTCCACCGCCATGAGCCTGATTCCCTTCACAGCTCCGGTGGTCATGCCAGCGCGGATTGCCATAGTCGACGTGCCGTTATGGCAGATCGGGTTGTCTGTGGTTCTGTTGATGGCAGTGGTCGTCTTCATTGTACACAGCACCAGCAAATTGTTCCACGCCCAGAATTTGCTCTCCGGTGATACCGTCAGCGCCGGTAATTTTATCAAGGCCATGCTGGGGTTGAAGTACTCACCTAAAAAAGAATAAACCAACCAAGCCATCAGAAAAACCCGGAATTTTTCACGTTTCCGCGAATCAAAGAAAAGATTTCCAGAATCTACATTGGCTTGATTCAAGAAAAAACCCAGAATCTCAAAAAGAAGATTCTGGGTTTTGGTTCTTCATCAAAGACAATCTTACACAAACCGCTCGCGGATTTCAGAGCTGACATAATCGAGCACCGCCACGGTGATGGCGATGAACCACACCGCGATGCCAGCGGCTTTATAATCCAGCAGGCGGATCCACTGCATCAACACAAAACCGATACCACCCCCGCCGACCATACCGATGATGGTGGACATGCGGATGTTAATATCCCAACGATAGATGGTGAAGGATACAAATGGCGGGATGATCTGCGGTACCACCGCGAACGCTACCACCTGGAACCAGTTAGCACCGGTGGCTACCACCGCCTCGATCGGGCCGGGGTCAATGGATTCAATCGCTTCTGAATACAGTTTGCCCAGCGCGGCCGCCGAATGCAGGGTCAGCGCCAGAATACCGGCAAATGGCCCCAATCCGACAATGATGAGGAACAAAATCGCCCAGATCAACGGTTCGATCGAACGGATGATGTTCATCAAACTGCGCACCACATAGTATAGGACCAGGGTCAGCGGATTGGCACTCATCAGGTTCTTGGCTGCCATAAAGCTCAATGGCAGTGAAAGAATAATACCGAAGAAGGTTGCCATCATGCCGATGAAAATGGTCTCGACCATCTTCTCAACCGCGAGCTTGAGTTCAGAGCTGAACTCCCATTCACCAACATGCGCCACCTGCCGGCCTTCCAATTGCCACACATTCTGATCTTCGTCAAATGATGGCGGCAGCAAACGGTAAGGCATGATGATGTCGATCTCAAATTCGCCGTTTTCATCCGGCATAACCTTCACATTTTCTCCACCCTGTCTTTGGCGGAACTCATTGCCCGCCGGGTCCGTCCACCAGATCACCACTTCTTCCCCCGGATCAAAACCGAAACCACGTACAGAAAACGTGGTGCCGACATCGCCTTCAACGGTACTGGTATCACCACAAATGGGATCCGTCAGCAGGTAGCGACCGGTCTCGAGGGGTTCTGGCTGGGTGAAGGTTTCGTCCCGGCAGGGTGATTCGATCAATGTCACACCCTTTTGGATATCTTCTGGAAAATCAATCGCTTTCTCCCATGGCCACAGGACACTCCCCAATGCTCGCACTGCGTTATTCGGTATTGGGAACATAGACACCGGATCGATACGACCGATCTGCCAACCGATACTGAAGAAGACCAGCAATAGCATAGTAAACACCAAAAACGGCCGCCGTTTTAGCGGATTTCCTGCAATCTGGGCCAACTTATAAGCATCGTAGATTATCGCCAGGTAAAGCAACCCAACCAACACACTTACCACGATCAATACCGGCTGCAGTCGAAAGGCTTTGGCGACGATATTCCAGACACCGCTATCACGCGGCGCAGCCAACCGAAAACGCCAGATCAATAGTCCGATGATGGTGAGGGTGGAGGCAAACAACAGCAAACCGCGCTTCCATTGACGGGTGAAAGCTTGTCCCAATCCAGGTACAATCGCAGAAAGCAGCGCCGCCAGCCAGGGTGAAACCAGGGAGGTTTTCAACTCATCTGGATCAATCCATTTTTTGGTATTCTCCGTCATGCGTCCACCTCCTCTTCCTCCAGTGCCCCTTCCAAGCCGTTGCCAAGGCGTTCTGCTTCCTCGCCATAGATATCCTTGAATTGGCGATCAGTCATCTTCATAATATCTCGCTTGCTGCCCTGATACACGATCTTGCCGTCACGCAAACCGATCACTGAGGTGGCATAACGCTGCACCAGGTCAAGGTAATGCAGACTGCACAAAATTGTCATGCCATCTTCTTGATTCAACAGTTCCAGATATTGCAAAATGGAATGCGCCAGCACCGGGTCGAGGCTGGCCACCGGCTCATCCGCCAGGATCATTTCCGGTTCCTGCATCAAGGCGCGCGCAATGCCTACACGCTGCTGCTGGCCGCCGCTCAATTCCCGCGCTAATTTATGCGCCTGGTTTTCTATGCCCAACCGTCGCATGGCATCTTGCGCCATTTGCATATCTTTGGCAGAAAAGCGGTTCATCAGGGATTGCATCGTGCCGGTGTAGCCCAATCTACCTGACATAACATTGGCAATCACCTTGGAACGGCGCACCAGGTTGAACTGTTGGAAGACCATGCCGATTTTACGGCGCGCCTGCCGCAGTTCTGTCCCCTTTAGTTGCGCCAGATCCTGCCCGTTCCACAGAATCTCTCCCTCAGTCGGGTCAATCAGGCGGTTGATACAACGCAGCAGGGTCGATTTACCCGACCCACTCAGCCCGATGACCACCAGAAATTCACCATCCGGTACAGAAAAACTGACGTCATCCAGCGCTACGGTACCATCATCATATATTTTGGTCAAATGACGGATTTCCAGCATTTGTGAGTTTCCTCCTTGAGGTTCTTGCAGGGATAAACTGTCCAAGAAACTCATTGTAGCATAAGAGGGCAAATGATTTGCCCTCTTATCGTTCAGCTAAAGAAATTATTATTTAATTCATCAAAGATTCGACATCAACACCCGCGGCATCCAAAACCTGGCGGAAGGGATCGTAGAAATCATCACCATAGAGCCCAAGCTCGTCCCACTGGTAAGCAGCAAACAGCGCATCGGCACCACCTTCAATGTTGCCAATGTTGACCAGCACATTGTTGATCTTGTCGCGGATCTCGCGTGGAACACTGGGATGATACTGCACACCGTCGTTGGGGATTTCAACCGAGATTTCCAGAATCTTGATGACATCCATCACATCCGGATAGGTCTCTTCGATAGTGGCGCGGGCATCAACAAAGGAAGAACCGGCATCGCAGTCACCGTTATACACACCGGCAACCGCCGCATCGTGCGAACCAGCATCAACGACATCCATCTCAGTGTCGGGGTTGACGCCATTGGCGCGAATGGTCAGGCTGGGAATAACCCAACCGCTGGTGCTGAGCGCATCCGGGCGGCAGAAAGATTTGCCCGCCAGGTCAGCCAGCGAGTTGATGCCGCTGTCGACACGCGTATAGATCTGGCCATTGTAGAATGCGCTGCCGCGGCGCAGGGCAACCAGCTCGGCTTCTGCCACACCTTTTTCTGCAGCCAGAATGTAAGCGAAGGTAGCCAGTGAACTCATGTGGGCTTTCACCGGATCAGAGTCCATCGCCTCAATCACGCCGGCATATTCCGTGGCAACGAAGGGTTCCACCACCAGGCCGGTTTCGTCAAAGATGATCTGAGCAAGATCTTCAAAACCGGTCACAACGCGCTCGGTTTCGCCCGAAGGGACAACAGCCCAAAAGATGGGATTCTCTTCGGTGCCGAGTTCAGCTTCCTGCTGACAGCCAACCAGGGAAAGGGCGGCAATCAACATCAGCGCCAGCAATACAACAAAAGACTTTTTCATGTTTCCTCCATATTGGATTAGGTACTTCAAACTGACTCTTTCATTTTGAATCATTCTTATTATATACGATAATAGAACGTTTTTAATAGAACTCTTAACTTAACGACCACAACGCCATCTAACAGGGACAGGCCTAACCCAAACCGCATGATGTTTGGTGTCAACTGACCTGGTTTATTTGCCCAAAGTCCTGGCGGTTTCTTCCAGTTGCTCGATAATGGGAATATTCTGCGGACACTTCGGCTCGCACTCGCCGCACTGGAGGCAGGCTTCCGCATTGAGACCCTCTGTGCGTCCACCCCAGGGCGTCCACAAATTATCGCTGCCCAATTTGGCATACGCTTTCTTTGCCTGTTCTTCAAATCCCCATACTTTAAACCAGTTCATATAACGGAAATTTTCGGGGATATTGACTCCATGCGGGCAGGGCATACAGTAACCGCAGCCGGTGCAATATAGCTCTGACAGCTTCAAGTTCTGCTGCACCAATTCCTGCACACGCTGATTCTCTGCCTCGTTGAGTTCATTCTTGTTGGCAGAGGCAACATTTTCCTCGATCATCTGCAGGCTGCTCATTCCGCTCAGCGCGATATCGACATTGGGATTAGACCACACATAACGCAGCGCCAGTTCAGGCGTTTTGACTTCCAGCTGACCTTCGGTGTCTTTGATCACCCCATCCGGTATCACCAACCGCCCGCCGGCGATGGGCCCCATGACCACCACACCCATTTTCTTTTCGGCAGCGCGATCAATCGCCAGCGCATTGTGTTCATCCAGATAATTGTATTGCAGCAGCACGGTCTCAAATTCATCGGTGTCGATCAATCGGATGATATTTTCTGGCGTGTCGTGGCTGGAGAAACACAGATGCTTGATCAGGCCTTCCGCCTGTGCCTTGCGTGCCACTTCCAGCGCATGCCCGGGTTCAGAAATATGACCCGTAAACGAATCCCATGCCAGCCCGTGCATCAGCACAAAATCGATGTAAGGTGTATCAAAACGTTTGAGGCTTTCTTCCAGCTTGCGCCGCCACTCATCTCCCGCTGATTCCTCCGGTTTGTTGGTCGGAATTTTGGTGGTGATATAGATAGATTCTCGCGGATAGGCTTTAATCGCCTGCCCCACCGCAACCTCACTGGTGCCTTTGATATAGACATAGGCGCTGTCGATGTAGTTGATGCCCAAATCTATCCCGCGCCGCAGCAGCGGCACTGATTGCTCCAGGTCGACGGTGCCATCTTCCAACGTTGGCAGGCGCATGGCGCCAAAACCCAAAACCGATACTTTTTTTCCTGTTGTTCCAAATTCACGATACTGCATTTATTACCTTCCTTTTCCCCTTAACTTGTTTTTACCTTTGCATTTTAACTGATTAATCGCTTTGTTTCGCCTGACGATGAGATTTTGGCCTGAAAAGGAAGAAATTTCTGTTAAAATGAAAAAATAGGACAAAGGAGGTATGCTATAAAAGCCATCATCATCAGCGGCAGCCGCAATCCGGCGGGACAAACCGCCCAGGCCGCCCAGTCAGTAGAAGCTGGCCTAACCCGCCAAGGCGTTGAATGTGAAACCATCTACTTACCTGTTCATCAGATTGAACGATGCCGTCAGTGCGACGATAACGGCTGGGGGCTATGCCACCGCGAAGGTACCTGCATCATCGAAGATGACTTCGCCGGCATTGTTGATCAGTTACGCGCGGCCGATGTGGCAGTGTTCGCCAACCCCGTCTACTACGGCGATCTCAGCGAAAGCCTGCGCGCCTTCACCGACCGTCTGCGCCGCATCTGCACCCAGCCTGCCGGACGTGTGGGCATCGAAAAGAAACCCGCCATCGGCGTTTGTGTGGCAGGCGGGGGCGGCGGCGGTGCGCCTGAATGCTGCGCCAGCCTGACCAAGGTGCTGCGCACCTGCGGGTTCGATGTTGTCGACATGATCCCGGTACGGCGACAGAACCTGGCTGCAAAATTACCGCAGCTTGACATGACTGGCCAGTGGCTGGCAGACAAACCAACTTCCGATTGAGTTTGCTGCCCTAATAATTCATCAGTTCTTCATATAAAGACACCGGCACTGTGACATAGCCAAGCGACGTTTCATCGTTGGCAGCCACCTCAACGATCACCTCACTGGCGATATATCCAAAGGCCACAATCACAGAACGTTCTCCGACAGGCACGCCATCGATCTCAAAATAACCAATCTCATCCGACATTACCAGTATATCGGTGCCATACACCATCACTTCCGCACGGATCGGCATGCCGATCTCATTAACTGCATAACCTTTGATGGAGCCGGTTGCTTGCAAGTTGGTTCTGAGACTGCTCTGTCCCAGGCGCAACAGTACCAGTAAAAACAACACTCCAATGACGGCGATCAAAATCAGGCGCAGCTTTGTATTGCCATGCGGTTTGGGTTCGTTATACACAAAACCTTTGGACAGATCAGGAATAGCGGTCTGGTTATCGTCTTTTTTCAGCATCTTTTTTGCCTCACTGATTCTCGACGGAAAAGTCACCGATGCAGGTTTTAGCGCCTTTGTGATTATAAAAGCCCACCTGACCTTCAGTGAACATAGAATCGCTCGCTTTTAAAACGACAGTATCTCCCACATAGGCAGTGAAGACATCACCAGTTACCTCAATGCGGAAATCCAGTTGTTTCCCCTGCAGTTCGCGCGGCAATCGTGTGCTGCTCAATTGTATGTGTTTCCCTTCTACCACCTTCCAGAACCTGACCTGCTCCGATGTCGCCTGATAGCTGAAGCGATAGCCATTGTTTTCATCTTTGGAACGAAAAAGGATATCTACCCCTACATTACCGCCGGTTTCACGATCCACCGTTACGCCATTGGCGCGCACAGTAAAATCACCCGAACTGCCTTTCACCGCGCATGGGTGCAGAAAGGCGCGTTCGTTGCCGTCGCTGCGCATGCACATGCCGCCATTTTCAAGGAACATGTAAGCATCTGAGCCAGCACCTGTCCAACCTTTGAGGTCAGCCTCGCTCTCAAACCCGAATGAGCAGCCTTCTGCTGATTCATCCTCGCCACCGCCGCCGGGGCCGCCTCCATCGCCAATGCTGTCCCCTTCACAATCAGCCATGCCAATGGCTTCAGCGATGGAGCAATAGGTAGATTCAAGGGTGTTGCCGGTCAGCGCCAACGCCAAAACCGCCACCAACGCTACTGCCACCAGGATCAGGGCATACTCAACCAGGCCCTGCCCCCGCATGAAGGTATAAGACATAAATGATTTCATAGGATTCCTCGAAGAAAGATTATTACTTATCATACCTTAAGAATTAATAATTAAGGGCTTATAAATTCCTCATATTTCCGCAGCCCTACAAGCAAAGCTGGTGAGTAAGAATTCAAACCTCAATTGTCTGGTTCCATCGACCACTTTTGAGTAATTGTGATTTGAGCGAGGTTCCGTTATCAGGTACAATGATGACCAGGCTTTTATCAAAAAAGGACAATCAATGAGCACATCACACCAACATCACCGCCGCCTGCCTTTGTGCAGCGTCAAAAATCTGCGTGACCTGGGCGGTTACCAGACCGTTGACGACAGGACTGTGCGCTGGCATACCCTCTACCGCGCCGGACATCTGGGCAAATTGAAAGATCGCGACCAGCGCGCATTAACCGCCTTGAACCTCCACACCATCATTGATTTCCGTTCTGCCGAAGAAAAACAGCGTGATCCTGACCGCCTGCCGCTGAATGACGTTCAGGTGATTGAACTGCCCATTTTGGATGAGGGCAACTCCGCCATGATGAAGGATATGCGCCGCCGCTATGAAAACAACGATTTCGACGGGTTGGATACCAACCTCGTTATGTTCAACACCTACCACCAATTAGCGCTGGAATTCACCGCCGAATATGCCCATTTTCTGCAGGCGGTGCTGCAAGCCGCTGGGCAACCGGTGTTATGGCACTGCACCGCTGGAAAGGACCGCGCTGGTTTTGCTGCCGCGCTGCTGCTGAAAATTTTGGGCGTTGACTTTGAAACCATCCGGCAGGATTACCTGTTGAGCGGCAAGTATATTCATCCTGACCGCAAATTGATGGCGGTTATAACCCTCACCAAAGGCGCCCGGCCTGCACGCCTGTTGAAACCGCTGTGGGCGGTTAAACCAGAATGGATCAAAGCCTCTTTTGACGCCATTGATGAACACTGGGGCAGCTTTGACCACTACCGCCGTGAGGCATTAGCATTTTCAGACGAGGATACCGCCCGCCTGCAGGAACTGCTGCTTGTTTGATTGACTTTAACTGACAATGACCTCCGCCAGATGCGGGCCGGCGGCGCGCACCTCTGGCGGCACCCGCTCCGCGAATTGCGCAAAATTGTTGGCAAACATCTGAGCCAAACGCCGCGCCTGGTGGTCATACGCCTGACCATCCGCCCAGGTGTTGCGTGGGTTAAGCACGTCCGCCGGCACGCCCGGGCAGGCTTGCGGCACGGCCAGGCCAAAGACCGGGTCGATCTGATAAGGAACGTCAGTCAGCTCACCCGCCAGCAGCGCATCGATCATCGCACGTGTATGGGCGATCCTCATGCGTGACCCAGTGCCATAAGGGCCGCCGGTCCAACCGGTGTTCACCAGCCAGCATTGCGCATTGTGTTGTTTGAGGCGTTCACCCAGCATTTCTGCATACACCATGGGATGATGCACCATGAACGGCCCGCCGAAACAGGTGCTGAAGGTGGCCTGCGGTTCTTTGATGCCCTTCTCGGTGCCCGCCACTTTGGCTGTGTAGCCCAATAGAAAATGGTACATGGCCTGCTCAGGTGACAACCGTGCGATCGGCGGCAGCACCCCAAAGGCATCTGCCGTCAGAAAGATGACATTGCGCGGATGACCGCCCATACCGCTCAGTTCTACGTTTTCCAGCCGACGCAGCAGATAAGAAGCGCGGGTGTTTTCAGTGATGGTAGCATCGCACAGATCAATGGAGCGTGTGTCCGGGTCGATGACTACATTCTCAAGAATGGTGCCAAAACGCTGCGTCATGCCATAGATCTGCGGTTCATCTTCAGCCGACAGGTTGATGACCTTGGCGTAACAGCCGCCTTCAAAATTAAAAATGCCGCGCTCGCTCCAGCCGTGTTCATCATCACCGATCAAGCGCCGTTTGGGGTCGGCTGACAGCGTGGTTTTTCCGGTGCCCGAAAGGCCGAAGAACAGTGCGCTATCCCCCTCCTCGCCGATATTGGCAGAGCAATGCATCGGCAGCACGCCCCGCAGCGGAAACAGATAATTCAATACCGTGAAAACCGTTTTCTTGATCTCGCCGCCATAACGCGAACCGGCGATCAACGCCAATTTCTCCCCCAGATGAATGGCAATGACCACATCGGAACGGGTGCCATCGATGGCTGGCTCCGCCTCGAACCCGGAGGCGACCAGCACAGTGAATTCAGGACGGAATTCCTGCGGCGAATCGATGCGCGCATGACGAAACATGTTATAAGAGAACAGACTGCTCCAGGCGCTGTCGGTGACGATACGCGCCGGAAAACGGTGTTCAGGGTCGGCACCGCCATAACAATCCTGGATATAGATTTCTGTCTGGCTGTAGTATTCCAGCACACGCGCCTTGAGGGCTTCGAACTTATCTTCGGCAAAAGGCTGGTTGGCATCCCACCAGATTCGTTCACGGCTTCCGGGTTCATCCACAAAGAACTTGTCTTTGGCGGAGCGCCCGGTGCATTTGCCAGTATATACCACCAGCGGCCCGTTATCCGCTACCATGGCTTCGCCGCGCCGGATGACATGCTCATACAGGTTGGGCGGTTTCAGGTTCCAATGCACCTTCTTGGTCTCCACCACCGTATCGGGGGTGAGGGTGAAACGGGTGTTGCGTACAAAGAACAAGTCAGCCTCCTTACTCTCTGCCTGTCACCAGCGCCAGCAGCGCCATACGGATGGGCACACCATTATTGGACTGGCGGAAATACGCCGCGCCTTCATAAGCATCCACCTCACGCGCCAGTTCATTGGTGCGCGGCAGCGGGTGCATGACGGTCATGCCGATCTTGGCCTTGTCCATCAACGCTCCATCCACTACATATGCGCCCTTTAAGCGCTCATATTCCTCACTGCGGATGAAGCGTTCTTTCTGCACCCGGTTCATGTAAAGGACATCACTTTTCGCCACTGCCGCCAGCAGATCGGTGGTCTCAAACAGCTCGATTCCTTCCATACGCAGATGATCTGTGATTTCCGATGGCATGCGCAGTTCTTCCGGTGAAACAAAGAAGAAACGTGGCCCGAATTTTCCCAAAAGCCAGGCCAGCGAATGCGCTGCGCGGCCGTTCTTTAAATCACCCGCCAGGGTCACCGTCAGGTTGTTGAGCCGTCCGCGCTCTTTCTGGATCGTATACACATCCATCAATGACTGGGTGGGGTGCTGGCCATCGCCGTCGCCGGCATTGATCACCGGCACATCCGCGCCATTGGCCAGTTCCTGCGCGCTGCCCACCTGGTTGTGACGGATAACGGCCACATCGGCGTAACCGTCGATCAGCTTGCCGACATCATAGAGGGTCTCGCCTTTGACCGCCGAACTGGAGACCTTGGCATCCGTCACCGAGACCACCTGGCCCCCGAGCCGCAGCATGGCGGTCTCAAACGAGAGGCGCGTTTGCGTGGATGGTTCATAGAACAGAGTGGCCAGGATCTTGCCGGACATCGTATCGAGCCGTCCGCCGGAGAGCAGCACAGTCTCATAGCGCGCGGCGGTCTCCATCACCAGGCTGATATGCTCCAGCTTGATATCTTTCACGTGCAGAATATCTTTGTCATTTAAAACCGTTGACATCCAGCCATTCCTTTCTCAGGGTTGAAATGGTGAGTTGGGCGGTGTATGAATGGGTTCTCAGTAAAGCTTATACTGTCATTATAGTATGAAATGCGCCGCACTTGAAGAGCAAAATAAGTTTGGATGAGCGTGCTATAATCGAAGTACACCAATCGAAAACCTGGCCCCTGTTTTCGCTGTTCAGGCAGAATATCAGGAGGATAAAAATGAAAGAGCCCCAAAAAACCGTACTATACTGGCTGCCGCGCGTGATCAGTATCCTGTTTGCTGTGTTCATCTCCCTGGTCGCACTGGATGTCTTCGATGAATACCAATTTCCAGAGGTGTTGTGGGCGCTGTTCATGCACATGGTGCCCACCATACTCGTGGTAATCATGCTGGTCGCTGCCTGGCGGCGGGAGTGGATCGGCACGATTCTTTGTTTGGGACTGGCGCTGTTTTATCTGTTCGGCACGAATTTTGATCTGGATATCATCGTCTTTTTGTTGATCCCCGCACCGCTGATAGCGCTTTCTATCCTGTGGTTGTTGGGATGGCTGCAAAAAAAGAAATACCAACAATCAGCAGCAGCCTAATCGCCATACCAGACAGCGATATCATCGAAGTACATGGTCATCGGCTGTTCCAGTTGATCGCGGTAGAGGCCCAGTCGGAAATAGGTCGTGTTGAAATCCTCGACATAGCCCAGCTGCCCGCGGTAATCGATGATCTGGTCGCCATTCATCCACACTTCCAGCAAACCGTCATCGCCTTTGTCAAAGCGCATGTGATAGACAAAGGTGGTCCATTCGCCCACCAACGCCGGGCGGTAGGTGCCACCGGTCTGATAGAGGGTTTCCATCCCGCTGTCGTTGCTGACCGTGATGCTGAACACGCCGTTAACGAAACGTTGCGCCACCACCGGCGAATGCTTGCGGTAAAAGGGGATAGCCGTCTGTTTCCATTGACCCATTACCAGCCGCAGGTTGCGGATGGGAAAATCCTCCGGCACATACACGGCGAAGGAATACCACAGGTCACTGCCCAGCGGATGGCGCTGTCGTTCGAGCAATTCGCTGCGCTCGTTCGCCTGCCCGCTGCGGCCACGCTGGCGGAAGTCGCCTTCGTTCACGGTCACACGCAGCGAAGAGTCACCGCTGAAAGCATAAGTATCATCCACCCCGCCCGTGCTTTTGACAAACCAGAAGGTTTTCCAAAACCGGTCGATCCGCTCTTTCTCAAACGAATCATCATACGGCAGACGGCTTGCGCATCCCGCCAGCAGACCAGCCATCACCAGTATAAACAGAAGAGAGGTTCGTTTGCCTGTGCTCATCTCAGCGTGACACCCGCCCGGAGGCATCGCCGCCCGCCAGACGCTGCACTTCTGCCACGGTCACCAGGTTGATATCACCCATCACGGAATGTTTCAGGCATGATGCCGCCACTGCAAAGCGCAGCGCTTCCGCCGGAGGCATGGCGTTGATCAACCCGTAGATTAACCCCGCCGCAAATGAATCCCCGCCGCCCACCCGGTCGACAATGTCAGTGATTTCATAATGCTGGCTCATATAAAATTGCTCACCGTCAAACAGGCAGGCTGACCAGCCGTTGTGATCAGCGCTGAAACTCTCGCGCAGGGTGATCGCCTGCATCTTCAGGTTGGGAAATTCTGCCAGCATTTTCTTTGCCAGCGCTTCATAGCGCCCAGTCTCCAGCGCACCATGGGTGACTTGCTGCTGCCAGTCGCCCTCTGCCAGCGTGACGCCCAGTGAAAGCTGGCAGTCCTCTTCATTGGCAATGCCCACATCCACATATTGCACCAAATTGCGCATCACTTCTGGTGCGCTTTTGCCGTACTTCCATAATTTGTTGCGGTAGTTATAATCGCACGAAACTGTCAGGCCATGTTGTTTGGCTGCGCGCACCGCCGCCAGGGCGGTTTCAGCGGCAGCCTCGCTGATCGCCGGGGTGATGCCGGTAATGTGGAACCAATCTGCCCCGGCAAAGATGGCTTCCCAGTCAAAATCATCCGGTTTCGCCTCTGCCATAGAGGAGTGGCTGCGATCATATACCACACTCGAGCCGCGCTGGTTAGCGCCTGTTTCGAGGTAATAAATGCCCAGCCGCTCCCCCTGACGCTTGATCAGGCTGGTATCCACCCCAAACCCGTGCAGGAATCGCACTGCCGCATCGCCCAGCGGATTGGCCGGTAGTGCTGTCACAAAGGCGGCATCCACACCGAACAAACCCAAGGACGCTGCCACATTGGCTTCACCACCGCCGAACGTGGCTTCCAATTGCGAGGTTTGCAGCAGCCGTTCAAACCCGGGCGATTTCAACCGCAGCATGATCTCGCCCAGTGTGATCACCCGCTTGCCGCTCATCTGCCCCTCCGCACTGCCTGTACAAGCACAACTGCTTCACGCGCACGTTGTTCGATCCCGGCAAAATCACCCGCCGTGATCTGCTCCTGCTTGGCAAGCCAGGTGCCGCCCACCGCCAGCACCTGCGGCAGCGCCAGGTATTCTCCCATATTGGCAGGCGAAATACCGCCCAATGGGATGAATTGCACCTGTTTAAACGGTCCGCTCAGCGCCTGCAAGAAGGGAATGCCCCCGGCCGCTTCGGCAGGGAAGAATTTCATCACCGTACAGCCCAGGTTGAGGGCTTGCTGCAATTCCGTCGGGGTCATCACACCGGGAAAAACGGGAATTTCCATCTGCTGGCAGAATGAAACCACTTCCGGGTCAAGCCCGGGGGTGACGATGAAATTCGCCCCTGCCTGAATTGCTTTGCGCGCCTGGGCAATCGTCAACACCGTGCCACCGCCCACCAGCATAGCAGGATACTGTTGGGAAATAATTCGGATGGCTTCCTCCGCCGCCGGTGTCCTGAAGGTGATCTCCACACAGGGCAGACCGCCGGTTGTCAAGGCCTGCGCCAGCGGCGTGGCATCTTCGGCGTTGTCAATAGCGATGACTGGCACCACTCCCAGTTCGGTAATTTTGTTTGTGATTACTTCCATACGTTGCTCCTCCTTGTCCCATTGCCATTTCCAATATTACCGCAAAAAACATTTTTCAGATAAACATCAGGATTGAAAAATAGTATAATAAATATACCAACATCTGGACATTTCGGAGATCAGGATGACCATCAACCGCAACAGCAAAATCCCCTATTATCAGCAGCTCTACGAAATCCTGCGCAGCGAGATCGAACAGGGCGGATGGCAGCCCGGCGACCTGCTGCCGCCGGAATCTGAACTGATCAGCACTTACCAGCTATCGCGCAACACCGTGCGCGAAGTAATGGACATGCTCGTCAATGAGGGTTTCATCTACCGTGAACGCGGGCGCGGCACCTTTGTGGCGCAGCCGAAAATGGAACAGGCGCTGGTGCGCATCATCAATTTCACCCAGGATATGCAGCAGCGCGGCCTTTCTCCCAGTTCCCGCATATTGGAATCCAGCCTGCTCACCGCCCCCGCCGACATCGCTGAAGCTTTGCAGGTGCCGGAAAGTGCCGAATTGGGTTTGCTCAAACGCCTGCGCCTGGGCAATCAGAAACCGATGAGTGTGGAAGAGGCTTACTTTATCCATGCGCGCTGTCCCGGCTTCCTGGAGCGCCATGATTACACCCGCACCTCGCTGCGGGAGGCTCTCGAACAGGATTATGGCCTGCGCTGGCTGCGCGCCAAACAGATCATTCGCGCCATCACCGCGCCCAAAGACATCGCTCCGCTGCTGCAGGTGACCTCCCATGCACCTTTGCTGATGATCGAGCGTGTCACTTATGCCGAAGATGACCGCCCGGCGGAATTTCTACGCGCCTATTACCGCGGCGACCGATATTCACTCTATAACGAATTGAACGGCTGAAAGGAGCCGAACCATGTACATACTGATTGGGGCTGATGCCAACGGCTTTGCCCTTAAAGAAGAACTGAAAAACCATTTACTCACCCTTGGCCACACACTGGCGGACGTCGGTGTAAATAATGCGCACGACAGTGCCCTTTACCCTGATATCGCCCTGTCGCTGGCGCAGCGCATCCAAGACGAAGAAAGCGACCGCGGGATTCTCATATGCGGCACCGGCATCGGCATGGCCATGACCGCCAACAAAGTGCCGGGGGTGCGCGCTGCCTGCTGCCACGACCCCTATTCGGCTGAACGCGCACGCAAAAGCAACAACGCCCAGATCATCACCTTCGGCGCGCAGATCATCGCCGCCACCCTGGCGTGCCAACTGCTGGATCACTGGCTGGCAGCCGAGTTTCAGGGCGGGCGCTCCCTGCCAAAAGTCAAGCGCATGGAAGAGATCGACCAATACTACCGCAAACACATCACAGAATAGGACCAATTCATATGTTCACAGCCTCCCTGCCCCTGTTGAAACAAGCCTACGGCCAACGCGCCATCGGGGCTTTCAGTGTCAATACTATCGAACAAATCCGCGGGGTGTTCCTCGGTGCATCCGCTGCCGACAGCCCGGTATTGATCCAGGTGTCCAAACGCGCGCGTGAATACGCCGGCGCGGACGTGCTCGAATCCGCCGCGCATGCCATCGCCAAAGACTTCCCGCAAGTGACCTTCGGCGTTCATCTCGATCACGGCGATGAAGACCACGCGCATGCCTGCATCGACTCCGGCCTGTATTCTTCTGTTATGGTCGATGCCTCCATGCGCTCGTTTGAGGATAATATCGCCATCACGCGCCGCGTGGTGCAGCATGCCCGTGAACATGGCATCACCACCGAAGCTGAACTGGGGCGCCTGGGCGGAAAAGAAGATGACATCGAGGTCACTGACAAAGACGCTTTTTTCACCGATCCCGCCATGGCTGCCGAATTCGTGCAGCGCACCGGTGTTGACAGCCTGGCGGTCGCCATCGGTACCAGCCATGGGTTGAAAAAATTCTCGGGTGACGCGCGTCTGAACCTCACGCGCCTTGAAGCCATCCAAAGCGCACTGCCCGGCTACCCGCTGGTGCTGCATGGCGCTTCCATGATCTCCTCTGCCGAAGTCCTGCGCATCAACCAGGCCGGCGGACGGCTGGACACCACTTCGCAAGGCGTTCCACCCGAACAATACTTGAAAGCCATCCAGCGCGGCATTACCAAGATCAACATTGATTCTGACAGCCGCCTGTTGATGACGCGTGTCTGCCGCGAATATTTACGCGAACACCCCGAAACCGTTGACTTCCGCCTGCCGGGCGAAGTCTTCATCCAGGCGATGGCTGACCTGGTGCAGCATCATCTGGTGTTATTTGGCAATGGCAATCACCGGCATAACGCCGGAATAGAAAATTGAAAAAAGGAATGAAACCAATGCAAAACAAAATTACCCTGGGTTTGATCATCGGCACCCGCGACATGTTCCCCGCCGATCCCGTCCTGCAGGCACGCAATGAACTGCTGCCTCTGTTGGAAACATTGAATATCGAGATCGTCACCCTGAAAGAGGATGACACCCGCTTCGGCGCGGTGGAGACCTGGGAAGACGCCAAGAAGTGCGCTGCTCTCTTCCAAAAGAATCGTGACAAAATCGATGGTATTCTGGTGATGCTGCCGGTCTTCGCCCCCGAGGCCGCCATCGCTGACAGCATTCGCCTGGCCGAATTACATGTGCCCGTGATGGTGCAGGCGTATCCGGACCCCATCGATCAATTATCGGTTGAGATGCGCCGTGATGCCTTCTGCGGCAAATTCTCGCTGACCAATAACCTGTATCAGTACGGCATCCCCTTCACCTTGACGCGCGACCACACCATATCGCCCACCAAACAGGCATTCTCCGATGAATTGGCGCAATTCATCAGTGTCTGCCGCGTTGTGAAAGGCGTTAAGAACCTGCGCATGGGCGCCATTGGTGCGCGGCCCGGCATCTTCAACACCGTGCGATACAGCGAGAAACTGCTGGAATCCGCCGGTATCTCGGTTAAGACCGTTGATCTCAGCGAGATTTTCGGCGGTGCGCAGAAACTGCATGACCTCGACAACCGCGTGCAGGCAAAACTGGCTGCCATTCATGATTATGTCACCACCATCAACTTCCCAGTTGAACCGCTGATGAAAATGGCAAAACTGGGTGTGGTTGTCGATGACTGGGTAGCTGAAAACGAGGTCAAGGTGGTTTCCTTCCAGTGCTGGACCGCCATTCAACAGTACTACGGCATCAATGCCTGTGCGCTGATGAGCATGATGAGCGAAAACCTGCTGCCAACCGCCTGCGAAGTCGATATGACCGGTGCCTTGGGCATGTACATCCTGCAGCAGGCATCCGGTAAACCCTCTGCCCTCGTGGATTGGAACAACAACTACGGCGACGACCCCGACAAATGCATTCTCTTCCACTGCGGCAACTGGGCAAAAAGCTTCTTCAAAGACATCAAAATGTCGTATGGCGAGATCCTTGCCACCACCCTGGGCGAAAACAACACCATCGGCACCATCTCAGGGCAGGCAAAAGCCAGTCCGGTGACCGTTCTGCGCCTCTCCACCGACGATTGGAACGGCCGCATCCGCAGCTACGTCACAGAAGGGCAATTAACCGCTGATCCGCTGGACACCTTCGGCAGCCGCGCGGTGCTGGCCGTGGATGATCTGCAATCCTTGCTGTACTTTGTCGCCAAGAATGGCTTTGAGCATCATGCCTCGATGAATCCGGCGCATGTGGCAGACGCCATCGAGGAAGCCTTCACCACCTACCTCGATTGGGATCTCTACCGCCACGAATAATTCGTATCCAAAGAAGACTCGATGCTGTTGAATCACGCGTCCATCCGCATATCTGGATAGCTGTTTACCAGCCTCTTTTTGAGACATTCATCCGGGAGAGCTTTGAGTTGTGAAAATAACTCAAAGCTCTTTTTCGGCTGAAAAACATGTACAGCGGGACAGTCTCGTTCTTGTTTTATATACAGACAACGTCCAGTCGATGGCTACTCAAGACCAATGTTGACTCAATGGTTTCACGCGTCGATTGTACCGCCGCCCAATACCAGGTCGCCCTTGTAAAACACTGCCATCTGCCCCGGTGTAATATCTCTTAACGATTGAGAAAAGCCAACCAGTACCTTTCCTGTTTCCAAAACCTTGACGATGGCAGGCGTTTTAGCAGCTTTGAAGCGAATCTTGACCTCTGCCGTGAATTGGTCTGCTGGTGGTTTGCCTGCGATCCAATTTACACCAGTTACCGCCATTGCATCCAAGCCCAATTCTGATTGTGTTCCCACCACCAGTCGGTTTCCAGTCAGATCTTTATCGATGACATACAGTGCCTGAGAGGAGGAGGGCAATCCTTTGCGCTGGCCGATGGTAAAAAATGCCAGGCCGATGTGCTCACCAAGCACCTGACCTGAGGTACTGACGATCTCTCCAGGGTGCACAGCCTCAGGGGCGTATTCCGTGAGAAAATCTCGGTAATCACGAGAGCCCAAAAAACACAGGTCCTGGCTTTCCGGTTGATCAGCAGATGGCAAGCTTAAACTGTGGGCGATTTCTCTGACTTCCTGTTTGGTGTAGCTGGCGAGAGGAAACAGAGTGTGGGACAAATCATCCTGCGTCAGCAGACTGAGAAAATAAGATTGATCCTTTGATTCATCCAATCCGCACCATAATTCCAATTTGCCCTGGTCATTCTCGACAATGCGCGCGTAATGGCCTGTGGCAAGGTAATCAGCATTGATTGATTGGCAATATTCCCACAGGTAACCCCATTTCAGCCTTCGGTTGCAAAAGATGCAGGGATTGGGTGTATCGCCGCGGCTGTACCCGTCCAGAAAAGGTTGCACCACTTCCCTTCTAAACGCCTCAGAAGTTTCCAGCACCTTGAAAGGAATCCCCAATTGAGCCGCCAGTTGGCTCGCTAAATGTCGTGTTTGCGGAGTGCAGCAGCGGTTCTCCTCTTCACAACCGGGTTCACTCCACAAGCGCATGGTGACACCCACAACTTCATATCCTTCTTTTACCAATAAAGCGGCAGCAACAGAACTATCCACTCCGCCGCTCAGAGCAATTACTACCTTGGTCATATATAATCCTTCCGGCTTTTGTGTCGATTTCTATCTGATATGCCATAAAGCCAGGACCTAAATTTATATCATGTTAAAAACCCGCTAACAAGACCTGAAAGGGTGGCTGTAACCGAACATCCTCATGGGTAAACATCACAGCCCTTGTTTGTGCTGATGTCAACAAACTGGTTTGCTTATTGCTATACGGCAAAACCAAACCGCGTATGCCGGGCTTAAATTATCATTCGTGGTTTGTCTGAACTCATCCAGATTGTGCAAACAGGTCCGGGTTGAACTGCACCCTGGCAAACCCGTCGATGGCAATATCGCCATTTTCCTTGATCACCTGGGTGCTCAGAATCAAACGCTTCTTCTCAGGCTGCAATTCACTGATTTGAAGCGTCACCTGCACCTCTTCGCCGATGAAGATGGGGTTGAAGAATTTGGCTTCCTGCCCCATGTAGATGGTGCCAAAACCGGGGAAGCGCATGCCCAGCGCAGCCGAGATCAACCCTTGCACAGCCCGCATATATGGCACATCCTCGCCTTTGAGAACCAGGGCTGAGCAAGCATAGAATTGAAAAATGGGAGAAGGTTTTTCCTTCTCCCAAATTTTTAACAACTTTACGCTGTCCAGCCTATAGAAAAAAGAAGCAAAAATGTTATACTATACGTAGTGTTTAGTGAATTTATTCACAATAACTTTTACAGGAAAGGAGGCAAATAGTGGAACTCAAGGTTACCAAATCGATTGATGAACGCGGCGAAGTCTGCCCCGTTCCTGATGTCGATGCCAAGCGCGCCTGGAAAAAAATGAAACCAGGCGAAGTACTGGAAGTGCTGCTCGATTATCCCCTGTCGAAAGAACGCATTCCAGCCAATGCCGAAAAAGCCGGGCACAAAGTGCTGGCTATCGAAGAAACCGGCAACAGTGAGTGGCGCATTCTGATCGAAGTTCAATAAATCTCTCATCACTCTCCCGTATTCATTCACCCCAATTCACCTGAGACAATTACATAACAACTTAAGGAGTAACCAATGGCTATCGTATATGGTTTAATCTCTGGTTTGCTGTTTGGCTACGTATTGCAGCGTTCCAGGCTGTGTTTCAACTCTGGATTTCGCGACCTTCTGTTAGAAAAGGATAATTTTGTTTGGAAAACCATCGTCTTTGCCCTGGCATTGCAAATGATCGTTTTCCCGCTGATGGCGCAATTTGGATTGATCAAATTGGCCCCGCCCGCCTTAAACTGGGTGGGCGTTATTGTGGGCGCATTTCTGTTCGGTGTCGGCATGGTACTGGCTGGCGGTTGTGTCAGCGGCACCACCTACCGCGTTGGTGAGGGCAATACCACTTCGTGGTTTGCTGCACTGTTTTTCGCCCTCACCGGCATGGCAACCGCCAATGGCATCTTGAAACCTCTGGCAGACACTCTTACCGTTGGACGAATCACGGTCCCATCCAACAGCACTCTGTTCACCGAAAATGTCGGCCCCAATATCTCGACCATGTTGGGTGTCAATCCGCTGATTCCCTCCCTCATTATCGCAGCCTTATTAATTGTGTATGTATTTGCCACAAAAACCTCTCCTCGGCCTGAAGCAAAATGGTCATGGTGGCAGAGCAGTATTCTGGTAGTGATCGTAGCTGCCTTTGCCTATTGGTCAAGCACCCAGGTGGGACGCAACTACGGCCTCGGCATCACTGGCGGATGGATCGGTCTGATGACCTTCCTCACTGGTGAGGGCACCTTCGGCTGGTTCCCGGCGCTCATCGTCGGCATCATCATTGGCGCCTTCATCACTGCCCTTGTCACCAAAGAATTTAAGCTGCGTGTACCCAAAGACGGCAAAACATTTGTCCAGGTTGCCATCGGCGGGATGTTAATGGGCTTTGGGGCTGTTTTCGCCGGCGGCTGTAACATCGGCCATTTTCTGACCGGTATTCCCCTGCTGGCGATCAGCTCGATCGTGGCCGGCGTCTTCTTTATCCTCGGCAACTGGGCGATGACCTGGTTCATGTATATGCGAGAATGAAAGGAAACCTACTCTATGAAGATCGCCATCCAATTAATGACACCACCCTATACCACCCAGGATCACGATTCCGCCATCGCCATTGCCGAAGCGGCGCTGGCGCGCGGGCATGAGGTGACTATCTTCCTGTTTGCTGATGCGATCCTGGCAGCCAACGCACGCGTCAAACCAGTGCGCAGCGACCGCAATGTACCCCGAAAACTACAGGAACTGATGGCTGAGAAGAACCTCAAGGTCGAGATCTGCGGTATCTGCATGGACTACCGCGGGCTGCTCAAAGAAGAAATTATCCCAGGGTCAACCCCCAGCGGGCTGCCCGAACTGGCAGAACTGGTCTATTCTTCTGACCGGTTCATCAATCTCATGGCGTGAGGTGCAAAATGAAAAAAGTGTTATTCGTCATCTACCAGGCACCTTGCGGCAGCATCTGGCCCAATGAAGGCTTTCGTTCCGCCTTTGGCATGTACGGGGAGGAAATTGAACCGGAGGTGTTGCTGATCGATCAAGCTGTGATTGCCGTTGCGCAGGAAACCGAACCCAAAAAATTGGGGTTGTTCTCACTGAAAATGGTGCAGCGCTATATTGGCCGCTATGAAACCAAAGTCTATGTGGACAAAGCCAGCCTGGACAAATTTAAAGTCAAAGAAATTGACCCCGACTACCAGGCTGAGATCATCAACCATCAACAGATGGTAGATCTGGTCCACGACAAAGACCTGGTCATTTACTTTTAAGGAGGCTGCCCATGTTAATCCTGGTGAAATACGGTTGCGACAACGTGGCTGATTGCCACAAATTCTCGCTGGCGCTGCCCGGCGACCAGATCATCCTGATTCAGAACGGTGTGTTCTGGGCGATCAGCGACGACATTGATCCCTTTCTGAAAAAAGGCATCGAAATCTTCGCCATCGAACCCGACTTTGATGCGCGCGGTTTCGCAAAAGAAGATGCCAAAGTGCCGTTGATCTCCTATAACGGCTTCATCGAACTGCTGGAGAAAACGGAGAAGACCCTCGGTTAGATAATTCAACAACCAAATCGTTACGAAGAAACGGAGTTTCAGGAAAAAAGAAACTCCGTTTTTTCTATTTCCACAAAAGGCATGCGACAAGCGGTAAATTCATGTGAACTGAATGTCTTCCTTTCCTTGCTCTTCAGATTTGTATGTCCGAAATTTCTACGTTTGTACAGGAAATTCCGCTATACTATAAGTATTCCTTCCCTCTTACAAACCAATGGAGTAGATAA
>CAYMNB010000028.1:0-27770 GCA_964391725.1 uncultured Anaerolineaceae bacterium | reverse complement strand
GCTGAAAGAGATGCGGGCTGTACGGTTGTTGTCAGTAGAGCAATTGTCGTTGAGCAATACAATTTATCAAGTACAATGGTAAGGCAAATTGGCAAAAACAATTATTTTCTGGCTTACAAGAGGAAAATGGTCTATGAAATTCTCAAAAATTTGCGTTCTGGGGATGGGGTATATCGGCTTGCCAACCGCTTCTACATTCGCCATGCACGGGTTACAGGTGGTAGGGGTCGATGTAAAGCGTAACATCATCGAGACCCTGCAACGTGGAGAGCTGCACATTCATGAACCTGGTTTACACAGTGTTGTGCAGCAGGCTTTGGCAAGTGGTAATTTGCGCGTGAGTATGAAGCCAGAGGAAGCCGATGCCTTTATCATTGCGGTTCCCACGCCTTTTCATGACGACAAAACCGCAGATTTGTCATTTGTCCGCTCTGCCACACAGGCGATCGTTCCTTTTTTACGCAAAGGCAACCTGGTCGTGTTGGAATCGACGTCACCGCCGCAGACAACAGAGCAAGTGGTTGTACCGCTTTTGGAAAAGACCGGGTTGCATGCGGGAGAAGATTTTTTGGTTTGTTATTCACCCGAACGAGTGCTTCCCGGGAAAATCCTGCACGAGCTCGTTGAAAATGCGAGAGTCATCGGCGGAATTGACGCTGCCTCTGCCAGAGCAGGCGCAGAACTTTACAAGACTTTTGTGCGAGGAGAGATCATTCAAACCACTGCCACCACTGCCGAAATGGTAAAGCTGATGGAAAACACCTACCGTGACATAAATATCGCAATCGCCAATGAATTTTCAAGGCTGGCTGAACGGTTTGACGTGAATATCTGGGAAGCCATCCAGATCGCCAATTTACATCCGCGTGTGAAAATCTTAAATCCAGGGGTGGGGGTTGGGGGGCATTGCATCAGTGTTGATCCGTGGTTTTTGGTTGAAAAAGCCCCCGAACTGACGCCCTTGATCAAGACTGCACGAGAAGTCAACGACAGCCAACCAGCTTTTGTTGTCCGGTTGATACGGGAGGTACTGGGGGGAACGGTTGAGAAAAAGAAAATTGGGGTATTGGGGCTGTCCTATAAAGCCAATGTGGATGATATCCGTGAAAGTCCGGCTATCGATGTGGTCGAATTATTGGCTGACCTTGGCGCGGAAGTCAAAGCATACGAGCCGAATAAACCTGAGGCGGTCATTAACAAAGGTAATGTTTGCCACTCCCTTTCAGAGGCGGTCAATGATGCCGAAATGATTGTTTTTCTGGTCGGGCATAGTCCGTTTAAAGCGATTGAGCCCGCCTATATGGCAACGATATCATCGGCTCGTATAGTCATTGATGCCGTCCAGGTGTTGGATGCAGATAAATGGCGCAATCACGGGTTTACGGTCATTAAATTAGGGGATGGCAAATTCCCAAAATCCGTTAGCTGATCGATCCCCAGGCGAATCCATTTTGATGGGCGGACGCATACGCCTGATGAATGACAGTGACGGTATCTACTGCATTTTGTGGCAAAAAGCTGGGAGGGCGATCTTCAATCAGGCTGCTGATGAAGTCTTTGATCTGCAGGTCATGTAAATCGCCATAATACCCGATGCCTACCTGTTGGTAGGTGCGGGTGACTGTTTGCATGATGTCACTAAGATTTACGTCTTGTACATCAATGACAGGCGCTTGGTGGGGGCTGTGGAGGTCAAATACAATCCTGCCTTCGGTGCCCACCATCTCAATCTCAGCCTTCCATTCCTCTTTTTGATAACCACTGGTGATATTTAAGGAGCCTAAGGCGCCATCATTGAACACGCATTGCAGGGAAATGGTATCTTCAGTTTCAATCAGGTCAACGTGCGCACGTCTTGCCGCATAAGCGTTCAATTTAGCCGGAATGCCTGCCATCGACAGGATGATATCAAGCATATGGTAGCCCTGGTTAATCAGGGCAGAGCCGCCGTCAATTGCGCTGCGTCCATGCCAGTAGGATTCTGAATAATATTCTGTAGATCTCCCACAAAGCAAACGCCCATTTACCTGCAATAGTGTGCCTAATTTGCCTTTTTGAACCAAAGCACGGATTTGATTGATCATCGGATCAAAGCGGTGTTGTGAGATGCAAATGATCTTCAGCTGGTTAGCGGTTGCCAGTGCTACCAGTTCGCGTGCATGCTCAGGCTCAATGGTAAAAGGTTTTTCTACGATTACGTGTTTTCCAGCAAGCAGTGCCTGTTTTGCCAGGAGATAATGAGAGGCATGGTCTGTCAAAATATTGACAAAATCTACGGATGGATCTTTGAACACAGCGTCTGCACTCGGTGTTGTTCGCACGTTCGACAGTGAGTTGGCAAATGGCGCTGTATTGTGCACCTGCAAATCGCAGAGCCAACGAATGGCAACATCAGGGTGCTGATTGAGTGTGACAAAGTGATTGGGGCAGATTCGCCCGCAGCCAATGATTCCGCAGTGCAGCATAGGAGACCTCCATAGATGGTAAACCACCATCATTATAGAGGTTATTTATCTTTTTTCCGAAAGTGAAAAGGCGATTGGTTTTCGTAATCATTTGCATTCATGATTTAAGCCTATTCCATGTAAATCCTGACATTCTCGATTAACAAATTAATCATTTATTCATTGAGCATATGTGATTTGTCCATAATATCCGATTGCTTCACAGGAACGAATAACTTCGGCTACGCTCCATGCCTGCGCGATGCATCCGCGTGGGTGATAGGGCGAATCGCCATCAAATATCTCACCGATACTACCCACACCGAAATCTGTCAACTGGTCGAGTAGTGGTGACAGAAAAGTCGCGGCCAGGTTGGCATCGTTATAAACCTTAAGATGTGCGATCACAAAGGGGCCAATCAGCCATCCCCATACGGTTCCCTGGTGATAGGATTGATCTCTGTGGACCATATCACCGCCATAATCGCCGTGATATTCCTGTTGTGATGGTGCCAGGCTCCTCAGTCCATGAGCGGTTAACAACTGAGCAGCAGCAACATCAACAACGATTTTCTGTTGGAATCGAGGGATTGGACTGTGTGTCAATGAAACCGCAAATAGTTGGTTTGGCCGCAGCGAGTGATCTGGGCCATCAGGGGTGTCAATGACGTCATACAGATAATTCCCTTCGCTATACCAAAATCGGTCAAAGCTCTTTTTTACCTTTGATGCCATTTTCTCATAACTGGCCGGCTCTTTTTTTAAAACCTCTGAAAAAAGAGCCATTATTTTTAACGCGTTATACCAGAGGGCATTGATTTCCACTGCCTTGCCGGTCCGGGGTGTGATTACCCTGTCGCCAACTTTCGCATCCATCCAGGTCAGCTGCACCCCCTCTCCGCCAGAATATAGCAAACCGTCTGCCGGATCAACATGAATCTGGTAACGGGTTCCCAGTCGATGGTGGGTGATTATTTTCTCTAGCACAGGAAAAATTTCGGCGAGGAGATCCATATCTTTGGTTCTGACATAATAAGCATGAAGAGCTTCAAAATACCACAAGGTGGCATCGACAGTATTGTATTCCAGGGTTTCTCCTGAATCGGGGAACCGGTTGGGCAGCATTCCCTCAGATACGTAATCAGCATAGGTTCTAAGAATGGTTCGGGCGATGTCTGCTCTGCCCGTTGCCAGCGTGAGCCCTGGCAGGCTGATCATCGTGTCCCTGCCCCAATCACTGAACCAGTGATAGCCTGCGATGATGGATTTCCCGTCGGGGTTATTCTCGGTGGCACGATGGATAACGAATTGATCAGCTGCCAGTTTGAGTTGAGCAGGTATGTCCGGTGCCAGAGCAACCAGTTTCTGTTCATAGTATCTTCTGTCTGCCAAAGCTTTCGCCCCGTCCAGGTTGAGATTATCTTCACTGGACAATATGAACGTGATGGGATGGTTCAGTTGAAGGGTTACCTCAAATTCAGCAGCCAACAGGTGGTCATCGAGTGCCCCCAATCCACGGTATACTTCTTTAGAGAGGGCAAAGTGAAAATACCACACATGTTTGGGTTTGCAGGCTGCCTCAGCACACAGAACCTGGAACGAGGTTGCACCAGAGAAGGGCAGTATTCGTATGCCGTGATTGACAGGCTGAACATTCATAACCCAGCCATGACCGGCAGTGGTATTATGATGATCACGATAGTTTACCAATACCTTTGTTCGCAGATTCATGGGGGCAGAAGCTCTCTTCAGAGAATATTGCACATAGGTTGTGTTTTCTCCCTGCTGCATCCAGATTCTCTTTTCCAGCAAGGCATCGCCAATTGCAAAGGTCCACACCGGCAATGTGCCTTCCAGGTGGAAGGATTCGATGTAAACAAATCCTCTGGGGTCGATACTGCCATCACCCCATTGGTTGGCAAACAGGGGAACTGATTGATCGCCATAGGAAGCGATTTCATCAAGTTTGGCTATCAGCAACGTTCTCCGAGTAGGGGGGCGCAAAGCAGCTGTTAGCAAGCCATGGTAACGCCGTGTCAAGACATTGGCGATCGTGCCAGAGGCGTACCCGCCGATACCGTTAGTGACCAGCCATTCTTTCGATTGGCTGGTTTCGGGGTGGTTGACAATGCTCCTTGAAAAACGAATCGGTTCCATGGGGGCAGGTTCCTTCCTGTCTTGTCAGAATCTCAGAAAACAATTATTCGGAAGACCAGGGCGTTGCGAAGTCGGGGTACAGAGTCAACCCGCCATCTACAAAGAGGGTTTGACCGGTGATATACGCTGCGGCGTCTGAAGCCAGGAAAGCGGTGACAATGGCCATCTCCTCTGAAGTGCCGGCGCGCTTCATCGGAATGTGTTTTTCTACCTCAGCCCTTTTCACGGGATCATTGACCCAGGCATTGTTGATGGGTGTGATCGTGGCACCCGGCCCGACCCCATTCACGCGGATGCCGCAATGGGCATATTCAAGGGCAAGCGTGCGCGTCAGGTTTTGCATCCCGCCCTTACTGACTGAATAAGCAAGAAAGCGCGGTTTTGGAATTTCCTGGTGGACACTCGAGATATTGATGATCACGCCTGGTTTTTCTTGCGCCAAGAAGTGCTTAATCGCTTCCCTTGCCGCCAGGAATGCACCGGTCAGGTTGACCTCCAGGACTTTCTGAAAATCATTGAGCGGTATTTCATGCGAATCACCAGCAATTTGTATCCCCGCGTTGTTGATTAAAATGTCCAAACCGCCCAGTTTGTTTATCACTTCGTCCACCATGTCAGTCACTTCATCCTGTTTGGTTACATCTGCCTTAACCAAGATGTGGTTCACACCGTGTTCCGTGACATCGTGCACACAATTTTCCAGGGCTTGATGGACCAGTTCGTCTGTTTCCATCACGTCTGATAGCTGGCGGCGGTAATTGATGGCAACATGGGCACCTTCTTTGGCAAATTGAACCGCAATCGCCTGACCAATGCCGGAGGTACCTCCTGTCACCAACACTTTTTTACCTTTCAAACCTTCCATTTTGTTGTCCTTTCAATCTTTTGAGATACTATTTCTCTGTTGTGTCTTTTTTCAATTGCTAAAAATCTTTACCCGGCAAAGGCATCGTTTTTCTTCAGTGAACCCAAATAGGACGCCAGTCTGGTGGTGGAACCATGTTCACTTTTGTGCTGTGAAGACATCCTGGATTAATTTGCCGATCAGTCCTGTCCAGCCCGTTTGATGGCTGGCACCCAACCCGGCGCCAGTGTCTCCGTGAAAATATTCAAAGAAAAGGGGGTAGAGGTTCCCGTTTGGATCGGCTTTCACACCAGTGGTACCATTGTAAACTGGACGGATGCCATTGTTGTCTTTCTCGAAAATTCTCAGCAATCGTTTTGATAAATCCAAAGCCACATCATTCAAGTTTTTATACTGCCCAGAACCGACAGGACATTCAACCAACAAATCATCGCCATAAAAATCGTAAAACTTTTTCAGCGATTCGATGATCAGGTAATTGATTGGAAACCAGATTGGTCCGCGCCAGTTAGAATTACCGCCAAACAACTCGCTTTCCGATTCAGCCGGCTGGTATTGAATGCTGAAAACACGGTCGCCAAACGAGAATTGATACGGATTTTTCTGGTGAAATTTGGAAAGCGAGCGGATGCCGTATTCTGACAGGAATTCTTCTGGATCAAGCAGATAGTGCAGAACTTGTTGCAGACGTTCACGCGTCAAGATCGAAGCAATGTGCCTCTTTCCCATGCCCTCCGCTTCAATACTTGCCATATTCCCGCTCAAATACGGGCGCTGCTTTGTGAACCATTGCATCCTGCGATAAAAATCGGGCATGGTTGTAGAAACTTCGGGTTCCAATGTCTCAATCGCCAGCAAAGGAATCAACCCCACCAGGGAACGCACTTTTAGAGGCAGGATGGTATCATCCGGCAGATGGAGCGCATCATAGAAGAAGGCATCCTCGTCATGCCACAAACAATGCCCTTGTCCTCCGCAATTGGTCATCGCATTGGCAATGCCAAGAAAATGTTCGTAAAACTTGGAGGCAAGATCCTGATATATCGCGTTTTCTTTTGCCAACTCGAGTGAGATTTTGAGCATCACCAGACTGTAAAAAGCCATCCAGGCTGTGCCATCTGATTGGTCTATATGCCCGCCTGTCGGCAGGTGACTGCTCCGGTCAAATACACTGATGTTATCAAGGCCTAAAAAACCTCCTTGGAATATATTGTTCCCATCAGCGTCTTTACGATTGGTCCACCAGGTAAAATTCAACAGGAGTTTTTGGAATATCCTTTCAAGGAACGCCCGATCAGGGGTTCCGCTTTGTTTCGCATCTACGGTATACACCTGCCAGGCGGCCCAGGCATGAACGGGTGGGTTCACATCGCCTAACGCCCATTCATAGGCGGGTAGTTGTCCATTGGGGTGCATATACCATTCGCGGGTCATCAGGATCAATTGGCGTTTGGCAAAATCAGGGTCAATGATCGCCAGGGGGATCGCATGGAATGCCAGATCCCAGGCAGCGTACCAGGGGTACTCCCATTTGTCGGGCATGGATATGATATCAAAGTTAGTCACATGCTTCCATTGGTTGTTTCGGCCCGACATACGGCTTGCAGGCGGTGTTGGCATAGCGGGGTCTCCTGCTAACCATTGCGCTATATCATAGTAATAGAATTGCTTGTTCCATAACATACCCGCAAATGCCTGGCGTTGTATTGAGGCAACTTCTTTTGGCATACTTGGTGGTTGAATGGAAGCATAGAATTCATCAGCTTCTGAGATGCGTTTGGCAAACAGGGCATCAAATGGGTGAAAGGGATTCACCTGTTCTTTGTCTGTTAACCGCAGTCTGATGGTAAATGAATCGCCGCCAGGGATGGTTTCATGATAATACAGGGCGGTTTTGGTCCCGGTTTTCTCCAAGTTAATGGCGCCAATTTCATTGTCTATTAGAAAACGATGAAAGGAGTCTTTCGTATAAGGATTGTCATTTTCTGTGCCATACAATTTTTGGTAATTGGTTGCGTTTTCTGTAAACAAGGCAGTCTTTGCTTGTTCACCCATTAAAAAATATCTTCCCAGGGTTGGGTGGTCTGCCTGGATTTTTATCCAATCATCAATGCAATCAACCTGATGCAGAGATGGTCTTCCTTGTACATTGCCCATTGGGCTGTCAGGATACCCCCAAAGCCAGGTGTTGCGAAACCAAAGTGTTGGCAACAAATGGAGTTCTGCGGATTCAGTTCCTCGGTTGGTGGCGGTAATTTTGATAAGAATATCATTCTCATCGGCTTTTGCATATTCAATGACAACATCAAAATAGGCATTCTGGTCAAAAACACCAGTGTCACCAAGTTCAAATTCTGGCTGGGTCCGGCTGCGCACCTGGTTTTCTTTGACCAACTCCTCATAAGGAAAGGCAGCCTGTGGATATTTGTAGAGATATTTCATATAGCTATGGGTGGGTGTATTATCCAGATAATAATACTGTTCCTTCACATCTTCGCTGTGATTGCCCTCAGGGCCAGTCAATCCGAATAATCGCTCTTTGAGAATGGGGTCTTTGCCATTCCAAAATGCAAGGGCAAAACACAAATACTGGTAACGATCACTGATGCCAGCCAACCCATCTTCATTCCAGCGATACACACGGCTGCGAGCATGATCGTGAGGAAAATACTGCCAGGCCTCCCCGTGTTCACTGTAGTCTTCGCGCACAGTACCCCACGCACGCTCACTCAGATAAGGCCCCCAATTCTTCCAGTTGCTTTTGCGGTACCGATATCCTTCGAGACGTATTGCTTCTGCTGTTTTTTTCATATCTATCCCTTATTTTGGTCTACGCCGGCATTTCTCTGCTGTTTAAGCGAATGAATATCAAAACAGACAGCGTGCTGATTAACCTTGGAGCCATGTAAAACCTGTACTCTTTAATAGACGTTGCAGGGTTTGTTTTTCTTACATAGTTTGGTAAATGTAAGGGGTATCATAGTATACTACCTGTATGGAGCCATCCCCTATGCGTCGCACGAATGATGAATGGTTAGTTGATCTTCAAGCCTCCGGGCGGCGGAAAGAATTCGCGCTGGAGGATTTACGCCGTATTATCACGCACGGCCTTCCCTATGCTTTATCCAAATGGATACTCCCCAGCGATCCCCGTTTTTCATCGTTGGTAGAAGAGGTCTCTCAAGAAACCATTCTGCGTGTGTTATCAAAATTGGACACCTTCGAAGGGCGCAGTCAATTCACTACCTGGGTGCAGGCAATTGCCGTGCGGATAGCATTAACCGAATTACGCCTGGCAAGGTGGCGCGAAATCTCGCTGGATGAACATCTTGAGAAAGATGATTTAGACGGTATGGACCGTGAGTTACCTTCATCTGACCCGGGGGTAGAAAAAAGCTTCGAGAAAAATGAGATCTTAAATATGCTGGGACAGACTATGGAGAGTGTGCTCACCGAGAAACAGCGCAAAGCCATGTTAGCGGTAGCCGTGAAGGGAATGCCTTTGGAAGTAGTTGCCAGACGTATGGGCACCAATAGAAACGCCCTTTACAAATTATTGCATGATGCACGATTAAAGCTGAAGGGCCATCTGGAAAAAAATGGTTTATCTCCGTCTGAGATTTTGGCAATGTTTGAAGAATAAAGTAAGATTTGCTGCTTCTATCGCGTCTATGTCAATAGTGAATAACATGAAATGGTTACGAAGAATTTTTAAACGCCACCAGGCTTCTATACAAAAATCATCAGAGATGAAAATTTCGCCTCAGCACGCAAAAAACATGCTCATGATGATTGCGAATACCCGAGAACAAGAACTGTCTTGCGATGAAGTGCATGGTTTACTCGATCAATATGCCGAAATGGCATTGCGGGGAGAAAACCCCGCCGAATTTCTGCCACTGGTCCATTATCACCTTGATATGTGTCCTGATTGCCGCGAAGAATACGAAGCCCTGGTAAGAATGCTTGAGGGGTCTAATGAATTCGAATAACCAGAAATTTATGGCATGCCATTTCCTTCATTTCATAACTGCTAAAGACTTGTCAAATTTTCCTGCTGAGGGGGCTGGTTCTGACCATTCCATTTACAGATTGGGTTGAATAATTCTTCAACTTACGTAAGAAACCTACTCTTTAACTTGTCTGTAGTATGTAATGGCAAGCATTGTGCGGTAGGCTGAATAAACCAATAGGAAAACTTCCCAAAAGACAAAAGGTTAAAAAGAAATGATTGAAGGTCCAACAAATCTGACAGAATTGACCGATGCAGAACGATCCTCTATTCTGGAAGATATGATCAAAAAAGTTCCCGGCTTCACAATGCGGTCAAAACCCGAGCCTCTGACTGGAGGTTTATTGAATTTCGTCTGGCGGATTCAGGGAGAACCAGGCACCATTTACCCATCAATCATTGCCAAATGGGCGCCTCCTTATGTCGCCACCAATCCGGAAATTGAGCTAGACCCAGATCGTATTGTCATAGAAGCCAATGCATTGAAGATCTTCGGCAAGGATGGTGCGCTTTCACAACTGACCAATGAAAAAATTCGCCTGCCCGCGTTTGTTTACCTGGACACTACACACAACATCCTGATCATGGAAGATGTTTGCAATTGCCCCGATCTTTCACAGTGGATTCAATCGCCGCACAAACCTGAAGAGTCTTTCAAAATGGGCAAGCGTATCGGTTCATTTATTGGCAACTTGCATGCATTAAGTGCTGAACGGCCAGATTTGGCGCAACAATTCTCGAATCCGCAGATTCAGCAAACTCGATTCAGGGTTCTTTACCAGAATGTGGGCATGTATGCCCAACGAGCCAACCTGCACAATGCCTCAGAAATGGGTGTTGCTGCTGTTACTTATGGCGAACTGTTACAAAGGTCAGGAAAAGTGGTTGTCATGGGCGATTTGTGGCTGCCTTCGGTTATTGTGTCTGGTGACGATTTGCGAATAATCGATTGGGAACTGGCGCATTATGGACATCCATCCCAGGATGTAGGGCATCTGGCTGCTCATCTGTGGATGCACATGCACAGGCCTCCGTCCGCGTCAACGGCAGAGAACGCCATGAACATGTTAAAGGGTTTTCTCGAAAACTATCGGATTGCGTTGGGAGAAGAGTTCAACCGGATTTTTGGGTCAGAAGGCTTACAAGAAAGCTCGATTCACTTTGGGTCTGAAATACTGGCAAGAACGGTTGGAACCTTTCAAGAAGGATATCTGTATCAAGGGCTGCCATGGGATCATGCTGACATTCAAGAGGCAATACTGATGGCGGCCAGTCATATCACCAACCCAACCAGTGCAGGTATTTTCGAGCCTTTACAAGTATAGAGCAGTAATAAATTGGAAAAATTTAATCAAAAGGAAAAACTTATGAAAACATACGATTTGGCAGTAATAGGAGCCGGTTCCGGCGGCCTGGTGGCAGCCCTGACGGCCAACCGCAATGGATATAAAGTAGCCATGCTTGAAAAGGACAAAATCGGCGGTGAATGCACCCACGCCGGCTGTGTTCCCAGTAAGACCCTGCTCAGCAGTGCCAAGCTGTACCATGCGATGCAGAATGCCCGGCGGCTGGGCCTGCCTGAGTTAGATCAAACCAACCAGTTAGAATTCGCCAGGGTCATGGAGCATGTCAACGATGTGGTGCAGAGTGTGTATCAAAACGAGCAGCCGGTTGTGTTTGAAGATCAGGGAATCGATGTCTACATTCATGCTGATGGGGCGGAATTTCTCAGCCCTACCCAAATAAAGATTGGGGATGATGTCATTGCTGCAAGCAACACCATCATTGCCACCGGTTCTTCACCGCGCATGGCACCACACAGTGGTGGTGAAATGCCTGATGTGTTAACCAACAACAACTTCTGGGACATTCGCGACCTTCCTTCTTCAGTCGTCTTTCTTGGCGGCGGGGTCATCTCTGTCGAGTTAGGGCAGGCACTGGCAAGATTCGGCGCTGAGGTGAGTATCATCGATAGAAATTCGCGTATCCTGCATGTCGTCGATCAACAAGTTGGTGAGTTGGCAAGCGAAGTTTTGCGCAGGGAGGGGATAAAGATTTTAACCAATTCACACGTCGTTGATTGTCAGTCGCTTCCCGATGGAAAAGTGCGCCTCTTTCTTGAGCAAGATGGTGAAAAGAAGGAGATGGTGGTTGAGCGCATTTTTGCTGCCCTTGGGCGTATTCCCAACACCGCCGGCCTGGCGTTGGAGAAAGCCGGTATCGCCTATAACGAGTATGGCATCGAGACTAACGAATACCTCCAAACTACTGCCGCCAACATCTACGCCATTGGTGATGTTGCCTCGAGGGCCAAATTCACCCACATGGCTTCTTATCAGGCGGAGGTGGCTTTTGAAAACATCATCTCTGGCAACCATGTCTTGAATGACCTTTCGATTGTCCCGTGGGCTATCTTCATGGATCCCGAGATCGGGCATGTTGGACTAAACGAGGAACAGGCGAGGAAGAAATTTGAGAAGGTGAACACCTTCCAGGTTGAAACCGGTTCGATCGATCGTTTCAAGACCGAAAGCGAAACCGAGGGCTTTGTAAAAATTGTACTGGATGAAGAAGATCACATCCTGGGGGCAGATGCCATCGGCAAGCACGCTGGTGAATGGATTCAGTTTTTCACGCTGGCGATCAAACTCAGATTGCCCATCCATGAACTGGGAGACCTGATTTTCATTTACCCAACCTTTTCTGAAATTGTTAAAAAGGTCGTCACCCGTTACCTGCGAACAAAATCAACATAAACATTTGTCATTGTATTGCACAAAGAAAGGTGAGAAAAAAACAACTTCTCACCTTTTTCTTTACTGAGGACCGACAGTGTATTAATTTGGTTCCACCTCGAACAGGTATTCAGGGGGAAAGCAGATATATACCTGCTGTCCGTGTTCGATCAACGGTGCTGGCATAGGCACCCTCGCACGGATACTGGTTTGCTTGTCAACCGCCACCTGGTATTCGATGTAATCCCCCCTGAATATACACTCTGCGATCAAGCCTGCCATCGAGTTTTGCCCCGGTTCTTTCTGCACGCGGATATGTTCAGGCCGTATGGCAAAAACCGCCGAGTCAGCCTGGTGCCTATTCGTGTTCACAGTCAGTGTGCCTTGCTCAGTAGCCAGATGTCCTTGCTTTAACTCCCCTTCCAGAAATGTAGTAATGCCAACAAATCGTGACGTTGGCTTGGTGGGCGGACGGGCATACAGGTGCATAGGTTGATCGACCGCCGCCACCTGCCCATCCAACAACAGGGCAACCCGGTCAGCCATGCCCATGGCCTCATTCAGATCGTGTGTGACCAGAATGGTGGTGATTCCCAACTCACGTTGAATGCGGCGGATAGCTTCCTGTAAATTAACCCTCACCTCGGTGTCGAGGCTGCTGAGAGGCTCATCCAACAACATCGATCTTGGCTGCAAGACCAGCGCCCTGGCAAGGGCTACTCTTTGCTGCTCTCCACCTGAAAGCTGAGAGGGCTTGCGCTTCTCAAAACCAGGCAGACCGATTAAATCCAACATCTTTCTCACTTCAGCCCGAATAGTTTTGGCATTGTCCCCCCTTACTTTCATGCCGAATCCGATATTATCTTCCACACTCAAGAACGGAAACAGGTATGCCTTTTGAAACATCAGGATTGCTCCACGTTTGTTTGGGGCAATAGGCAGAATACTTTCACCATCAAACAAAATGTCACCCTCATCAGGCGTTTCAATGCCGGTAATCAATTTAAGAATGGTGGATTTACCGCTGCCTGATGGACCCAGCAAGGCCATCATTTCGCCTGAATGAATTGTCAGCGACAGGTGATTTAAAACTGGTGTTTCGCCGCCAGGATAGGTTTTCTTCAAGTTTACCAATTCGATGTTGGTCATTAGTACTGCTCCCTGATGGTATTTCCATGTTGTGTCAGAAAACGCGCCGATGCCGCGATCATGATTACGGGGGGGGCAACGAAGATCAATGAATAGGCTGCGATGGAGGTCGGGTTGCCACCCGAAACAGCTGAAAACAACAACATGGGAATGGTGAGAATTTTGCCCCCGCCAATCAACAGGGTCAGTAAATATTGGCTCCATGAGATGAGAAAGGCGAAGAGAGAGGCAACCACCAGTCCGGGTAAAATGAGCCTGAGGGTGATTGTCAAAAAGATTCGCAGACGGCTTGAGCCCAGTACCAGTGCTTGAAGCTCATAGTTTTCATCAAAACGGGAAAATACGCCGGAAAGTGTGAAGATGGTGTAGGGCAAGGTGGGTACAAGGTGGGCCAGTACAACCCCAAACATAGTTCCTGACCAACCGAGGCGCAGAAACAGGATGTTCAGGCCCATCCCAATGGCAAGCGGCGGCACCACAGTAGGGATGAAGAAAATTAACCAGGCCAGCGATCTGCCCCGAAACACCTTCGTACCCAGGACACGGGCAGCCGGATACCCAATGATTAATGACAATACAGTGACGATCAGGGCAAGGCTCAGGCTGGCTGATAAGCCGGCAGTGGTTCGAGAATTTGTGATGATGCGGGTAAATATGCTGGCTGTCCATTGGGTGGGCAGAGGTGCAGGAAAGAACCAGCGCTCAGAAAATGCATAGAGGCCGAATAAAAACAGGGGCGCGATCAGAATGGCATACAAAACCACACGAAAGGCAATAAAGGAGGCTTTTTTCATCACTGCTGAGTACCTTTCTCCTGCTTTTGACTTAAAATGGCGACAATAATAACGAAGACAGTGATGACAAAACTTATCACCATGCCTTCTGCCCGCCTATTTAAGTCCTGATTCAGGAAAAAATCAAGCGCTAACACGGGCAGCATACGCGGGTAACGGACCCCCAGGATGGCTGGCACTTCAAAAGCGCTGAATATGAAACCAAAGACGATCAAAGAACCTGCTGACAAAGCTGGCATAACCTGGGGAATGGTCACAAAACGCAGTTGCTGCCAACGGGATGCCCCCAAATTCTCAGCGACAACATCCAGGTTCTCTGCCTGAGAGCGTAAAACTGCCAGCAGGATCAAAGTCAGAAATGGAATTTCTTTGGTTACATAATCGATAATGATTCCAATGCCAAATCGATCAAGCACCAGGACGGGAAATTCAGCAGGCGTTTGTATGAAGCCGAATGTGGCAGACAGGCGCGCCAGAAAACCGCTCTGAGAGAAGAACAATAACAGGGCGATCGCCCACACCAGGTGGGGAAATGCCATGTTCCAGTTTAACGCCAAGGTGTCGATTTGTTGAGATTTCTTTTTACGATCAGAGAGCCAGATGGCGACAGCCAGTGCTCCGATGGCAGAGAAAAAGGTAGATGCGGTGGCTACCCACAAAGAAAACCAGAAAGAAGACCAGAACTCACGCCCTGCAGGTCCCTGACCACTGAAAACACTCTGATAGGCGGCAAGGCTGATAGTTTCCTGCTGGGTGCCGGTCATCATCCCAAAACTTTGCGCCAATCCAAAAAGGATACTGGCCCCAAACAACACACTGATGATTAGTATGGCTGGGGCCAATCGTATCCAGGAAGGAGACAGGTTTAATCTCTTGAACATAGAATTTACTTCTGTAGGACGAACTCGCGCCAACCGTCTTCTACCAGGCCCTGGTATTGCGCCGCGGTATCACCTACCAGGGATTTTGCCAGATCAGCGGGATCAGTTGCAGCAACGCCCAATCGTTGGGATGCATCCAGTAGTATTTTCAACACGTCCTGGTCAGTCACACGATTGATGTCGATGCCAAAACCCAGTCCGAAGCCATTTTCTGGCAAAATGTGGACTGCTTGCAGTTCAGGGTTAAGGATCAGATTCGCCAATACCAGCGCTGCCGCTGTATTAGGCGCGTTGACCGGAATAGCCACATAATTAAAATCGCCGATCATATAGTTATCGAACACAAACGCACGCGCAGTGTCTGGTACCAGGCCTTGTTCGATCAAGGCGCCAGCACCAACGATGGCTTGGGTAATACTGAAATCAATTTCTTGGTTGGCGAATAAACTGTGCAATTCATTTTCATCTTTGGGATAGGTTTCACCCTCACGCCACAAATAGGGCTTGATGTCATTAAAGTAGTCCCATAGCAAGGGCGAATATTCATCCCAAAGGGCCTGGTCGAAGGTTCCCCATTCTTCCACTTTGCCGCTGACTTCATAAAGAGCACCTTTGACAAAGCGTGTTCCCTGGAATGCCCCCGGACCTGGCGCAATATAAGTGAAGCGCCCCGGATTCTGTTTAACCCAGTCCTGCAATTCGGTATAAGAACGCGGTAAATCTTCTTCTGACATCCGCGCCGAATCATAGACCAATTGGAATTGCGCAGATGACCATGGGCTCTCCTGAAAATCAACCGGGGTGCCAAAATCACGGTTAATAGCCGGGTTGTCCCAATCAACCAAAGAACTGTTGGGCAATTTGTCTGCCCATGCAGGCAGAAGCATGTCAGCCTGTTTCAAGGTGGCAAAATTTTCACCATTGATCCAGATCAGATCGACAGAGCCAGGATCTTTTCCGGCTTGTTTTTCACTTAGCACCTGGTTGACCACATCAACAGTATCCGCTACGGGAACTCTGTTCAAGGTGATGTCATAGCGTTCCTTCAGGGCTTCTCCATACAGGCTATCCACAAAATCGTTAATGGACTCAGAGCCGCCCCACAGATACCAGTTAACCGTTTGCCCTCTGGCAGCTTCCAAAACACTATCCCAGTCATTGATGTCATATTCAACCGAAGAGGGTTGTGCGCTGCTGCCCAAAACGCTGCAGGCTCCCAATGCAACAGTTAGAAGCAGTGAAAATACCAATAATTTTTTCATTTTTTCCTCTTATCTACTTAATAATTATCTTATCAATTTGACGATGATAACAATCATATTCTTACCCCATCATCCAAAAATTCTATACCGCAGGTAGGTTTTGAATTCACGCATAATATGAGGGAGTGTCTCTCTCATAAAGGCATCTGAAATTTTCTGGATGGCGGACGAAAATGTCGGATAAGGGTAAACCTGGCGGTATAGTTTATACATCGATACCCGCCGGGTGATCGCCAGGGTAAACAATGAGATCATTTCTGACGCCTGTGGGGCAACAATGGTGGCACCGAGAATTCTACCTGTCAAGCGCATCACATCAAGCAGGATAAATCCATGTTCGACGTCATCAGTATACCCCCGATCGATCTCTTTGAGGTCAATTCGCAAGGATAGAGTCAGATGCGGATGAAATTTCTCTTCGATTTGATGGCGAGTCATACCAACTGTGGCGATTTCAGGGTCGCTGAATGTGGAGGTTGGATACAGAGGCTCTTTTTTGGAAGCGGGCAAAAATGGGTATAAAACCTTTTGAACGACACGCCGCCCCTGTGCATTGGCAGAGTGGGTGAACGCTGAGGTGGGGGTTACATCCCCGATTGCATATATCCCTTTCACGTTGGTGCGGCCAAAACCGTCTATCTTGATACCGCGGCGGTCAAAGTCGACTCCTGCCTTTTCTAAATCCAGGTGATCGATATTGCGAACTCTGCCGATGGCGAGCAACACCTGATCTACGTCTTCAATCGGAAATACCTCGTCATGCCGCCTGGCGAAGAGCGTGCGGGTGTCTTCTTCGTAATGATCGCTGGTTGCCTGAAAGTGTACGCGTATGCCGCGTTTTTCAAGCTCAGGTTGAATAGCTTGCGAAACTTCCAGCGGATACCTGGGCAGCACGCGTTCATCCAACGAGATCAATGTCACTTTGGCGCCCAATTTGCGAAAGGCAAACGCCAGTTCAATTGCAATGATGCCAGCTCCGATAATTGCCAGGTGATGGGGCAGGCGGGTTAGGTCAAAGATCGATTCATTGGTCAGTATTTGCTCTGCCGCCAGACCGGGAACTTCTACAATCCGCGGGCGCGCCCCTGTGGCGATGAAAAAGCGATCGGCGTTGAAATGCTGAACACTTTCGTCCGGTCCTGTCACCTCTATTTCATTGGCGCTGACGAACTTCGCATAACCCTGAACAAAATCTATATTTGGATGATGTTGCATTTCCTCGGTTTCTTTATCGCGCAGCCAATTTCGTTTGCGGGTCACTTCTGCCAACACCTTGTTGGCGTCCATTCCGGGATGAAATTGTTTGGCTAGATGAATCAAAGTTTTCGAGGGCACACAACCCACATTGGTACAGTCTCCCCCCACATGACTTGCTTCAACAAGCAGGACTTGCTTCCCCAGGTTGGCAAGACCAGACGCAACCGTTAACCCGCCAGATCCAGCGCCGATGACGATGTTTTGATAATTCTTCATATTCATGCCTTTACCTCTTCTTGTTTTTTAAATAGTCGCGACAATCCCAGGCTGACCAGGAAAGCTCCAAAGGATATTAATAATGTGGTGGGGTTCATTTTGGGTAAATTTCCTTCGAAAAATTCCAATGATGCACCCGCTAAAACGAAAGTGATAGTGCCGGGAATTGACCCCAACATTGTTGCCAAGATGAACGGAACCCATCGTATTTGTAAAAACCCTGAAAGTATGCTGACCAAATCATAGGGGATAAACACAAACCGCATGATGAGGGCTGTCTCAAAGCTATGCTGCCGCAAACGACCGGCATACCGTGTTACGATATTTTTTGAGGATTCATGGTGGATCACATCCTGCCCAAAAAAATAGCCGATGTAAAACACCACAGAGGATGATACATTGCTGGCGAGGATGGTGTATAAAACCCCCGGGATTGGGCCAAATAAAAAACCACCAGCCATTGATAACACCGATGCGGGAAACAGTATCAATGGGCGAATGGCGTAAAGCACGAAGTAAATTGCAGGCCCCCACGCCGTTTGTGCCATGAAATTGACAAAGCGCTGCATGACCTGGAAATACGTCAGACCGTTTTCGTTGGCGTAATACTGGTAAGCAACCAGCAGCACCAGCCAGAAAACCAATGCAATAATCTTTTTCCCGTGTTTGTTAAGCCAGGGTTTGCTTGCCAGGGATTCTTTGCTCATTTTTTCTCTTTTTATTCAGGAGAACGTGTGCCCAACGAATTTGCCAGATAGCCGAAAGGAAAACCAGTCCAGCCATAATAGAAAATAGAAGAGGTAAGTAGGCGGGCAGCAATATGAAGAGCGAATATGTCACAATCGATTCAGCCCCTTCCATGATCGCGCGCGGCATCGTCACTGAGGTAAGTTCGCCCTTCAACATGGCGCCGGCATTTCTTTTTTCCAGATATGCCGATAACATCATCCAGGAAGCGCTGTTGAGGTAAAAAATCGCAAACATAATCGATAAAGTGACAAATACTGCCATCGTGCCGACAGAAAAAGCCATGCCCAGTGGGATGGCAATGTAAGCGATCATATCCAGTACGATATCGAGATAACCGCCAAAGTCACTTTGTTTGTGGTTGATGCGCGCAATGGTTCCATCCAATCCATCCAAAAACCGATTGAATAACCAAAGACCAAGTGTTACACTATACAAGCCTTGTGATGCTGTCCCACCTGCCGCTAAAGCTACCCCGCAGGCAACGATGGTAACCGCGGTTGGACTGACATTCTTCATAGGGCCACGGGCGATCGGCTCAAGGATGCGTTCTTTTGGCAGGCGAAGGAATTTGTCAAACATAGGTTAGTTCCGGCGAATAAATACTAATGATTTGTATCTTGGTGCTGGACAAAGATTTTTTCTCCCCCTCGAATCGGAACCGACAATCGATTTTCAGCCGGAGTAAGAGGACAGGACCAACAATCATTGTATGCGCAATAAGGATTGTAAGCGTAATTAAAATCAATCAAAAATGTTCCTTTGCTAAGTGGGCGAATTTCCAGATATCGTCCGGCTCCGTAGGTATCTTTGCCGGCTAAAGAATCAGCAAAAGGCAAAAAATATTCCCCCTCATTTGAGTAGATTGTGAGTTCTGCCTTCTGACCTTCCACATCAAATTGAAAATGTCCAAACCGCTCGTAGGTCCTGGAGTCTCCAGTTGAAGTTTGCAGATTGACCCTCTCTTTGTTAGCAAACTCATCCACTTTTACTTTGTACCGTAGATGTGTGTTTTCAGGGAAATAAATTAAACCTTTGAAGCCCGTTTTTTGCTCGTCTGTTAAGGGACTCTGTGGATGGTGGGCAAATAATTCATCTTTCTGCAGTCGAAACTCTTGTAAAGTATTCATGCTTGCCTCCAATATTTGTACGCTCTTTCTTTGGACAACACTCCCTGCGGATTTCTTACTGGTTTGTGCCCCTCCCTAGACCCACATTGGTATTTACCGGCCGTAAACAAACGTTGTAGGTTGTCAAACATATTGGACAGTCGCCGCAAGGAACTGAATAGAGGACAAACAACCTAACGGACGCATCCATCCTTTCGGCGGCAATCTGTTCCATAATTTCAGCAGGTATAGTAAAATCATCTTGGTAGGTCATGGGTTTTCCTTTCAGGTTTTGTCACCGTTTGGGATACCCTGTCCTACCCTCTCTTGTTAAGGTTCTTCAATTTACAGAAAGTATCTTGCACCAGCGTGAAAAGAGTGTCGTTATAATCAATATAGAATAATTGATAAGGAGTATATGATGTCACTTAGCATTCATTCAACGGTGAAATTAAACAGTGGTTTCGGCATGCCCCTTTTGGGGTTGGGAACCTTTCGCGCCGAGGGCAAAGAAACAGTGAATGCGGTCAGAGAAGCATTGGCTGTTGGTTATCGTCACCTTGACACTGCCATGATGTACCATAACGAAAAAGAAGTAGGGCGTGCTATCCATGAAAGCGGCATTGATCGGGCAGATTTGTTTGTGACCACCAAGCTGGCGCGTGATGGACAGGGTTATCGCGAGACCTGGCGGGCGGTTGAAGCCAGCCTGGAAAATTTGGGTCTGGATTATCTCGATCTATACCTCATCCATTGGCCGGTTGAATCGTTGATGCACGAAACTTGGAAGGCCATGCGCGAGATCGCTCAAAAAGGGCTGTCGCGATCGGTGGGGGTCAGCAACTTTACTATCCGTTTGTTAGAGGAATTAAAAACGGAATCAGATTTTATTCCCGCTGTCAATCAGGTCGAATTTCATCCATTTATATTTCAAGAAGAGTTGCTTGGGTATTGCCGAAAGGCGGGCATCCAGTTGGAAGCCTACAGTCCTTTGACACGCGGCCGGAGGTTGGACGACCCTCGACTGGTTGGAATTACGGAAAAACACAACAAGACACCGGCGCAGATTCTACTGCGGTGGAATCTGGAACATGGGGTGGTGACCATTCCAAAATCGGTAACACCATCTCGTATTCGAGAGAATGCTGCTTTGTATGATTTTTCGTTGGATCAGGAAGATATGGCTGTGTTGAATGCCATGGATGAAAATCTGCGCTTTATCCACCCCGATTGGGCACCACCTGAGTGGGGTTCATAGATCAGCTATTTTTAAGCCGCTGGATTTCCTTTTCGAATATCCGCCGCAAGATGGCTATCCCTGAGCCATAAGTGGGGTCCATACCTGCCAGTGACAGTGTGCCGGCACCCAGATTTTTGCCTTTAGACAGGGGAGTGTCTGAGGCGTAATGCAGGATCCCGAGATCGAATGGCAGCTGGTATAAGTTCACGATCTCATTTTTAGGATGGCGTTTGGGACGGACCATTTCACATACAGCAGAAAGATAAGGCCCGGCTTCCATTTCGATGTCGGTGTAACCCTCACGGTAGATGACATCCATGATGCGGCTGTTTTGCATAAAGGTGCCCAGCACGGTGACAGCTTTTTGATTGTCTAAGACTGTGCCATATTGAAGGTAGGGTGTGAGATCACTGGCGACAAAGGTATTTTGAAACAAATAGGTGTTGAGTGAATGTTCATCCTGGACAACGTTAGGAATCATGATATCGCCAATGACACCGTTTAATGTGGCTGCCTTGCCCATGATGTAGATACCGAGAATCTCCTCCGTGTTTTCTGCGATCATTCTGAGCAGGTTGTAAGCAGCGATTCCGAGGGGGTAATCGATATTGATGATAAGGGCGTCGCTGTCTTGGAGTACTTCTGTGTCGCTGGTGATCAACCTTTGATCCATGTTTGCGTAATTGATTTTGTCCAGTTCAATCACCTGGGCTTCAATATCAAACGATTGGGCACTTAAAATCCTTGTGATACCTGAGCTCTCAACCTGCTGGTTGAAATCATTTTCTAATTGGTCATTACTCGCATATTGTTGGGCTTTTTTGAAGGCATAATAAAGGAAATTTTCAATGCCGCGGTTTGCCCTTGTAACCGAACTCCATTCAGCCAACATGGCATGATCGTGTGCGTCAGTAAGAATACGGAGGATTTCCTGTTGGTTATTTTGCGCATAGCCAGTTAACAAGTTGGGGAATACATGGGTATTGCTGGAGATAAAGTAAATGGGACGACTGGCAACCTGTGGAATTTGTTGTTGGACCTCATCCCACCAGATACGGGTAGCGCGCCAGTATTGCACCAGTGAGCCATTGAGTAATTGAATTCGAAGGTCCATGCGCTTTTTTTGCATGGATCGTAAAATGTTGCAGAAATCATTGCCCCAAACCTTACGCAATCGCAATAATTCTTTGGCAGGCAGATCCAGTAATTCAGCCAGCTCCTTATAGTGATCTTTGGGTTTGGACTCATCGGACGGTTCAGTTAATTGTGCAGAAGAAACATGGGCTAATTTGTTATGAAGTTTGTTCCATTCAATTTGCAGTGCGACGAGTACTGGAACCAGATCATCGATATCAGAACGGGAAGCAATGAATGCACTCAGGTCTTTCTGTGCATGATCATAGCGGTAATGACGCCTGCGTGCCGGGGCTTTCACCACTTGCCACTGTTGTATGGTCGTGTACCCGGCTTTTTGAAATGTGGCTTCGTTTTGGGCCAAAATGACCCGTTCCACTTTATCCATGAGGGGAGGAAGCCGCTGCCAGGCATATACCAATGCAGATACATCTATGTCTTTGCTGCGTGCTTTTTTGTGGAGAAGAGAGTTTGTGCTGCCATGAATCTCCTCCAATGTCCGCAACTGGACATCTGTAGTTGATTTTAATAACGAATAAATGGTGCGTTCATAAAGTTCAATTTCATCTGATACCGTACGCGGCACAATTCTTTCCATGATTTTCTCCCGTTCCACATTTTCTATACACTTGTTTGCTCTCTATTATAGCTATGCTACAATAGCATGAAAAGTTTTTTCGGAGAGGCATATGGCAAATAAGAAAAGAATCCAGGTAAATTACCCTCGCAGGCGGTTTATTCGCACGATTTTACGTGTATTGGCAAATATGGCCATTGCTGTGGTGACGAAGATCGAAGTCATTGGGCGCGAGAACCTTCCAGCCAAAGGCCCTTTTATGATCATTGGCAATCATTTTAGTTTTGTTGATCCGGTGTTTGTCATGGCAAAACTGCCTTATTGGGTAGAATTTGTTGGCGGAACACTGAATCCGGGTGCGCCGAAGCTGCTGGCTTTCATCCCTAAATTGTGGGGCATACTAAACGTGTACCGTGGATCTTCATCACGAGATGCTTTAAAGTCTGCCCAGAGTGTGTTGGCACAGGATGGTGTTTTGTGTATTTTTCCTGAAGGCGGTAACTGGGCAACAGTCCTGCGCCCGGCACGGCCAGGCGCTCCATTCCTGATGCATCAAATGAAAGTGCCGATTCTGCCCATCGGTTTTATCGGACTGGATAAAATATTTCAAAATTTTAACCTTCTCAAACCAAAGACGGTTAAGATGGTGATAGGCAAACCTTTTGGCCCGTTGGGTGCTGATATCACAGGACGTCCCAGTCGTGAAGATATGGACGAAATGGGGCACGAGATGATGAAGCAAATCGCCCCCCTGATTTCGCCCGAACAGCGCGGGCATTATTCAGAAGATGCAGCTGTTCGCGAGGCAGCCAAGGGAACCGAGGTATGGCCATGGGACACGAAGCGAGAGGGCGAAGTGGATCGCTGGCGCGAAAAAGCCATATAGAAGATTATAAAGCAGCAAAAAGCGGATGATTTACATCCGCTTTTTGGTATAGCCGTTTACAGAATGGGTTTGTTGCTGTCTCGTAAAAGTGACAGAGAAAAGCCCGGGAGCTTGAATTTTTCTAAGAGTTCTTCAGTTGTTGTGCCTTTGGTTGGGTTGGCAAACAATTCCCATGGTCCAGCACATAATCCAACCATGGAAGGGCCGGTATGAGCACCCAGCACCGGCGCAATGTGCAGGGTCTCTTCATAGATAGTTTCAAAGTGCTGATCAATGACATCCTTCAACATTTCTACTCCCTCATTAAAATCACCCTGAAGCAATTGAATCCGCAATTTTGCGCCTTCACCGTAGAATTTAGCTAAGGCAGAAGCAATTTGTTTGATGGCACCTTTGATTGTGCGGCCTTTGCCGGCATCAATGTACTTGCCGGTGGCTTTGTCAACAACGATGACTGGTTTGAGTTGTAGGGCGGTTGCCAGAAATCCCTTCAAATGGCTGATACGTCCACCATGAATCAGATATTTCAGATCATTCAAGGTGAACATGCCGTTGGAAAAGAGGCGTATACTTTGCAGATAAATCTTAATGTCCGGGATTGACCATCCATTATTGAGGGCTTTGGCTGCAGCTTCAACCTGCCAGCCATAGGGGCTGGACAATGTCTTTGAGTCGACCATTTCGACATTGGCATTTTTCACCAATTCCAGGCTTTGTTGTGCGGCTTTGCTGGTGCCAGAAAGTCCTGATGATATGTGGATATAGAAGATGTCGGGGTCATCTTGGGCCAAAGAATCAAACAGTTGAGCGAAGTCACCCGGCGATGGCATGGATGTGGTTGGCATAGCATCGGTCTGGCCTAATTTTTGATAAAAGGTTTTTGAATCAATGTCAACACCACTGCTATAGGTTTGCCCATCTAAGTTTATGTACAGTGGTGCGATGTTGATGTTGTATTGATCAATCACTGCCTGGCTTAAGTCGGCACCTCGGTCAGCTACAATTTGCATAATGAAATCCTCCGTGAATTCTCATTTTAACAATATTCACCAATCTTTATCATAAATCGAGAAAACACAGTTTGCCTGTGTCTTCAGGCATACTCCAGGTAGCATTAAGTATACAATCGCGAATTACAACTCTCATTTAATTGCACTTTTGAACACTGCCAGAAAAGGTGGTCAATGTTATGATTAATGTACTAACAAAAGACAAAGAGAAAAATATGTCAGATTTATTTGACGATCAATACTCCAATGAGCGATCCAGGATTGTGCCCCTGGCTGCCAGGATGCGGCCGCGCACGTTGGATGAATATGTCGGCCAACAACATATTGTTGGTGAAGGGAAATTGCTGCGCCGGGCGATTGCGGCAGATCGCCTTTTTCAATCCATCATTCTATACGGTCCTCCGGGTACCGGAAAAACAACCCTTGCCAAGGTAATTGCCAACCACACCAGCGCTTATTTTGAAACGATGTCGGCGGTGCTGGCTGGTGTGAAAGACCTGCGCCGTGTCATTGAAGAAACCGAGCAGCGCATAAAGTATCAACATCAGCGTACGGTATTATTTATCGATGAGGTCCATCGCTGGAACAAAGCCCAACAGGATGCTTTGCTGCCCCATGTTGAAAATGGTTTGATCACCTTTGTTGGAGCCACTACACAGAATCCTTATTTTGAGGTCATTCCCGCCCTGGTTTCGCGATCGCGCATCTTTGAACTGACTCCATTGTTGTGGGAAGATTTGGACGCAATCTTTCAGCAGACATTAAAGGATGATGAGCGTGGTTATGGCTATCGCAAGATCGAATTTGCAGAGGACGCGAAAGAACACCTGCTTGATCTGGCGGATGGGGATGCACGCAATCTGTTAAATGCGATGGAACTGGCTATCGAAACCACCTTGCCAGACCAGGACGGCGTGACAAGAATCACGATTGAGGTAGCTGAAGAGTCGATCCAAAAGCGAGCGATCCGCTATGACAAAGGCGGTGATTCTCATTATGACACGATATCCGCGTTTATTAAGTCTGTGCGAGGTTCCGACCCGGATGCGGCGGTCTACTGGCTGATGAAGATGATTGATGCCGGCGAGGATCCGCGTTTTATATTGCGGCGCTTGATCGTATTGGCCGGAGAAGACATTGGTTTGGCAGACCCCAACGCACTGCGCATGGCAACCTCGGCGGCTTCTGCTTTTGACTACATAGGTTTTCCTGAGGGGGTATTCCCCATCATGGAAGCGACTATCTATCTGGCAACGGCTCCCAAGTCTAACAGCGTGGCTGCCACCATTGGCCATGTACGCAAATGGCAGGCATCGCAAGGGATCGGGCCGGTACCCGTTCATCTGATGGATGGCAACCGCGACGCCAAAGGATTGGGCCATGGCGCGGGTTATCTCTATCCACATGAGTTTCCGGTACATATTGTCGGACAGCAATACCTCCCGGACGAGGCGATGAAAGAACAATTCTACCAACCGGGCGAGTTGGGGTATGAACAGCGTATTGCACAGAATTTGGATCAATGGCGTAAGGTGAAGGAAGCCTTTTGGCAGCAGTGGACAGAAGATCAAAAAGATTCCAAATCTTAAAAAACCAGGTTTTCAAAGATTGATCAGCATATTCGCATGAAAACGACTTGACAGGATATTATTTTCAGGTAGAATACTATCTTGCATGTCAATTACAGCATGTAAACGTGATGACAATCGTGATCACAAACAATGGATCTGATCAAAAAGATCCAGCACAACGGAGAGATGGAAACCTGCTGAGAGAGAAAGCGGGTTTTTATTTCGGGAGCACATTGACAGGATAGAACCTTGACAACTGAATACTGACAGTAAACGGATCCCAAGAGAAACCTTCTGAGAAGAAGGCGAGCTTTCTGCAAGGGAAGCAAAAACAAAGGACGAACTTGACACACTCGAAGAGAGTGATGGAAACATATGGAGAGTTTGATCCTGGCTCAGGATGAACGCTGGCGGCGTGCCTAACACATGCAAGTCGGACGGACGTTGAGATTTCGATCAAGACGTTAGTGGCGAACGGGTGAGTAACACATGGATGATCTACCCTGAAGCGGGGGACAACAGTTCGAAAGGACTGCTAATACCGCATAAGCTCTTGTGAGTTAGAGAAGCGAGAGTAAAGGAGCAATTCACTTCAGGAGGAGTCTGTGGCCCATCAGCTAGTTGGCAGGGTAAAGGCCTACCAAGGCAAAGACGGGTAGGGGGCCTGAGAGGGTGGCCCCCCACAATGGAACTGAAACACGGTCCATACATCTACGGATGGCAGCAGTGGGGAATATTGCCCAATGGACGAAAGTCTGAGGCAGCAACGCCGCGTGTGCGAAGAAGGCCTTCGGGTTGTAAAGCACTTTTGACAGGGAAGAGGAAGGACAGTACCTGTAGAATAAGCCTCGGCTAACTACGTGCCAGCAGCCGCGGTAACACGTAGGAGGCGAGCGTTATCCGGATTTACTGGGCGTAAAGCGCGTGCAGGCGGTTTTGTAAGTTGGATGTGAAAGCTCCCGGCTTAACTGGGAGAGGTCGTTCAAAACTGCGAGACTAGAGTGCGAAAGAGGGAGGTAGAATTCCGAGTGTAGTGGTGGAATGCGTAGATATTCGGAGGAATACCAGAGGCGAAGGCGGCCTCCTGGTTCGCAACTGACGCTGAGACGCGAAAGCCAGGGTAGCAAACGGGATTAGAGACCCCGGTAGTCCTGGCTGTAAACGATGTAGACTGGGCGTTGGCGATGTAACAATCGTCAGTGTCGAAGCAAACGCGATAAGTCTACCGCCTGGGGAGTACGGCCGCAAGGCTAAAACTCAAAGGAATTGACGGGGACCCGCACAAGCAGCGGAGCGTGTGGTTTAATTCGATGCTACACGAAGAACCTTACCAGGGTTTGACATGCTAGTGGTAGGGATCCGAAAGGTGACCGACCCCTCGGGGAGCTAGCACAGGTGCTGCATGGCTGTCGTCAGCTCGTGTCGTGAGATGTTCGGTTAAGTCCGCTAACGAGCGCAACCCTCGCCGTGTGTTACATGTGTCACGCGAGACCGCCGGTCTTAAGCCGGAGGAAGGTGGGGATGACGTCAAGTCAGCATGGCCTTTATGTCCTGGGCTACACACACGCTACAATGGTCAGTACAATAGGTTGCTAAGCCGCGAGGTGGCGCCAATCCATAAAGCTGGCCTCAGTTCAGATTGTAGGCTGCAACCCGCCTGCATGAAGCTGGAGTTGCTAGTAACCGCAGGTCAGCTATACTGCGGTGAATACGTTCCCGGGCCT
>CAYMNB010000027.1:0-30704 GCA_964391725.1 uncultured Anaerolineaceae bacterium | reverse complement strand
CTTCTTCTCGATCGCTGGACGCACCTCCTCTTTCATTGGCCCGACCATTTTCGGGTTGGTGGCTGCCTGGGCGACCAACCGCTACATTGCACAGGGGCAGGCAGCCCTGCCGGCAGAACAAAACGGCCTGTATGTTGCTTTGCTGACCGTGGTTGCTTTCCTGATTATCGGCACCATTCTATTCACGGTGCTGGTGAAAGATCCGTTGCGCAAGCACCGCATTGAGAACCGTGCAGCGCGCAAAGCTGCTAAAACCCCGCTGTCGTAAAGCCGAAGGACAACTAATCGTTCAAATAACACGCCTGGATCTTTAAAAAGTGTCCGGGCGTGTTTTTTCCGCCAAACCAATGTGCAATTAGCCGCCGCCAGCGATCTGACAGCCAGTTCAAACAAGGAGTGTGCACAATGACACAGGCTGTTGAAGCAACCAAAGGACGCATACGCCGGCGGGTCAAACTGCCCGGGCGTAACTATATGCTATAGCTGATTCTGCTGATGGGGATGGTGGCGCTGATGGATCAGTATATCGGCACCATAAAAACTACGGCCTGCCGTATATACTGGAAGAGTACCAGATTGACGGGCCGCGTTTTTCCTATTGGGAAGGGCTGTATCTGGCCGCTACCTTCTTCATCTTCTTGTTGAACGGGCTGACCGACATGATCGGGCGTAAGTGGTCGATCTTCGTCCTGATCGTGATCATGGGCGTCACATCGTTGGGGATCGTGCTGTTCGCCCCGACCTTCCATACCTTCATGATTATGTACACGCTGGCGACCTTTGCCACGGTCTCCAAAATCTGGTCGATGCCGATCAGTGAAGAGTCGCCGGCAGAGAACCGCGCCAAGTATGTGGCAGTCACCTACATCATCGGTTTGATCCCACTGCAGGGGATCCTGCCGCCGATTATCATCAACCAGCTGGGGCTGAGTTGGAAATGGATGTATGGGGTTATGTTCCTTTTCATGCTTCCCGTGCTGTTGTTTTGGACGCGCATGAAAGAAACCAGCCGCTATGAAATGATCCGCCAGGAGCGCAAAGAAGGCACACGCAGGGCGTATTGGTTCGGGTTGGGCGTCATCGACAAGAAAGACATTCGCTATATCATCATTGCGGCGTTAATCTGGCTGGCATGGCTGACCTACCAGTTCTTTTATTTCTGGGCTGGCTATTACTTCATGGAGCTGAATGGCTATTCCCTTCAGCAGTGGTCCTTCGTGCTGTTGGGGGCGCTGGTCTTTGCCATCGGCGGCGGGTATCTGGCAGGCTATTTGATGGATCGTCTCGGACGCAAGCCGACCCTCATCATCGGCTGCGTGGGCCTGGCGATCGACCTGGTGGTGATGGGCTGGGCTTCCGGCTGGGTGCTGCCCATCACGGGTGTTCTGCTGGGCTTTTTCACCTCCTTCACCTATACCTGGATCGTGGTATTTGTGCCAGAGGTGTTTCCCACCGAACGGCGCGGCGCCTGCATGGGTTGGACGACCACCCTGGCGCGTATTTCTTATGTCGTCGGCCCTATTCTGGTGGGGGTGTGCCTGAATCTGTTCCCTGACATGCGCTGGTTCTGGGTGTCCCTACAAGAAAATGATTTTCCGCAAGAAACAATGCTTCCAGCATTTGATGCAACTAACCTGTTCAAAGAAGAATGGCAGCGGCAGAACTTTGAGTTTTTTGAAAACTCAAAGTTCTTGAACAAGAACGAACAGACAGCCAAAAGGGGTGTTCATACAGCTGATGCCTCATAGACTCGGTGTCGGGATTGACATTATGGATAATTGCAGTAACAAAATACTGGGTTTACAAGAATAAACCCAGTATTGTCCTGGTTATTCCTCGTTCACCAGGATGCCCATGGCTGCCAGGATGCGGATAATCTCGGGGGCGTCGTGGGCGTTCACGCGCACGGTGGTGTCATTCAGCTCCTCGCGGATGAGATGCGCGGCTTCGGATTCCTTCAATTTCTGCAGCACCGAGGCGTCCGTGAAGCGCAGCAGTTTGGCAGTTTGCATCAGGGCCTGGGTGCCGCCTTTTTCCCAGTTTTCGACCGCGTTCTCAAAGCCCTGCGGCGGGGGCGATTCAGCGTTGGCTTGCAGCAGTTTTACCAGCTGGGTGGGTTTCAACCCCTGGGTGCTGGCGCGTTTTAGGCTGCGCGGGGTCACGCGGAAGTGGTAGGTCAGCGCATCGCCCTCGTCCTGGACAGACTGCCAGTCGCAGAAGCGCGCGATCTGGTAACGCAGCCAGCGCGGGGTGTGGCGCGGCACAGACACTTCGCCGCCCAGCGCTACGTTGATCTTTTTGTTATCGGGTATCAACCCTTGCGGCGGTTGGCTGCTCCACAAGGATTCCGCCCAGGCGGAATAGCGGAAGGCGGTCGCATCTCCGCCGGGCTGGTCGCTGGCGAGGTCGAAGAACCCCAGCCAGTGCATGGGGGCGGTGATGAGAAAGTGCAGCAGGGCGCCATCGACCTCATGCCACGCATTGAAACCGCTCAGCAGGGCATTGGTGCCGCGCTCTTTGATAAACCATGCCTGGTAACTGCCGCCGGGGCGCTGGAAATCGGGCTCGTGCTGGTAGACGGCATCGATGAAGCTTTCCAGGCTCCACCATTTGTTGTTGGGCACCTGGGTCAGCAGGTTGAGCACCTTCTGGCGCGTGCCGTGGGGGTTGTTATCGAGTTCGTCTTCGATCAGCAACGAAGGCACCAGTTTCAGCTCGTTAATGGATTTGCTGCGCATCCAGGCAGTGGCCAGTTCTGCCAGCGCGCGCGCGCGGTCACCGACTACAAAGTCGCGCACATTTTCTGACATAGGCAGATACTGGTCATCCAGCAGGTAGGCGGCATACAGCAATTCGCGCAGGAAGGCGGCCATTTCGGGCTGCCAGTGCGCGCGGAAATGGCTCCACTGGTTCATCTCCATGGCGGTGCGGCTGGCAGCCAAATAATCGGTGGCCTGGTCGATGATGTAGTCGTTGGCGAGAATGGGGTGGGCGCATTCGCCGGGTGTGGCGGGCCGCCCCCATTCGATGGGTTGGATGTGGCACAGTGCCGAGAGGGGTTCGATGAGTTCATCGGGGATATAGGCAAATTCCTGCGGTTCTGGCGGCAGATCGAAGAAATCTTTGCTGATCATGGCACGATACCACAGCATTTCCACCGGGGAAATCGGGTGCAGGTCGGGGCGTTCGCGGTCGCGTTTGGCAGGTCCCATCTCACGCAGATCGCCGTGTTCGCGGGTGAACTGCCCCCAGGCCAGGCGGCTTTCGCGCTCCAGCAAGGAAGCGATGGCATCACGGGCTTCTTCGGGCAGGCGGCTGAAGGCAGCCCGGATGTTTTCCGGCCGGCTCATGGCATCGATCAAGTGCTGGATAGCCACAGAGTCATCGCCGGCGGGCAGGTCAATGTCCCAATGGTTGGCCACCATCTGCAAAAAAGCATGGTCTTTTTCGCGCAGGCTGAGGATGAGTTTTGGCATGGTGGGGTTCCTGACAGGTTTGTAATACCCGCGAATGGTTTTTTCTATGCGCTTGTACCAGTTTATGATAGACTTAGCATAATTGGCCTGGCGAAGATACGCGGGGCGGTATCGCATTGTCCTATTTCATTATATCTATTTTAATCTTTCTTCGGCGAGAATCGAATGGCACTTAAAGGCAATCTTGCGGATTTTCCCATCATCCAGATCTTGAATCTGGTAAGTTTGGCGCGGAAAACGGGATCATTGGTGCTGCAGCATGACGACACACGTTCGGTGTTGTCCTTCCAAACTGGCAAGTTGATTTTTTCACAGTATGGCAATGAGGACAACGGGCTGGTGAATGTGCTGCTGCTTGCCAAAAAGATCAGCCGCAAACAAAGCGAATTGATGCATGCCCGCTCTGTCAACCTGACTGACAAACAATTGGGGTTGATGCTGGTGAACGCCGGGTATATTTCGCAGGCGGAGATCCTGGATTGTCTGCGGCAATATTATTCCGGGGTGCTCAAGCGGTTCTTCACCAAGGTGGACGGCCTGTTTGAGTTTCGTGATGGCGTCAGCCCGCCGCCGGACAGAATTATGGTGCGTATTGCGCTGGAGAACCTGATCATTGAAGGTTCGCGCCAGATGCAAGAGTGGGAAGTGCTGCAAGAAGAGATCCCCAGCCTCGAAATGGCGGTTAAGTTCAAAGACCGTGAAGGTGTCAATGTGCGCAACCTGCAATTGAGCGTGCAGGAGTGGACGGTGGTGAAATACATCACCCCTCGCAACACATTGCGCCAGATTGCGCGGGTGAATCACATGAACGATCTGGAAATCCGCCGGGTGATCTATACGCTGCTGCAGGCAGGCATTGTAGAGCTGGTGCGGCCTGCCGGCGCGCCCAAGATGGATATTTCCAGTGCCATGCCAGACAAGAGCCAGCGGGAGCAGCGATCTGTGATCAATCGCATCATTGATCGGCTGAAAACTGCATGAAAAAGCGCGGGGTAGTTTGAATTATGCAAAACGTAAAGATAGTTGTAACCGGACCATTCAACGCGGGCAAGACCCAGTTCATCCGTTCGATCAGTGAGATCGATGTGGTCAATACCGAGCGCAAGATCACATCCAAAGCGGAACAGGTCAAATCGCAGACAACAGTCGCGATGGACTTCGGCCGTATCACAGTGGATGATGATCTGATCCTGTACCTGTTCGGCACACCCGGCCAGCGCCGCTTTGATTTCATGTGGGAAATCCTTTCAGAAGGCATGCTGGGGTTTGTGGTCATGGTTGACAGCACCCGCCCGGAAACCTTCCGCGAAGCGCGCCGCATCCTGGAGACCTTCCGCGCCTATGCTCCCACGCCGTATATCGTGGCTGCCAATAAGCAGGACATGGCGGACGCCTGGGATATTGACGACCTGAGGCTTTCACTGCGTCTGGCGGATGATGTCAAGCTGCTGCCCTGCATTGCCACTGACAAAGACACGGTCAAAACCATCTTGATCGAATTGCTGTATTCAATTCTTGAATTAATGGACTGATCACAGCGGTAAGGAGTGCCGGTTGTCTTCCATCATCACCAGGCAGGGACTGCTGCATTATGAAGTGTTGGGGCGCGGCAAACCGCTCATCTTTTTGCATGGCTGGCTGGGTTCCTATCGTATCTGGCGTGAATCGCTGCTGCATTTCTCCAAACACTATCGCTGCTATACCATTGACTTCTGGGGGTTCGGCGATTCGGGCGAACACCAGCCCGGCAGCGGTGATGAACGCGAGATCTACCGGGTGGAGAATTTCGTTGACATGATCGCTGAGTTCATGGACCGCATGGGCATGCGCAGTGTTCCACTGGTTGGGCACAGCATGGGCGGCACCACCAGTCTGCGTTTCGCGGTCAAATATCCCTCGCGGGTGCGTGGGGTGACCGTGATCGGTTCGCCGGTCAACGGGAAATCGCTGGCGGGGTTGTTAAAACTGGCGGGTATGCCTTTGTATGCCCAGCTGGTGTTTCGCTTCTTTGGTGTGTTCCGCTGGTTCATGCGCAGTTATTACTCCAAACGCATCTCGACTGACCCCGACTTTCCGGCGATCATGGATGAGGATTTGCGTTCACTGTCGCTGCAATCCTTCCTGTGGAGCATCAATGATCTGCACCACTTGAATTTGGTTGATCAATTGCATGCCATGCGTGTGCCGGTGCTGGGCATGTACGGTGACAAAGACATCATTGTGGACCCGTACGAATGGCAGACTTTGCTCAAAGGCTATGATGGCGCGCGCATTGCACGCTTTCCTGATGCCGGTCACTTCATCATGCTGGATGATCCGCTGCGCTTCCGCAAGGAACTGGGTGATTTTCTGGCTGATGTGTACGGCAGCAACGGGGAAGGGAACTGATAGACGCGCATGAATGAAGGCATGCATAAGCCGATGATCTCTTTCTTCTATTTATCTGCCTGCGCTGGCTGGGTGGAAATCATGGGGCAGAAACGGTGCGCCGCTTTGTTTCAACGTGACGGAGAGGATTTCTGGCAGGCGCTGGACACCATGCTGGCAGGACATGCCTACCCCCAGACGCGAGACGGGCTGGCGATGCGTGCCGGGCGGGCGGCATTGGTTCATTTCATTGGTCAACAGGGCGATGCCCTGGGCCTGACTCAACTGGATTTTCGCCTGCTGCCCGTGCAGGAGCGCTTGACGGCAGGCTGGCAGACGCTGACAACGGTCTGTTACCAGGCAGTCGCTGCAACCCTTTCTGCCGATATGCAGGATGGTTATTGCCTGTGTTCAGAAACCCCGCTGAGCGCTGCCCAGGCGGCATTTGTGTGCGGTTTTCTGCAGGAATTTCTCTGTTGGGCCAGCCAGGGGCGGGTGTATCCCTTGCGCCAGCGGGATGTTAACGGTTTCTGCTTTGGCAAAGAAGCATTAACCCTGTAAAATCAGGGCATAGGACGCTGGCTATGATCAAGATCATCCTCAAAAATGAACGATATATAGAACCCTTCAACGAACCGGCGCGCGACCTTCGCATTCAAAACAAACCTTTGTGGCTGGCGCAGCGCGATGTATTGACGCCTTATACCCGCCAGGAAGTGGAAATCTCATTGAATTTGCCGGAAGGCGAGGTGCCAGACGATATGGAAGCGCGTTATGCCGAGAAGATCGGCGCGGCGCTTAACAATTTCAGCGGTGAAGCACTGGTCTATCAGGACAACCTGTTCTTTGATGCGTATTATATGGAGGAATTTATGCGCCAGGCGCGCAGCGGGGGCAAAGCCGTGCGCGCGGCTTTTTCGGTGGATGACAGCGCCTTCCGCGAACATTGTCTGCCGCTGGCGACCGCCGTAAGTTATCAGCACCACAGCGACTATTTGCACCTGGCACCGTTGTGGTATTTCCCCAACGGGTACAGCGAGAAGGTTGAACCGCTGACGGTCGATCTGTTATCACGGGAGATCGGCTATTACAATATCCCCACCTACATGTCGCAGGAATGGGGTGATCTGGTGTACCAGGTGCCGCTGCGTTCCTTCATCGCCATTGAATCGTGGGTGCATATCTTCATTGCCGATTGTGTGTTTGGCATGTTCGGGCGCGGGGCTCGTTTTGAAGACCGCCTTGACCGCGACCCATTCTTCAAACTGGGCATTCTGGGCCGTGCGTTGTTCGAAGGCAAACAAGTGCTGGAATGTTCAGGCGTGGTGGAGATCGGCAAGAATTGTGTCATTGACCCGAGCGCCATCATTCATGGTCCCACCAAGATCGGCGACAATGTGACCATCAATGCCGGCGTGGTGATCGAGAACTGCACTATCGGTGACAATGTCAACATTTCACAAGGCTGCCAGATGATGCTTTCGGTGGTGGGGGATGGCACTTTCCTGCCTTTTCGCGCCGCCCTGTTCATGACTACCCTGATGGATAACGCCATGGTGGCGCAAAATACATGCCTGCAGATGTGCGTGGTGGGGCGTGACTCCTTCATCGGTGCGGGCAGCACCTTCACGGATTTCAATCTGCTTTCGTCTGCGTTAAAGGCGGTGGATGGGGCGGGACGATTGACCTTATCCAACCGCCCGGTACTGGGCGGCTGTGTGGGGCATCATGTGCGCATCGGCGCTGGCATGGTCATTTATCCGGCACGCATGATCGAAAGTGACGTGGTGCTGGTTCCCTCCAACGAACGGCGCGTGATCACCACCAACGTGATGTATGAAGACAGCGACCATCTCAAATTGCCTGACCCAAGTATCCATCAGCGCCGTTATCCGCGCAGAGGTGATGCCGTCGATGAATGGTAGCCGCCTGGTGGATATTGATGAATGAAGTTTCTATCACTGCCAAGACTGGCAGCGGTCAATAATCAAGTTCCCTGTATAATAGATATATTGAATTTCTAGATACGAAACTCAGGTAATGGTGTATGGATTTAACAACATTAAATCTAAAAGAATTATCAATTTTTGAGCATCAATCAGAACGGCTTTTTCGGTTAAATTCCCTTCTGAAAAATGAATTAGATTTCCATGGCGAAGATAGCGGGTATTCAACTCACGGATTGCATGCTTTCCCGGCGAAATTTCCCCCACAATTACCAAAGAAGTTTATCGAGGAATTAACGAAACCTGGTGAAGTTATTCTGGACCCAATGGCTGGCTCTGGCACTACACTTGTCGAAGCTAAATTATTGAAAAGAGTAGGAATTGGTTTTGATATTGACCCAATCGCAGTGTTATTGTCGAATGTAAAGACGACAACATTGAAGCATTCTTCTGCCGAATTGCTAACGTATGGAAATCAAATCATCAGGAAAGCACGGCATCAATTCTTGTATGAAAAAGAACAAATGGAATTAGAGTTTTTTGCTAGATTTGACAAAAAGACATCTGGTTTCATTGATTATTGGTTTCTTCCTGAAACGAAATGGCATTTGTTTTCTTTAGTGTTAGCTTTTGAAGAAGTTCTTCCCCCTAATCTTGTACCTTTCTTTCGAGTAGCTTTTTCTAACATCATTATAACAAAGAGAGGGGGAGTTTCGTTGGCGTTGGATTTAGCCCACACTAGACCGCATAAAGTTAAAGTTGCCCGAGGGACGGATGGAGAATTTTATTTTGGTGAAGAAGTATATGACACACTCTCAGACAATAAAAGGCGACACACAACTAAGGTTATCCGTTCGGTTTATGACTCGTTTTCAAAAAGTGTCGAGTTTTGTATCAAGAGAATTTCCCAATTGCCAATCAGCACATCAAGTATTTTATCTGCCTATGGCAATGCTTTTTCACTTCCATTAAAAGATTTTTCCGTAGATTTCATTTTCACTTCACCTCCATATGCTTCTAACGCAATTGATTATATGCGAGCTCATAAATTCTCACTTATTTGGTTTGGTTTTCCAATAGAGTATTTATCTGATCACAGAAAGCTATACATTGGAGGAGAATCTACAAAAGAATTTCAATTTGCTAAACTGACTCCAACATGCGAAGAAGTAATTCAACAAATTTCGAACATTGATAACAAAAAGTCACAAGTAATTCATCGGTTTTATTCCGAAATGTTACTTATGTTCTCGGAAATTTATCGAGTTTTAAAAAAAGATCGGATTGCTGTCATCGTAATTGGGAATTCCATAATTAAAGGAGTTGATATTCGGGTTGATCAATGTCTATGTGAGATTGCTGAGTTAGTAGGATTTGACCATTCTATCGTTGGTATCCGTGAATTGGATCGAGACAAACGAATGCTTCCTGTTGCTGCCAAAAAGAATCTAAATTCTCAAATTCAACAACGAATGCATAATGAATTTGTCATAGGTATATATAAAGGGTAAATCATGCTACAGGAGCTTAGAAACGCTTTTCATCAAAATGTTTTTACAAATATAATCAGAACCAAACCTTCCGCCTCTGGTGAAGATTATCCAAATTTTTCTGATATAAGCAGTCCAAAAAGCGTTTATTTTGCAAGGCAGATCGCAGGAATGATAGCAAATAACGCTCCATTAATCCAAGGAACACTTCCTGGGCAAACTACAGGAAGAGAATTTGAGAGAGCTGTTTCTGAATTTCTTGAGGATTGTTTCCAATTACTGCACTCGGTTCGTCCAGGAAATTGGAGATTTGGCAGTGAAAGAATTTCTGATTTTGAACAATATGAGCATCTTTCTTATCTCAGTGAAATTAGGCAGAATGATCCAGTCCTTGCTACTGTTTTGGAAAGTGGGTATATCATTACTCCGGATATTGTAATCAGCCGTACACCACTGGATGATAATGTAATTAACCAGATTGAGGTTGTTCTTGGAGAAGGATGTGAAATTGCTCAATTAACTCCATTACGAACACAAAATAATCAAAGGAAACTTTTACATGCGAGTATTTCCTGCAAATGGACAATTAGAAGTGACCGTTCTCAAAATACCAGAACGGAAGCTTTGAATTTGATACGGAACCGGAAAGGCCACACACCACATATTGTTGCTGTAACGGCAGAACCTTTACCGACACGATTGGCCTCATTAGCTCTAGGTACAGGAGATCTGGATTGTGTTTATCATTTTGCCCTTTATGAATTAAAAGATGCAGTTCAAAATTCTCAGGATGTTGATCAGTTAGAATTACTGAATACGATGATTCAAGGTAAAAGACTGCGAGATATAAGCGATTTGCCTTTTGATTTAGTGATTTAGTTCAATTCTTGATTAAAGCACCTTTTTCCCTTACACTTAAGCGCGCATTCATCGGTCGTTGTGACCGCATTTAAAGGAGATTATTCGGTATGGAGAGAACGTTAATCGCTGAATTGGGGCAGAAAATCGACCAGACAGTGAAAATTTCAGGTTGGCTGCATGTGCTGCGCGACCAGAAAAGTATGCAGTTTTTGATCCTGCGCGACCGCACCGGTCTGGCGCAAGTGGCGCATTGGAAGAAAGGCAATCCCGAGCTGGCGGAACAGATTTCCACCCTCGGTACGGAAAGTGCGCTGACCTGCATCGGCAAGGTGGTGGCGAACAAGAGTGTGAAATTGGGCGAGCTGGAGATTCAGTTGGAAGAATTGGTCGTGGAGAACGCCGCCGAAACACCGCTGCCCTTTGAGCTGCAGAATGAAACCCTGCCGAATGTTGATTTCCGCATGGATTGGCGCTATCTTGACTTGCGCCGTGCAGAACCGCAGTTGATCTTCGATGTGCAGACCACGCTGGAAATGGCGGCGCGTGAATACTGGCTGAAACATAATTTCGTTGAGATCCACTCACCCAAGATCATGGGCACGCCCAGTGAATCAGGCGCTGAGCTGTTTGAGATGACCTATTTTGAGCGCAAAGCGTACCTGGCGCAGTCGCCGCAATTCTACAAACAGATGGGCATGGCGGCTGGCTTCGAACGCGTGTTCGAGATAGGGCCTGTGTTCCGCGCTGACCCCAGTTTCACATCGCGCCATATGACCGAGTTCACCGGCCTTGATTTTGAAATGTCCTGGATCGAGAGCCACCACGATGTGATGGATTTCATCGAAGGCTGGCTGCAATACATTTATCAGCAGGTGAAGGACAAACACGGCGAGCGCATTCAGGAGCAACTGGGGCTGGAAATCACCGTGCCGACCCTGCCGTTCCCGCGCATCCCCATGCTGGAAGCGATTGAGATTGTACGCTCCATGGGCTATGAACTGCCGGTGGAGAAGACCAAAGACCTTGACCCGGGCGGCGAACGTACCATCGCGCAGCATGTCAAAGAAAAATTCGGGCATGATTTTGTTTTTATCACCGATTGGCCGATCGAAGCGCGCCCGTTCTACCATATGCGCATGCCGGACAATCCGAAGTTAACCCGCAGTTTTGACCTGCTGGCCAACGGGCTGGAGATTTGCACCGGCGCGCAGCGTGAACACCGCTATGAGGCGTTGATGGCGCAGGCGCTGTCGTTGGGGCTTGACCCCGCGACCATGTCCTATTATATGGATTTCTTCCGCTATGGCTGTCCGCCGCATGGCGGCATGGGCATGGGATTGTCGCGTTTGTTGATGGTGCTGCTTGGTTTGCCCAACATCCGCGAGGCTGTGTATCTGTTCCGCGGACCCAATCGTCTGCATCCATAAATTATCAACGGGGCGCACTGGCACAGCCAGCGCCCCGTTTGTTTGTTGTGTCGTAAGAGTAGGAGAGGAGATTGGCAATGATCATAGGAGAGAGGATTCGCTTGCGGGCTTTGGAGCGCAGTGATCTGCCCCAATTTGTGATCTGGCTGAATGATCCTGAGGTGACCGAAAATTTACTTCAGACGTATCCTTTTTCCATAGAGGAAGAGGAAAAGTGGTTTGAGGGCATGAACCAGCGCCCGCTTTATGAACGTCCGCTGTGTATCGAGGTGCGTAAGGCCGACCATTGGCATATGATCGGTAATCTTTCGCTGATGGATTTTCAATGGACCCATCGCAGCGCGGAACTGGGCATTGTCATCGGCGACAAGACGCATTGGAACCAGGGTTACGGCACCGAGGCGATCAGCCTGCTGGTGAAACATGCCTTTGATGAGTTGAACTTGCATCGTGTGTGGCTGCGTGTGTATGACACCAACCCGGGCGGCATGCGCTGCTACGAAAAGGTGGGTTTCCAGCACGAAGGCACCCTGCGTGAGGCGGTTTTTAAGCATGGAAAGTATATTCACATGCATGTCATGAGCATTTTGCGGCATGAATGGCAGCACGATAAGTAACAGAAGGAGTGGATGAGTATGGCAGATAAGAAAGCAACCAAACGCAACCAGTATGGTAAGATCAAGCTGTTTGCCGGCACAGCTTCGCAGGAACTGGCGCAGAAGATCGCCGAACACCTGGGATTGGAGCTGGAAAATCATTTGATGCTGGAATTTCCCAATGAGAACCTGTTCCCCAAGCTGCTTAACAGTGTAAGGGGGCAGGATACGTATATAATCCAGACTACTTCTACACCTGTACACCGCAATTTTGTGGAATTGCTCTTGATGTTGCAGACCCTGCGGCTCGACTCGGCCGCGCGTGTCACAGCCGTATTCCCCTATATGTGTTACGCACGCAGCGACAAGAAAGATCAGCCGCGCGTGTCTATCGCAGCGCGTTTGGTGGCAGATTGTATCTCTCGTGAAGCTGACCGGTATATGACCTTCGACCTGCACGCCGGACAGATCCAGGGATTTTTCTCCATTCCGGGAGATGTGCTTTCCACATTCAAGATTCTGGTCGATTACATCAAAACCCTCACGCCGCAGATGGATGACCCCGTAGTAGTGACCGCTGACCTGGGTTTTGCCAAAAAGGCGCGCAACTTTGCTGACCATCTGCATACACCGCTGGCGTTGATCGAAAAACGGCGTATCGGCAACGAAGCCCGCGCCAAAGCCATGGGTATCATTGGCGATATTAGCGGCCGCGATGTCGTCCTGGTGGATGACGAAATCGACACCGGCGGTTCGATTGTGGAAGCGGTGGAAATGGTCAAACAATTCGGCGCGCGCGATATCTATGTGTCCTTTGTGCATCCGGTTCTGTCGCTGAATGCGGCAGAAAGGCTGGCGGCGCTGCCGGTCAAAGAATTTGTTTGCACCGATACCATTCCCCTCCCACCAGAAAAGTTGGCGCTATTTGAAGGCCGCCTGACGGTGCTGACTATTGCCGATTTACTGGCTGAGGTGATCCTGCGGGCAAACCAGGGGCGCAGTGTGGGAACGCTGTTCGACGAATAGAGTAATATTTGCTGCTTTGTGAGGCAACAAAAAAGGCAAACTATTCTATAATCACATTATGCCGGAATTGCCCGAAGTAGAAACCATTGTGCGTTCGCTGCGCGGCGGCGGACAGTTTGGCATGCCTGTGATCGACAGGCAGATTGTGCATGGGCAGGTGCTGTGGGAAAAGACCATCGCAGTCCCCACAGCGGCGCAATTTCTGCAGGAGATCGTTGGCAGACGGGTGAAGGATGTCACGCGGCGCGGTAAATTTATTATTCTACGCCTTGACCAGGGTAATCTGCTGGTGCATCTGCGCATGAGCGGTGACATTCGTGTGGAAGCGTCGATGGCTGAACAAGAGCAACTACCGCATGACCGTGTAAGCCTGATTTTCGATGATGGTGTGCGGTTGGTGTTCAATGATGCGCGCAAGTTTGGCCGTATGTGGCTGGTGGGTGATACCGCTGCGGTGGTGGGCGGGCTGGGCATTGATCCGCTGGATGTTTCGTTAGGAACCGCCACGTTTTATGCCATGCTGCAAAGGCATCAGCGCCAGTTGAAACCGCTGTTGATGGATCAAACCTTCCTGGCTGGCATGGGCAATATCTACACAGATGAAGCCCTGCATCTGGCGCGGCTGCATCCGCTGACGCGTTCGCATCAGGTGAGCGAAGCGCAGGCCGCTCGCTTGCTGGAGGCCATGCGGCAGGTGCTGCAGGCAGGCATTCTCCGCAACGGCGCCAGTATTGACTGGGTGTATCGCGGCGGGCAGTTTCAAAACGAATTTCGCGTCTATCAGCGCAACGGTGAAGCCTGCCCGGAGTGCGGTATGTCGATAGAGCGATTGGTGGTTGGGCAGCGCGGCACCCATATTTGTCCGCAATGCCAGACTCTTGAACCGATTGAGGAGGGTGTCGATGGTTGAAATTTCTTTGCAATGGCTGGCTGTGTTGGCGATTTCGTTTTTGGTGCTGGCGTTTGGTTTCACCATGATGCTGGTGTATATGCTCTACTCACGGCCGGGGAGAAAAGGAACCTCTTCGCAGAAGTCTGCGGGCAAACAGGGGCAGGGATTGTTGGGAGGGCTGGATGAGCGTTTGTTTGAACGCAGGCATAATGAGGTTGTGGTGGCACCGCCGGTACAGGGCGAGGAAGGCAAACAATGGCTGCTGCTCTACCGCCAGCCGCAGAGTCAGGCGCTGACCTTGAGCCTGCCTGAGCATGAAGTGGCGGCTAACAGAGACGACCTATCACCTGCTGAATTGCTGGCAGTCAAGGACATGTGGGTGGGCTTACAGCATTGGCTGGGCAATGAGGCTATTGTTGTACCGGTGCTCTCACAACCTGTGCCCATCATCAAGGCGCCTGATGATGGGCTAAAAAATGTCAGCCGTGGGCTGCTTTCTACTCGCAAACGTGAGGTTGCTGATATCCTGCCAATGGATTCGATTGCGATGCAGATCAATACTGTGCTGCAGGATATGCTGTTGCAGGAAAACTATCAGGGATCAGCGATTCATCTGGATGAAAACGAAGCTGGAGACCTGGTGGTATGGGTGGGTTCACAGTCCTATGTCGGATTGGAAAATATCCCCGATGCGCAGGTGACCGAGATCGTACGACGCGCCGCCCAGCGCTGGACAGACAAGAACCTGGCGAAGTGATTCTTTCATTATCCAAGCCTCCTACAACCGTCTGGTACAATAATTGAGCGCAGGCGCGGTTAGCCTGACCATTTGATTTTGGGAGCCAGTTTGTGAAAGCACAGAAAAGGCAGGGTATCACCCCCCTGCGTGTCTATTTTGAGCGCATCAACCAATTCAGCCGTAACGCGCGGCTGTATCTGGTCGGCATAGCCTTCTCCGGCATTGGCATCGGCGTTTATCGCCTGTTGTTCAATTTCTATGTACTCAGCCTGGGTTACGACGAACGTTTTCTGGGACAGTTGATCACGGTCAGCAGCCTGACCGCCTTGATCGCGGCGTTTCCGATGGGATATCTTTCAGATGTGCTGCAGCGCAAAGCCGCCATGATCCTGGGTACCACTGGGACAGCGATCGCCATCGTGGTGATGCTATTATTTCCTTCGCGGGCGGTCTTTCTGGCCATGAACATTCTACTTGGGCTGAGCCAGTCACTGAAACAGATCAGCATGGGGCCTTTTGTTGTGGAAAATTCAGGGGCGGCTGAACGCACCTACCTTTACAGCATTTCGATGGGGTTGATGAACACCGCTAACTTCGTCGGCAACTGGGTGGGGGGCTATCTGCCCAAGTGGATGGGATTGTGGCGCAATGTAGCGGTAACCGCCACGCCCGCTTATGCCTGGGCGCTGACCATTGCCGCGGTGGGGGCGTTGATGGCGGTGCTGCCGTTTCTCTTCCTGCGCAACCGCCTGACGGGCAAAGAGGCGCTGGAACAGGAGCGTTCATTGTTCGCGCCGCTGCAATATTTCAAAGAGAATCCGGTGTTATTGGGAAAATTGATCCTGCCCACCTTGTTGATCTCGATGGGGGCGGGGTTGGTGATGCCATTCATGAACGTTTACTTTCGCAATGTACATGGGCAGAGCGATGCGGTGATTGGCGCCATCTTTGCCTGGGGATCGGCCGCGACCGCATTGGGGATGCTGATCGCACCCATGATGGCAGATCGCTTTGGTAAAATTCAGGTGGTGGCGGTAACCCAGGGGTTGGCGATCCCGTTTCTGGCGATTCTGGGGTTTGTGCCGGTTTTCCAACTCGTGGTGATGGCGTACTTCATCCGCATTGCCTTGATGAATATGACCACACCCATTTACCAGACCTTCGCACTCGAGCAGATTCAGCCTTCTGCGCGCGGCATGGTCGCCAGTTTGAATTCAATGGCGTGGAGTTTTGGTTGGGCATTTTCGCCGGTCATCAGCGGCTGGCTGCAGGTTCGCTATGGCTTTCCGCCTGCCTTTGCCGGCACGATGATCCTGTATGCCATGGCAGTCAGCCTGTACTGGCTGTTTTTCCTGCGCAAGAAAAACCCAGCGCCGGTCACTGCCTGATCAAGGCGCCGGTGCGGGGGTCAAAGCCCTGCGCAATCAGCAACTGGTCCATCGCTTCGTTGAGGTGATGGAGATGCTGGAGCCAGGTTCGCTTGTCTATTGATTGCGGGGTGGCCAGGGTGCGAATATCGGCTGCCATGTTGTCAGGTAGCAGGGGGCAGGTCTGCTCAGCGAAGGTCAGCAGGCGCTTCTCGCCGGGGTGCAGCAGGCGGTTCAGTGCAAACAGCACATCAAAATAACTGGCGAGGTAGGCGCACAGGCGGTGGTTCACACTGACCACATCATCGCGCTGGATGGCTTTTTCCAACTGGTGGGTGTAGGAGGGAATGATGGCGTGCAGCAGGGGCGTGTTAAGCTGGATGATGGCGTTGCGCAAAGGATCAGGATAGGGGGCTTGCGCTTTTTCATGCAATTCCGCAAACCATCCCTGGCGGTCAAACAGGATGACGGCTTGTTTGACCGTGTGCCAGAAACAGGTGGTGTAACCGATGGAACTTTCGTGGCGGTTAATGAGCCTTGCCAGTTGCTGTTCAAGCCAGCCCATCGACCAGTACATGACGTCGACTTCTATGCCGCTGGGGGCGTCAAACCACTCATCACCGGTATCCCAATATTGCAGGTTGAAATCGGCGCGCGAGTAGCCTCTGACGGCAGCGATGTGTTGCCGCTGCGCCACCGGTATGGGTTCGCTGGAAAATACATACAGGTCGATGTCAGATTGTTCCCTGGCATTGCCGCTGGCAGCCGAACCGGACAGGGCAATCGATTGAACGGTATCAATAGCGGCGAATCGGTCTGCCACGTGTTTTGCCAGTTGCAGGTGGGTAAGGTTTGATTCCATGGGCATTTTCCTTCTGATAGTCAAGCCTGATTGTATGTCATTATCGCCTGCTTTTAATAAAAAGTATATGCAAATATGATTTGAAGGAAAGTGTCGCTGTGGTACACTTACCGCGGATTACGAAATAAATACTATATAGAAGAAGATAACTGAGCATGGCTGACATTTTCCCCTTTACTGCGATTGTCGGTCAGGAGCGCATGCGGCGCGCCTTGATCTTAAATGCCGTTTATCCCCGCATCGGCGGGGTGTTGATCCGCGGTGAACGCGGCACGGCAAAATCAACCGCTGCGCGCGGGTTGGCGGCGCTGCTGCCCCCGGTCAAAGTGGTGCGTGGCTGCCGCTTCAACTGCGATCCCGATCAACCGCAGACCTGGTGCACGGAATGCCGTGAGCAGTATCAAAATGGTACCTTCGAGGTGGATGAGATCATCACCCCCTTTATCAACCTGCCGGTGTCAGCCACAGAAGACCGCGTGGTTGGCACGCTGGATATCGAAAAAGCCATTCAAAAGGGCGAACGCCACTTTGAGCCGGGTGTGCTGGCAGCCGCCAATCGCGGCTTGCTGTACATCGATGAGGTCAACTTGCTGGATGACCATGTGGTGGATGTGCTGTTAGATGCCGCCGCGATGGGCGTTAATAATGTCGAACGTGAGGGCATTTCGTTCTCGCACCCGTCGCGTTTCATGCTGGTTGGCACCATGAACCCGGAAGAAGGCGATCTGCGCCCGCAGCTGCTGGACCGTTTTGCCATGTCGGTAGAGATTCGCGGGTTGCTGGATGCGCGTCAGCGCATGGCCATCATGCAGCGCAACATTGCCTTTGAAAATGATGCCGCCGGTTTTATCGAAGAATGGCGCGAGAGCGAAGAAGAACTGTCGCAGCGCATTGATAACGCCCGCAAGATCGTGGAGCAGGTGAAATTCACCAACCGCGACCTGCTGACGATCGCCTCCTTGACCGCTTCGATGGCAGTTGACGGACACCGCGCAGATCTGGTGATCCTGAAGGCGGCGCGTGCGCAGGCAGCGTTTGAAGGGCGCTTGTCGATCACTTCGCTGGATATCGCGCTGGCGGCAGAACTGGCGCTGCCGCATCGTATGCGGCGGGGACCCTTTGACATTGCCGCCATGGATGTAACCCAGTTGCAGGGCAAGATTGATGAACTGCAGGGTGCTATGGCTGAAAAAAGTGAGGAGTCTGCTGCGGCAGAACAGCAAGAAGTCTCAAAAAAAGCGTGACAGCGTCGCCGGAACCCGGTCAAAGTGACGCTGATATGCCAGACCCGGGAGACACACAACCCACCCCGCAATCGCTGTTTGGCGACAGCAACGCGCGCTGGTGGGATGACGGCAAAAAAGTGCGCGTCGGCGAAGCCTTCAAGCCGCGCCAGTTAAATACCCCCATTGACCGCATGGTGCGCAAGCGCGGCGGACGCCGCTCCAATACGCGCATGGAACAACGCGGGCGCTATATCAAGGCGCGCCCAGTGAACGGCAAATTGCGCGACCTGGCTTTCGATGCCACTATTCGCAAGGCGGCGCCCTATCAATCGCGCCGTGCGCATCTGCTGGACGAGGTAGCGTTTGCGGTCAAGCCGGCGGATTATATGGAGAAGGTGCGCGTGCGCAAATCCGCCAACCTGATCCTGTTCCTGGTAGATGCCTCCTGGTCGATGGCGGTCACCGAACGCATGGAAGCCACCAAAGGCGCGATTCTGTCGCTATTGCAGGATGCCTATCAACGCCGTGACCGGGTGGGGTTGATCATTTTCCAGAAAGACCGCGCTACCCAGGTGCTAAAACCGACCAACTCTGTGCTGCAGGCGCATCAGGCGCTGCGAGACATTCCCATCGGCGGCAAAACACCGTTGTCGGCTGGTTTGCAGATGGCACACACGGTACTGCAGCAGGAGATGTACCTGCATCCCGATGTGCAGCCGCTGCTGCTGGTGATGACGGACGGCGCGGGCAATGTGTCGATGGGCAATTTGCCGCCGCAGGAAGAAAGCCATTTCATCGCTGAAAAAATCGCCGAGATGGATGTACATACGGTGGTTGTCAACATGGAAAGCGTGCATTTCGACCAGGGGTTGGCGGCGCAGCTGGCAAAACACCTCGATGCGCCCTGTTATTCGCTGGAAGAGATCCGCGCCGATAACCTGTATGACACCGTCCGCACCGAAATGCAGGCAGCCCGGCGCACAGTTCAGGGGTAAAAAAACAGACTGGCAGCGTATAGAGCGGTTGTTTGATCAATTATCGGCACTGCAAAACGGCACTTGCCCGTCTGGGGGTTGAATGATAGACTTAATCAATGTACTGGAAAGAGACCTATGGCGCCGATTTCTGAGCAGCGACGTAATCTGCGGTTTTTATTCATCCTGATCGTTCTGATCACTATCCCTTGTTATTGTCTGGGGATCGTGGTGTTGCGCCTGGCTGACCGCGTCAGCAACATTGTGCCGGTTTCAACGGAAGAATTGTCAACGCCGGATGACACTGCGCCCACGGCCATTGTCGCTACTGCAACGTTTACAGCGGTGGTCACATTGCTGCCGACCGAGACCCTGGCGGCAACCGCGACCCTGACGCGCGCGCCTACGTTGACCCGAACGCTGTTTTTAACCCCGACTCCTACCGCCACCCTGACCTTTACACCGACGCCGACACCAACACTTACTGCCACCCCCACTGATACACCGACACCAACACCGACGCCCACGCCAACAATTACTCCTACTGAAACTCTGCCCACCCAAAATGCAGGGGGGAGGTAACAATGCTTAAACGATATCGACTGTTACTCCCATTCATTATCTTTTCTATCATACTGCTGGCTGGCGGCTGTGACCTGCTGCCGGGTGGTGATTTTTTGGGAGTGCCATTGACGCAAGCCACGCCACGCCCTACAGAAACAACCGCGGCGGTGCAGCCCACTGCCACACCGGAACAGGAAGAGCCGGAGGAGATTGAAGAAGAACAGCCTGCGGTAGAGACTTTGCTGGTGTGGGTGCCGCCATTCATGGACCCCGACAGCGACAGCGATGCCGGGCGGTTGCTGGCGGCGCAGCTCGATCTATTCGAAGCCCTGCATGAAGATGTCAACGTAGTCGTACGCGTGAAAGCGGAGACCGGTTCTGCCAGTTTGGTGGAATCGCTGGTGTCTACTTCAGCGGTAGCGCCACTGGAATTGCCCTCGCTGGTGGTGTTAGGCCGCCGAGACATGGAAAATGTGGCTCGCAGAGGCTTAATTCTTCCGCTGGGCGATTATTCTAATATCATCAATGAGCTCGACTGGTTCCAATACGGCCGCACGATATCCGTAATCAGTGAGAGTTCTTATGGCTTGCCGTTGGTTGGTGAAAGCCTGGTCATGGTAGTGCGCTCCACGGAGTTCACCGGGCTTGCGAACAATTGGGCAAGTTTCATCGAAGCCGAAACACCGGTTGGTTTTCTGGCGAATGATCCTCAGGCGACCCAGGTGTTGTTGTATTACCTGGCGCTGGAAGGCAGGCTGGTCGATGATGATAACCAACTTGTGCTGGATGAAGCACTGCTTACCCAGGTGTATACCGTTTTTGCAGAAGCGGCAGCCGCCGGGATCATTCCAGAAGAGGTTACCGAGGTCAGTTCTTTTGAAGCGCTTTGGGACGGTTTTCTGGTGGGTAACTATCCGATGGTGATTGTTCCCAGCACCTTCGCGCTGCAAGAGAAACCAGCCGATACCTTTGTCATTCCGGTCACCCCCATCACCAATTATGATTACACCCTGGGGCGAGGATGGATGCTGGCGCTGGCTGATCCATTGCCGGAGCGCCGCGAGCTGGCGGTGGAACTGGCGGAATCACTGGCGGATGCACGTTTCACCGGGCCGTGGAGCCAGGCGTTGGGCTATTTACCCATGCGCCGCACTGCGCTTGACCTGTGGGGCAGCTCCACCCAGGTGCAGCGATATTCAGCGATCTCTCTGTCTGCCAATCCCTATCCATCGATTGAGATCATCAATCAGGTCGGACCGATTCTGCAAGAAGGATTGCTGGCAGTTTTGAATCAGACCTTATCAGCCGCAGAAGCCGCCACGGCCGCGGCCGCGAAGCTACCACTGGAGGATTGATATGTCACTTTGGCGAACCTGGCAGCAAGCTGAACCGAAATGGAAGGCACTGTTCATCGGTGGTTGTTTTTTGTTGATGACTGTTCTGCTTCTTTCACCGCTGTTCTCGGTAGGCGCGCATAATCCGTCTGCTGTGGAAGAAGTTGTTAATGAGCAAGGCATTGACAGCGATGAAGAAACACCCAGAGACCCCACCAATGGCATCATTGCGCTGGGGGTGCTGCTGGTTTTGATTGTGGTGCTAAGCACCACCCGTATCCTGACATTGGATCGCCAGCACCGGCCTCATTTGCGCCAACCGCACAACCACAAAAACGGCCAACCAACCGCAGAATAACCGCGAAAGCAGTCTCTCAGATTTCGATAGCGATCAACGGCACCAGCATTTCGGTGCGTGACAGGCCGCCATGCCGGCCGATGATGGGGTTGGGGCGGTCAGACCACCACAGGTAGCTTCCACCTTTGGGCAGCACCAGCCAATCGCCGATGCGTTCATGGCTGTGAGGATGGGGAGTGCCCTGCCCGAACAAACCGGCTTGCAGGGCATCCTGCGCCGGAACCATAGCGAATTCATCCTCGCTCCAATGCTGGTAGAAGCGCTGCCGGAAGGCGTCGCGCATGCCGGGGCGGGTAAAAATATAAGGAAGGCGGTTGTCGCCTGAGGGGGGCATGGCGAGTGTTTCCAAAATGTCCTTGCGCTGGTTGAGATCGTAATACGGGTCTTTGGGTGTCACCAAATGGCCGTGATCGGCGGTGACCAGCACGAGCGTATCCGCAGGGCCCTGCTGTTTCAAGCGCTGAATGGTGCGCAGCAGCCTGAGACCGAAGGCTTCGAATTGGGCTGCCATGCGCGGATTGTCTACCCCGTAGCGGTGGGCAAGTCCGTCGTGTTCTCCCCAATACAACCAGTTGAAGGAAGCTTGTTGAGGCTGGCTTTCCAGCGCTTCGGTGAAATTGAACCACATGTCAGACAGGGGTTTGTAGGGCAGTCGCTGGGCGCCTTTGTCCAGCATGGCGGATAGACCAGAATTGACGATGCTGCTGTGCTGCAAACTGCGCACTGTGACACCGAACTCTGTCAGGTGGCTGCCAATCAGCGGGGCGGATACAAAATCATTGACATCAAAACCCATCTGGTAGAGCAGTCCGGCCTGACTGAAGAATTCGATGGGTGAGTGGAAGATCATATTGCCGATTACACCCAGGTCTTTGAGCCACATTTCATAGCCAAGCACCCCATGGGCAGCCGGCGCAACCCCCGTCCAGAAGCTGGTCAGGGCAGCGGCGGTGGTTGAAGGTGAGATGCTGGTGAGGGGGGTGACAGCCGCTTGTGTCAGAACCTGCTGCCAGAAGCGTTGTTCAGCGGGTCGGCTGTCTTCCTGCTGCAAGTAATCGCACAACCAGTCATAGCCCAGTCCGTCGATCAGCACCAGGGCGATATGGCGATACTGCCTGGGAAACACGCGTGCTTCGATTTCGGGCAGCAAACGCCCTTCACCGAAGGCGGTCTGGGTGAGGTGATAGACGATGGAAGGCGTGAGGTTGGCAATCGAGCCGCCGCCATAGAACGGCTGCAGAAATTCCTGCGGCAGGTCAAGCGGCAGTTTGTGCTGCTGATACCGTTCGATCAACGTCTGTTGAAATGGGTCATTGCTGGGGTACATGCCTTGCCTCCGAATTAAGATACAATCAGCGTATGCGAATTATTGTACCGCAAGGAACCGTCGATTTTGACAGCCTGGGCGCATTGGTGGGCGGATTCGTGTTGGAAAATGATACCTTGCCGGTGATGCCCGAAGCTTTCACGCGCGAATGCAAAGCGCTGGTGGCTGTCTACTGGCACAAACTGCCCCTGTCACCGCGTGAGCGCTGGTGGGATGATGATAAGCAACGCTGGCGGGTGCTGCTGTGGCAACGCATGACCCCGGGTGTTGATTTTCTACAGAGTCTGCAGATGACAAAGTGGCTGCAGGCGGAGAACAGGCCACTCGACGGATTGTTCGCCAGCCTGCTGCTGCTGGGCATCTTCGCCAGCACCAACCACCTGGACAGTTTTTCGATGGTGGATGAGGTACATGGCGCGGTTGATTTTCTTGTAAAAAAGGGCGCGGATGAGGGTTTTGTGCAACACTGGCTGCAGGCGCAGGGAGAGCAAGCCAGACCGCTGCCGCGCTTTGTCAGCGGATCTCTTTCCGATGAAGACGCTTCGTTGGCGCAGATTCCGCGCTGGCAGTCGCTTTTGATGGAAGCGGTGTGCCAGGCAGCCCGTGACGGGGGAGCGGCGGTGTATCTGGCGGGCGGTATGGTGCGGGATTTGTTCCTGTCACGTCCCAGCCATGATCTTGATTTCATCATCGATGGGGAGGCGATCCCTGTGGCAAAGCAGTTGCAGCATACATTCGGTGGCAGATGTGTCTTCCATCGTCCGTTCGGCACCGCCCGCTGGGAGATTCATGAAGCATTACCACATCTATTGGCGGCATTCCCTCAGTTTGCCGACATAGACCAAAATGATCTGCCTGAGAGTGTTGATATGATCAGCGCGCGCACAGAATGGTATCCAAAAGTCGGCCGGCTGCCGCAGGTGCGCCTGGACGGCATCGAACTGGATATGCAGCGGCGCGATTTTTCCATCAATACCCTTGCTTTGCGGGTGGATGTACACCCCTGCCAATGGATGGATGTGTGCGGCGGCAGGCAAGACCTGGCTGCTGGTATCATCCGTGCCTTGCACCCGCGTTCCTTTGTTGATGATCCCACCCGTTTGTTCCGTGCGGTGCGCTATGAACAGCGGCTGGGGTTTTCTATCGAGGGTGAGACCTTGCGCTGGATGGCAAATGGAAAAGTTATGCTGCCGATGGTATCCGGTGACCGTATCCGTCATGAATTGAACTTGTTGATGGCAGAAGTACAACCCGCAGCGGCATTTCGGCGGTTGGATTCGCTAGGGTTATTGGCGGCGGTGGTGCCGGGCTGGGGATGGCAGGAACGCAGGGCGGTGCTTTTTGCGGCTTTGCTGCAGAACCCGCTTCCAGCAGGCTGGCAAATTCCTGACATCAACCATCTTTCGGGCAGGGAGTTCGGCGCGTATGCCTTGCTGTTGGTAGATTATCCATCTTCTATTATCTGGGCGGTCAGCGAACGGCTGTTGTTTTCGGCTGAGCAGCAGCGACAGTTGTGGCTGTTGCTGGATGTGCTGGCAAAGCAAGAAAATTTGCGATGGTTGTCTGCCAGTAAATTCACCGCTGCGCTCGAAGGCTTGCACGAAAGTATGCTATATGTATTACATCATCTGTGGCAGGACGATGCGGAGTTGTCGGAGAAATTAGCCGCTTTTCGCAAGATATGGCGTTGGCAGGCACTGCATATTGACGGCCACCAATTGCGCCAGCGCGGGGTTGCCGCGGGGCCGCTATATGGGGAATTGTTCAAAGCGGTGCGGGCTGCTTGGATTGACGGAGAGATCACTTCGGAGCAAGAAGAGGCTGGTTTTGTGGATGCCTGGCTGCAGCAAAGGGGCTATGGCGATGGATGAGCGATCGGCGCTGGACGGGATCGTCATTCGGCAGGTCGTGGAAGATGATCTGCCGCACCTGCTGTGTGAGGAGAATGCCGTCTACCTGCGGTTTATGTTCCAGAGTGCGTTCGACAGTATGCGGCGCGGTGAACAATTGTTGTGGGTGGCGGAGCATGTCACTGACGGCATCATCGGGCAGCTGATCGTCCAATTCAACAGCATGCGCGCCCAGTTGGCGGACGGCACCAGACGTGCGTATTTTTACTCCTTCCGGGTGCACCCGCAATGGCGGCGGCGCGGTGTGGGGTCGTATTTACTGCAGCACCTGGAAGAAGACCTGCGCCAGCGCGGCTTCCGAATGCTTACACTGACTGTCGAGAAAAATAATGAAGCTGCGCGCCGGTTGTATGAGCGTCATGGCTATCATGTTGTCGGCACCGAGATGGTCAACCGCCATACGAACAAGGTCAACGGCCGCTGGCAGGAAGCCGAGGAACTTGCCTGGCGCATGGAGAAACAGCTGTTTTAACACCTGTTTTCACCTTGGCGGCGTCAAACCAGAAAGTTAATTGACTTTTTCCCCTTCGTCAATTAGAATTCTCTATTGCTGGGTATTAGCAAAACTAAGTGAAGAGGTTTACTTCTAAATGAAAGAATACAAGACTGATTTAATCCGCAACGTTGCGATCGTATCGCATAGCGGTGCGGGCAAAACAATGCTGGGTGAAGCATTTTTACATTTCTCGGGTGGCACCACCCGTCTGGGCCGTATCGAAGACGGCACCACGGTTTCAGATTTTGATGATGAAGAAATTCGCCGTTCACTGTCACTGTATACATCAGTGATACCGGTGGAATACAAAGATCATAAGATCAACTTTCTTGACACCCCCGGGTACACGGACTTTATCGGTGAAGAAATTTCCGGTTTGAGCGTGTCCGACGGTGTGTTGGTGGTGATCGATTCTGTGTCTGGCTTCCAGGTAGGCACCGAGTTGGCCTGGACCTATGTTGACCGTTTTGGCCTGCCGCTTTTTTTGGTGATCAACAAGATGGACCGCGAAAACGCGAATTTTGTTAAAGCCATGAACACGGTCACTGAGGCCATGGACACCCGCCTGGTGCCGGTGCAAATCCCCTGGGGTGAAGCCGCTGATTTCAAAGGCGTGATCGATCTGTTCAGCATGAAGGCCTATCAAGAAGGCGGCAAAGTGGTGGATATCCCCGCTGATTTGCAAAGTCAGGCAGAAGAAGCCAACCTTGAGTTGATCGAAGCGGCTGCCGAAGGTTCGGAAGCTTTGATGGAAAAATACTTCGATGCCGGTACGCTGACTGCCGAAGAAATCATGCAAGGCCTCAGCATGGGCGTGCAAAGCGGTGACTTTATCCCCGTTTTTTGTTCCTCCGCCACCCAGGAGATCGGCATGACCCCGCTGCTGGACGCTATCCTCAAATTGATACCCTCTCCCGCAGACCGCCCGGCGAAAACCGCCCAGGGCGTTGCTGGTGAAGAAGAACTACCTGCGTCTGACACGGCACCGCTGGCAGCCTATGTGTGGAAGACCACTGCTGACCCTTATGTGGGCAAGCAGACCTTCTTCCGTGTCTACAGCGGTGTGATCGAATCTGACAACCGCTATTGGAACAGCACCCGCCAGGTAGAAGAACGCTTTGGCACGGTTTCTGTGCCGTGCGGCAAAGAGATGTTCCCGGTCAAGGTGCTGCACGCCGGCGATATCGGTGTGGTGCCGAAGTTATCAGAGACTGCCACCAGCGATACGCTCAGCGACAAAAATCATCCGGTCACCATTCCGGTGCCCGAGTATCCCAACGCCCTCTACCGTGTGGCTATCTTCCCCAAGACACAGGCAGACTCCACCAAGATCAGCCCCACGCTGACCCGCCTGTGCGAAGAAGACATGACCCTCAGCTGGTATAACGATCCTGCCACGCGCCAGACCGTTATGCAGGGCATGGGCGATCAGCACATTGATGTGATTCTGCGGCGCGCCAGAAACAAATTCCAGGTGGATCTGTTGGTGGAAATCCCCAAAGTGGCTTACCGCGAAGCCATCCGTGCGGAAGGCAGCGCGCAGTACCGCCACAAGAAGCAATCCGGCGGTTCGGGCCAGTTCGGTGAAGTACACCTGCGGGTGCTGCCGATCGAAGAAGATTTTGAGTTCTCGAACGATATCTTCGGCGGTGCGGTTAGCTCCAACTACATGCCCGCCATCGAAAAAGGCGTCCGCAATGTGATGAAGGAAGGCATCCTGGCCGGTTACCCGATCTCCGGCATCAAGGTGTCGGTGTTTGACGGCAAAGAACACCCGGTGGATTCCAAACCAGTGGCGTTTGAGATTGCCGGGCGTGAAGCCTTTAAACTGGCGTTCTTGAATGCCAGCCCGGTGTTGTTTGAGCCGATCATGAAAGTGCGTGTGATCGTACCTGAAGAGAACATGGGCGACATTCTGGGTGATATGAACACCCGCCGCGCGCGCGTGCAGGGTATGGACAGCGAACGCGGACGCAGTGTGATCACTGCCATGGTTCCTATGGCGGAAATGCTGCGCTACACCACCGATCTGCGTTCTATGACTGGCGGACGCGGTGTATTCGAGATGGAACCGGTTGATTACCAGATGGTGCCATCCCACATCACCGCTGACATTGTGGCAGCCCGCCAGAAAGAACAAGAAGAAGAGAAATAGATACTCTCATAGAGAAGAATGGACACCGCCTCGCGTAAGCAGGCGGTGTTTTTCTATGTCTCTTTTTCAACTTTGTTTTGGGATCGGAAGCGGTTTTATGGGCGGGCAGAATCGGGTACAATAGGGTGAAACGGAGAGAAGTCAGGAAGGAACCCGTATGGATGATCCGACGTTGTTCTGGGACAATCTGCTTTCACGAGAAGCGGACAAAATCGAGGCTGCCTGGCGGTCGCTGCCCCAGGCATATCGCAAGGATGTGCGCGATCATCTGGTGGCGATGGTGACCGAGTTAGACTGGCACCCGGAACAGGTGAAATCGGCAGAAGCCGCGTTGAATATTATCGATCTGTTGAAGGAGGCGTAAGACTATGAAAGTGACCGTGTTTGGAAGTGCTGCCCCGAAACCGGGTGATCCGGTGTATGAACTGGCTTACAACCTGGGCGCGCTGCTGGCGCAAGCCGGGCATACTGTGATCAACGGCGGTTATATCGGCACGATGGAAGCGGTGTCGAAAGGCGCTTTTGAAGAAGGCGGCAAGGTAATCGGCGCTACCTGCGAAGAGATCGAAAAATGGCGCAACGTGGCACCCAATGACTACCTGACCGAGGAGGTGCGTTTTACGACCCTCAAACAACGCCTGGGTTACCTGATGGATAACTGCGACGCGGCGGTGGCGCTGCCGGGCGGGCTGGGCACCCTGGCGGAGATCACCCTGGTGTGGAATGAAATGGCGATTGAAGTCAAGCCTAAACTGCCCCTGATCCTGGTGGGCATCGGTTGGCAGGAAACCTTCGAGTCCTTTTTCATAAACATGGGCATGTTCGTTATCGAAGAAGACCGTGCTTTGCTGCAATTTGTGCCGACCGCAGAAGACGTCATTCCCATTCTGGAACGCTACCAGCAAGCCAACGGGACTATGCTGGCATAGGCGGCGAGAAATGCACAAATTACGCGGGGCTAATATGGATATCGACCTGACCACGGAACAGTCAGAGATTGCCTGGACGCAGGATAGCTGCCCGTGGAACGCCGCTGAAGGTGTGGATATGCATCGCTGCGCGGTCAAGAATGTGTCGATCTGCGACTATTTTGCCGGCATTGAGCCGCTGGATACCGTGCTGTGCACCTATCCCCACGAGAGCGAAGCCTGACCTGTCGCGGCAGGAAGAATGTAATCCATCCAACGTTACCTGAGGAATGTTCTCTCAGGTGAAAAAGTGTTATGATTAATTTGCCGTTCAGCGGCTTTTTTAGGCTGTCTGGCGGCAAACGAATAAACCATGTGTGTGCTGAGAGGCACCTTTTTTCCAACCAAATACTACTCGAGAGGTAACAAAACTATGGATACCATGATTGAATCAGTAATCGGACGACAGGTTTTTGACAGCCGCGGCAACCCGACCGTGGAAGTGGAAGTCATTTTGGAAAGCGGCGATTGGGGGCGCGCCATCGTGCCTTCCGGCGCTTCTACCGGCATCCATGAAGCGCTGGAACTGCGCGACAAAGGCCAGGGCTACATGGGCAAAGGTGTGCTCAAAGCGGTGGAAAATGTCAACCTGCAGATCTCTGAAACTCTGTACGGATTGGATGCCGCTGACCAGATCCTGATCGACAAGGTCCTGCTGGAACTGGACGGCACCAAGAACAAATCGAACCTGGGCGCCAATGCCATCCTCGGCACCAGTATGGCGGCTGCCAAGGCGGCTGCCAATGCCCTCGGACTGCCCCTGTACCGCTACCTGGGTGGCGCTTATTCGCATGTGCTGCCTGTGCCGATGATGAACATCCTCAACGGTGGTGCGCACACCGGCTGGCAATCGACAGACGCGCAGGAATTCATGATCATGCCGGTGGGCGCGGAGACCTTCGCGGAATGTATGCGCTGGGGCAGCGAGATCTACCACACCCTCAAGACCGTGCTGAAGGGCAAAGGCTATGCCACGCTGGTGGGCGATGAGGGCGGTTATGCGCCCGCGTTGAAGAGCAATGCCGAAGCGGTGGAACTCATTCTGGAAGCCATCGAGAAAGCCGGCTACAAACCCGGCGAACAGATCGTGATCGCGCTTGATCCGGCAGCCTCCGAGTTCTATGAAGAAGACACCAAACTGTATAATCTGCGTACCGAAGGCAGGAAATTGAGCGGAGATGAGATGGTCGCCTTCTGGGCAGACTGGGTCAAGCAGTACCCGATCTTTTCGATCGAAGACGGTTTGGCGCAGGATGACTGGGACGGCTGGGTGAAGATGGTTGCCCAACTGGGCGACAAGATTCAAATCGTGGGCGATGACCTGCTGGTGACCAACCCGGCGCGCGTGGCAGAAGCCATTAAGCAGAAAGCCGCTAATGCTCTGCTGGTCAAGGTCAACCAGATCGGTTCGCTGACCGAAACCATGAATGCGGTGGATATGTGCCATCGCGCCGGCTGGAAAGCGGTCACCTCGCACCGCTCAGGCGAGACCGAAGACAGCACCATCGCGGATATCGCGGTAGCGTTCAACACCGGTCAGATCAAGACCGGCGCTCCCGCCCGTTCAGACCGCGTGGCGAAATATAACCAGCTGCTGCGCATCGAGGAAGAACTTGGCGCAACCGCGGTGTATGCCGGAAAAAGCATTTTGAAGTAATCGACCAATCAATAAACAAATCCCCTCGATCGAGGGGATTTGTTGTTTTTATCAATAATGCATGCCCATGCGCTTTTCGCGGTCGCGGATAGAGAGAATGGCAGGGCCGGTCAACCCGATGATGATCTGTCCGATACTTTCGGTCACCCCCATAGAAACCCACAGGATGCCAATAAATCCCCATGTGAACGGGATAATCATGGTGTAGCGCGGGACAGGCCTGTCAGTCAGCATGAGCATGCCCACGAACCAGGAGATCATCGAACAGGGTGACAGCGGGCTGAAGAACAGGCCCGGATAGGTGCGTCCAAGCAGCAAGCCCACCAGTGGGAAACCGATCAGGCCGTAGGCGGCAAACAACAGACCAATGATCGGGACCAGTTTGGGCTCGAAATGGAAATGCAGTTCATCTTCTAACGCGGCGGAGAGCAGCAGGCCGGCTTGCATCAAGAATATGCCCATATAGATGTACCCGGTATCAAAGCCTGCCAGACTGAGCGGCAGCCAGAATGCCAGCGCAATGATCAGGAAGAAGAGCACGGCACTGCCAGCGATGAGGGCATTGCTGTAAGGTTTGCGGATGAAGGCAAACACAATACAGGCCAGGGCAATGGCAATGGCAACCCATTGAGCGGGATACAGCATCTGGTTGTATTGACGGACGCTTTCAAGCAGCAGTTCAAACG